>NZ_LT634361.1:1820000-2420000 GCF_900119795.1 Tenacibaculum maritimum NCIMB 2154
GCATCATGACAATCAGCACAACCGATAGGGTTTACAATTTCTTCTCCTTTATCTGCCCACTTTCCTTTATAAAATGCTTCAATTCCTATTTCATTCATCAATCTTGGCACATCCGGACTCTTACAGGTCCAACAAGTAGCAGGCATTGGACCATCTCCTTTTCCTATAGGACCTCCTGTTCTTAACGTATTATAAATATCCTTTACAGCATATTGATGCCCTCTTCCTTGATTATAATCCTTAGAAAAACCATACCCTGCCCAAAGTACTACCAAACGCGTATCTTCCTCTAACATATCTCGCATTTTAGCCCCCCCTTGAAAAGATGCAAAATCACTCTTCTCTGTCTGTAAAAAAGATTGATATTCTGCTGGGAAGTTCTTCCCCCATTCTTCATTTCTTGGTTCATTTTCCGCTATTTCTGCTTGAGGAACATATTTGTACCTCGCTTCATTTTTTCTATTTACAATACTTGAAGCTAGTAAGCCTAATAGAAACACTACAATTACCGTTATTATAAATAATACTTTATTTTTCATACTATTAGTTTTTGTCTTTTATTTGTTGATATAACCAATTAGGAACCACTGTTTCTAATGGATCTGTAGGAATAGGTGCAATATTATTTTTAATTGTTGAAATACCATGAACTGTTCCATGAGGCAATTCTTGATGACAAGACCAACACTTTCGTGCTGTTCTATTTTTTCTATGATTCTCTATCCATCCGTCATATTTAGTTTGGGTAACCTGCTGCAAATGACATCTAATACAATTATCTTGTACTACTTCTTGTGAAGCTGCTCTCATAAACATCACTTCTGGTTCAGCTCTTGCTGTAAATACGGATGCATGAAATAGTCCATCTTTTGCTTTAAAAAAATATTTGTTGAATACATTATCATGCGGAACATGACAATCATTACAAGAAGCTCTCTCTCTATGAGAGCTATGCATCCAACTATTGTACATAGGCGTCATCACATGGCAGTTTACACAAGCCAATGGATCATCTGACATATAAGAAACCAAAGAAGCTTCTTTTGCCATAAAAAAAACCAATCCAGTAAGTGTTCCTATTAAAATAATTGCAATTCGTCTCCACCTAGATTTTTTATTAGGTAATATTTCGCGATTAAAATTCAACTTTGTATTGTTTATATTAATAATGTAACTCAAAAAGTATTTCCTCTTGTAAGCTACGCACTTTTTTATATAAAATATTGTTTTTCAAATGAATGTGTTCGTACAAATCATATTCCATGTCTTGCAATTTCAAACATAGTGCACTTAATTTCTTACAAACCTTTACTGCTTCATGTTCTTTACACCATTTTGTTATCGCCTCAAAAGCAATAACTATCCGGACATATCTATTTTTTTTTAAAAGTTTCTGCTTCTTTCTTAACAGATTTTTATCATAAAACAGGTGTTTTTCTTTTTTCAATGCTACCAACTCCTTTATCAAAGGAAATAACACCCTCTTCTTCTTCACCTATAATCTTACTTAGCCTTATTTTCATCAATTCAAATTGTTTTCCAATGGCTTTTAATTCCCTATGAAAAGGCTGGGGTGTCTCCAATATTTCTGCAATAGCTTGAGATAATAAGTGTAAGTTTTCTCTAAGACATACATGGTGTACATTTTTTAAATAAATCATTAAAAAATTTAGTTCCCATTTATTATAATCCTCTATGAGGTCACTTACTCGATCAACTGTTAGTAGCTCTTTTTCTAAGTCCATAACATTTATATTTCGTTCTGAACAAACTTCTTGAATAGTTACTTCTCCTTTGCAACAAAAGTGTATTCCATATTTATTAAAAATATGTGCTGTTTTTATATTCTCCGTAACATAATCTGCTACTGTTCTTTTCATAAGCACATCCATAACTCAAAGAATTTATTTTGTTGAAAATAGTCTTGGTTTAACAGTTACCATTGCCCATACCCAATTGTTGACGTTATCATATGAGCTTCCTTTTAAAATCTCCATTCCTTTAGCCGCAAGCATTTGCGAATAGCCAACTTTTACTACTACATCTTTAGTAAACTTATAATCATAAATCAAATCAATTTCAGTTCCTAATTGTTTGGCTGTATCATCGCTCAACTTTTCAGCTGCTGAAAAATTATGTACGGCTATCGCCAAAGATGATTGGTTACACAGCTTAAAATTACCTTTCAAATAAACATCCAATAATCCCACATTATTTATATGGTTTCCTACATAAAAATAATCCATCAATCCATTAAACTTATGATTCGTTCCATAAAAAGGAGTAAATGCATTATTGTTTTCTACTGAAGTATTTGAATTATTTCCACTTTGCAATTCTGCACCTAATCCTATTTTTCCTTTAACCCCTACTCTATAGCTCGCTTCTAATCCTAACAAATAAGCATTCAATTTTCTATCAAGCACATCTTTTCCTAATTGGTAATACAAGTTAGTAGCAATATCAAAATAATTACTATCTATATTCAAATGAGCTCCTACAGTTTGACTATATTTTAATCCATTTGGAGACTGTAATCCATTATTTAAGAATAAAAGACTTCCCGAAAACCCATTCCAATCCTTATGCAACCAAGCATATTGGATTGCTTTATAAGTATTTGTTTTTAAGTTAGTTCCTACTACCTTTTCTTCATCTTGATTAAACCCTAATCCTAAATCAAACTTAAATCTCTCTTTTTCATATTTAAATAATGCCAAATCATGACTTCTTGCTTGTTGCAACCAATTTACGTTTCCAAATATTCTACTATCATCATAGTCTATTTCCTGACGCCCTAACTTTAAAGAAAAGTTTTTATGTAATAATAACTCTGCCCAAACCTGATGTAGGCCTAAACCATTTTTATCTTTTGCATTTAATTGAGGTGTATCTCCCCAAACCCTTACGTCTTGGAGACTAACATAAAAAATTAGCTTTTCCTTTTTGTACATTGTTTTTAATCGAGTTCTTTGTGATACGAACATCGCTGCGTTATCGCTGTCTGAAAAAAGCGTTTTATATCCATGCCTATACTCTACACGAGGCCTTAACTCTGCATCAATTTCTAACTGCCCATACATATTCACACATATCAGCATAAGTACTACTGTAATAATCTTTGTAATTTTCATAAGAGCTTTATATTTGAGATTTCTCTCTACAAAGAACCTCAAAATAAACTCTTTAGAATATGATAAAAATCATAGACGACAAATTTGACATTTCATTTAATAAGGAAGGAGAAAGCAGCTTTATTATAATAAGTAACTTTCGCTTGCTTAGTATTTCAGTATATTAGCTGTTTTTTAGCATAAAACTTGAATATTTTTGTCGTAATTTGCTGACTATACCATTAATTACTTTTAAGAATTGAAAAATTCACTATCCATGAAAAAAGTTAGCTTATTAGTCTTGTTGCTCTCAACATTTTTTATCGTTTCTTGTGAAAAAGACGATTTTTGTACAAAAAACCCTGTTACTCCTAATTTGATATTAAGATTTTATGATGCCGAAAATCCTACTGCATTAAAAAAGGTAGATTCTTTATATGTGTGGGCAAAAGAAAAAGATAGTATCATTATAAATCAAAATACCGATTCGATTGCTATTCCTTTAAATACCTTAAGTAACAATACCATCTATAACCTTTCAAAAGGAACACTTTTAAGCAATCAGTTCACCATAACTTACAATACAGAAGAGGAATTTGTTTCTCGTTCTTGTGGCTTTAGGGTTATTTTTAATAATGTTGCCATTACCAATAATTCAACAACAAACACATGGATTCAATCCTTTACACCAGAAACCTTAACTACTATAAACCATCAATCAGCTGCACATGTTAAAGTATATCATTAATTTTTGTTTACTATTTGCTTTTGTAAATAGTTATTCCCAACAACAGTTAAGCTCCAAACAACAAAAAGACACCATCCAATACAAAACTGGGTACGGATTGCGTATTGGTATTGATATCAGCAAACCTTTCATTGGCGTTTTTGATAAAAGCTATAGAGGACTTGAGGTTGTAGGTGATTATCGAATTTCTAAATCGTGGTATATTGCTTCGGAAGTTGGGTATGAAAAGGAAACTACCTCCGAAGATTTTTTTAATTTTACTTCAAAAGGAAGTTATGTCAAAATAGGAGCTAATTATAATGCTTATAAAAATTGGCTAGACATGAATAATGAAATTTATGTCGGGCTCCGATATGGACTCAGTGTTTTCGATCAAACATTAAACAATTATACCCCTAATGTAGGAAACACTTATTTTCCTTCTGTCAACATAAGCACTCCAAGAGCAACTTCAAAGCTTACAGCTCATTGGGCTGAATTTCAACTAGGTATAAAAGTAGAAACTTTTAAAAATTTGTTTGTAAGTTTTAGTGGCTCTTTTAAAGTAATGGCTAGTGTAAACAACCCTACGAACTTTAAATCCTTATATGCACCTGGATTTAATAGAATTTTTGAAAGCAATACAGGCTTTGGCTTTCACTATACTATTTCTTACTTAATTCCTTTTGTTAATAAGTAATTTTATAAAATCCTCTTGTTTTTAATACCTTTACAGCCTCTTTAACTAAAGTTATTAACAATGAAAAAAATACCAAGTGTAAATTTAGCTGACTTTTTATCAGACGATAAAGCACGCAAACAAAAATTCATCAACGAAATTGGTCATGCTTATGAAAATATAGGATTTGTTGCTCTAAAAGGACACTTTTTAGACAATGAATTGGTTGATAGTTTGTACAAAGAAATTAAAAACTTTTTTGACTTGCCTGTTGACGTAAAAGAAAAATATGAAATACCAGGTATAGGTGGACAGCGCGGTTATGTTTCTTTTGGAAAAGAAAGCGCTAAAGGAAAAAAAGAAGGCGATTTAAAAGAGTTCTGGCACTTTGGGCAATATGTAGATGCAGATTCAAAATATGCAAATGAATATCCTGCTAATGTTGAAGTAGAAGAGTTACCTAAATTTAATGAAGTTGGTAAAAGAACTTACCAAATGTTAGAAAAAACAGCAAAATATGTATTGCGCTCTTTAGCTTTACATTTAGGGTTGGAGGAAACTTATTTTGATAATTACATCAAAAATGGAAATAGTATTTTACGTCCTATCCATTACCCTCCCATTGAAACTGAACCTAAAGGAGCTGAGAGAGCTGCTGCACATGGAGACATTAATTTAATTACGCTTTTGATGGGAGCGCAAGGAAAAGGATTGCAGGTACAAAACCATGAAGGAGAATGGATTGATGCTGTTGCTGAACCTGATGAACTAATGATTAATGTTGGAGATATGCTATCTCGCCATAGTAATAATAAGTTAAAATCAACCATACATAGAGTAACAAACCCTCCTAAAGAACTATGGGGAACTTCGCGCTATTCAATACCTTTTTTCATGCACCCTGTGTCTGATATGAAATTAGATGTTTTGGAGAATTGCATTGATGAAAATAATCCTAAGCAATTTGAAAATATTACAGCTGGTGAGTTTCTAGATGAACGTTTACGTGAATTAGGTTTAAAAAAATAATTCTAATGGATTTTAAAGATCAACTGAAAAACTTATTTCCTGATCATCAATTTCAAGAAGAAGCTCCTGAAGAAAAATCTGATATTTGGTTACAAGAAGCACCACTTCTTTGTAAATACGAAAAGCGAAAAGGGAAACCTATTACCATTATTGATGGGTATCATGGAGCTACTAGTGATTTTAAAAAACTAGCTAAAGAAATAAAAACTAAGTTTAGTGTTGGAGGTAGTTTTAAAGAGGATAAAATTATTATTCAAGGAGATTATAGAGATCAAATAATGCAATTACTAAAAGATAAAGGTTTTAACGTAAAACGCGTCGGAGGTTAGCATTTAAAAATGTCAGAAATTATTTATTTCTGGCATTTTTTTTACCACTGAACCTTTATTTTACATGTAAACTTAAAAGCCCCAAAAGCTCGCTATCATAACTATTAATTATGAAAATAAAACCAATCTTAATCATTTTTATTTTCGTATTCGCTACATCTTGCAAATACGATAAAAAGGCCAATACAAATCATAAACAAGCCATTCCTACGGATACAAATAGTCACGACTGGGGGTATGACGGTAATACCCCCTCTAAAAATTGGAAAAAAAACTATCCTGATTGCAATGGAAAAAACCAATCTCCTATTGATATCATTAGTGTAGATACCAAAGAAAGTATTTCAGATAAATTACAATTCGATTCTTATAATAAAGAAATAGCAATTCACGATGTAATCAATAATGGACACTCTGTACAATTTAACTTTGAGAAAGGAGATTATCATACTTTTAGAGGAACTCATTATTATTTAAAACAAATTCATTTTCATGAGCCTTCAGAACATACTATTAATGGCGTACGATTTCCTATTGCCATCCATTTAGTACATGAAAGTACCGATAAAAAATTATTGGTATTTGCTGTTATGGCACAGGAAGGGAAAGGAAGTTTACCTTTTGATTTTTTAGAAAGCTACTTACCTCTTAAAAAAAATGAATCCAAAGAGGTAGGAAAATCATTCAACCTTTCTAATATTCTTCCTAAAAAAACCGCTTATTACTATTATATAGGTTCGCTAACAACTCCTCCTTGCACGGAGGGAGTAAACTGGATCGTTTTTAAAGCTCCTATAACTGTTTCAAAAATGCAAATTGAAAAAATGCATCAATCTCTTCCTGATCATAACTATAGACCTATACAACTCTTAAATGGACGTACTATAGAATTCTCCAAATAAATAAATTCGATTATTTATTCTTCAAAAACCTAGAAACCGATAAATATCTAGGTTTTTAAAACTTTTTTACACAAAAAGAACAAGACAATTATACATTACCTACCTTCTTATTTTTTTGTACCTTGGCGGGGGAAAAAATGTAGCTTTTACTTTCCTTTTCGGATCGTACCCTTAATTAGCTACTAAAATCAAATCATACAATGAATATTAAAAATTCTGAATTAATATTAAACCCCGATGGTAGCATCTACCATCTGAATTTAAAACCAGAAAATATTGCCACGGATATTATCTTTGTAGGAGATCAATATCGAGTAGATAAAGTTACCAAACATTTTGATACTATTGAATTTACTACTCAAAAACGCGAATTTAAAACTACAACAGGAACTTATAAAGGAAAGAGACTTACTGTTATTTCTACAGGAATAGGCCCTGATAATATAGATATTGTTTTGAATGAACTAGATGCTCTAGTAAATATTGATTTAAATACCCGACAAGTAAAAGTCAAGCATACACAGTTAAATATTACTCGAATAGGTACTTCTGGATCTTTACAAGCAGATTTGCCTGTTGATAGCTTTTTATTAAGCTCTTTTGGTCTTGATATTAATGGCATGCTTCACTTTTACCAAATAGATGAAATATCGCATCCTAAAATAGAAGATGCTTTTATAACACATACGAACTGGAGTGAAAAGAAAGCACGCCCTATTATTATTTCTAATAGCCCTTTTTTAGAGGCAAAATTATCTTCTGATAAAGTTCAAAAAGGTATGACAGCTACAGCTGGTGGATTTTATGGACCTCAAGGGCGCATATTAAGATTGGATCTTGAAAATCCTAATCTTAATCATAAAATAGATAGTTTTGTTTTTGAAAACACTAAAATAACCAACCTAGAAATGGAAACTTCTGCTATTTATGGGTTAGCAAAATTATTAGGTCACAACGCTGCCTCTATGAATGCTATCATAGCCAACAGAGCTAACGGTACTTTTAGTGAAAATCCAAGTAAAACAGTTGCCGATTTGATTAAATATACACTTGATAAATTAGCGGAATAAATCGTATGAAAAAAATACATACTTATTTCCTTTTATGTTCGATAGCTCTAATTTCATTTGCTACAAGTTGCCCTCAAGAACCTTTTTGCGACAATCAAACAGCAATTGTAACTACTGAAAGTATCGCTATTAAAGTAACATCTAATACCAACTTATCTCAAAACGATACAATTTGGCTTTCTTTAGAAATACCTAATACATTAAAAGATATTAATGGAGCTGTTCATAATATAGAAATTAATGCTAATAGTAGTATTTTTCCTTACATCCGTACACAATTAAAAAATGACTTTGATACTTTTAGCGATATTAACTTTGGAACACATACAGTAAGTACATTTGGAACTGTTCAAACCTATGATGGAAATATCAACCTCGGATTGGAATATAAAAAAGATTCAAATTCACTATATTGCAAAGCAGGACTGATTTTGAAAGAAAAAGGTATTTATAAAATAAATGTAGGATCTTTTTACCCTATAAGTATGAACTATAAAGAATATGTAGATTGTCCAAAAAAAACATATAATATCCCCTTAACTTTTAATACACAACAAAATACTAATCATCAAGAATATACTTTTACAGTAAATTAAACCTATGATTCATTTAAAAGTAGGTGGTGTACCAGAGCATTTTAATTACCCTTGGTATCTAACCTTAAAAAATAAAGAATATACAAAAAACGATATCAATCTTCGTTGGAAAGATTTTCCAGGAGGCACTGGAGCCATGTGTAAAGCATTACGAGGGGGTGAGATAGATATCGCTATTGTACTAACAGAAGGTATTATTAAAGATATAATTAATGGTAACCCTTCTAAAATAACGCAAACCTTTGTTAAAAGCCCTTTAATTTGGGGGATTCACGTATCCTCTAAAGCTTCTTTTAGAAAAATACAAGATTTAGAACATGCAACCGTAGCCATTAGCAGATTTGGATCTGGCTCTCATTTAATGGCCATTGTAAATGCTCATAATCATGGTTGGGATGTTAACAAGCTAAATTTTAAGGTCGTTGGAAACTTGCAAGGTGGTATTGATGCCCTTACAAAAGGAGAGGCAGATTATTTTATGTGGGAACATTTTACAACTAAGCCATTAGTAGATAGCGGTATCTTTAGAAGATTAGGAGATTGCCCTACCCCTTGGCCTTGCTTTGTAATTGCTGTAAGAAATGAAGTTTTAGAAAATAGCCCTGAGGAGGTCAAAAAAGTTCTAAAAACCATCAACGATACTACAAAAGACTTTAAGCAAATTCCTAATATAGATCAGGTACTTGCTGAACGATATGAACAGCAATTAGAGGATATTCAAGAATGGTTATCTATCACTGAATGGGACGAAGGAAAACCTATATCTGAAGATTTAATTAGCCTCATTCAAAATAAAATGATTAACTTTAACGTTATTGATAAAGAAAAAAAGTCTAGCGAGTTAATTAAAAATATGTACATTTAGGGCTTTAAAACATTAAGAAATGAAAAATATAGTATTTATTGTAATTTGCGTTGTTAGTATGATTGGGTTTTCTTCTTGCGGTAGTACAAGCCCTTGTGGTCTAGCTGCAAATACTCCAAACACTAAACAAATTAAACAAGACCATCTATTAAACTTTCAAGATACTGAAACTTCTGTTGCTATAAGATAGATAATAGATGGTCTTCTTCAAATTCACAATGAATCCGCTTTTGTAGCGGATTTTATTGTTAATTTTTTTCTTGCAGCATCGGTACAAATTTGAAATCACCTAATTCGTGTTTTTCAAACTCTTTAGGGGATTTTCTTATAAATAACGTCATCATTTGCACTTTATCGCCAACAGGAATTAGTAACCTTCCCCCTACTTTTAATTGTGCTAATAAAGCCTTGGGTACATAAGGTGCCCCTGCTGTTACAATAATTTTATCAAACGGAGCTTCTTCTGGCAAACCTTTATAGCCATCTCCAAAAATTAACCGCTTGGCTCTATATCCTATTTTAGGCAAGAATAAAGATGTTTTTTTAAATAACTCCAGTTGCCTTTCTATAGAATAAACATCAGCCTTCAATTCTAGTAGAACAGCGGTTTGATATCCTGAACCTGTTCCTATTTCTAATACTTTTTCGCTTGGTTTTACTTCTAATACTTGTGACTGAAAAGCCACAGTGTATGGATGCGAAATAGTTTGCTCTGCTGCTATTGGAAAAGCCTTATCTTGATAAGCATGAGATTCAAAACTACTATCTATAAATAAATGTCTAGGGATTTTTCGTACTGCATTTAATACATTTTCATCTATAATTCCTTTTGCTTTTAATACGGTTGCTAATTGATTTCTAAGTCCTTGGTGTTTGGTAGTATCTCTCACTAATATTTGTTATTTCAAGTGCCTAAAATAATAATATTTACAACGAAATTCCTATAAAAGTGTATCTTTGTTAGCGCTGTTATTTTCTTTCTTGAAAATCAGTTTTTAATCTTAAAAAAAATACAGTATATGCTAAAAGCTGGAGTTTTAGGTGCGGGTCATTTAGGTAAAATTCACTTGCGCCTTTTACAACAATCCGACAAATATGAGTTAGTAGGGTTTTATGATCCTTTTACTGAAAATGCTAAAAAAATAGCTAAAGAATTTGGTTATAAATACTTTACTTCTATTGATGAACTCATTGATTCCGTAGATGTAGTAGATATCGTTACACCTACATTGTCTCATTTTGAATGTGCCAAACAAGCCATAGAAAAAGGAAAACACATTTTTATAGAAAAACCGATTACGAATACCTTATTAGAAGCAGAAGCTATTAGGACTTTAGCGAGTCAAAAGCATGTACGAGGTCAAATTGGACATGTTGAACGATTCAATCCTGCTTTCATTGCCGCTAAAGAAATGATTAATACGCCTATGTTTATTGAGTCACATCGATTGGCTGAATTTAACCCAAGAGGAACTGATGTTCCTGTTGTTTTAGATTTAATGATTCACGATATTGACATTATACTAAGCGTAGTTGATTCTAAAGTTAAAAATGTGCATGCTAGCGGAATTTCTGTCATTTCTGAAACTCCCGATATAGCCAATGCTAGAATTGAGTTTGAGAACGGTTGTGTTGCAAACTTAACAGCAAGTAGGATATCAATGAAAAATATGCGAAAATCACGTTTTTTTCAACGAGATGCTTATATATCTGTTGATTTTTTAGAGAAAAAAGCAGAGGTAGTTCGTATGAAAGATGTTCCTGAAAATCCTGATGAGTTCGCCATGATTTTACAAAATGCAGAAGGTATTAAGAAACAAATTTATTTTGACAATCCTAATGTAACTCCTAATAACGCTATTTTAGAAGAATTAGAGTCATTTGCTGATGCCATCAACAATGATCGAACTCCCGTTGTTTCTCTAAAACAGGGTACAGAAGCTCTTCGCATAGCTCAAATGATTATAGATTCTTTTTAATTAAACCCACTAAAAAATAGTAACTTATGAATAACATCGCTGTAATTGGGGCAGGAACCATGGGAAATGGGATTGCTCATACTTTCGCTCAATTTGGGTATAACGTACAACTGATAGATATTTCTCAAACTGCCTTAGACAAAGGAATGGCAACCATTACTAAAAACCTAGATAGAATGGTTGGAAAAGGAAAAATATCTGAAGAGGATAAAAGCAGTACTCTAAAAAACATCACTACATATACATCTATTGAAGCTGGAACAAAAACTGCTAATTTAGTGGTAGAAGCTGCTACTGAGAACGTAGATTTAAAACTTAAAATATTTAAAACTCTTGATGAGATATGTCCTAAAGAAACTATTTTAGCTACTAATACTTCTTCTATTTCCATTACTCAAATTGCAGCAGCAACAAACAGGCCTGAAAAAGTAATAGGAATGCATTTTATGAACCCTGTTCCTATCATGAAATTAGTAGAAATAATTCGCGGTTACAATACCTCTGATGAGGTCATGGAACTTATCGTTGAGCTTTCTAAAAAAATTAATAAAACTCCTGTAGAAGTAAATGATTATCCAGGTTTTGTTGCTAACAGAATCTTAATGCCAATGATTAACGAAGCTGTTGAAACTTTATATAATGGAGTTGCTGGTGTTACTGAAATAGACACTGTGATGAAACTAGGAATGGCTCACCCTATGGGGCCCCTACAATTAGCTGATTTTATTGGGTTAGACGTATGTTTATCTATATTAAATGTTTTATATGATGGATTCAAAAACCCTAAATATGCCCCATGTCCTTTATTAGTAAATATGGTAATGGCTGGAAAATTAGGTATCAAATCTGGAGAAGGGTTTTACGATTATAATGAAACAAGAAAAGCTGAAAAAGTAGCTAAAATGTTTTCTTAATCCTCTAAATCACAAATACATTTAAAAGCTATTTTTAGCCTCTCTAATTTATCCCGAAAAAGGAATTATAATTGATACAAAACAAATTAGAGAGGCTAAGATGGCTTTTCAATTTTCAGAGAACTCAAGTATGTTATAAATACACATATACTGTAAAAAACGTATTTATTTTAGCAAAAAAAGAGAGCTACTACAATCAGTACTCTCTTCTCTTAAAATATATTTGCTTATTTTTTATTTTCTATCACTATCCGTTACTTTATTCCAGATTTTTATATCATCTTCTTCTGTAACACCTTCTAAAATTTCTACATTAACCCCATCAGAAAGTCCTAATTTCAAATCTTTTCTTTCAAACTTTTGATCACCAATCTTAACTTCTACATAAGGATCTTCTGTTTTTCTATCAAACTGCAATAAAGCTTCTTTTATAGATAAAACGCTATCTTTTTTAGCCAATACGATCTCAGCATTAGCACTGTATCCAGCTCTTATAAAATACTTATCATCTAAAGACACATCTGCCTTTATTTTAAACTGAACAGCTCCAGCTTCTTCGGTTCCCTTAGGGGCTATAAAATTTAATACTGCTGGGAACTTTTTATTTTCTATAGCTCCTAAAGCAACTTCTATATTCGTTCCCTTTACTAACTTACCTACCTCTGATTCGTCTACCTTACCTTCAAAAATCATTTTCGTCATATCTGCTATACGAGCTATTGTTGTACCAGCATTGAAATCATTTGTTTGCGTTACTTGGTACCCTTTTTTAACTGGGATTTCAACCACCATTCCTGAAGTTGTAGCTCTTATACTCGTATTAGCTGCACTCCCTAAACCTGCTGTTGTTCCTTTTCTAATAATATCCATATCGGACTGAGCGTTTCGTAAAGCTTGTTTAGCATTGTTATAGCTTAACTCTGAATTTTCAAATGCTTGACGAGATATAACCCCGCTTTCAAATAGCTTCTTGTTTCTATCAAATTGAGTTTTTGCATTATCAAATGTCAATCTAGCATTTTTCACGCTTCCATTGGCTCTATTTAAAGAAGCTACATTAGGAACTACCCTTACCGTGGCTATCAAATCTCCTGCTTTTACGATAGCACCTTCTTCTACAACAATTTTATCTACAATACCTGTTATTTGAGGCTTAATTTCTACTTCTTCTAAAGGTACTACCTTTCCCGTTGCCACGCTCTTTTTTACTATAGTTGTTTTAAAAGCCCTTTCTGTTTCATATTCAACAGGAGAGGCACTATTTTTTTTACCAAACCAAATTAATACTGCGATTAGTGCCAATGCTATTCCACCAAAAATGATTATTTTTTTCATTTGTTTTTATTTATTCTTGTTAATTGATGTGCTTTTATTCTTCTCTTAATGCTTCAATAGGTTGTACTACTGTTGCCATATAGGCAGGAATAAATCCTATTAATGTTCCTAATGTAACTAACACAGCATAAGCTATTAAAACTATTGGAATATTTACGGTAGGATTCGTCAATAAGTTTAATTTATCAATAATCATTAACACTCCTCCTCCTGCTATAATTCCTAAAGACCCTGCTAATAAGGTTAAAAATACAGACTCTAATATTATTTGCTGCTTTATCTTTCCTGGCGTTGCCCCCAAAGCTCTACGAATACCTATTTCTTTTGTACGCTCTTTTACGGTTATTAATAAAATATTTCCTATTGCAAAAACCCCTGCTATTAGTGTTGCAATTCCTACAAACCAAGTTAAAAATTGCATCCCTTTTAAAAACCCTGTTACCTTTGCTACTTCTTTACCCAAATTAAACCCTCTAAAAGCTCTATTATCTTCTGGATGGATCTTGTGTAAATTCTTAAGTAAAAGCTTTATATCAGACTCCAATTGTACGATATCATTATTTGGATTCCCTGTAATGACCATCCATTCAAATTTATCACCTGTATTATATACTAACTTAAAAGTGCTAAACGGAATGTGTATATTATTAGCTCCTTCAAACCTACCTGGCTTATATACCCCTACAACTAAATAGTTTATATTATTAATTTTAATATAAGTTCCTAATGCTTCTTCTTCTTTATCGTATAACTGTTTGTAAACTTCGCTACTTATTACACATACTTTTTTATTTTCTTTGATATCACTTTCATTAATAAAACGCCCTGAAGTTAACTTTTTCTTTTGAACCTTATCTAGAAACGGATAGTCTCCAAAAATGGTAAAATTACCTGATTTCAATCCATGTATAACTTGATTTCCAGTTACATTTCGAGGAACTACAAACTCGACCCCTTCTACTTCTTTGCGAATTTTTTCAACATCACCTATCGTCAAGTTTATTTTCCTCCCTTCTTGGAATCCTTTAAATGCCTTCGACGTTCTTGTTCCCGTCATAAAAACGCTGTTTGTAGCAAAATCTCCAAACATACTATTAAAACCATTTTCTATCCCTTTAGCAGCTCCTAATAATCCTACTAATAGCAATATCCCCCAAAACGCTCCAAAAATGGTAATTGCCGTTCTTGTTTTATTTTTACGAATACTACCGTAAATCTCCTGCCAAGTGTCTTTGTCAAATAAAAATTTCATACTAATCTGCTCTTAATGCTACAATAGGTTTGATACTTGCTGCTCTTTTAGCTGGTAAATACCCTGCAATAATACCGGCAATAATTAAAGTTATTGTGGCTCCCACCACTACTGGTGTTGAAACTCCTGGATTTAAAATAAAATAGTCTTCCAAACTTGGGCCTATCAGCTCCAAAATTCCTACACCTATCATTAATCCAACATACCCAGATAACGCTGTTATAAATACTGACTCTAGCAAAATCATAGAAACAATCACCTTAGGAGTTGCTCCTACTGCCTTTCTTATTCCTAATTCTTTAGTCCGTTCTTTAACCACATATACCATAATATTGCTAATACCTACTACTCCAGCAATTAATGTTCCCATTCCTATGATTAAAATAAGAATACTTAAGCCAACGATCATTCCAGAAACCTCCTTATTATCAGAAGCGTAATTCCTTACCCTAATTCCTCTTTGATCATTGGGTGCTATATCATGTTTTTCTTTTAATTCTTTTCGCATTTTATTACTAAATGCTATTGCTTCATCAATACTCAGTTCAGGGTTATAAGTCATACCAAATTCGTCTATATGATCATTATTTCCATAAATCTGCTGCATTGTTGTAAATGGAGTATAAATAAACCTCTCGTCACTATCTCCTCCTGGATCTGAAAAAACACCAATTACTCTATAAACAATTCCTCCAATATTCAATTCTTTTCCATAAGCACTTAATTGACCAAATAAATCCTTTTCTACCATTCTTCCAATCACAACAATTTTTGATTTTTGTTTGACATCTCTTAAGTTTAAAAAGCGACCTTCTGTAATTTGAGCAGACTCTAATAAATCATATTTAGGATATACTCCTCTTAAGGTGTAAGTATCTTGCTCTTCTTTATACACTACTTGAACATTTCTTTGTATTCGTGGGCTTATCATTTGAATTTGATCTGCATATCTTTCCTTTAAAAATTCAAAATCTTCATTTTTAAATTGAATTTTTCTTCCACTTTGTTTTCCTTTATAAGGCTTTGTTGTTCTATTGGGCCATATATAAATAGAATTAATAGCATCTTTTGCAAACTCATTTTTAAATGTATTTTGCAAGCCATTTCCTATACCAAATAAAAGTGTAAACAATAAAATAGCAAAAGCTACCGTAAATCCTGATAAGGCTGAACGCAACTTATTTTTACTAATACTTTGAAATATTTCTCTCCAACGATCTAAATCAAACATAATTAAACGGCTTTTGATGTAACTCCTGTTAACTCATCACTAATAATTACACCATCTTTTAATCGAACTATTCTTTTTGTTTGCTCTGCTACCTCTTCTTCATGTGTAATTACAAAAACAGTCATTCCTTCATCATTGATTTCTTTTAGCAAATCCATTACTGAATTTGTAGTGGTAGAATCTAAAGCTCCTGTTGGTTCATCTGCTAAAACTACTTTAGGCTTAGTAGCTAAGGCACGAGCTATTGCAACTCTTTGTTTTTGTCCTCCTGACAATTCATTAGGTAAATGATTTGCCCAATCTTTTAGCCCCACTTTCTCCAAGTAATCCAATGCTATTTGGGCACGTTCCTTTCTTGGAACTCCTTTATAATATAGTGGCAATGCTACATTTTCTAATGCTGTCTTGTATGAAATCAAATTAAAGGATTGAAAAATAAAACCTAAAAATTTATTTCTAAGAATTGCCGCTTTTTTTTCATTTAAGTTCTCTATCAATTCCCCATTTAAATAATACGCTCCTTCATCATGAGAATCCAATAATCCAACAATATTTAACAATGTTGACTTTCCTGATCCAGAAGATCCCATAATAGAAACAAATTCTCCTTCTTTAATGTGTAAATCAATTCCTTTTAAAACATGTAAAGAATCTTTGCCTATTGGATAAGACTTATGAAGTCCTTTTATATCTATCATATTTTTGGGTTAGTTTTATATTAAAAAGATGCTATTTTATCAATTACTGATCATAAGACGTTGCTTATACTATTTTGTTACATAAATTTGCTGTAAAACTATTTTATATTATTCATAATGAAACTACCCCTTAATAAGAAGATTATTTTATTTGATGGAATTTGTAACTTATGTAACAATGCTGTTATTAAGGTGATTCAATATGATAAAGCGGATGCTTTTGTTTTTGCCTCACTACAATCTGATACAGGTAAGTTTATCATTCATAAAATAGGAATAAATACTATTGAAATTGACTCTATTATTTTATATGAACCGGCTATTTCTTATGATATAAAATCTACTGCTATCTTAAAAATCATGAACGAATTTGGAGGTTGGTGGAAAGTTACCTTGCTCTTTTGGATATTCCCTGAATTTATACGAAATATGGTCTATGACTTTATTGCCAAGAGAAGATACAAATGGTTTGGCAAAAGAGAAAGTTGCATGGTTCCTAACCATCGCTTAAAATCGAAATTTCTAACATAAAAAAGCCCCAAAAAGGGGCTTTTCGACTACAAACCAACGTTTATAGATTCTTCAGGGGAAGGTTCTTATAAAATTCAAAACGAATCCCTATTTCATAACTACTATTATAAACTATAATTCTTATAATCTATTAGCATTCTTCTTCTTAAATATTTGGCGGCAGCAAATATAATAATTCTATTATTTTAAATTTTGAGAATTATCAAAAATCTATCAATTTTTACGGTTTTAATTTAAAATACTTAACATCTCTTAACTTTTAGTAAGTATTTTATTTAAAATCATATCATACTATCTTTAAAAACCTTTAATAGAGAAGCTTAATTAAAATATATTTTAGATGCTCCTAAACCTACCGCTGTTCCGTATTTTTCTTCTTTTGTTATTAAATCTATTACGGATAATTTACTCAAAGATTTAAAAGCATACTCTACTGTATATAAATCGTTATTCTTAACAGCCATTCCGTAAATTTTTCCAACTTCAACACCTTCTTTAGCTAATTCTGTTGCGTTTTCTTCTATCTGATATACTTTTTCTTCTGATGGCGAATAATAATATATCTTACCATTTGCAATATACATTTTCGTACTTCTCTTATTCTCAGAAAACTGCAACTCCTTTACAACCTCAGCAGTAGCTAAATTTATAAAAGATATAGCAGAAGATGTAGAGGTTAATACACTAGTATAATCAGCATTATAGGTTAATGGTTTCCCTTCAGAAAGTACTACTAAATTTCCTTGGTTGTCAAAAAATATTTCATCCGGATTATCTTTTACTGTAACTTTTGTAACTGCATTATTTGCCGCCAAATCTATTATAGAAATAATATTATTAGACGAATAAGCTCCTAAATGAGAAACATATAACTTATTCTCTTTAGCTAAAATGCGCTCTACACCGTTGTCTAAAGAAATAGTTCCAGTTTCTAAAGTATTCGTTGATAAGTTTAATACTGCAACATAGTCATCTGTAGTAGTAGCTCCATCTCCCCAGTTTGTTATATAACCTTTTCCATTACTAATTGCCATATATCTTGGGTTCTTTAAACCTGTTTTAATTTCAGATTTCTTTTTAAAAGTATATCGATCTACAACAACAATCGTATTTGCATCATTTAATATGATATATGCATCTGTATCACTAAATGTAATAGATTGTATCAAACCTCCTAATTGACTATTGTTAACTCCTGTATAAATAAAAGTTCTTGCCAAACTATTTAAATCTTCATCTATATAAGATATTGATCCATCTTTATTTCCAAAGTTTCCTTCCGCACTAACAATAATACCATTGTCGTAGCTTCCTAAAGACTGAGGTAAATCATTATTATCACTAGAACATGATGTAAAAACTAAGCTTATTATGAATAGTTTTAAAATTAGCTTTGTAATTTTCATTTGTATTTAAAATTTATGGTTTATGTTTATATTAAAATTCCTACCTGGCATTGGACGTAAATTTGAGAAATAATAAGCTTCGTTAAAGATATTATTGATTTTTACCCCTATCGATACTTTATTCGCTTTTTTATTAAAAACCCTAGCATTAAATCCTATATTACTAACACTTAGCTCATTCAATGAATAAAAATCTAAATTAATTCCGTTAGTATATACTTTGCTTTCATACAGGCTTTGGACATACATTCCTAACCATTTATACCTATAATCTATATTAAAATTCAATAAATGCTTCGGTACATATGGTAATATTGTATTGCTACCTTTATCTTTAGCAATTGTAAACAAATAATTTGACGAAAGTTTTATATGATGCTTATTGAGTTTTAATTGCCAATCAAAAAACGCTTCCATTCCCTTATTAATCACATCAGCTACATTTGAAGGTTTCCATAAATTAGTTCCTCCTGTAGGCAGCCACAGTATCTTATCTTTAGTATTGATATAAAATGCCGTTGCCGAAATTTTTATATTCTCATTTTTAAAATCAATTCCTATTTCTCCTTGAATTGCCTTTTCAGGAAGTAAATTTAAATTCCCTATGATCGGCCAATATAATTCATTGAATGTAGGACCTCTGTAATTGGTTGACACATTTCCTTTTAACGAAATTCCATCCGTCATTTGCTGGGTAGCTCCTAATGAAAGTGACAGCGGTACTGAAAAATCAGAATTCAACTCTTTTCTTAAATTGAAAGCTGTAGTTAATGTGTTCGTTGGTTTATATATTATTTCTCCTAAAAAAGAAAATACTTTTCTGTATTTCGGTAATATTTTATTCGTTTTACCCTTAACCCAATCATAAATCATGGCATATTTGACATTAAGGAGATTTGAAAATTTATAATTTAAGCTATAATTTATACCATACTGCTCTGAACTTCCGAAATTAAATCTTTTCGTATCTTTGTTTGTGTAGTACCGGTACTCTTGCGTTAGATAAGATACATTTACCAACTGTGTAAATTTTGAAAAGGAATATCTCCATTTTACTAAATTTCTTTGATTAAAATCTTCATTTCTCTCACTACCAGAAGCTGGGTTAGGCAAGCCGCTAGAGAGTAAACGATCTCCATAATATCCTGTGGTATAAAAGAAAAGCTGGTTTTTTTTTGAAAACTGATACCCTATACCAAAATTAATACCATAATTTTTATAAGCTCCATTTTCATTTTTAAGATGTTCGTTTGAATTTTTGTATCTCGTATCAATATATTCATAATCGTTCTTAGAATAATTAATTGTAGAAGATAGTTTTATCGCTACATTACCTACTCCTATATTCGTTTTAAAAAAATTTGATGTTGTGTTAAAACTACCGTACGAAGAAAATAACTGGAAGTTTTTATGTTCTTTAAAATTTAAGTTATCGTTCAAATGAATAGCTCCTCCTATAACTCCTGAGCCATACTTAGCACTTCCGCCCCCACTGTTTACAATCACCTCATCGGAAACACTTACAGGCAAGGAATTAAAATCTACTTGACCGTTTCCTAAACTATTTATTTGAATTCCATTCCATAAAACTACAGTATTTGAGCCAGATGTACCTCTAAAACGTGCTGTACTCACCCCCCCATTTCCATAATCTTTTAAAGCTATTGGACTATTATATCTTAATAAGCTCGTAAAATTTGAAGGATTCTTCTTCAATTGTTTGATGCCTATTCTCAAACTCTTTTGTCCTACCGTAACACCTCCGTTAGTTACCTTTTTTCCTCGAACTACGACTTCTTTCAAAATATTTGATATAGAATCATTTTGAGCAAAAGAATTAAATGCAATGATAAAAAATACTATATAAAATATATGTCCCCTCATAAATACGTCAACTTTTATCCCGAAAGTTTTTTATTTTTTGATAATGGCAGGTCTCCTGACTTGCGTTTTATAACCAACCTTCCCATTTATAAATAAACAGTGGTAAAAGTTACAGTTATAACCTTTTTTAGCTCACAGTTGCGGGAACAGTTTCGGACTTTAACCGAATTCCCTTTTAATTTAATATTCTGAATATTAAAACCAAAATCGAAGCAAATGTAATTTAAAAATTGTTATTACAGAATAGTTTTGTAATCTTGTCTAAAAATATTTTCATGAAACAACAATATTATTCCCTTATTTTACTTCATTTTTTATTATTATTTTCTTGCAAAAAAGCTGCAAAAACTGAAATTAAAGAGTACAACTCTTTATCAACTATCAAGTATGCAAAAGGTTTCGATATTATTGATGATGGAGCTACTAAAACCTTACTGATAAAAAGCCCTTACAGAAATGCTAAACGAGAATTTGCATACACTATTCATAAGAGTACTTCGCCTAATACTGCTAAAAATGCTATTAAAGTGCCTATCAATAAGGTTGTAGTTACTAGTACCACCCACATTCCTATGTTAGAGCTCCTTCAAAAGGAAACCACTATAGTTGGCTTTCCACATACTAAATATATCTCATCAGAAAAAACAAGGGAACTAATAGCTAGAGGGGCTATTAAAGATATTGGCAAGGAGCATTCTTTAAACACCGAAATACTAATAGATTTACACCCTGACTTAGTTGTTGGTTTTTCTGTTAACTCAATAAATAAAGCATATACAACAATTGAAAAATCAGGTATCAAAACTATTATGAACGGAGACTGGCTGGAAGAAACTCCTTTAGGAAGAGCCGAGTGGATCAAGTTTTTCGGAGTTTTATTCGATGAACAGAAAAGAGCTGACAGTATTTTTAATGTTATAGAAAAAAATTATACTAAAGCCAAAAGCATTGCTAAAAATGCTGTACGCAAACCATCTATTTTATCAGGAGCTATTATGAATAAAGATATTTGGAATTTACCTGCTGGAAATAGTTTTGTTGCTCAATACTTAAAAGATGCTAATACAAATTATCTATGGTCAGACACTAAAGGGAAAGGAAGCTTATCTTTAAGCTTTGAAACAATATTAGACAAAGGTAAAAATGCTGATTATTGGATTTCTCCTGGCTATTTTTCTTCTACAAAACAGCTACTCGCTAGTAATCAACATTATGGAGAATTTAATGCTTTTAAAACAAATAATATTTATACTTCCAATCTAAAGAAAGGAGCTTCTGGAGGAATTCTTTACTTTGAGCTAGGACCTACACGCCCTGATTTAGTACTAAAAGACATTATCAAAATTGCTCACCCGAACTTACTACCAGAGTATAATTTTACTTTTTTTCAAAAAATAAAATAAATACCCAAAAATAAGTTCCTAATTAATTAGGAGCTTATTTTTTTATGGTTCTAAATGTTAAATTGATTCTTGGTGTATGCACCTTTTTCGTAGGTGGTAAACGATGTAACCAATTATCTTGAGTTTCTCCTTTCATAAGAAGTAGCGCTCCATGTTCTAAAATAACATATTTCGTTTTCTTTGTTTTTTTATGCTTAAAACCAAATTTACGAACGGCTCCTAAAGTAAGAGAAGCTATTGCCCCATTCTTCTTTAATTCTTTTTCTCCATCCGAATGCCATCCCATTCCTTCTAAGCCTGTGTGATACAAATTTAATAAACACGAATTATACGTTTCTTTTGTCTTAGCTTCAATACGTTCTTTCAACACTAGCAACGGGCTTGTAAAAGGCAATGCCTTCTTGGTTATATTAGAATAATGATACGTAAAAGGCTCCACTCCATACCAAGCTACTTTTCGCTTTGTTGTAATATGTTTCCCTTGAACGATTGCTTCGTCATTTTCCCATCGTATAGTATCCAACAAAACCTTATAAAAATTATCTGCTTCTTGCTTTGATAATATAACTCCATAATAATAAACTACTCCACCCTCTGGTAGTAAGTTTTGAGGTACTTCGCTAAACTGAGAGAATAAATCCATTTAAAACAAATACTTACTGAGACTTAGGTTTTCTGAGTTCATTACCTAGCCTAGTTTCTAAATTTATTTCGTCGAATAATGTATTTTAATTTTTCCTTTAGATCCTTTCCTGTATCATAAACCATTTGCTCGTTTGTTGGAAAACGAATAGCATCTAAATTTATTAAGTTTAAAAAGGAAGTTTCTAAAGCTCTTTTGTCTCCTGTATAATTTGCATAGGAATGTTCAAAAACAAATTCACTTTGAATGGGAAAACTTCTTATCAATTTATTACTATAGTTATTTATATAGTTTACTACTCCTTGAACCATACAACTTTTAAATTGCGTAAACCTATACAACTCACATCTTACATTTAAAAGTTTGTCTACCTTAATATTATATCCTAAACTATCTTTTACATAATTCCCTTTGCTATCAAGCAAATATTCATAGCCATCTTTGATCTGCTTCTCTCTAATAATTTCTTTTTCATGTACTTGTTCTGGTGAAATATTAATTTTTACTAGGTTTAATTCCAAATCAAAATCGTAATCTATATACTTGCTCCTATTGGTATGATATACCGTCCAAAAATTATTCAATCCATAAGTATCCATTGCCAATAAATCTTCTTCTAATCGACTTGGTATGATTTGTTGGGTTTCATTATTAATCGACACATATACATAATCTGTTCCTTTAACATGTATCTCTTTCATCATATTTTTTATATCCTTATAATTAGGGTTAATTTTACTTATATATTCCAAGTCTTTAAATACCTCTCTGTATATAAACTTATCATCACTACCTTCTTTCAATAAACTTGCTCCCTTATTATATAAATATTCCGATAATTCTTCCTTTGTTTCTAAAATAGATTGATCGTAATTAACAAAATTAAAATTGACCTCTTTCCCTGTTTTATAATTAAATAAAGGTAATAGAGGCTTTATTCTTTCTTGCCTATTATTTAACTTTAAATACAATTCGTATGTCTTTCTAAAATCTGATGGATTTGCTTCTTTTTTTAAAAATTCGATTCTACTTTTGTCTCTTGTTACTGCCTTTTGAAAAGCTTCTTTCAACATTGCCACATATGGCTGATTTTTTTCCTTTTTCTTATTTTTCTCTAATTTTTTTAGTGATAAGGAAATTGCTTTTTCATAATCACCAGAGTTAATTGCTTTCTGAGTAGTCTTTACACTATTACATGACATTATTACACCTGCCGAAAGTAAAAATAGTAGTATTTTATTCATAAAATTTAGTTTCGCTGAAAAAGACAATTATTGTGCCACACCAGTTCGTTTTTCAACTATTTATTTCTTCTTTAAATTATTCTAATAATCTGGCCATTGCATTTTTTATAACTGCTATATTTTTTTCTTTATTTGCAGTATTTCTATCCTTTTGAAATACGATCATCTGTCTTAATAAATTAACTCCAACTTTATCAAAATCATATTGCTTATACTGCTTTCCTTTTGCAACAATATCATTTACTAAATTTAGTATTGCTTTTGTATTATTACTTTTCCCTATTTTTTCATAAGCTCTTTTGTACAAAGACTGAGTAACTTTATCATTTCCTAAAAACATTCCTGACATAATATTTTTAGCAATAAAAACAAGTTCTTTATCATCTTGCTCTTCTATATAAATGCGAGTTAAAGGTATTGCTATTAACTCACGAACTTCATTAGGTAACTCTTTAGATTTTTTAATTACCATTGATTTGTCTATATAATACATTGCTACCAACGATTTTCCTAAAACGGAATAGGAACTGCTCTGCAATCCTTTCATAAAAACTCGTTTTAACGCAGGATCTATCAACTTCCCTAACGTTTCAATAGCGGCAGCTTGTACCAGTGTTTTTGTATCAGTTTCCGCTACTTTAATAATTTCTTCAATTACGTTTTTCTTAGCATATTTATTACCTAAGTTTATATTTTCTAATGCCAGTATTCTTATTTTATAATAAGGGTCATTTATAGCCCCTGCAATTGCATTAAAAGCCTTTTTATCCTCTTGCTTTTTTGCTACTTCCAATAAAGCTTCTTTACGATGTGCATAGTTTTCAGCGTGCTTTAATTGATAAATATAATCGCTTAATACTTTATTTTCATTAATATCACACAACAAAACTCCATCAGCATTTATTTGGATTAAATCAGGTTGTTTCTCATAAGAAAATTTAAACGAAGCATCTTTTCCTTCTACAAAAACATGATGACGCTTCTTTTTTCCTTTTTCAAAAATATCTATTGCCAATGGAAATTTAAACTCTTTCAATTGAGTTTGAACAACATTAACAGATACCGTTTTTTCGAGAATATTATAATCATACGAAACCGTTATATTAGGATGTCCACTATTAAAATACCATTGGTTAAAAAACCAATTCAAATCTTTTCCCGTTACCTTTTCAAAAGCCAAACGTAATTGATGTGCTTCTCCTGTACTATACTTGTTATCTTCTAAATATCGATTCAAACCTGCATAAAAAGCTTCATCTCCTAAATAATTTCTCAACATATGTAAAATAGCCCCTCCTTTATTATAACTGACGGCATCAAACATATCTTCTCTATTTGAATATGTAAAGCGAACCAAATGTTTATCATAATTTTGCCCACTTTTGTATCCTTCTACAGCTTCTAACAAATGTGCATCAGCATCATCTTTTCCATATTTATATTCTCTCCATAAATACTCGCTATAATTAGCAAAACTCTCATTTACCGTTAAGTTACTCCAACTTTCAGCCGTTACTAAATCTCCAAACCAATGATGAAATATTTCATGAGCAATTGTATTTTCTTGGCGATTATAATCTATTAGCTGCCCTGGTTTTTGATAAGCTCTCTCTCCATGAATTACGGCAGTTGTATTTTCCATGGCACCACTTACATAGTTACGCCCTACAATTTGATGATATTTATTCCATGGATACGGTATGCCTGTTATTTTAGAAAAGAAGCCTATCATTTCTGGAGTCAATCCAAATATTTGTTTTGCATACGGAGCATATTCTTTTTCTACATAATAATGAACTGGAATATCTTTATAATTATCTTTTACAATTTCATAATCTCCTACGCCCATAAAAAATAGATAAGGAGCATGCTTTTTTTCAAAGTTCCAATAATCAGTACGTGTTCCATCAGCATTTTCTGTTTGTTTTTCTAACTTCCCATTAGATAAGGTAACGTATTTACTAGGAACTGTCATGTAAATTTCTTGAGAGGTTTTTTGATTCGGAGCATCAATCGTTGGAAACCAACAACTACTTGCTTCCGTTTCTCCTTGCGTCCAAACTTGAGGAGATTTCCCTTTACTTTTATCTTCATCAATAAAATAAAGTCCTTTTGCTTCTGTAATCGCTACACTTCCTTTTTGTTTTACCTTTTCAGGACGCGCTGTATAACTTATAAAAATAGTATAGACCTCCCCTCTACTGTACTCCTTAGGTAACTTTATTACTAGTTTTGAACCATCATAATCATAATTCAATATGCTAGTATCCAGCATTATTTTATGAATTACCATTGCTTTGGCATCTAAAATAAGTTCTTGTGTTTTATAAAAATGAGGCTTTAACGTTATCCATGCCGTTCCATTTAACTCCTTATCTTTAAAGTTAAAACTCACTTTTAACTTTGTATGAATCAAATCATTAACCTTTTCCCTTTCTCCTTTATAAGAAGTGTTATTTTGCCCAAAAGCTAGTAATATAGTACATGTAAAAATTATTGAAAGTATGTTTTGTAGCCTCATAATCATTTTCTTAAAACATCAAAAATAATAAAATAACTTGGTTGCCTTGTTAATAGCTAGTTAAAAAGAAATCTCCATAGTAGTGTTTCACTACTATGGAGATTTCTTTTTATAAAATGGTAAAGTGCTAGTTTCTTTTTTCAAAAACTTTTTTCAAAGCATTGATTAATTCACTGTCCTTGTCAACTTTCAATTCTTTCATTACTTCTACGATTTTCGAGGGCTTCATTTTATCTCCTAAGATACGAGCAATTCCTACTCCTATTTCCTTTCCATAACCAAAAACTACAACTTCATTAACGCTATCACCCTCTCCTGTATAATAAATATTTATTTTTGAACCACTATCAGACACCCTTATTAATTGCTTATAAGCTGGATTTTTTTCTATCTTTTTTAACTTGCTTTTTTCTTTATCGTAATTTTCTTCATTATCTGCTATAGGTAAAACTGCTATATTTATTTTCTTTACAGTTTGTAACACTTCTTTTGCTTCATCAGAAACACCATTTTTTAACTGTAGCATGCTTCCTGCAATATCAAAAGTAATAAACTCCTCTTTATTTTGTGCTTCTACCAAATATTCCTGTACAGAATATTCATTTTTACAAGATATAAGAATAATTCCTACTAATAAATAAACTATTGGCTTTATTATTTTCTTCATTTTTTAATTTCTTTTAAAATTAAAAAGCCTAATTAAAATACCATCAACTACGCTTTCTATTCAATACATTTTTTATTTTTTTTCTTTAGCAATGGTATCTGCAATTTCTGATAATTTGTTAATATCAATTAATCCTGTCAAAGAAATTACTGCTGCATCCATACTTTTTTTTCCTTCATTATTTTTTTTAAATCCTTTAGCGTACATCAGTACTTCCTTTACATAATCCTTATTTTTACCTGAAGCTACATATATCTTAACACGCGAACCTTCATCTTTGGCTCTCATAAGTTCTATCATTTTAGACTTCTTTATTGAAGCATTCACCATACTTTCCATTTCTGCAGCTACCTTTGATTTACTCGTTTTAAATACTTTTAATTCCTCCAAATTTTTAATCATATTAAAAATTTCTACGGCTTCGTTCCCATCATTCTCTACTTTAAATTTAGATAAGATTTCAAAAGCATCTTTATTTACAATTACTGAAGAAACTCCATCCATATCTTCCAATTTATCAAAAATAGATTGTCCAAAATTAGCACTTGACATTCCTATAAATACGATTAATAATATTATTTTTCTCATTATTTTATTGTTTACTTGATTTTATTTAATTTACTTAGTTTCAAAAATTTTGTTTACTGTATTTTCATATGTATATAAACTTACAATAGCTTCATCGCTCTTTTTTAAATTTACCGATAACATTTCAAGCGCTTCTTTTACCTGTCCAAATTGCTTTTCTATCTTTCTCTGTTGGTAATAATTATTGCCCATATATATACTAAAAAGCAAGGTTATAGAAGCTGCTATCGACAACCATTTCCAATTCTTTTTTTTGCTTTCGTTTGGCTTCAACTGAATCTCTTTTTCACAAAATTCTTCTTTACTTACCTTAAAATACTCAAATAGCACTTTGTATTCTTGTAAATGGGGTGCTACCTCTTCTGATAAGAAATAGTTTTTTAGCACTGTTTCTTCCTCCAAAGTCGTTTCTCCATTTAAGTATTTCTCTATTAACTTTTCTATGTTAGCTAACTCCATAGTTATGTTGTTTAATTAATGCTTCTCTTATCGTTTTTCTCGCTCTTGACAATGTTACTCTTATGGCTGTAGGCTTCATTCCTACAACTTTCCCTATTTCTTCAAAATCGTATTCTTCTATATCTCTTAATTGAATAATAATTCTTTGTTTTTCTGGCAATGTATCTATCAATTTATGTACTTGATTGATACTATCCTTGTATTCTATTTTCTTACCTAAGCTCGTTTCTTTTTCTTTGTAATTATTATGTATCAAAGTTAAATTACTTGCTTGCTTCGATTTTAACCTGTCAAAACAATAATTTTTGATCATTGTCATTGCAAAAGCTTCTATATTTTTATACCCTTTAAGCTTTTCTTTATTTTTCCACAACTTGAAATATAACTCTTGAGTTGCATCTTCTGCCTCTTCTGTTGAAACTAATAGCCGCTTGGCTAGTCGAAAAACTTTGTTTTTAAATGGTAAAACAGCTTTTATAAAGTCTGATTGTTTCATTTGTTTGGTTTAGTTTGTTGTAATTGCTAATAAACGATACGGCTATATTTAGCAACCTACAGCATTACGACGACACCGAATATATTTTGTTACAATACTCGATAAAATTATTTTCTCAAACAACGGTCTTACTTAAACTTTTTTAATTTTTACTTATCTCGAAAAAGTTTAATAAAACTTTTCTTAAATAGGAAAATTATATACTATATGTACTATAATTTCATAAATTGCGTTAATTATTTAAGAAATTATCATCTCTATGAAATTAATACAACTGCCTTTATTTATACTTACAGTACTTTTTGTTTTTTCTTGTGATAAAAAAGAAGCTGTTCCTGCAAATGTTGAAATACAAAGTTTCGTTTGGAAAGGATTGAATGCTTACTATTTATGGCAAGAAGAAATCGAAGACTTATCTGATCGTCGTTTTACTTCAGATCAACAACTATTTAATTACCTACAAGGTTACGAAAACCCTGCTAATTTATTTGAAAACTTACTATATGAAAGGGGAATTACTGACAAATGGTCATGGATTGTTGATGATTATATTGCCTTAGAACAAGCTTTCCAAGGAACAACGGAAACAACGGGAATGGAATTTGGGTTAAATAGCTTTATTAATGATAGCTCTAAATTATTTGGCTATGTTAGATATGTTGTAACAGGTACAGACGCCGAAAATAAAGGCATCACTAGGGGCATGCTATTTACAGAAGTTAACGGTACGCAAATCACTAAAAATAACTATAGAAATTTATTATTTTCTAAAGAAAATTCTTACACAATAACCTTGGCTAATTATAATAATGGAAGTCCTATTACCAATGGTACAACTATTACTTTAAATAAAAGTCAATACACAGAAAATCCCATACACAAAAGTACTATTTTTAATGAAGGAGGTAAAAAAATAGGATACCTGATGTACAATTCTTTTACGACTGATTTTGACGATGAATTAAATAATGAATTTGCTACATTTAAAAATGAAGGTATTACCGACTTAATTATTGATTTACGTTATAATGGAGGAGGTTCCGTTCGAACAGCTACTTATTTAGCCAGTATGATTACAGGCCAATTCAACAATCAAATATTCGCCAGCCAACGTTGGAATAAAAAAATAATGGATCATCTTAATACTAGTAATTTTACAAATAATTTTACTGATAAAATCGATAATGGAATCGTAACCCAAACCATTCATAGTGTTGGATTAGAAAATATCTATTTTATTACTACAAATAGTTCAGCTTCAGCTTCAGAACTTTTAATTAATGGATTAGCTCCTTATATAAATGTAAAACAAGTAGGTACTAAAACTCATGGTAAATACGTAGGCTCTGTAACTCTATATGATTCTCCAAACTATACTAGGAAAGATGCCAATCCGAATCATAATTGGGCCATGCAACCTATTGTCCTAGAAATTGTGAACAAAGATGGCACTAACAGTAAAGATGGCTTTAGTCCTACTGTTGAACTTCCGGAAAATTTTGGCAACCTAGGAATACTGGGAGATAGAAACGAACCCTTACTTGAAAGAACAATTTCTTTAATTACAACTGGCGCAAAAGGCTTCTCTTCTTTAAACGTGTTTGATGCTCCTAAAGAGTTTTCGAATTCTAAGTTACATACACCTACTCGTAATAATATGTACGTAGAATTAAAATAGAGATCATACAGCTTACTACAAAAAAAACAAGGAGTGATTGAATTCAATCACTCCTTGTTTTTTGCTTTTTAATAAAATGACATGCTTCTTTATATTAATAAAAGCTATTCGCTTTTACCTAGCTCTAATTTTTCTTCCAACCAATTCGTTATGTCTTCTTTCTTAACAAGATCTGATGGCACTTCTCCTTGTAATAATTCTTCTACCTCTAAAGCTTCTTCTTTAGTAGTCAAGCCATATTTTTTACAAAAAGAGTTGATAAAATCGACCACCTCGTAACTTTCTTGTCTATTTAAACGATCACGATCTCTTTTTCCTGTTTCTTTCGGATCATCTCCATTTGCTGCCACATCTGAATACTCATACTTTAAATCTTTTCTTTCAATAACTCCCATACTATGTTACTTTTTAAATTATAGCCACAAAAATATAATTACTCAGTAAGCTTATTTTACGGGAATACATAATAAGCTTCCCTCTTTTTCAAAAGCTTAATATATAAAAGTATGCTATTACTATAACAAACTCATTTGCCCATTATTTTTATCATTAGGTAGTTTCAGTTTTACATCAAGTTTTCTATTCAATTCACTTATAAAATGACGAGCCAATAATGGAGATTCAACTTCTAAATTTTGGTGAATAAAGAAATGGATTTTCTCCAATCCTAGTCCGTGCCATTCTTTTAATCTCAAAACCCAATCATTTAATCTGCTATAATCAGATGTGTGATTCGCTCCAACATATCTAATAAAAGCTTCACTATTCGTAAGTCTCATATGCACCATATCTCTCCTACCCGCTGTATCTACCAATACATTAGCAACATTATTTTCTTCCAATAAACTATATAATTCCATTGAAATATTCTTATCTGAAAACCAATGTTCATGACGTACCTCAACCGCTAACGAAATTCCTTTAGGCCAAGCTTCTACAAAATCCTTTAACTTCTCAAAATTATCAGGACCAAAATTGCTATGTAATTGTAAAAAAATAGTTCCTAACTTCTCCTCTAAATGCGCTATAGCATCTAAATAAATATTCACAGCATCTGTTACCTTACTCAATCGCTTCCAATGACTTATTTCCTGTCCTAATTTTGGAAAAAACTTAAAACCCTTTGGTGTTTTAGATTTCCATTTTACAAATTGTTCTGCTGAAAATTGACGATAAAATGTAGCATTTAACTCAATTGCGTTAAATTGCTTTGAATAATATGCCAACTCATCCTTTACCCCTCTAGGATAAAACCCTTTTAAATCTGCCTTATTCCACTTTGCACATCCTACATATGTAGAAAGCGATTTTTGATCCTTATAAGAAGACAGTAAACGTATTGTTTCTTTATTCGTTTCTGGTAAAGAAAAATCGATTAACTCAGGGTGACTTACTTTTCCAAACTTCATATTTTATGATAATTTTTTAAGGTACTCCATTCCTTCCTCCACCTCTTTGTTATCTATTAATTCTGGTCTAAAATCGCTCATTGTATCGTCGTGCTTTTTCTTAGCATGCTTATATCCTGCTTTCCACCAACTTCTCATTTCCTTTTTATCAAACACCAATGAATTTGTTGTCAATACTGTTGGTGTATAATACAAATTTAAGGCTACATCATTGTGTTTTGCTGAAAGTTTACCAATAGTTACATTATGTCTTTCTACATGTTCTAACATAAAATCGAAAACATCTAGCATTAATGAAAATGGATTTCTAGCTGGTAACCTATTTATCTGCGTTATCTCTGTTTCCAAAATAATAGCGTCTATTTCTTTAGCTCCACGTAAAATAGCTTCTCTAATAGGTATCAAGCAACCAAAGCCCCCATCTGCATATTGGCATTTATTTTTTTCTAATAAACTCATAAAAGGAACATAATTACAAGATCCCCATATCCAATCGCAAAAATCATCATACGAATATTCTTTAATAGACTTATACTCAACTTGATTTGCAGTCAAGTTCGACACTGTTACTACAACATCTTTATCATGATTCCTTATTTTTTCATACATTTCTTTAGTAACATTCTTTTTTATAAGCTTTTTCAAATTTTTACTTTCTCCAAAAGTTTTCCTCCCATTTATAAAATTCCAAAAAGTATTTGTGTGGCGAATTGCTATTACTTTAGCGCCATTTACCTTTTTTACTTTAAACGGACTATTGCTAAATATAGAATTCTGATTCACTGAAGTATATAACTCTTTTAATTCATCAACCATACCTAATGCTAAATGAGAAACCATTAAACTCCCTGTAGAAGTTCCTAAAAATAAATCATATTCTTTTTTCTTCTTTTTGATTAAGTATTCTGCTACTCCTCCTGCAAATGCTCCTTTGCTTCCTCCACCTGAAATCACTAATGCTTTTTTCATTTATAAATTGAGATCAAAAATTGTTAAATTAGTCGCATTAAAAGTAAAAAAATGAAACGATTTATACTCTTTTTTTTCTTCGGATTAATTTTACATTCTTGCCAAACAAATTACACAACAAGAAATATGGAATATGTTAATATTAAACAATTCAACATAGACAGTACTAATATTAGGGCTATCCATGCCATTAGTAAGGATCATTTATATTTTGCAGGATCTAACGGATATATAGGCTATACTTTAAATGAAGGCAAATCTTGGCATATAAAACAGCTAAATTATCAAGATTCAATTATCCCCCATTTTAGAAGTGTTTCTTTAAATAATTCAAATTTATTTGCACTTTCTATAGGAAATCCAGCTCTGCTTTATAAAATATCGAAAAACAGCGAGAAACTTGTTTATATAGAACACCACAAAGACCTTTTTTATGATAGTATGAAATTCTTCTCTGATGGAAAACATGGAATAGCTGTTGGTGATCCTATTGAAAATTGCCCTTCAATCATTTTAACATCTGACGGAGGAAATACTTGGCAAAAAATTCCTTGTAGTCAATTACCTAAATTTGAAAAAGGAGAAGCCTTTTTTGCCGCAAGTAATACCAATATCAAAATTATTGACAATACTGTTTGGATCGCTTCTGGGGGAAAAAAAGCACGTATCCTCAAATCTGAAGATACAGGTAAAACTTGGACGGTATATGACACCCCTATAGTTCAAGGAAATGGTTCTCAAGGAATATATTCTATAGATTTTTATGACAAAAAAATGGAATTGTAATTGGTGGAAGCTATGCTTCTCCTTATAACAATTGTGCTAATAAAGCCATTACAACAGATGGTGGTATCACATGGAACCTTATTGCTGATAATCAAGAACCTTCTTATAAAAGTTGCGTACAATACATTCCTAACACAAAAGGACAAGAAATTATTGCTGTTGGAAAAACTGGAATCTCATTTTCAAATGATGGGGGGCTAACTTGGAATGAAATCAGTAAAGACAACTATTACACTATTCAATTTATTGATACAAATACTGCATGGCTCTCTGGCAATCAGAAAATAGGAAAATTAACATTAAACTAAAAATGAGTAACTTTAGGGCCTTATTTTCTTAATTTAATCATAAAATGAAAAAACAATTCTTTAGTTTTCTCCTTTTATACTCCTGCTTATTATGCGCTCAAGAGTATTTTCCCAAAAACGACGGTGTAAAAACTACTTCTAATAAAATAACTGCATTTGTAAATGCTAAAATATTTATAACTCCTACTAAAATAGTAGAAGACGCTACACTGATTATTAAAAATGATAAAATTATAGGGGTTGGAAAAAACTTAGAAATTCCCAAGCAGGCTCAAATTATTGACCTTACTGGAAAAAGTATGTATCCTTCATTCATCGATGCCTATTCCACTTTTGGTATAAGAGTACCTACAAGAAGAAATAACAATAGCAACATAACTCAATATGATGCTGAACGAAAAGGTTATTACTGGAATGACCATATCCGTCCTGATATCAACCCTATTTCTTATTTTAAATTTGATAACAAACAAGCTAAAGAACTATTGGAAATTGGCTTTGGACTCGTAAATACACATTTAGAAGATGGAATTATTCGAGGTAATGGAATACTTGTTTCTATCAACCCAAATACCACCAATTCCTACAGAATATTAGATGGCAAATCTGCGCAATACTTATCTTTTTCTAAAAGTAATACCTCTCATCAAGTGTACCCTAGTTCTTTAATGGGAGCTATGGCACTTTTACGTCAAACTTATCATGATGCTAATTGGTATGCCAAAGGTCAAGCTAAAAATAAAGATTTAGCATTAGAAGCTTTAAATAGTAATAAAAACCTTCCTCAAATTTTTAATGCTAACGGTAAACTTAATGGACTAAGAGCTGATAAAATTGGAGATGAATTCAATATTCAATACACTATTGTTGGTAATGGTGATGAATTTGAAAACATTGATGAAATAAAGGCTACCAATGCTACATTTATCATTCCTATTAATTTTAGAGCTCCTTATGATGTTTCAAATCCGTATCTAGCTAAATCCGTAAGTTTAAGCGATATGAGAAAATGGAACCAAGAACCTTCAAATCTCACTGCTTTATCAAAAAATAAAATTCCTTTCTCTTTAACGACTTATAAATTAGAAAATATTAATGATTTCACTAAGAACTTACAAAAAGCCATTACTTATGGCTTTGATAAAACCAAAGCCTTAGAAGCTTTAACTACCATTCCTGCTAAAATCTTAGGGAAAACAACTATTGGGAATTTAAACAAAAATAGTTTTGCTAATTTTTTAATTACTTCAGGAGATATTTTTGATCATAACACTATTTTGTATGAAAACTGGACGCAAGGAGACAAAAACATTATTTACCCTATAAATAACAAAGACATCACAGGAAGCTATAATTTTTCCTTAAATGGAGAATCTTATGAAATACAAGTAACAAGAAAAGGAACTTCATACAAAGTTTTCTCTATAAATGGTAAAGAAACAATTCCTTCAAAGCTCTCTTTCCAAGACAATTGGATTTTTGCTACCATTCCTGCTAAGAACAGCGCTGATAAATTCATACGATTAACTGCTAATGTTTCAAATACTGATTTAATCCAAGGAAAAGCAATTGACGAAAAAGGATATGAAAGTATATGGTCAGCTATCAGAATAAACAAAAATGAAAAAAGCAACCTCCCTCCTAAAAATAACCAAAAGGCGCCTTATCCTATAGTGCTTCCTATCACATATCCAAATACAGGCTACGGATTAAAGAAGATTCCTAAACAGGAACTACTCCTTTTTAAAAATATTACTGTTTGGACTGGCGAAAAAGAGGGCATTTTAAAAAATACCGATGTACTTATAAAAAACGGAAAAATTCATAAAATTGGAAAAAACTTATTTAATGAACGGGCAAAAGTTATTGACGGTATTGGCAAACACCTAACTGCTGGTATTATTGATGAACACTCACATATTGCAACTCACTCTGTCAACGAATGGAGTCAAAACTCTTCTGCTGAAGTAACTATTGAAGACGTAGTAAATCCTGAAGATATAAATATTTATAGAAACTTAGCTGGAGGAGTTACTTCTATTCAAATTTTACATGGTTCTGCAAATCCCATCGGTGGGCGTTCTGCTATTATAAAGCTAAAATGGGGAGAAAACGCTGATAATATGATTTATCGCAATCCTCCTAAGTTTATCAAATTTGCTTTAGGAGAAAATGTAAAACAGTCTCGTAGTCAAAACGGTACTCGATTTCCTCAAACTCGAATGGGAGTAGAACAAGTATATATAGATTATTTTACGCGTGCGAAAGAATATGACAAATTAAAGAAAAACGGCAAACCGTATCGGAAAGATATCGAACTAGAAACATTGGCCGAAATATTAAATAAAAAACGCTTTATTTCTTGCCATTCTTATGTCCAATCTGAAATTAATATGCTTATGAAAGTTGCCGAGAGATTTAACTTTACAGTAAACACTTTTACACATATTTTAGAAGGCTATAAAATTGCTGATAAAATGAAAACTCACGGAGTTGGAGCTTCTACTTTTTCTGATTGGTGGGCGTATAAATATGAAGTCAATGATGCCATTCCTTACAATGCAGCAATCATGCATTCAAAAGGGATCACTGTTGCCATTAATTCCGATGATCCTGAAATGGCTCGCAGACTTAATCAAGAAGCTGCTAAAACAATCAAATATGGTAACTTATCTGAAGAAGAAGCTTGGAAAACCATAACTATTAACCCCGCTAAATTATTACATATAGATGATAAAGTGGGAAGTATTAAACTAGGCAAAGATGCCGATTTAGTTTTATGGAGTGGAAATCCTCTATCTATCTATTCTAAACCTGAAAAAACTATTATTGAGGGAAGAGTTTATTTTGACTTAAAAAAAGACTTAGCGCAACGAAAATCAATTAAAACAGAAAGAAGTTTATTGATTAACATGATGCTTCACGAAAAGATAAAAGGTAGCAAAATGCAAGCCCCTTCAAAAAAGATACACGAATTATTCCATTGCGAAACTTTAAAATAATGAAAAACCATATCTTCATACTCTTATATTTCTTTTTAATCAATCATAGTAATTCTCAACAAGTACCTGCTCCTCAGCAAAGTAATGACTACAGTATTGAAGGAGGAATTGCACATCTGGGCAATGGAAAAATTATTGAAAACTCTCTCATTATAATTTCTAAAGGAAAAATACATTTTATTGGTTCTAATAAAACTAAAATAGCAAGACAAGGAACTGTCATCAATGCTAAAAACAAGCATATCTACCCTGGGTTTATAGCTGCAAATACAACACTCGGATTAGGGGAAATAGATGCCGTAAAAGCTTCTAGAGATGAAAAAGAAATAGGTACTTTAAATCCACACATAAGAAGTATTATAGCTTATAACGCAGAAAGTAGAATTATAGAAACAATGCGCCCAAACGGCGTTTTAATAGCTCAAACTACTCCTAGAGGCGGATTAATTTCTGGTACATCTTCTATTGTTCAATTGGATGCTTGGAACTGGGAAGACGCCATTCTGAAACAAGATGATGCTATCCATGTTAACTGGCCTAGCGGAATCACCTACACTGGTAAGTGGTGGATGGGAGAACCTAGAATTGCTAAAAGTAATACAAAATATATAGAAACAATAAAAGAATTAACTTCTTACTTTGAAAAAGCAAAAAATTACTTAAAAGGAAGCAAATTTCCTAAAAACCTACCATTTGAAGCATTAAAAGGACTTTTTATAAATTCTCAAAAGCTTTTTATTCATGTAGATGGGGAACGTGAAATAGTAGATGCGATCACTTTTTCTAGAAAGCAAGGAATTAGGAATATGGTAATTGTTCGCGGAAAAGAAGCTTATAAAGTCTCCGATTTACTGCTAAAATATAAAATCCCTGTTATTCTAGAAAGAGCTCATAGGCTACCTCCTACAGAAGACGATGACTACGATCTTCCTTTTAAATCAGCTAAAATTTTAGCTGATAAAGGAATTTTAGTAGGTTTAGGAATGGGTGGAGAAATGGAGCGTATGAGTACAAGAAACCTCCCCTTTTATGCAGGAACTTATGCTGCTTACGGATTAGGGAAAGAAGAAGCTTTAAAAATGATTACTGCTAATAACGCTAAAATATTAGGAATTAGCGATATGGTTGGAACCTTGGAAAAAGGAAAGGATGCAACGCTTTTTATTTCTAAAGGAGATGCTTTAGATATGAGAACAAATAAAATCTCATTTGCCTTTATCAATGGTAGAAAAATAAGTTTAGAAAGTCATCAAACAGCGCTATGGAAGCGTTATTCTGATAAACACAAATAACATGCTTTAAATTATAACTTACCTAATTCAACTAATTTTTTAAAACAGTTCTTCTTAGGTAAGTTTTACTTGCTAACACTACCTTTTTCTTTTCTTCCAAAAGTTTCTCTTAAGGAATCTACCTATTTATTTTTATCTTACTTAAAAATGTATTAAGTTTAAACACTGATAGTAAGAAAGATACCTTCTTATTGAGGATTCACTTTAAACAAAATAGATACATGAAAAATAAATTACCATTCATTTTAATGCTTCAACTTCTTATTTTTACTGGATGTAATGATGACGTTTCCCTTGGAGAAACTACTAAAGAATTCAAAAAAAGAGCGTCTTCGATATCAACTAATACCAATATTACCTTGTCGATACTAAGCTATAATATTTTTCACTTGCCTTCTATTGCTTCCATTTATCATTATAAAGAAAAATACAGAGCAGAAGCGCAAAAGAATTTCTTTAACACTAGAGAAATTTCTGAAAACATGGATATTATCATTGTGCAAGAAGCTTTTAATAGATATGTTCCAATCATATCAAATGGATTGACTAGTTTTATCAACCAATCTGGATTAGTAGGGCTATATTGTGGTTCATGGACAATGAATAGATCTGATAATTATTTTGATAAAATGAGCTCTTTATCAAATTGTAGCAACTCTCCTTTCGTAACCAATGGAGGTGTTAAAATATATAGCAAATGGCCTATTGAATATGACGAGCAACTTATATTTAAAAATAGCCTCCGTGGAACAGCTGATTATCTTAGTAATAAGGGGGCTTCCTATGTTAGAATCAATAAGAATGGTAAAAAATTTCATATTATAGGAACGCATTTGCAAGCTGATGAAGCTAAAAAGGATGGAAGCGGTATCAGGAAGTTACAATTAGATGAACTACAATATTGGATTGCTCAAAAAATAAAATCGGGGAAAATTCCTTCTAACGAGCCTATTATTTTTGCAGGAGATTTTAATATTCCTCATTATGATATTGAAAAGATTAAGGAAATGACTACTATTTTACAATCAAATGAAGTAAAACTTCAAGGAGATTTACACTCTTATGATGAATCACAAAATACAATTCTTCAATCGAACGGTAATAAATACCCTCCTCAAACGTTAGACTATATACTTGTGAGTAAACAGGGAAAGCAACCCCTATTCATACCTACATTCAGCCATACCACATTTAGAGCTAAGAATACTAACGCAACAGAGGATTTATCAGACCATCATCCTATCAAGCAAACTTTTTACTTTAGCTACTAATTTGACTCTTGTAAAAAAGCAAAAGAAGAGCTCTTTTTAAAATAAGGGCTTCTTTTACTTCATTAAAAACCTTAACTTTCTCTATTTAAAACCTATACATTAGTTTTAAAAATATTTATATGAAAACCATCATCAATTAGGTATTTTTGCTTTTTATTTAGATAAGCTACATGAAGCAAATTACAAGCGTACAGAATTCATATATCAAAGAATTATTAAAACTTCAGGATAAATCGCGAGAGCGACGCAAAAAAAAATTATTTATTATAGAAGGAAAAAGAGAAATATCTCTAGCCATCAAAGGAAATTATAAAATAGACACCTACCTCTTCGTTCCTGACATTTTTTCTAAGAAAGACTTAGAACTCCTTAATACCCAACATGCTACTCAAATAGAAATTTCAAAGGATGTATATGAGAAATTGGCATATAGAGATTCTACAGAAGGTATTATTGCTGTTGTTAAGGCAAAAGATTTTTCTTTAAAAAACATACATTTTAAAAATAAAAAACCTTTAATTTTAGTTGCTGAATCTCTTGAAAAGCCAGGAAATATAGGAGCTATTTTAAGAACAGCTGATGCAGCTAATATCGATGCTGTATTTATAGCTGACCCTAAAACAGACTTATACAACCCTAATAGCATTCGTTCTAGTGTAGGTTGCTTATTCACTAATCAAATCGCCATTGGTAGTGCTGAAGAAATCATTGGTTTCTTAAAAGAAAATAACATTTCTATATATAGTGCTACGCTTCAAAACTCAAATGAATACCATCAAGAAACTTACACAAATGCTTCTGCAATCGTTGTAGGAACAGAGGCCACCGGTTTAACAGAAATATGGAGAAAAAACGCCACCCAAAACATCAATATTCCCATGAGAGGGGAAATAGACTCTATGAACGTTTCTGTTGCTGCTGCTATTATCATTTTTGAAGCCAAAAGGCAGCGTGAATTTCACTAAGTTCTGCTTAATTTCTTACTTCATATAAATAAAAAAGAGCAATTAATTAGTTTAATTGCTCTTTTTTATTTTATTTATTCTATACCTTCATTTACCTACCTATCATCTACATCTAAATAGTTAGGAATACCATCGCCATCAGTATCATCATTTCTAGGATCACCATCGCCATTCAAATCTTCGTCTTTTGTCAATTTACGATCATTATCATCATCAGCATCTAAATAATTTGGTATTCTATCATTATCTGTATCTACTTTTCTTGGATCATTTTCTACAGAAGCATCTTCTACCTCTAAATAAGAAGCTAAACCATCATTATCATCATCTGCTTCGTTAACATCCCACAATTCAATGTAGAAAAGTAAGTTTTCATTAGGTAAAATAAAACGACCATTTGCCCTATTTCTATATGCTAACCCTGAAGGTATAAACAAAATGCCTTTCCCTCCTCCTTCATAAGTTATTGGTCCATTATTCGTTATATTTTTACCTCCTTTAAAATTAATAAAACCATAGGTCCAACCTCTTATTACTTTATTTAAAGAAAACCAAGCTATACTTTTATCAAAATCAGGACTCAAACTATCTTTTCTAATAATTCTCTGCCCTCTATACTTAGCATATACAGAGTCCATTACACTAGGAAATTTTGAATCAGTAGGCGCTACTGGCGTTCCTACACGATTCGTATAATAATATAGCTTATAGTCTATATTATTTTCCTTTACTTCCTTCGTTATTAGCTTCGGGTCTTCAAATAAAGAAAGTTCATTATTACGTATTGGCTTTACAGTATCTAAATCTGCATTATAGTAATTATTCTTCAAAAACTTAACTAAAGAATCGTTATCTATTACAGCCTGCGCCGCATGGTCAAAATTATCAACCGTTCCATTATTATCACTTCCACAAGCATATAAAATAGCGGTAAAGATTACTGTAAATAAAAAGTACTTAAATTTCATCATTTAATATCAAATTTTTGAGTCGCAATTTACCATTTTTATACCTTTGCCAAAAGAGAAATAATAAATTTTAACTTTTTATATGAGAATTGACAAATACTTGTGGTGTATTAGACTTTTTAAAACAAGGAGTTTAGCTACCGAGGCTTGCAAAAAAGGGCATATTAAAATAGATGGAAATAACTTAAAGCCTTCAAAAGAAATTTTTGGAAATGAACTTTTATCCATCAGAAAAAATCAAATCAATTATAAAATAAAAGTCTTAGACATTCCTCCTAATCGCGTTGGAGCTAAACTAGTCGATCTTTACAGAAAAGATTTAACCCCTAAAGAAGCGTTTGAAAAAACAGATTTACTCAAATACTCTAAAGATTACTATCGAAAAAAGGGACTTGGAAGACCCACTAAAAAAGATCGTAGAGATATTGACAACTATACTGAAACTACGGAAGAAGATTTTTAACTTTGTACAAATATTTAAAAACAATGGCAACTACTAAAAATATCATCTTAACTAATATTGAAATCGAGCAAAAAATTAAACGAATTGCTTATCAAATCTATGAAAGTAATAGTAATGAAATAGAAATAGTATTGGCTGGAATTGCAAACAATGGATTTTTGTTTGCTGAAAAATTAGCTAAAGTGCTTAATAAAATATCTCCTTTACATATAACTATATGTAAAGTTACCATCGATAAAAAAGCTCCTCTAACCCCTGTAAAAACATCTATAAATACTGATGCGTACAAAGGTAAATCTTTAGTACTAGTAGATGATGTATTGAATTCAGGTACAACGCTTATTTACGGAATAAAACACTTTTTAGAAGTTCCTTTAAAGCAATTTAAAACAGCCGTACTAGTCAATAGAAACCATAAAAAATATCCTGTTAAGGCAGATTTTAAAGGAATTTCTCTTTCTACCTCATTACAGGAGCATGTTATAGTTGAATTTAATGAGAAAGAAACCATTGCTTATCTAATGTAGCGCGTTATTTCTTCCAACGCTACTACAACTTCTTCTGTGGTTTTATCATCAATTATTAAAGTACTATTAGCCTTTTTGTAAAACAAATTGCGCTCAAAAAGGTGTTTTCCTATAAATTCTTTCAATTGTTCTTCTGATAAATTTGCAACTAATGGGCGAGCTTCCCTTCCTATTGACAGCCTGTTTGCTAGTGTTTTTATGCTTGCTTGTAAATATATTGATTGCACTTGATCTTGCTCTAAGATATATTCCATATTACCTGCATAGCAAGGGGTTCCTCCTCCTAAAGAGAGTATAAAAGATTTTTTTGAGGTTAAAACTTCTTTCAAATAAGTATGTTCTTGCTTACGAAAGTAAATTTCTCCTTTTTCTTTAAAAATCGCTGAAATGCTAGCCCCCTCCTTTTCTTCAATGTAAGTATCTAAATCTAAAAAAGGAAGGCCTGTTTTTTTACTTAATTCTTTGCCTGCGGTTGATTTCCCACTTGCCATGTATCCTAATAGTATAATCTTCATCTTTGATAATTAAGGAGATACAAATATCTGCAAAAAAAACAGAATAACTCTTGCTTTTTTCTAATTTATATTCCTATATTTGCAACCGCTAAGGAAAAACAAAGTAATGACCGGGTAGCTCAGTTGGTAGAGCATCTCCCTTTTAAGGAGAGGGTCCTGGGTTCGAGCCCCAGCCCGGTCACTAAAAGTTAAGCTTTAAAGCTTAACTTTTTTTTTAAGCGTATGTGGCGGAATTGGTAGACGCGCTGCCTTGAGGGGGCAGTGTTCATTATGAACGTGGAAGTTCGAATCTTCTCATACGCACATTATAAAATTTTTAAAAAAAATAAAAAAAACTTTTTTTTTCAATTTATAGTGCTATATTTGCAACCGCTAAGAAAAAAGTAACGACCGGGTAGCTCAGTTGGTAGAGCATCTCCCTTTTAAGGAGAGGGTCCTGGGTTCGAGCCCCAGCCCGGTCACTAAAAGTTAAGCTTTAAAGCTTAACTTTTTTTTTTACCTTTATTTCTTAAAGTTTATAAAATCTAATTTGATGAACCTATTTCTCTCTTCTTATAATTAGTAAGCGAATTTCACACATTATTAACTATAATACAATCATTTATTATTATTATTGCACTATGCAAAAATATTTACACTTTGTTTTCTTCGCTCTAGTTACGACACTTTCTTTTTCACAAGTTTCTCAACAAGCTAAACTAAAAGGACAGGTTATTCATTCAACATCTAAAAAAGCGCTAAGTGCTGCCCATATATTAAATCTTAATACAGTAGCAGGTACCATAACCAATCATAAGGGAAACTTTGAATTGACTGCTAAAGCAAATGATACCGTACTCGTTTCTTTTTTAGGATTTGAATCTATAAAGTTAAAAATCACTAACGATTTATTAAGAGGGAATGAATTAGTCATAGCATTAAATGAAAAACCTGAAGAAGTAAAAGAAATCATTATCAAATCAACCAAACTTATTGGTGTTTTAGAAGTTGATGTAAAACAAGTTCCTAAAGATAAGTTTACAAGAATCCATCTCAACGGATTACCACAAACTTATGAAGTTGGTAAACCCAACAAAATCAAATCACCTATAGCAGCCTTATTCCAACCAGTTGATTTCTTATATTCTCTTTTTGGAAAAAAACCCAAGCAGTTAAAAAAGCTACAGAAGCTAAAAAAAGAAGACGATTTGCGTAAGATGTTAGCGGGTAAATTTGACAGAGAAGTCATGATGGAATACTTAGGAATGGATAAAATTGAACTTTCTAAGCTATTAAGAGATTGTAATTATTCAGAATACTTTATCAAAAAAGCAAGTGACTTACAATTAATTGAAGCAGTATTAGACTGCTACGAAAACTACAAGGCCTTGAAAAAAGGAAAAATAGAAAGAAACCGAATTCCTGATAATTAAACTTCATTTAAAAATAATAAAAAAACTGACAAAATTTTGTCAGTTTTTTTATGCTTTAAATTCAACCAAAAAAGGTAACTTTGTTCACTTAAACAACACACAAACTACATACAACAATGATTCATTTCTTTGGAAACGTAAACAGTAAAGTTTTTACTGTTCAAACAACAGAAGAATTAACTACAGAAGCAATTTCAAAACTTATTTGGTTATTTGGTAATCAACCTAAAATAAACACGGCGTCACTCGACGCCTTTTTTGTTGGTCCGAGAGCTGCAATGATTACTCCATGGAGTACCAATGCTGTTGAAATTACCCAAAACATGGGGATCTCAGGAATTATACGAATTGAGGAATTTAAAAATGTTGAAGAAAACTTTTCTAGTTTTGATCCAATGATTTCTCAAAAATTTAAGGGACTTAATCAAGAAGTATTCACAATTGACATTCAGCCAGAACCTATTTTAGAAATAGAAGACATAGCTAGTTATAATAAGCAAGAAGGGTTAGCCCTTAGCGAAGAAGAAATTAAATATTTGGAAGATGTTTCTAGCAAAATAGGAAGAAAACTTACTGATTCAGAAGTTTTCGGATTCTCACAAGTGAATTCTGAGCATTGCCGACATAAAATTTTTAATGGAACTTTTGTGATTGATGGAAAAGCACAACCTACTTCTCTATTCAAATTGATTAAGGAAACTTCCAAACAAAATCCTAATGGTATTGTTTCTGCATATAAAGATAATGTAGCTTTTATACAAGGTCCTAAAGTAGAGCAATTTGCACCAAAAAATGCCGACATTCCTGATTTTTATGAAACTAAAGAATTTGAATCTGTTATTTCTCTAAAAGCTGAAACTCATAACTTCCCTACTACTGTTGAACCTTTTAATGGAGCTGCAACAGGTTCTGGGGGAGAAATTAGAGATCGTCTGGCTGGCGGTAAGGGATCGATACCTTTGGCAGGTACTGCTGTTTACATGACTTCATATTCTCGTTTGGAAGAAAATCGCCCTTGGGAGCAAGCTATGGATGAACGTAAATGGCTATATCAAACTCCTATGGATATTTTAATTAAAGCTTCTAATGGAGCTTCTGATTTCGGAAATAAATTTGGACAACCATTGATTTGTGGTTCTATATTAACTTTTGAACACGAAGAAAATGCTAGGAAGCTCGGATTTGATAAAGTAATCATGCAAGCTGGAGGCATCGGATATGCCAAAAAAGAGCAAGCATTAAAGGACATTCCTAAAGAAGGTGATAAAATTGTAATATTAGGAGGCGAAAACTACCGTATTGGTATGGGAGGAGCTGCGGTGTCTTCTGCTGATACTGGAGAATTTTCTACAGGAATAGAACTCAATGCAGTACAACGCTCTAATCCTGAAATGCAAAAACGAGCAGCAAACGCAGTTAGAGGTATGGTAGAAAGTGAAGATAACTTTATCGTTTCTATACATGACCATGGCGCTGGGGGACACTTAAACTGCTTATCTGAACTAGTTGAAGAAACAGGAGGGAACATTGATTTAGATAAGCTTCCTGTTGGGGATCCTACTTTATCTAATAAAGAAATCATAGGTAATGAATCTCAAGAGAGAATGGGACTAGTTATTGCTGATAAACATATTGATACCTTACATAGAATTGCAGCCCGTGAACGCTCTCCTATGTACACTGTTGGTGATGTTACTGGTGATAACAGGTTTACTTTTAAATCTAAATCAAACGGAAATAAGCCTATGGATTTAGCTTTAGAAGATATGTTTGGAAGTTCTCCTAAAACCATAATGACAGACCATACTATTGATAGGGATTATAATGATATTTCTTATGCTAAAGAGAACTTTACGCAATATTTAACGCAAGTATTACAATTAGAAGCTGTAGCCTGTAAAGACTGGCTAACGAATAAGGTAGATCGATGTGTTGGTGGTAAAGTAGCTAAGCAGCAATGCGTTGGCACACTGCAAATTCCTTTAAATAATGTTGGCGTAATAGCATTAGATTATAAGGGTAAAGAAGGAATTGCTACTAGTATAGGACATGCTCCTATTTCAGGCTTAATAGCTCCAGAATCTGGAAGTAAAAATGCAATTGCAGAAGCCTTAACTAATATTATTTGGGCACCACTTAAAGATGGTTTAAAGGCTGTTTCTTTATCGGCAAATTGGATGTGGCCTTGTAAAAATGCGGGGGAAGATGCTCGTTTATATAAAGCCGTAAAAGCTGTTTCTGATTTTTCTATTGATTTAGGTATTAATGTCCCTACTGGTAAAGATTCTTTATCTATGAAGCAGAAATATCCAAATGAAGAAGTAATCTCTCCTGGAACTGTTGTGATTTCTGCTGCTGCAAATTGTAACAATATTACAAAAGTTATTGAACCTGTTTTACAACTTCACAAAGGAAGTATTTACTATATCAATTTATCACAAGATGCTTTTAAATTAGGCGGTAGCTCTTTTGCTCAAATTCTCAATAAAATCGGAAATGCTGCCCCTACCATTACCAACCATCAATTCTTTAAATCTACATTCAATATCATTCAAGATTTAATTCAAGATGAAAAGATTGTAGCAGGCCATGATATTGCTTCTGGAGGATTGATTACTACTTTATTAGAATTGTGTTTTGCTGATATAAATATAGGAGCTAATATTGACCTTTCTTCACTACATGAAAAAGATAGCGTGAAGCTACTTTTTTCAGAAAATGTAGGTATTGTATTCCAAGCATCAGATGACTCTATCGAAACTATACTAACTAAAAATGCTATTGAATTCTTTAAAATAGGTACTGTTACTGAATCTGATCGATTAAATATTAAAAATGGAGATGATATTTTTGCCTTGTCTATTTCTGAATTAAGAGATACTTGGTATAAGACTTCTTATTTACTAGATAAAAAGCAAACTGCTAATAACTTAGCTAAAGAACGTTATAATAATTATAAAAACCAACCTCTTAAATATACTTTTCCTACAAATTTCACAGGAAAGTTAAAGGATATTGTTGGTACTGTTAACCACAGACCTAAAGCCGCTATCATTAGAGAAAAAGGGTCTAATTCTGAACGAGAAATGGCAAATGCAATGTATTTAGCCGGTTTTGATGTAAAAGATGTTCATATGACAGATCTTATTTCAGGTAGAGAAACCCTAGAAGACATTCAGTTTATAGGAGCCGTTGGTGGTTTTTCTAACTCCGATGTCTTAGGATCTGCTAAAGGTTGGGCAGGTGCTTTTCTATATAACGAAAAAGCAAACATAGCATTAAAAAACTTTTTCAATAGAAAAGATACCTTATCAATCGGTATTTGTAATGGCTGCCAACTGTGGATGGAACTAGAGCTAATTAATCCCGATCATAAAGCGCATGGTAAAATGACACATAATGATTCTCAAAAACACGAAAGCTCGTTCACCTCAGTTAAAATTCAAAAAAATAATTCTGTAATGCTTTCTTCTTTAGCCGATACTGAATTAGGAGTCTGGATTTCTCATGGAGAAGGAAAGTTTAATTTACCAGAAAACGAAGATCGCTATCATATTGTAGCGAAATACGGATATGAAGGATACCCTAATAATCCGAATGGTTCCGATTATAATACAGCTATGCTATGTGATAAAACAGGACGCCATTTAGCTACCATGCCACATATTGAACGCTCTACCTTTCAATGGAATTGGGCAAACTACCCAAAGGATAGGAAAGATGAAGTTTCACCTTGGCTTGAAGCATTTGTTAATGCAAGAAAATGGATAGAGAATAGCAACCTCTAAAAATAAAGCATACTAAAAACTAGCTTTTAGTTTCTTTAAGATTTAAAAGCTAGTTTTTTTATGTCATAATTCATTTTTTTATTATCGAATAGCTACTTCTTAAAATAATGTAAAAATTTCTTTTAAAAGAACCTTAACTAGATATGGTTACTGAATACTTTTTCATTCTTTCATTTTTTTAAATGAACTATCATCCTACGCTTCTCTTCAATAAGGATAAATTCTTCATTTCAACCTAAGCTACAACAGTAAATAAATCCATAAAAAAACCGATTAAAAAATTAATCGGTTTTATATATAAAGAATATAATTTCTTTTTAGAAAATATAACGCAATCCTAGTTGTACTTGCCAACGAGAAAGTAAACTAGAATCATACCCAAATGTTTCTCTTAACTTCCCATCAAAAGTATAGGTAGGTGTATTGGTATCATCAACACTTACCCCAATTGGTTGTACACTTCTAGGCTGCTGCACCAATCCCCACTCTGAATTTATTAAATTTCCTATATTTAAAACATCTACGCTAAATTGAATGGTATTTTCTTTAGATTCAGAAACTTTAAAATTAAAATCTTGTAAAAGTTTAAGATCCCACTTTCCTCTCCATGGCGATAATGCCCCATAGCGCTCAACATACTGTCCTCTTCTACTATTTAAGTATTCATCTTGAGAAATATAAGCATTAAAATCTTCACCTTGTCCTGCACCAGAAAACTGCATTAAAGCGATTTCATCTTCTGTAGGCACATATAATAAATCATTTGCCCTAGCCCCGTCATTATTAATATCTCCTCCATAAGTATAGCTAAACCTTCCACCTTGCGCGTACTCAAAAAATGTAGAAATTGTAGTTGCATATTTTCCAGCTCCATAAGTAAACTTTTTAGAAGCTACTCCAATAATACGATGCTTATCTCCATATTTAGAATTTGCTAAAACATCATTATTAACATTTCCCAAAGCAGGGTTAAAAGCGAAGGCATCTCCTGTAATTTCAGCCTCAATAGAATTCACATCTTTAGAATTCAAATAATTATAAGCCACAGAGGTATATACCCCATTATTAAATGATTTCTGTAATTTCAAAGAAGCATTAAATGCGTACCCTTTATTAGAATTTGTTAATACATAAGCATTTCCTCTTTCGGTGGTTCCCCAAGGAGCCACCCAATGAGAATGATCCCCTTCTAAATAAATAGCTCTACCATCAACACCTGATAAAGTTCCTGAAGGAGCTTTTAACCCCCAATTTTGAACATGAATTCCATTAATATCTTTAGTGTAAGACAAATCAGTAGAAGCGATGACTCCATTTTCAAATTTATAATCCAGTCCTAAACTTGTTCTCCAAACTTGTGGGAATTTAAAATCAGAGTCAACTACTTGGTAAAAGAATTGATCTACACCTCCTACTTGATTTCCAATCCATACAAAAGGTAAACGACCTGTAAATAACCCTGTTCCTCCACGTAATTGAGCAGTATTATCCCCCTTAATATCCCAATTAAAACCAACTCTAGGTGAAATTAACCAGTTATTCGAAGGCATTTTAGTAGAGTCAAAATAAGTTGAATTTCCCGTAGCTGGGTCAAAATACTCTATTGTAGGATTATACGATTCTGTGTTTTCTGTATCTATAAATTTCTGTGCTAATTCAGAAGTATTAAAGAACATTGGCTTGTCAAAACGAACTCCATAAGTTACCTTAAATGCATCATTTACTTCCCATTCATCTTGTACATAAAAAGCCAATTGACCAAAGTTCATTTCCGCTAAGTTCCATCCTCCATCTACACCTGAACCTAATCTGTTTTTAGTATTGAACGTATTCAACGCATTTACAAAAGCAGCAGCATAATTGTTTACATCAAAAGCAGCAATATCTACATTTCCAAAAACATCAAAGCCATATCCTTTTAAGTTAAAAGAATTTTCAAACATAAATTTCTCAAAAGAGAAACCTACTGTAAGCGTATGATCTCCTTTAAAAAAGTTCATATTGTTAGTTACCTGAAAAACTCTCTGATCCAATACATTATGAATAGAAAATGGCTCATGACCTGCTATGATATAAGGTGTATCATCTTTATAAATATTCAATACAGGTGCTGGCGCTGAAAAAGGAGTACGTGAATCATTAAACTTCGTATAACCAATTTGTAATTTATTCGTCGTTTCTTCATTAAATGCTGAATTAACCTCTACTAGAAACGAATTTATTTTGTTGTTAATAGTGTATCCTGAATTTTGGAATTGAAGCGTATTAAAACTTGGCCCTCTCCTATTGATTGCTGTAGGATGCGCCGGTTTATCTTTAAAAGCGTTTAAAAAATTATAGACAAAAGATAAGCGATGCTTATCATTAATATTCCAATCCAATTTAAAAAGTCCTTTAGTAGAACCTCCATCATGAGTAAACCCTTCATAAGCTCCTGGATCATATCCTATTGATCTTAAAGCATTTCTAACATCAATTAAATCTTGTTCTAAAACACGTGATTCATTTATTTGGTTAGTTCCTCTATTAGGCAACCAAGATTGTGCTAAATCTGTTCTTTCATCCTTTTCAAAATTCGCAAAGAAAAACAATTTATTTTCTACGATAGGCCCTCCTAAACTTATTCCATATTGACTTTGGGTCAACTTAGGTTTAAAAATCTCTTGGTTTTTTATTTTTCCTCCCGTTAAATCCTCATTCCTATAAAACCCATATACAGTTCCTTTAAACTCGTTTGTACCACTTTTAGTTACAGCATCAACAGAAGCTCCTGTAAAACCAGAAAGAGTTACATCGTAAGGTGCTACTGATACAGATATTTGTTCTATTGCATCTAAAGAAATCGGTTGCGATCCTGTTTGCCCTCCTGGAGTAGCTGCATCCAACCCAAATGGGTTATTAAAAATAGATCCATCTAATGAAAAATTATTGAATTGATCATTTCTTCCTCCAAAAGAATTCCCACTTGCAGTGGGTTCCAAACGCGTAAAGTCAGAAGCCGAACGAGAAATCGTAGGTAATGTTTTTAATTGTAGTGCACTAACACTTGTTTGCGCCCCTGTTCTATCATTGTTAAAAACCTTACTTTTAGAAGAAGAAATCACTATTTCTTCCAATTGTTCTCCATCTTCTGACAAAACACCATTAACGTTGGTTGTTTTTCCTAAGGTTAAAAAAATGTTCCCTACTTCTTGAGATTTAAACCCTACATAACTAAATGTTACTTTATAAGGCCCTCCTACTCTTAAGTTAGGAATTGTGTATTTACCATTATCTTGTGCTACAGCTCCAGAAACGGTACCTGTTGGCATGTGCAGTACAACTATATTTGCCCCAAATAGAGGCTCTCCCAAGTTGTCTGTTACTATTCCTTTTATTTTTGATGTCGTTACTTGAGCATATCCTCCAAAGTTGACTAAAAAAATAAAAGAGAACATCATAAATAATGTTTTCTTCATAATTGTATTGTTTTTGTTTTAGTTGGCTCAAATGTAAACAATAAAAAAGCCCACTCTAATGAGCGGGCTTTTATTTTATTAACATGTATTTAACAGTCTTTTTACTTTTCAGCAACTACTTCAAATACAATATCAACAACAACAGTTCTATGTAAACGAACCGCTGCATTATATTTTCCTAATCTTTTTACTGTACCTCCAGTTACTTTGATAAATTTCTTATCTACTTCTGTACCTTCTTTAGCTAAAGCTTGTGCAACATCAATGTTGTTTACAGAACCAAATAATTTATCACCTGAACCTACTTTAGAAGAAATTTTGATTTCATAACCTTTAACAGCTTCAGCAACTTTAGTTGCATCTTCTACTAATTTAGCTTCTTTAAAAGCACGTTGCTTTAAGTTTTCTGCTAATACCTTTTTAGCAGATGAAGTAGCTAATACTGCATATCCTCGAGGGATTAAGAAATTTCTACCGTAACCGTTTTTTACAGTCACAACATCATCTTTAAAACCTAAGTTTTCTACGTCTTGTCTTAATATTAATTCCATAATTCTCTACTTCTTTAATTATTTTAACATATCTCCAACGTAAGGCATTAACGCTAAATGACGCGCTCTTTTAATTGCTTGTGCAACTTTACGTTGATATTTTAATGATGTTCCTGTTAAACGTCTTGGCAAAATTTTACCTTGTTCATTTACTAAATACATTAAGAAATCAGCATCTTTATAATCAATATACTTGATACCTTTTTTCTTAAAACGACAGTATTTAGCTTCTTTTTTAGTTTCAATATCAAGCGGAGTTAAATAACGTACATCCCCTTGTTTATTTGCTTTTGATTGTTGTTCTATTGTAGACATACCTTATTTTTTAGTAGATTTTACACGTGCTCTTCTCTTTTCAGCCCAAGCAGCAGCATGTTTGTCTAATTTAACAGTTAAATAACGCATCACGCTATCATCTCTTCTAAACTCAAGCTCAAATGGAGCAATAGCATCTCCAGCTACTTTAAACTCTAATAAGTGATAAAATCCACTTTTCTTTTTTTGAATTGGGTATGCTAATTTTTTTAAGCCCCAATCTTCTTTAGAAATCATCTCGGCACCTTTAGAAACCAAATAGTCCTCGAACTTTTGTACTGTCTCCTTTATCTGAGTATCAGATAAAACGGGATTCAAAATGAAAACAGTTTCGTAATGATTCATAATTAAATATTTTATTTTAAGCCTGCAAACTTACATTTTTTTATTCATTTAGTCGATATTATTTGTATGTTTTTTATGTTATTTCTATCAAATTTATTCTTTTCCTTCTGCAAAATAGAAATAACTCCCTTATATAAAAAACATTAACCTCCCATTAAGCGCTATATTCTTAGTAAGCATCTATATCTAAAATAAAGCGAATAGCTCTAAACTCTCCTATAGCTTCAAAAGTATTCTTTATTTTTTGAACTTCTTTTTTTGTTTTTCCTAATGACTGCTTAGGTGGTATTTTAATGATTAAGTTTTTAATGTACTGATTTCTTATTCTAGAAACAGCGGGAGCAGTTGGCCCTAGTACATTTTCTCTAAATACATTTTGAAATGCCCTAGCCAACCAATTAATACCTGTATCTACCTTCACATAATCTTTATGTTTCAATGTTATTTTAATCAGCCTATAATAAGGAGGATAATGATATTGCCAACGTTCTTGTAGTTGCTCTTTATACATTGCTGCATAATTCGTTGTAGAAACCTGCTGTAATATTTGATGATACGGGTTATATGTTTGTATTGCTACCTTTCCTTGTTCTTTTGATCTTCCTGCTCTTCCTGAAACTTGCACCATCGTTTGAAATGCTCTTTCATGCGCTCTAAAATCAGGAAAATTCAACATTGAATCGGCATTTAAAATTCCAACTAAAGAAACATTTTCAAAATCTAAGCCTTTAGAAAGCATTTGTGTTCCTACTAAAATATCTATTTCTTGCGCTTCAAACGCTCCAATTATTTTTTGATATCCATATTTTCCTCTGGTCGTGTCTAAATCCATACGACCAATAGCATATTTTGGAAACAATTCTTTAAGCTCTAATTCTATTTGCTCCGTTCCAAAACCTTTTGTATCTAAATCTGGTCTTCCACAAGCTGCACAAGTATTAGGCATAGCTCTTTGATAATTACAGTAATGACACTTTAACTCTCTCCTAAACTTATGAAAAGTCAAACTTACATCACAATTCGGACACTGAGGGGATGTTCCGCAACTAGTACATTCTACTACTGGTGAGAATCCTCTCCTATTTTGAAACAAGATAACTTGCTTTTTTGCTTCTAATGTCTCTTCAATCAATGCTAGCATTCTGTCAGAAAAATGCTTAGTCATTAATCTTTTTTTATGCTTTTCCTTAACATCTATCAATTCTATTTTAGGCAATTGGACATTTCCAAAACGCCTATTTAACGCTACAAAACCATATTTGCCTTGCTTTGCATTGAAATAACTTTCTAAAGAAGGGGTTGCTGAGCCTAGTACTACTTTAGCTTTATGTATATGTGCTAATATAATAGCTGCATCTCTTCCATTATATCTCGGAGAAGGCTCAAATTGCTTATAAGATGTTTCGTGTTCTTCATCTACTATAATCAAACCTAAATTTGAAAAGGGTAAAAACACAGCTGACCTGGCTCCTAAAACAATTTGTGCTTTCGCTTTATTTTCTAATACATTATTCCATACTTCTACCCGTTCATTCATTGAGTATTTTGAATGAAAAACTGCTACTTGGCTTCCAAAATAATTCTGCAAACGCATTATAATTTGGGTTGTCAATGCTATTTCTGGCAATAAAAATAGTACTTGCTTCCCTAAATTGATAGTTTCTTGAATCAATTTTACATAAACTTCCGTTTTACCAGAGCCTGTAATTCCATGCAGTAACACGGTTTCTTTTTCTTGAAAACATGTTTTAATTTCATGAAATGCCTTTTCTTGAAAAACGTTTAACTCTTTTAGTTTACTAGCACTTCCTTCATACTGAACTCTATCTGTTTGAATATGATAAAATTCAAAAATCTCCTTGATAACCAATGTTTTTAAAACAGCCGAAGATACGCCTGATTTGCTTTCTAATTCCTTTGCTTTTATCGGTTTTTTAGAAACTGCTAATTGAAAATACCCCAATACGGCTTCTTTTTGTTTTTTTGCTCTCGATAGTTTTTCCAAAAGCTCCTGTAACCCTTCTTTTGAAATATATTTTTTTTGCAGACGAACATACTTTACCAACTTCGGTTTATAAACTTCGTATATTTCTTCTTTTATAAAAAGAACATTCTTTTTTATCAATTCATTAATAATAGGCAATACAGTTTTCTTTCCTAGAATATCAACTACTTGATGAATTGTCAATTGTGATTGATTTTGTAAAGCTTCAAATATTAAATATTCTTCATCTGATAAAGCTACTTCTTCTTGATACGTTTCATTTTTATAAATAATCGTTTCACTTTCTAGCAAAAAAGCAGAAGGTAAAGATGCCTTATAAACATCTCCTAAAGGACACAAATAGTATGTCGAAATCCATTGCCAATGTTGTAACTGTTTTTCATTTACAAGAGAACTTTCTTCTAATATCTGATAAATTTCTTTTGCTTTGTACGCTATTGGTGCAACATTATGGATACGAAGAACCAAAGCAGTATATATTTTACTTTTTCCAAAAGGTACTGCTACTCGCATTCCTTTTCTTAAAAAATCTGCTTCTGCTTTTGTAACCGAATAAGTAAAGGTTTTTTGCAGAGGGATCGGTAATATGACGTCTATAAAATGGATAACTATACTGTTTTTTTACACCAACCAAAACTACATAAATTTCGCTATATTGTAAACGGATTTTTTAAGATGGTTACGACAACAGAGAAGACAGGGTTCTTATTGAATTATAATGGCGGATAAAAGATAATTCATTTAATTTCTAATTATATATACGAGCGCCATTTTTATTGAACCTGGTACATTACAGCTTTAAAACAGACTCAAATTCCTAGCAAAATAGTTTGAGCTACTAATAATCCTGTTGCTGTAAAAGCAATAGGAAGGCAATCATCTAAAGAAATACCTAACAATAAAACTATATATTTAAAAAACAGGACGCTTTCTTAGGTTAGAAACTCCTTTTGAATGGGATAAATCCATTCTCTCTTAAAATCAAAGGTATATTTTTCTTTATTTTAAAATTATAAATAAGGGAGTCATTAAGCCTTCTTTATTGTCTTCAAATATAATTTTTCTACCTTTTCTCTTGCCCAGGGGGTTCGTCTTAAAAATTTCAGACTAGATTTATACGTAGGGTTATTATTAAAACAGTTTATCTTTATTATTGCTCCCAATCCTTCCCATCCATATTCTAAATACAGCTCTTCAAGAATGGTTGCCAATTTTACCCCATGAAGAGGGTTATTAGGTTGTTCTTTACTCATTTTATATTAAATATTACCCAAGCGAATATCGTTTTTACAATATTATATTCCTAATTTTTATATTACTTTAATTTATAACTCTTGTTTATTTCTCTTCCAAAATCAATCCTGTTTCGCAAGGCCCTATATATTGCCATACCCTACTATTTACACTAGGCTTTTCTCCTTCACTATACCATCTATTTTTATATAGATGTTTTTCAAACTTCACCAATATATACGGTTTCTCAAATTTTAAATTTGATTTCCAAAGAATAGCCTTAGAACAGTCCACAACATCCCCGTTGCAAAATGCAATTAACCTCCATGGATTATTCACCTCTTCTTTGGGTTCTTCTCCTTTTGTATACCATTTATTTCTATAAATCTTTCCTTTATAAAAAACAGTGGTACTTTTATAGGTATATTCTTTACAAGCCTTCCAAGGTTCCGAATTACAAACGCTTTCTTCATCCAGAAACAAAGAGGAAGTTGACATTAAATCTCCTGCCACTCTATGGTCCTCCAATGACACTGGATTCTTTCTATTTTTACAAGCTAATAATAACAAAATTAAGAAAAAAACACGGGGAATATTTTCTTTCATGTTTAAAATTTATTTAAAAAAGTAAGCATATTATAAGTGTATCTTTACTCATTAATAGCAATATTCTCTCTTCATCGTTTTTAATCCAAAGCAGGTAAAACAAAATTATCTAAAATACTTTTTCTATTCATCATTTTTTCAATAGCATCTACCTCTCTGGGCGCTTCTTGTGACAAATTTTTAGCTCCTTTTTTAGTGATTAAAATATCATCTTCTATTCGAACTCCTATTCCCCACCATTTTTTATCACATGGACTTCCTTCTGGAATATAAATACCAGGCTCTACAGTAATTACCATGTTCTCTTGGAACTTACCATACGTTCCTGGGTCATGAACATCGAGCCCTATATGATGGGAAGTACCATGAGGGAAATAATTATGTGCTTCTTCTTCTGATTTCAGAATTCCTAAATCGGTTAAACCTTTGTTGATCACTCTTTTTGCAGCTACTCCTGGTGCCCAAAAATCATTACCTATTTTACATTCGGCAATTCCTTCATTTTGAGCTTTTAATACAATATTATAAATTGTTCGTTGCTCCTCTGAAAACTTCCCATTGGCAGGTATTGTACGTGTAACATCCGCGGTATATCCACGATACTCAGCTCCTAAATCCATTAAAACCAAATCACTTCCTACTCTTACTCTATTATTATCTATATAGTGCAATACACATCCATTATTACCTGCACCAACAATAGAAGGATACCCTTCATGCTCTGCGCCATATTTTTTATACACAAACTCATGAATTCCCTGAATTTCCGCCTCACTCATATGAGGTTTCATTGCTTTCATTACCTCTATTTGTCCAATTGCAGAAATACGAATGGCTTTTATTAATAATTTTAGTTCTTCTCTTGATTTTACCTCACGTAGTTCAGCCATTGATCTTATTAAAAAATCAGCATCAATATTAGTTCTTTTATTTAAATGTGTGGCTACCTTTTCTTTTAGTTCTTTTTTTACTTCATCACTAAAAGTTGTCTTATATTTTTGTAAAATTTCATCCTCCTCTAAATCAGGATAATCAATAACAATCTTTCCTATTACCTGAGCTACATTAGCACTATTCTCTATAGGTGTCGATTTAATCAACTCATATATTTGCTTTTTAACTGGCGATAAAAACAATGATGCATCATACCCTGATTGTTCTTTAAAGCTTTTTACCAAATCATATACATCTGCGTTATCATCTAAGTTTCGATGATCGTTTTTAAACTTTTCAACAAATACTTTATCAAATTTCTTGAAATTATTTTCAGTCTCTAAAAATACTCTTGCGGGCTTTACATTTGAAAATCCTAGTATTTCTTTTGCTTCTTGCACCCCTAAACGCTTCCCATTCCACATTTCATAATGAGGATCTTTTTTTTGAACATATAAAACTTCATTAAAAGAATTTCCTTTAACATCTTTTTGTTTATCAGAATACACCAATAAAACAGCATTGGGCTCTCTATGCCCTGTTAAATAATAAAAATTAGGATCTTGATGAAAGATATAATCTACATCATTAGCTCTATTTCTAATAGAATTGGAAAAGAAAATAGCTACTGAATTTTTTGGCATTTTTGCTCTCAGTAAACCTCTTCTTTCTTTGTGAAATTCTTTAGATAAATAATCTGTAGGGGTTTGTGCAATGCCTACTGTTCCTATAAACAGTAATACCACAAATATAGTTTTTATCATATTTACATATATAAAAAATAAAATTAACATATTTTACATTCTCTTAAAAAAGATTAACAAAAGATTAAGGAATAAATAATGCTTCTTTTTAACTCTTTTTTCAATACTTTAGCACAACTAATACAAATAACTAAATTATATAATGAAAAATACAGCATTAACTCATATACATGAATCTCTTGGTGCTAAAATTGTTCCTTTTGCAGGTTATAATATGCCCGTTCAATATGAGGGTGTAAACATTGAGCACGAAACTGTTAGAAAAAGTGTAGGCGTTTTTGACGTTAGTCATATGGGAGAGTTTTTCTTAAAAGGAGAAAATGCCTTGGCTTTGATTCAAAAAATAACTTCTAATGACGCTTCTAAATTAATTCCAGGAAAAGCGCAATACAGTTGTATGCCTAATGATGAAGGTGGTATTATTGATGATCTAATCATTTATATGATTGCTGAAAATGAGTATATGCTTGTGGTAAATGCCTCTAATATTGAAAAAGACTGGAATTGGATTTCTAAACATAATGACTTAAATGTTACTATGGAAAATCGTTCAGAAGAGTGGTCTTTATTAGCCATCCAAGGACCTAAAGCTGCTGAAGCTATGCAATCATTAACTTCTGTTGACTTATCTGCTATTAAATTTTATACATTTGAAATTACAGATTTTGCAGGACTTCCTAATGTCATTGTTTCTGCTACTGGTTATACAGGTTCTGGCGGATTTGAAATTTATGTTAAAAATGAAGATGTAGAAACTGTTTGGAATAAAGTTTTTGAGGCTGGTGCCCACTGGGGAATTAAACCTATTGGACTAGCTGCTCGTGATACACTACGTTTAGAAATGGGGTATTGTTTATATGGTAATGATATTGATGATACTACCTCTCCTCTTGAAGCTGGGCTTGGTTGGATTACAAAATTTACGAAAGATTTTGTGAATGCTGAAGAGTTAAAAGCACAGAAAGAAAACGGAATCACTCGCAAACTAGTGGCTTTTGAGCTAACAGAACGCGGAATTCCTCGTCAAGGATACGATATTGTAAATGCCAAAGGTGATATTATAGGTACTGTTACCTCTGGAACTATGAGCCCTTCTCTAAGTAAAGGTATTGGCTTAGGTTATGTTCCTAAAGAACTTTCAAAAGTAGATTCCGAGATTTTTATACAAATTCGTAAAAAACAACTACCTGCTAAGGTTGTTAAACTTCCTTTTTACAAAGGATAAAATAAAAAAATACCAATCAACCACTTAAAAATCAAATTTAAGTGGTTTTTTTATATTTCATAAATATTGGCGTTACTGTCAACTACTTAAGTATTCACTTCTTGTGAGAATTCCAACGAGAGCCTCTTTTTATATCTTCAAAACTAGGTTGACTCTTAAAGGCATTTAACTTCTCCTTGTTCAGAAATCCGCTAATTCACATATCTCCTTCCTCTAACCCTATGTATCTACAGCCTCACTAAAATCATTTTACCTCCTATTTTTCCCTTGAAAGTTTTATGATCTTTCTTTAAGATACTCTTAAAGGTTGTTAAGCTTATTTTCACAAAGGATAATCTCAAAAAAGTAAGCAAACAACAAGCTTCTAAAAATTAGCATTTAAGGACTTCTCTTTCTGCTCTGTTCTAAAAACTATATAAAACTTCTCTTTTTCACCCTTGTTAAAAGAAGTTTAATTTACGTTAAAAAAACACTTCTTATTTATACTTTATTTGATTCTTTTTTAACACACTAACTAAATACATCCATATTTATTTGCAGCTTTATAATTATTAAAAAACCCAAAACAAAATGAAAAAATTTAATCTATTATTAGTACTAGCAATAGCTGCACAAGTATTTACCTCTTGTGAAAACAATGAGGTTTTAAATGAAGAAATTATTGCCAACTCGAAGAGCACTAAAAGCTTAAATCTAACGGAAAGCGAGCAAAAAATTTATACCACAATGTCTTCTTTACTAAAGGAAGGAAAGGGATTCAACTTTCCTTTAGAAAAAAACCAAGTAAACTTTATAAAGTCAGAAGAAGATCATTTTTTACAATTCGAAGGTGCTGCAAAAAAGTCTTATTTATTGGAATCAGCAGATCATAACACCTCTTCTACTGTTATTTTGGAAGAAGACAATAAGGACATAGATATGCTTATAAAAACTACTGAGAAAGGTATGGAAAAGCTTTACACTTTTCACTTACGTCTCTCTTCAAATTCGCAAGCTATCAAACAATTAAAAGCTGTTAAAGAAGAAAAAGATGCTTCAAAACAGGTTTGTCAAATGGCTCCTTTAACAACGAATCCATCTAGAGAACTAAACTTTTTCATTGAAGGAGATGGACGTCCTAGAAGAGGTTCACACGGTAGGTATATAGGTGCTCCTGAAAAAAAGACTTCTTGGAGGATAATCATTCATAAGTCAGGAGAAGCTGATTTAGACATAGATAGGCAAGTTATGTTCATGAATAAAGCGCTTAGAGAGCTAGATGCTTTTAATAATTTTGTTGTTAGCTATTTAGATGCCTCTGCTTTTCATGAAAAGACAAAAAACAATTACGACTCAAAAAGTGTCTTAGAGCAATTTAACAAAGAACTAACTCATGCTCCTTTACACTACAATACACTTCCTGAATGGGTACATATTTTTGCTAGAAAGGAACCATTTGGTAAAACATTAGGTGAGGCATCAGGAATAGGGACAAAATGGAATAGAGCTGCAATTATAAGTGCTAGTGGTCCTTCTTCTGATGACGTTACTTTAGTGCATGAAATCGGTCATTTATTTGGCGCTCATCATATTGATGGTACTATAAGAGACGGATTTGGTACTTATTCATCTATAATGCTTTCAGGACAAGATAGTTTCTCTGCCGCTCAACTCTTTCCTACACTTTCTCGTTTTGACGATGATAAAAATAGATATACAATGATTCAGCAAATCCAAGGTGAAAGTTTTGGTGACCCAATACTTGAGTAATCTTAATTTATTTTACATTATAAATCTTTTAATACAAAAGCTTCTCGCATGATGCGAGAAGCTTTTATCTTGATAATCATCCATACCAATTATTTTAGCAATTACTGATTTCCTAAAATAATGGGCATTCCGTTTTTACCAGCGCCTATCAATACTACTTTGCTATTAGAAGATTGCGACAGCTTTAAAGTAGCCTCTATTCCTTTATCTTGTAATATTTTATCTGTTAAAGAAGCACTTAAAATTCTATTTGCATCTGCTTTTCCTTTTGCTTCAATTATTTGTTTTTCTGCTTCTTTTTGAGCAGTTACTAATCTAAACTCGTATTCCAAAGATTCTTGCTCTTGTTTCAATTTTCGTTCTATTGCATTTTTAATGCTTAGTGGCAATTCTACATCTCTAACTAACACCTCATTTAATTGTACATATTGTTTGTCTAAAATCTTTTTAGTTTCTTCAAAAATCTCTTCTTGAATCGCATCTCTTTTACTAGAGTACAACTGCTCTGGTGTATAACGCCCCACAACACTTCTAGCTGCTGAGCGAATAGCTGGTTGTATCACTCTAGATACATAGTTTTCTCCTTTTTCCTGATGTAAAGCTCCTAATTTCTCATATCTAGGTTGATACCAAGCGGTCGCCTCTAATTGAATTTCTAAACCGTTAGAAGAAAGAACTTGCATCTTTTCAAATAATTCTTGTTGACGAACCTCATAAATAATCACGTCATTCCAAGGAGCTACCACGTGAAAACCTTCTCCTAAAGGCGGTTCATCTGTTACCACTCCTCCTCCAAAAGTTTTATATAACACACCTGCCTCTCCTGATTTTATTGTTTTGGTTGATTTTGTAAAAGCTACTATTGCTATTACAAGTAATAATACTAAAAAAAGCCCTCCTTTGGGGAATCTTATATCCAATTGTTGTCTGCTATTCATACCTTATCTTTGTTTTTATAGCTCCAAATGTACAATTAATCTTCTTTAAATCGCAATAACCTAAGTGCATTAAGTACCACTAGCAAGGTAGAACCTTCATGAATTATCACTACGGGACCAATAGAAGCTACTCCAAACAATGTAGCTGGAATCAAAAGAGCTACAACCCCTAAACTCATCCATAAATTTTGCTTGATAATAATTTTTGACGTCCTACTTAACCCTATTACAAATGGTAATTTCTCAATTTTATCCGACATCAATGCGATATCCGCAGTTTCCAAAGCTACATCACTTCCAGCTGCCCCCATTGCTATCCCTACAGAGCTACTTGCCATTGCTGGGGCATCATTTACCCCATCACCTACCATTGCTATTTTAGTATTCTTTTTCTGTAATTGCTGAATCGCAGAAACTTTTTCTTCTGGAAGTAATCCTCCCCTTACTTCTGACAAACCTATTTCATTTGCTATTGCCTCTCCTACATTTTGATGATCTCCTGTTAACATTACCATCTTTTTTATTCCCAGTTTTTTTAAACTTTGTAAAGTTTCTTTTGCAAACTTTCTTGGAGTATCCATCACCGTTAAAATTCCTATCAGTTTCTTATTATAAGCTACTAACATCGTGGTATTTCCTCCTTCAAGGAAACCTTTCATCATTTCTCTTACCTCCTCAGAAATAGAAATAGCTTTCGTTTCCATCAAATGTAAATTCCCAATAAATGCCTCTTTTTCCCTATATATAGCTCGAATTCCCATTCCTTGAAATGCCTCTATATTAGAAACCTCTCCTCTATTAACTGTAGCATATTTCGTTATTATTTCTTTAGATATTGCTTTTGCTAAAGGATGATTACTCAAACTTTCTACACTCAAAACTAATTCTAGAAGAGTTTCTTTATCAGTATTATTTACAGTAATTATATTGGTTAATCTAGGAGTTCCTTCTGTTAATGTTCCTGTTTTATCAAAAGCTATCGTTGTTAAACTTCCTAAATCTTCCAAAGCTCTCCCTCCTTTAATCAGTACACCTCCTTTTGCTCCTCTAGCTACACCGCTAAGCACGGCGCTGGGGGTAGAAATAGCTAATGCGCAAGGGCTTGCTGCTACTAAAACTGTAATTGCCCTATATATACTTTGCTCAAATGATTCATCTATTACCAAATAAGCAAAACATAAAAGAAACACCAACACAATAACTATTGGAACAAACCACTTCTCAAACTTCTTCGTGAATAACTGAGTGGGAGATTTTTTAGTTTCCACTTCATTTACCATTTTTATCAATCGTGAAATAGTACTATCTTCATTAAGTTTTAACACTAGCACCTCTATCAGGTTATCTCCATTGATAGATCCTGTATAAACTACATTTCTTTTATCAATTTCTTCAAACTTCAAATTTCCCACCTCTTCTTGAATTGCTTCTTTATCAACCGGCATACTTTCTCCTGTTATCGAAGCTTGATTTATACTCGTATGCCCTTTGATGATTACCCCATCTGCTCCAATTTTGGTATTGGGTTTTACCACTATAATGTCTTCTAATTTTAATTCTTCTATCAGAATTTCTGCCGTAGTTTCTCCTCGCTTCACCAGCACCTTTTTGGGAGACAATTCTCCTAAAGCTTCGATAGATTTCTTAGCCTTTCCCATAGCATAATTTTCCAATGAGTGCCCTAAACTAAATAAAAACAAAAGAAGTGCTCCTTCTTCCCATTTATTAATATAAGCAGCTCCTAAAGCAGCTATCAACATCAAGAAATCAATTTCAAATTCCCCCTTTCTTATTTTTTCAATAGCTTCCTTAGTTGTAAACCATCCTCCAAAAAAGAACGCTATTACAAAACTACCTAAAGTATATATTTCTTGAACATCAGTTAATTTCTCTAATACTACACCTAAAAAGAAAAAAAAACCACTCAAAATTGCAAAATACAACTCAGTGCTTTCCCCAAAGATTCCACCATGGCTATGATCATGTTCTTTAGCCTTTAAATGTTTTTCTGACATAATTATTTTATTTATTAATTTACACTCTCTTTTTTAATAAAAAGATGTATTTAAAAACACTATAGGGCACAATTAAAATTGTACCCTATAGTTAGCTTTAATGCGCATGCCCTTCCATTCCTCCTGACTGTTGCAATAATTTTCCTTTTAAGAAATGAGCTCCTTTTGTAACTACTCTTATATTAAAATTATCACCTTGGATTGCTTTCACTTCCACAAAACCTTTATCAGAATTACCTATTGTAACCTCTAGAGGAATAAATTCTGTTTTACTTTCTGCCATAAATACAAAATATTCATCTCCTTTTTCTATCAGCGCATTTTCAGGAACAGTAAAAACTTCTCTTCCTTTTAGCAAAATCTCTGCATTGATAAACATTCCTGATTTTAATCTGTTCTCTTCATCTTCAAAATGCCCATGTACATTTACTGTTTTTGTTTTTTCATTTACTTTTTGACTAATCAATTGAATAGCTCCTTTATACTCAACATCTACTCCAGAAGGTTTAAATATAAACTCATCTCCTTTTTTAATCTTAGTAATATCTGTTCCAAAAACATTTAATTCTGCATGCATATGGTCATTATCTATAATCTCCATCATTTCACTATTTGCCGCTAAAAACATTCCTTTATTCAAATTATTTTCTACTACATAACCTGAAATAGGCGCTTTTACCTCTACATACTGCTGAATTCCTTTAGTTACTATTTTATCTGGAGACAAACCCGCTAATTTTAATTGCTCTTTATAGCTATCCACCAAACTTTGCGCTGAACGATAAGCTCCTTCTACTATTTGATATGATTTCTTAGATGCTATCTCATTTTCTAGTAACATTTTTTTACGCTTATAATCTGCCTGAGCAACATTTCTCTTATTTATAGCCTCTAAGTAAGCATACTGTAATTCAATAAAATTAGGATGTTGTAGTACAGCTATTATTTGTCCTTTTGTTACCTTATCACCAGGTAGCAAATTCGTTTTATGGACAAAAGCCTCTAGTGGAGCATATATCGTAGCTTTGCTCTGCGGAGGTACCTCTATAGTACCTGTTACTGCTACTCTATTCCGAATTTCTCTTTTTGTTATTTCTTCCGATTGAATACCTGCTGCTATCAATTGCTCCTTAGTTAGGTGAAGCTCGTTTTCATTATGCTCTTCCTTTGATTCTTTTTTAGAGTTCGGTACTCCTTCCTCAGCAGCATGATCGTGATCTGAATGATCGCCACCTTTTAAATTACAACTGATGATAAATATGGCAGTTACTGCTAATATGATAATTTTTTTCATTGTTATTCTTTTATATAAAATTCGTAAGCAATTACGGTTTGGTTATAGTTATAGATAAGTGATAAATAGTTTTGCATTACTTGAAAATAAGTATTAAAACTTTGATTGTACTTATAAGCATCTACTTCTCCCGAAGTATATGCTAATTGTAACTTCTTAATAAATTTATTTACTTTAATTACTGTGTTTTCGATACTTACTAGCTCTTCTTCTAAATATTGCAATTGCTCTTTCAAACTTTTAAAGTTATTTTGAATAGCTATTTTCTTTGATTTATTAACATACGCTAACTCCTCCCTAGCTATTTTCTGTTGTTTTATTTTAGCTTTATTAGACCAAAAAGACAAAGGAATATTTACTCCAACAGTAAACCCTCTATAAGTATCTTTCATTTCTGACAACCTTCTTTTCAATACTCCTGCTGTAAGCTCAGGAAAATACACTGATCGAGCTACTGATATCTTTTTCTTGGCTACCATATCCTGCTTTCCTAAAATAGCTTCAAATAATTCAGACAAACTATCTTGCTGTATTAGGGGCTTCTTCTTTGCTGGGTATTTTGTTAAAGGCACAATAGCTTCTTTGGATTGCAGCATTTCTTTTAGTGCGTTTTCTACTCTAATAAAATCTTTATAAATTTTATTTTTTTGCGATTGCACTCCTAACGATTGCAAATTGGTCAAATCATTTTCTAAGCCTCCTATTTCTCCAGCATCGTATAACTTTTTTGCAATCCCTTTTATCAGATTTGTATTTTTTTGCTGCTCCTCCATCAATTTCACCAACCCATATAAATAATGCCATTCTTGATACAAACTTTTTGCATTTCGTATTACTTCTTTCTCCGAAATTTTATTCGAAAGTTTAGATAAATCATATTTCGCCAATGCCAGCTTTCTTTTTTGAATATGCGTTAGAATGCCTCCGAAATTTTGACTAAGTCCCCACTCTTTTTCTGATACCCCTGACATCGTTCCTATATCTTGATACCGAACTGAAGCTGGTTCTAAATCAACAGATTTAGGTATTTCCATTTTATTCTTCGTTATATTTAGCTTAGAACTATTTAGTTTCACAGATTTTTCTAAAGACAATGACACTACTTGCTCTTCACTTAATGTTTTAGGTTGCTCTTGAGCTTGGGCAAAAAATACGCCTAATAATGCTACAACGGTAGTAAGCTTTTTAAACCTTATTTTGATTCCCTTTCCCTCTTCAAAAATCATATATAAAACAGGTAAAATTAATAAGGTCAATAAAGTTGCTGATACCAGGCCTCCAATAACTACGGTAGCCAATGGTTTTTGCACCTCTGCTCCTGCTGAACTAGAAATTGCCATTGGTAAAAAACCTAAAGAAGCTACTGCCGCTGTCATAATTACAGGCCGTAAACGTACTGCGGTTCCTTTTCTTATAATTTCTTTTACTTCTGTTATTCCCTGTGCTTTCAAACGATTAAATTCAGCAATCAATACAATTCCATTTAAAACAGCAACCCCAAATAGTGCTATAAATCCAATTCCTGCAGAAATTGAAAAAGGCATATCTCTCAACCACAAAGCGAATATCCCTCCTATTGCAGACATTGGAATGGCCGTATAGATTAAAATACTTTGCTTAATAGAATTAAATGTAAAATAAAGTAACAAGAATATTAATAACAGCGCAACAGGAACAGCAATTCCTAATCGAGCTCTAGCCTCTTCTAAATTCTTAAAAGTTCCTCCATAGGTAATATAGTACCCTGGATCAAATTTCATTTTTTTACTTACCTTTAGCTTTAACTCATTAACAATACTAGCTACATCACGTCCACGAACATTGAAACCAATGGTAATTCTTCGTTTTGCATCATCACGTTGTATTTGATTAGGCCCTGCTTTAAAGGTTACCTTTGCAACGCTCTCTAACGGAATTTTAGTTCCATTTGGTGTTGTTATATAAAGTTTGCGAACATCCTCTATATTTCCTCGTCTTTCCTTAGGCATACGAACTACCAAATCATATCGTTTTTCTCCTTCATAAACAGCTCCTGCACTTTGTCCTGCAAAGGCTGTATTGATAGCTCTATTGATATCCGAAATATTTAAACCATAAAAAGCCAATTGACTCCTATTATAATCAATAACTATTTGCTTTAAACCTGTCATTTTTTCAATATACAAATCTTCTGCTCCTTTTACTGTTGGTATAATTCCCCCTAACTCATTTGCGTATTTAACCAGTTTATCCAAATCTTCTCCATAAATCTTTAATACGACATCTTGCCTCGCCCCAGTCATCAACTCATTAAAACGCATTTGTATGGGTTGTTGGAATCCATAACTAACCCCTAGCATATTTTGACTTAGCAGCGCATTCATTTTTTCTGTTAACTCATTTTTAGTAGTCGCTTTCTTCCATTGACTCTTATCCTTTAAAATAATAATGATATCTGCAATTTCAACTGGCATTGGGTCTGTAGGTATTTCAGAAGATCCTATTCTACTTACAATTTGCTCTATTTCATCTGGAAATTCCTTTTTTAATAGTTGCGATGATTTATTCGTAACATCAATGGTGTATGATAAAGAACTCCCTGTAGATACATTTGCCTGTACTGCTAAATCTCCTTCATCTAAAGAAGGAATAAATTCTGATCCCATATTTTTAAACGTAAAAATACTCAATGCAAAAATAAGTACGACTCCTATTATAACCCCTTTCTTATAATTCAAAACGAACTCCAATAATGGCGTATATTTTTTTTGTATTGCCATTATTATTCTATCCGAGATCGTTACCTTATTTGTTATTGTTTTCTTTAAAAACAAAGCACTAATCATTGGAACATAAGTCAAAGAAAGTAAAAAGGCTCCCAGAATAGCAAAACTTACCGTAATTGCCATTGGTTTGAACATTTTTCCTTCAATTCCTACAAGTGCCAGAATTGGAAGATATACTATTAAAATAATGATTTCTCCAAAAGCAGCGCTTGTTCTTATTTTTGAGGCAGAATTATACACCTCTTCGTCCATTTCTTCTTGACTTAGTTTAACTCCTGATTTTTTTAAACCTAAATAATGCAAAGTTGCTTCCACAATAATTACCGATCCATCTACTATTATTCCAAAATCAATAGCACCTAAACTCATTAAATTTCCAGAAACACCAAACAAATTCATTAATATCACAGCAAATAACATTGATAATGGAATTACAGAAGCTACGATTAAACCTGCTCTTAAATTTCCTAGTAATAGTACCAGTATAAATATCACTATTAAAGCTCCTTCTACTAAGTTTGTTGCTACCGTTTTAATAGCCTTATTAACAAGCTTCGTTCTATCTAAAAAAGGTTTTATTTCTACTCCTTCTGGTAAGCTTGCTTGTATTTGAGCAACTCTATCTTTTACTCTTTTAATTACTTTGGATGAATTTGCTCCTTTCAACATCATGACAATACCTCCTACAACTTCTCCTTTTCCATCTCTTGTCATCGCTCCGTATCGAATGGCACTTCCTAATTGTACTTTAGCAATATCTTTAATTAGAATTGGAGTTCCATTTGCTGCGTTTTTAACAACTACATTTTCAATATCTTCAGGTGTTTTTACCAATCCTTGACTTCTTATGAAATAAGCTTTTGGATTTTTATCAATATAGGCTCCTCCTGTGTTCTGATTATTCTTAGAAAGCGCTTCTAACACTTCATTGATACTTACCTCTAATGTTTGCAAACGCTCTGGTTGAACAGCTACTTCATATTGTTTTAATAGGCCTCCAAAGCTACTTACATCTGCCACCCCTTCAAGTCCTAATAGTTGGCGGCGAACAATCCAATCTTGAATAGAGCGGAGTTCCATTGCTGAAAACTTCTTTTCAAATCCTTCTTTAGGAAATAATGTGTATTGGTAAATTTCTCCTAATCCTGTAGTTACTGGTGCCATTTCAGGAGATCCTATTCCTTCAGGAATGTTACTTTTTGCTTCTCCTAGTCGTTCATTTATTTGCTGTCTTGCCCAATAGATATCTACATTATCTTCAAAGACAATGGTTACAACACTTAATCCGAAACGAGAAAAAGACCGTACTTCTTCTATCTTTGGAATGCTTGACATAGTCATTTCTATAGGGAAAGTAACTAAACGTTCTATATCTTGTGCTGACTGTGACGGTGCTGATGTTATTATTTGCACCTGATTATTTGTGATATCTGGCACAGCATCTATAGGTAATTGTTTTAAAGAATAAACTCCCATACCAATTAACATGACTATAAGGGCACCAATTATCAATTTATTTTTAATTGAAAATTTTATAATGCTATCTAACATTTTTCATTTGTTTAATTTTATTTTAATACGATTTTATTAAGATAATTTTTTAAAGCAGCGAAACTAGCTTTACATCATTTGCTCTGATAATCAAATGATTTTATTATCTAAAACAGCAACCTTACTTCTGTCTTTTTTATTGATAGAAGTATATGCGATTGCTTAAATTTTAAAATAAAATTAAATTTGTGGTGGCTGAAAAAGCTCATCTAAAAAACTAGATGCATTTAGCTCTTTATAAAAATGTATGCGTTTTCTTGCTTGAGAAAATCTTACAAATTGAAAACTAAAATTAGGTGTTATTATTGCACTTGAAACTCCCACAATAGTGCAATGGTGGTGGTGATCTGTATTTCTTTCTTCTTCTGTATCGTGTTGATGATGTTTTTGATGGTGTCCTTTTTCCAAACTATTGAAATGAACTTCGGAAGTATTTTCAAAAACAATTGTATCAGCATGCGCTTGTACTGGTGGTACAAGGAGTAATAATGTCAATATGATAAGTATTACTTTTTTCAACACAGATATAATGAATGTGCAAATTTATAAAAAAATAAAATCCTTTTTATTTTTTTAACCGATCCTTAACATACTCTACTTTTGTTTTTCCATGCCCTATGGGCTTTCCATCTGCTCCTAAACTTACCATTACTATTTTATCTATTTCGATAATTGTTTTGTGGGTCAGTTTATTACGAACTTCACAACGCAATGTTATGGAACTCTTTCCAAATGCTACTACTTCTATTCCTATTTCTATAATATCTCCTTGCTTTGCTGAGCTAACAAAGTCTATTTCAGACATAAATTTAGTTACTGTTCTCGGTATTTCTAATTGAATAATTGCATAAATACCTAACTCTTCATCAATCCATTGCAATAGACGACCTCCAAATAAGGTTCCGTTTGGATTTAAATCTTCTGGCTTGACCCATTTTCTTGTATGAAACTTCATTCTCTTGAATTTTAATTTTTTATATTATATTTTTCCATAGTATTTTCTAATAAACCATTCTGTAGCTAGTAGAGTAGCTATAAAAAGTAATATCCATTCCCAATCTATCAAGTTTTGGGTGGTCTTTATTTCTTTCTGAGTTGTATAAAAAGACCTATCTGCTATTAACTTTTCCTTTAACCCGACTACTTGGCTTGGATAAAATAATTTCCCTTTTGTTCTTTCTCCTAATGCTTTTAATTTCTTATTGTTTCCATTAACAAACTGCTCTTCTACTTCATAATCTGTTATTTTAAACCTACCATAAACTTTTAACTGCTGATTAGCAACTGATACTTGATATGAATAATTTCCAGGTGCTAAACTTTCTATGCTTACTTGGTATGAATTTCCTACCAAAGACATAGGAAGCCTTTTTATAGACTTCGTTGCCTTATTGGTTAGTGTAAGTTGTAAAGAAGCTCTATTGTCAAACTGATAGTTTTTATCCAAATAAAAAGCTGAAATATTCACCACTGAATTTGCTGGATATAAATTTTCTCCTTCAACTTCTAACCTTGCCCTTTTTTTGTTTGTACTTAAATATTGAACAATATTTCCTATAAACGCATCAAATTCTTCAAAGGTATTCTCCTTACGAAATAAACTAGCTCTCCATCTCCATATCCCTTCTCCAAATAACGCAGTTATTTTTTGGTTATTTTCCTCAAAAGTAGCTAATAATGGTTGCTTCGTTAATATTCCTGAGATCTTTTGAAAAAGCAATGGTTGAAATACTCCTTTTGCAGTAATCTCACCGAATTTATCTTGAAGAGGAGGCAAACCATTAAACCCGATATTTTTCTGCTGAAAGGTTAAAAAACGATCATTATATCCTCCTCCATACCTTTCTAATTTTTGAATGGTGTTTTTAGTAAAAAAAGATTGTTGTTTGTTTAAAAAGCCCCAGTCTGTTTGAGCTCCTGAAACAATCATATAGTTTAATTTTTCAGCATTTAACCACTCAAACAGATTCTTAAACTTATTATTCGGCTGATATAATATAAGCAACTGATAATCATTTTTATAGTTATTTTTTTTAGACAAATCTAAAATTTCAACCTTACGTTGTTTATTTACTTCTATTGCTTTTTTAAGAGCTCCTAAATCTGGATGATTAATTGAAGATACAATTCCTATTTTAAGTTGTTCATCTATTACTTCTACAGAAAAATTTTTATAGTTATTCTTAGTATTCTTTTCTTTAGAAATTTCACCTACTACAGCTTTATAATACCCTATACCTTCTTTTAATGAAATTAAGTTAACTCTTATTGTTTTTGTATTATTTTGAGGCGTAAAATAAATCTTTTCTGAATATATATTTTTCTCATTTCTATATATTGAAAACTTGGTAGTCACCTTCTCTTTTCCTTCATAATAAAGCATTACTTCTACTGGAAACTTGTTTTTTATATAGCTATATTTATTTACGTTTAATCGCGCTATTTTTATGTCATTGTATGCAGTTGTATCCCCTAATGCAATAGGATAAATACTTTGCTTACTTGCTATAAATTCATAATCGTTCCCTATTGTTTGATTTCCATCAGTAAGCATGATAATTGCTCCTAGATCATTTTCATACAAATTATTTATAGATTGAATTGCTTGGGAAATATTTGTTTGATTTTTATCAAATGATAAACTATCTAAAGTTTTTATATCTTCATCGAAAGCAAAATAATTTACCTCAAATTTAGAGTTTAGCGCTTTACTTTTTTTGAACTCTTCAACTATTTTTTTTGCTTTTTCTGTTTCTTTAAAATGTTTTATAGAAAGGGAATTATCTATAGCAACAGCCAATACTGGCTTCTTATTTTTAGTTGTTTTTGTGGTTATTTTTGGGTTTATAAATAACACAAACAATAAAAAAAGACTGATTAGTTTTAAGGAAAATAAAAGAATATTGACCTTCCTTTGATCTTTATTTTTATAAAAATACTGAAAGAATGCAATAGCAGTACTTACTAAAAAAGCTACAAAAAGATATAGAAGTATTGTTGTTTCCACTATTTTTATTTTAGAGTGTGAATATAAAAATATCTAATCTTCCTAAAAAATATATTCGCCATAATATTTTAGATCTCTCAATAACTGATTTTAGTAGTTCTTCTTCCTTATCATTGGAACCATCAATGAATTATAAGATGATTTGTAAATTTGCCTCATAAAGCTTTTACTCATGAATACGCAACTAATAGCGAGTAATGAAATTACAAGCAGAAACAATACTCTTTCTAAACTTATTTATTGGATGGGTGGATTCATTTACAAAGGGGAAGGCAATTCAATGGAAATATCTATAAGACTAATTATGCTAGATATGGTCATCACTTGACTTTCTCAGGTATTGGTTATTCATAATACTGCTTCAATTCTCTTCTTAATTACTACTACACTCACAGCAATGAATACAAATGTAACAACTATAAGCTATTAATTTTTTAAAACTGTCTTTTACTTCCCTCTCTTTAATTACTTTAACGAATTTACTTTGGTAAATATATAAAATAGTCAATTTGTTTCTTTAGGCTTCTCTTTAAACATTTTCATAAAAAGCATAAAAGCTATATTTCTTGCCCTTTCTTTGGCTTCTATTGCTTTTCTACCTTCAAACAATTCATCGACCGTACTACACCAAAGCTCTAACCACTTTCCAAAATGTTTTTGAGTTATGCTATAATTATATACAATATCTATATGCTGATGTACTTTTACTGGGTTTCCCTTGAATTTACGAACAAAAAACAAATTAGTTTCCCAAAAATCAGTTAACTTTTCAAGATGATGGCTCCATTCGTTTGCTGAAATCATTTTTAAAAAGATAGGTCCTATGAACTCATCTTTTTTTATCTTATCATAAAAAGTGGATACCAATATATAAATATCTTCTCTATTTTCTATTTCTTTTAATTCCATATTTATAAAATATTATATGCTCAAAAGTATATCTTTATACCATTTGCAATTTATGACTTAAATCATAATGATTCACAACGAACTTTTATTAAAATACGGAGCCAAGACTCAAGAATACACAAAAAATAAAATTATTTTTTCTGAAAACGAGTATGCTAAAAACTACTATCAAATAATTTCAGGAGCGGTAAAAATGAGTAATTTTAATGATGACGGAAAAGAGTTTATCCAAGGAATTTTTTATAAGCAACAGAGTTTTGGAGAACCTCCTTTATTTATCAATGTAACCTATCCTGCTAATGCTATAACTTTAGTAAAAACCACCCTTTTTATACTTCCCAAAAAAGCTTTATTACAGCTACTTTATGCACAGCCCGAAATTCATTTGAATATAACAAAAAGCTTAGCCAATAAATTATATTATAAAGCAATCATTGCCTCTGAAATATCTAATCAAGAACCTACACATAGAATTATTAGATTTTTTGATTATTTAAAAAATGATGTTCACCATATCAATGGCTCTTTTAACTTTAAAGTACCTTACACTAGGCAACAAATTGCTGATATTTTAGGCTTGCGCGTCGAAACTGTCATACGTACGATTAAAAATTTAGAGCAAAAAAAAGCGCTTAAAATTATCAACAGAAAAGTTTTTTGGTAATTTTATTAATTTTCACCAATAAAAATACCAAAACACCTCTATAAAGTTATAAAACATAAGGGTTTTCTACGTTTTCATCAATTTGCTTTTTGTGCTTTTTTTAACATTAAAGCTGTCTTATTTATAGTTAAATTAGCATAAAAATAACCCAAATAAATATGAAAAAACATGTACTTATCCTGTTGTGCTTTTTACCTTTTTTAAATGGTTTTGCACGAACTAACTGTAATGAAGAACAAAAAATAACTAGCTTTAGAAACGCTAGTTTCAAAACATTTTCAGCGCTTCATAAATCAGTGAACATTAACAACAATAGTCAAATTCAAAACCCCAAAACTAATGAACTCCTAATTAACAACAAACAAACAGAAATTACTGCTTCGAGCTTTAAGAAAGCACAACAGTATAACTTAACAATAGACACTAATAATGGTGGAAGTATTACTATGAAAGTTAATGGTGCTGTATTGGCACCTTACCCATACCCTACTAATGCTGTATTTGATGAAAATACAGAGGTTACACTGAATGCTTCTCCTAGTAATGGATATGAATTTGTTGAATGGATTGGGGATGTGACAGGAAATACAAGCTCCTTAAAGATTACCATGGATAGTGACAAAAAGGTTACAGCTGTTTTTAAAAAGGCGCAACAACACACCTTAACCGCAGATGTTAGCAATGGAGGTAGCCTTATCATAAAAGTTGGAAATGTAGTCACCAATCCTTATCCATACCCTACCAAAGTCGTGTTTGATCACAATACGGAAATTACATTAAATGCCAATCCTAATAATGGTTACGAATTTGTTGAATGGACTGGTGATGTGACAGGAAATACCAATCCTTTAAAGATTACTCTAGACTCAGATAAAAACATTACTGCTGTTTTTAAAAAAACTGCTAATGTATTAACATTAAATGCTTCTAATGGAGTTATTGCTGTAACAGCCAACAATTTAACCCAAACTCCTACTAAGTATCCTATAAGCGGAAACTTTCCTCCCAATACTATGGTTTCACTGAATGCTAAACCTAGTAATGGATACAAATTTGTAAAATGGACTGGAGATATTACTGTTAATACTCCTATTGCAACCATTAAAATGGATGGTGATAAAAATGTGACCGCTGTGTTTGAAAAAGACGCTACTCCCGTAGTGTATATTCCTGATGCCAATTTTAAAGAGATTTTAATAGGCAAACAACTCATTAACACAAATAATGATAATGAAATACAGGTAGCGGAGGCAGAAGCTTACTCAGGAGTAATTTATGTTTCTGGAGAAGGAAAATCAGAAAGTAAAAAAATCAAGGATTTAACTGGTATCGAAGCTTTTAAAAACTTAGTTGAACTTGATTGTAGCTATAACCGAATTAGTTATTTAGTTCTATCTAATAATCCTAAACTAAAAATTGTTAATGCTAATAATAATCAAATTTTTTATACTGGTTTATTTAGTTGTACGGAGCTTAAAGAGTTAAAAATAGAAACTAATTTGGTGCCTAACTTAGATTTATCTGAAAATACAAAGCTAGAAGTGTTACAATGCTCCAATAATAGTTTACAAGAATTAAGTGCACCTAATAGTCCTATTTTAAACATATTGACCTGTAGTAACAATCAGCTTACCACATTAGATACTTCTAATAATCCGAATCTAAGCTCTTTAAAATGTAATGGAAACCTACTTACAAAATTAGATATTTCTAATAATACAAATTTAGAAACCTTAAATTGTGCTAATAACAACCTTAGCAATTTAAACATCAATATAGGGCATTTATTAAACAACTTTGATGCTACAAATAATCCTAACCTTACTTGTATTGAAGTTGATGATATAAACGCTATTCCTGCTCCATGGTATAAAGATGCTATTGCTCAATATAGCACCAATTGTAATGCTACAGCTGGTGTTGACGACATCTTTACAAGTAAATTAAGTATTTATCCTAATCCTGTAAACAATTTACTTCGTATTACTAAAAACCAACATCAAGATATTAAAAATGTACATATTTTTAATATGGTTGGACAAAAAATACTACAAACTGATGAGTTAACTATCAATTGTAGCGAACTCTCTAAAGGTGTGTACATCTTGAAAGTTGAAAGCACTGATCATAAAACTGGCATAAAAAAGTTTATTAAAAACTAAGCTACTTTATTATAAGATTCAAGAGCCCCTGCTTTTACCTCAGGGGCTTCTTTATTTTAAGAACCTTAAAAGAGGTTCTTTTATAAGGAATTTTTAGTCTTTTTTTAACATTATTCTTAATTAGATTATCTCTAGATTAGCGCCCAAAAAACAACCTGATTAAACATGAAAAAAATCACCCTTATTCTGCTATGCTTTGGCTATTTTTTTAGCGGCTTTGCTCAAAATAATCTTGATGGCCAAACAATAATTAACATTCCTGATCCTAATTTTAAAGCATATTTAGTAGCTAATAAACTAATTAATACTAATAATGACAATGAAATTCAAAAATCTGAAGCAAACAACTTTACAGGAAAAATATATCTTAATGATAAACTTGATGAAGAAGGAAATTATATAAGAGACCTGAGAAATGATGAAAAAGTATCTGACTTAACAGGTATTGAGCATTTTAAGAAATTAAAATTTCTTGCCTTGCAATCTAACCTGCTAAAAACATTAGATATCTCTAAAAATACTGCTTTGGAGGTACTCAATTGCAGTAGCAATCAACTAAAAACATTAGATATCTCTAAAAATACCGCCTTGGAGGTGCTTTATTGCGGTAAAAACCAACTAACACGTTTAGACATATCTCACAATAACAATTTAAAAAAATTATCTTGTAGAGTTAATAAGTTATCTGAATTAAATCTTACTAATAATACAAAACTTGAAGAATTATCTTGCGATGCAAATAAACTACGTGAGCTAGATCTTTCTAAAAACCTTGCTCTAACATTTTTATATTGCACCGATAACCAACTTACTCGTTTGAATACGTCTAATAATCCACAATTAGCGTACTTATTCTGCGGTAGCAATAATATTGTTGACATAAATACCCAACATAATCCTTTATTGATTAGATTAGATTGTAGTCGTAATAAACTAACAACATTAGATGTTTCCGATAATAAAGAGTTAGAAACCTTCTTCTGTTCATATAATGCACTAGAAACATTAGATCTTAGTCAAAATAAAAAGTTAGCATATTCTTTTTATTGCGATAATAATAAACTCAGCTCTTTAAACATTAAAAATGGTAATAATCATAATTTAAAAAACTTCGAAGCTCATAATAACCCTAATCTTTTATGCATCCAAGTAGATGATGTTAACTTAGCAAATGGACAATCTACAGATTTATGGATGAAGGGTAGAAATGCTAAATATAAAAACAACTGTAATACTTTTAACTTTACAGTTAATATTAATGATAAGGAAGGAAAAATAAATACCACTCCTGCTCTTATTGATGATAGTTATGATAAAGGAACCGTCGTTACATTAGAAGCAATACCTAATACAGGGTATGAGTTTTCTGAATGGGCTGGAGATGTTACTGGAAAAATCAACCCATTAAACGTTACAGTAAACGCCGATAAAAATATTACTGCTATTTTTAAAAAAACGCAACATACACTAACAATAAATGCTAATAATGGAGCAGTTACCATAGGCACTAGTACGATACATTTAACTCCCTCTTCTTATCCTTCAAATGAGGTTTTTGAGTACAATACATCCGTTTCGCTACATGCTGTTCCTAATAGTGGTTACAGGTTTGTTAGATGGCTTGGAGATATTGATAATGATCATGCTTCTACCTCTATAAAAATTGTGATAAACAATCATAAAAGTATTACTGCTGTTTTTGAAAAAGAACCTGTAGTTTATATCCCTGATCCTAATTTTAAAGCATATTTAATAAAAAACCCGTTTATCAATACCAATAATGACGATGAAATACAAGTTACAGAAGCAACAAAATATTCTGAATATATATATATTCCTAACCGTGAGCAATCAGAAAGCAAAAAAATCAAAGATTTAACAGGTATCGAAGCTTTTATAAATTTAACAGAACTGAACTGTAATTATAATCTAATTTCTCAATTAAACCTTTCTAAAAATACGAAATTAAAAAGGGTACACTGCTCTAACAATAAACTTACCAGTTTAAACATAGGTTCTAATTTAGTATTAGAGGAGCTCTATGTTGATAATAATCAAATTACTAATTTAGATACCTCTAATGCTCTAAATCTAATTAAATTAGCAGTAAACTCTAATCAAATATCAACTATAGATCTCTCCAAAAATTTAAAATTAAAAGATTTTAGCTGCTCCAATAATCAGCTAACTGAATTAAGTACAATTCATAACAAAAACTTAGAATGGTTACTTTGTAAAAATAATCAGCTTACCAACTTAGATTTGAGTGGTATGAGAAACCTAATCGTTGCTGATTGCTCTAACAATCAAATTGCTGATTTAACAATTTCCAACACCCCTAAATTAAAAGATCTATCATGTGCTTATAACCAACTTAATTCATTAGATCTTTCTAAAATTCCTTCATTAGATCGATTAGATTGTAATGATAATAAAATTTCTGAGCTAGATTTCTCTAGCAACAAAAACCTAACCAGTGTAGCTTGCTCTAACAACCTTCTTGTCAAGTTAAATATTAAAAATGGACATAATGAAAATATCAACTATGTATCTATATGGGGCAACTCAGATCTTGCATGTATTCAAGTTGATGATGAGAACGCTATTCCTAACTCTTGGCATAAAGATGCTATTGCTCAATATAGTACCAATTGTAATGCTACAGCTGGCATTGATGATGTCTTTACAAGTAAATTAAGTATTTATCCTAATCCTGTTAATGGCATACTTCGCATTTTGAGTCCTTATCAAGATATTGAAAACGTACGTATTTTTAATATGGTTGGACAAAAAATATTACAAACTGATCAGTTAACTATTAATTGTAACGAGCTCTCCAAAGGGGTGTATATCGTAAAAATTAAAAGTACTGATAATAAAACTGGCGTAAAGAAGTTTATTAAAAACTAAAGCGTTTGTATTGTAAATCAAAAAAGTCCTTCTTTTTATAAGAAGGACTTTTTATCTTTATATAGATATACAAAGTCATTGATAACTGCTACATCAATTTACTACTTTACTTTCTCTCTTTTTAAATATTTGATTAACTTATAAAAGTAATTGTAAATGGATAATTTGGCATCTGATCATTACTTGCCTTAATCGCATTAATAATTGGAAATATCATATAAAAGACCCATAATACTAAAAAGCCTACGATTCCTAATCCAAAAAATAAAATTAATGGGATACATATTAAAAAATAAATAAACATGGTAATACGAAAGTTTAAAATAGCTTTACCATGCTCATCCATATGCAAAATTTCATCTTTCGTTGACACCCATAGTATTAGCGGTACCACAAATCCTCCTATTCCTGTGACGAAATCTAACAGTTGACTCAAATGAGTTAAAACTAATAACTGGTTGTTTTTTTTCATAATCCCCTTTTTAAATGGTTAGTTTGATACTTATCAGACGTAGTGTTTTGTTTTCTGTTACAAAAATAACTTCAACATTCTTATTTTTCTGTAACAATTTTCTCTATAGGCTTTATTCTATATTGATAAAACGTGTTTTTTCATTTCCAAAATCATCAATTACTGTAATTTTATAATTCCCTTTTTCTGGTTGTATAGCCTGCTCATGATAGTGTTGTGTAACTCCGATAAACTCATCATTTAAATACCAATATACCTTTGCTTCGGCATCAGTATGCATTAATTTTAAAACTACCGGATTTATCTGAGATGCTTCGTTTTTTGTTAAAAAAATTTTCGAACTGTTTTTGGTAGGAAACACAAAGTCCATAGTATTTCTTCCCGCTATACCAACACAATCATTTCTATAACTCGGTAATTCTCTATAATCAGTATTTTTTTGCTGATAATAATGCGCTATTAAAGGAGGTAGTACAAACCATGGTAATACCTTGATTTTGCTTACTGATTCGCAATTAGAGTGGACTTGATATTGAACCGTACTATCTACTGTTATTTGCCTATGATATGGACATGACTTCCCTTTAACTCCATTTTTAGGAATATTTCTTAACTCCCATTCACATATTGGAAGTGCTAAATAGCCACTTTGTTTACAAATACGCGCTGCTACCAAATCTTCATAAGGTGTTGCAAACCAAGTTGACTTTGGCAATACGTCAAAAACATCAAACATCAAAGGAGCAGCACTTCCCACTCCTGTTAAATCTGATCTTCCTTCTCCATCAGAATTACCTACCCATACACCAACTACATATTTTGGAGTCGTCCCAATTGCCCAAGCATCTTTGTTTCCAAAACTTGTTCCTGTTTTCCAAGCAACTTTTTGAGAAGTATCAAAATATTTCCAAGCTTGATCTGTATAAGGTCTATTGACCTCTGTTAATACCTCTAAAACAGTAAATGCAGTTCCTGCGTCAATATCATTATTTTCTTTTTTAATAGCTCCAAAATTTACCGTATCAGTATGCTTGTAACTAGGAGTTACAAACTCTTTTTCGTAATAATGATACTGCAAACTTTTATAATGATTTACAATGCCTGCATATGCTGCAAAAGTTTTACATAAATCCCATAAGCTAGCTTCTGCTCCTCCTAAAATTAATGGCAAACCATAATAATCTGCTGACTTATCAATATCTTGGATCTTATACCTTCTTAAATGTTCCCTAAACTTTTCCAATCCATATGTTTGTAACATGCGTACTGCTGGAATATTTAATGAACGAGTTAATGCTTCATTTGCATGTACTGCTCCATCAAACGTTAAATCAAAATTATTAGGGCTATATCCTGCTATTTCCGTAGGAATATCAGCTATTAATTGAGTAGGTAGCAAATCTCCTGATTGTAACATTTCTGCATATAAAAATGGTTTTAAAGTACTTCCAGTACTACGTGGCGCTATAACATTATTCACATCTTTTTGGTGCGCTTTATCTGTAGGCGAATTTCCTACATAGCTCACTATTTTTCTTGTAGCTACTTCTAACACCAATACTGCCATATTATATACTTCGTTTTGTTTTTGGCGAAAATAATGCTGCTGTACTAAAGAATTCACTTGTTTTTGCGTATGGATATCAATAGAGCTTTGTACATACTTCCCTTCGTGTTTCTTTGCAATTTCTTGCACTAAATGAGGGGCTATTGTAGGCAAATCAAATGGTTTTTGGGGCAAGCTTTCTTCAATAGCTAGCATGTATGTGATACTATCTATTGCTGCTGCTTCATATAATTTTCTTAAAAGTCGATTTCTTTTCCTTTTCAATCGTTCTTGATTTTTACCTGGATAAATTAATGAAGGAGCATTGGGCAATACTGCTAAAGTAGCACTCTCTGCCCAAGAAAGTTGATCTGGTTGCAAGCCAAAATAACGCCAGGATGCCATTTCCAAGCCAACTACGTTTCCTCCAAAGGGAGCATGCGAAGCATATAGTTTTAATATTTCTTCTTTGGAATACCTAAATTCTAATCGAGTTGCCAATAGCAATTCTTTTATTTTTTCAGCATAAGATCGTTTTTTATGGTTTCGTGCCAAGCGAATGACCTGTTGGCTAATGGTACTTCCTCCTCTTACCACTCGCTTTGCTTTTATATTTTCTACCAATGCTTTTCCTATAGATATTGGATTAAAGCCAAAATGCCAATAGAAATGTGCATCTTCAAACTTCAAAATACATATTTCAAATTTTTTAGGTACTGAGGCTACTTCGGGGAAACGCCACTGTCCATCTTTTGCTATTACAGCTCCTAATAATTCGTGATTTTTTGCGGTAACTACTGTAGAAGTTGGCACCTCAAACAATTTCCTCGGCAAACAATAGTAGTAAGCAATTATAGATATGCTTACAATAATTATCTTTATCGGGTGTTTCCTAAAATAAGTTAAACCATTGTTTATACAGCAATATATCCCCTTAAAGAAATAGTCTTTTTTCATTTTACATCCAACTTTCTATACCTTCTTATTTATTTGAAGCCATTATTACAGTACGTTTTAAAAGGTTTACTATACACAACTATGATTTTATTGGAATCGTAAACCTTATACTGTTTATTGGCTATATGTTAGCATTGCTTTAAAAAAAGTGAACATCGCATTTTTTTATTTCTTATCAAAATACTGTCTTTTCCTTCAATTTATTACTTCAATCCATTGTCCTTTCGTACGTGCTACATAATCATTATCATACATTGCCTCTACTTGTATTCCTGGTAGATAATACCTTCCTAAATAAGAAGCATTTAATAATACTTGGAATCGTTTTGTTTGGTGGCTTCTTACACTAAAATAATTCCTAATACTTGCATCACGAATATCTGTATAATCTACTTTTGAAGTACTTGTATGATTCCCAAAATCTGTAAAACGTGTATTTATAATTTCCCAACCAGAAGGAATTAACGTTGTTAATGCTACATTTTTAATATGTTTATTCGTTGTATTTTTAACCGTTATTTCTGCAATAAAATTAGTACCCTGTGCGATCCTTGTAGGGAGCATACTAGCTCCTTCTTTTGTTTTATAAACAATGGAGGTTTCCAAATTATTCTGCATTACCTTTTCGGATCCTACCGGCAAAATTCCTTTATGAAATACACGTACATATAGTACTCCTGTTCCATGATTTATAGCTTTAAAAGTATTTTCTTTTTGGCTACCTTTTAAATCTTGTGTGTATAATGCTTTAGAAATTCTTACTTTTTTACTCGTTCCATTCAATGAATAACTTGCATTAATTCCTTCTGCTCCTCCATTTTTCAAGGCATATTTACTCATTGCTAGTAAGCTAAAAGCAGTAGTTTGAGTACTCATCCATGCTTCGCTCGACAAGCTTTCTGCTATTATTTTAGCTAACTTTATAGCCTTTGTTTCGTTTTGTAATAAGGTATAGGTTTCTAAAGCCATTGCTCTATTTCTCATTTCCGATCCATAATTTGAGTAACGTCTTTTAGCATAGTTTTTTGTAGTTAATGTTCTCAAAATTGCTTTTGCAATCGGTTCTTTTCCTATAATTGCATACGCATTTGCCAATCGCATTTTTGCTTCATTAGAAATACCATTTGTGCTACGCAAACGATTCATAGAGGCCAAATCAGCACTATTTGCCAAACTCAATGTATATAATCTATAGGCTTGTGACAATGCATTGTTATCATAGCTATTATTATTCCTCCAACTTCTTGCACGCTCTTTTTGATACCCTATCCATGCTGTTTTAAAACCTATAGGTAACGCGTATCCTTTTTTAGCAGCTTCTATCATGAAATGCCCTGCATAAGAAGTTCCCCAACTATCAGCACTACTCCCTCCTTGCCAGTAAGACAGTCCTCCATTTGATAATTGAAAATCAGACAATCGTTGTATTGTTGCTTTTATATTTCGTTCTATAGCTTGTTGCTTTTCTTCAGATAATTCAAAGATTTCAGGCAAATACACTTGTGGAAATGCACTTGATGTAGTCTGTTCTACACAGCCATGCGGGTACTGAATTAAGTACTCCATACGTTTGGTAAAATTCATTGGTGGTAAAGTAGATAACTCCACACTGATAGCATTTGTTCCTTTAGTTCCAAAATTTGTAAAATAAAGTTCATTTTCGGCATTTGATTTTAATACCATATCCTTTACTTCCGTTGTAATTGGATTAGGATTCAATACATCTATTGCTACTTCATACGATGCTTTTTCACTTCCTGATCTTGCTATTACCTTTACTTTTCCTATTCCTTTAAAGTCATTTACTTTTAGTTTAAAATATGCCATTTTTTCACCTGGTTCATTGAATGAAAGTTCTTGGCTAGCATTGCTTATAATTGTGTAAGAAGCATCAGGTTGTACAGTTACTGCTACTCTCTTTACGCTTGGTTTCATGGCAAATACAGTTACTGGCAAAGTAACCGTTTCTTGTGGTGTTATTTTTCTGGGTAAGGATGCTAAAATCATCACAGGTTTACGTACAAAAGCCGTTTTTTCACTACTTCCATAAGCTTCCTTATCTGTATTCGCTGCTACAACCATTGCCTTTACAGCTCCTATATACTTAGGTATTTGAATGTGATGCTTTTTTGTAGCTCCTTCTTTTAAGGTAAATGGGCCTAAATACCTTACCATGGGTTTAAAACGGTTTGCTTTTTTATTTTTGCTACCTGCTTCTGACTCATCACCTCCAATACTTAATATTTGATTTACTTTTCCACCATAGGCACCAATAACATCATCAAAGATGTCCCAAGTTTTTACTCCCAATGACTGTTTTGCATAAAAGGTATTCCATGGATTAGGGGTTTTAAATCTTGTTAAATCCAATAAGCCTTCATCTACTACAGCAATAGTATATGTCATTGGTTTTCCTTCTTTTTCTTTGACCTCAAGAGTGGCTATTGTTTCTGGCTGTAATTCTTCAGCCATCTTAATTTCTGGCGTTAATTTTGTTGTTTCATCAATTACTTCCATTGGAATAGTTCCATACATACGCATGGGCAAATCATTTTCTGTTTGGTGATGTGCTTGTAGTAATGAAATATTCACAAATACGTTAGGTGTATAAGTTGGTAATACGGGAAAATTAAACGTGGTTTGTTGCGCTGTTGTAGTTACCCAAAAATGATCGAGTACTTGTGTTCCGTTTTCAATCGTTATTAATGCCCTACCTCCTTCTGAAGATGGAAATTTTATTGTAGCGGTTTCATGTATTTTATAAGATTCCTTATCAGTAGTACACACCAACATCGTAGCATTGGTTTTGTCTTGGCTACCTCTTTTCTTTCCATACCAAGATGGCCAATCAAAATAAGCCACATTTGATGTTACGTGTTTGCTTTTTCTGTCTAATACTTTAATCAGGTAACGCCCCCAATCATTCTTATCAACTTTTAAGTCAAAAGCTCCTTTTCCATTTGCATCAGTAGTTACCGTTACTGTTTTATATGGTTCATGGTAATTTGTTCCATCATAGTTAGAAAGTCCATCATTGGTTGTATTCCACCACCAACGCCAAGATAATTTATATATCTGTACTCTTAAAGTATTAGGGATTCCTACTCCTTTTTCATTTACAGAAACAACGTTAAAAGTATAATTTTCATCTGTAAACAAATAGTTTTTAGATTGTTGTTCCTCAGCATTTAGCAATCCTGCATAACTTGTATAAGGTGATACTTTTTTTGAAAATACATCCGTGCTAAAATCTCCTCCATTTTCATACACCTTAGTAATAAAGCTAGCCTTTAACATGCCAGGTGCTCCTCTATTCAATTTAGGTTTTACTGAAAAAGTAGCAAGTCCTTCTTCATTTAAAGTTCCTTCACCAACCCTGAACTCCTCTGTACCAAATCTTTTAGCCACATCATCAAAGTTATAGTTTTTAAACGTTGAAAATACTGTTTTTGTTTGTCTAAACTTTCCATTAATATCTATCTTCAAGTCTTTTGCTATGGCTCCGTGTAACCATTTTACGACTACCTTTCCTTTCATAGAACTGTTTGCCTTTATGAATTCTTCTTCCTCCGTCATACTGAATTGTATTTTTAGGCGGTTTGGCTTAATCGTTTCTATTTTTAATGTTTTCTGAAATACTGCTCCTCCTACGCTTACACGTAATTTCCAGTTTCCTGTAAGTGCATTTTCGTTGGTTTTTGGTGCGTATGCATATACATTGGCTTTGTTTTTATAAAGTAGCTTTCTATGTATCAGTTTTCCTTGGGGATTGAGGAGCTCAAATTTTATAGGATGCTTCTCTGGAATGGGGTTTGCTTTATCATTTAAAACAAATGTTAAAAAGAGTTGGTTACCAGGCCTCCATACACCTCGTTCTCCATAAAGGTATCCCTTTATTCCTTTTTGAAGCTTTACTCCTGATACATCAAACTTACTCATAGATAAGGAGTTTCCATCGTTTAATTTGACATAGGTTGTGCTATTTTCTTTGGTTATTGCAGCAAAAAATGCATTGCTTATTCCTTCAAAGATAGCGACTCCTTCTTTATTGGTTTGTGATGTTTTGATTGGTTGTTGTTGTAAATTGTATAAAGTTACCTTTGCGCCTTCTTCTGGCGCTGTTGTTAACAAATTGGTTACTGCAACAAAAGTAGTGGCATTGCTCCCTTTTTTTACAATAACTCCTAAATCGGTAGCTAAAATATTCGTACTAATTTTTTTATCATAATAATATGATGCAGTACATGGATCGTCTCGTTCGTTCCAATCGTAGGTATCATAATACTCGTCATCGTAACTAATACGGTCATAATTTTCAGTTGCTATTTCTTTTTTTCCATAAATAATCGTTGTTTTTGGTGCTTTTTGATCACAAACATAATTTGAATATGCTTCATTAAAGGATAAGGCTACACGATACATTGCTCCAGGTTCTATAGTTGTGATTTCTGATAGATCAATAGCAAATACATTTTCTTTATCCAAATCAAGACCTTGGTTGCTTAGGTTTACTGTATATTTAGCAACGGGTCTTCCTACATAATTTAAGCTCCCTTGATTGTTTACATTGTTCGTTTGTAAAAACTGTAATATATTGTTTTTGTAAATTTTATAAACTGTTGCGTCAACTGCTTTTAAATTAACTGCTTTAAAGTTCAATTTTACATTAGAGGAATTGGGTAATATGGATCCGCTATTTATAAAACTGACGGAAGGTTTTAGCTGTTCAAAATACAGGGTTTTACTGTAGTTATTCTTTAAAGTGTATCCTCCAATACTTTGTATTCCTTTAAACACTTCAATAGTTACATTATTTTTAAAAGAAGCTCTTGGATAAAGGGTAACTATGTTCTTTTTAATGCCATAAGTAAATTTTCTTTTTTGGGTATTTGTCAACTGAATTAGTCCTTTTATATGCTGTGCTTTTTTGATTGGATCGGAAAAACTGATTTCGATGTATTGCTTATCATCATTTACTACTTCAATGTCTAAGATTTTAAAGTTATTTTTTCCTGCAATGGTTAGTTCTCGAGTTCCTTCTGATGCGGAAGCTATTTCTACTCCACTCCAAGAAACTTTTAGGTCTTTATTTTCTTCAAAGCGTTGTAAGCTATCTATTTTAAAATGTACTTTTGAAGCCAGTGGTTCAAAGGTTTCAAAAATTATTTTTTTAGGCTTTCCTTCATAATTTGCCGTTATAATAGTTCCTAATTTAGCGGTATCAATTACATCACTTGCTGTTAATACCCCTGTTACGGCATACCAATCTTTAGTTAATACAGTTGGCGATTCTAATGCTACGTTAAATAATAGCTCTTTCGTTTTTACTTTTATTGTAAAATCTTTTAAATCGGGTGAAATATCTTCATAAAGCTTCGATAAATGCAATGTTATTGTATATAAGGCATTGCTTTTTAGTTTTTCTTTGGGTATAAAGGATAGTACTTGATCTCTAAATAGTACTTCTCCTTCTACTTTGGGACTTATGCTTATAACATCTTCTGCTATTGTTGCTTCTCTAAGTTCTTTTTTTAAAAAGAAATCGAGTTTTGGTACCACTGAAATCATCTTTTCAGGATACATGGTGATGTACTCGCTGTAGGCATGTATATTGCTTTCTGTGGCTGTTGTTTTTTTACAGGCGTTGCTTATGAATACCAATAGTAATATACTAAGTAGCTTCATTGTTTTTTTCATAACAAATGGTATTTAATTATTTTTTTAGTGTTCCAAAGTTACGTTTTTATAAAAAATACACCCAAGCTTTTTTCTTTTTTTTCTAACTTCTTGAAGTTCTAAATATGCATTGGAAATGCTTCGTGTAGGTATGCTGTTATTCCAATTAGCTTAAAAGGATGTCATTCTAATTGCCTTTTAAAGGTGTTTGGAATCATCCACTCGTTTTCTTCTTTAAAGGTTAACTGGTACATATTCTTTATTTTAACAAATATCAAGAAACTTCAATCGTATATTTTACGGAATACAATATATATACTTATTTTTGTGGCATGATACAAAACGATACTATTATTGCTTTAGCAACTCCTGCTGGAGTTGGAGCTATTGCTGTTATTAGACTTTCTGGTGAAAAATCTATTGAAATTGTAAATTCTTTTTTTAAATCTGTAAAAAAAGAAAAATCATTACTTCTTCAAAAAACTCATACTTTACACCTAGGTCATATTGTAAATAATGGTGTTGTTTTAGATCAAGTTTTAGTTTCTATTTTTAAGAATCCGCATAGCTATACAGGTGAAAATGTGGTAGAAATTTCTTGCCACGGTTCTAGTTTTATTCAACAAGAAATAATTCAGTTGTTTTTAAAAAATGGTTGTAGAATGGCGGATAACGGGGAATTTACTATGCGTGCTTTTTTAAATGGCAAAATGGATTTGAGTCAGGCAGAAGCTGTGGCGGATGTGATTGCTTCGAATTCTGCTGCTAGTCATCAAATGGCGATACAACAAATGCGCGGGGGTATTACTAATGAGCTAAAGGTACTGCGTACACAGTTATTAGATTTTGCTGCTTTAATTGAATTAGAACTCGATTTTTCTGGTGAGGATGTTGAATTTGCTGATCGTTCTAAGTTTAAAGAATTGGTGGCTAAAATAACATTGGTTTTAAAGCGTTTGATTGATAGCTTTGCTTTTGGTAATGCTATGAAAAATGGAATTCCTGTTGCTATTATTGGGGAGCCTAATGTTGGGAAATCGACCTTACTAAACACCTTATTGGATGAAGAAAAAGCTATTGTTTCAGATATTGCAGGTACTACGCGAGATGCTATTGAGGATGAACTTGTTATTCATGGGGTTGCTTTTCGTTTTATTGATACGGCAGGGATTAGAGAGACTAAAGATTTTGTTGAAAATATTGGTATAAAAAAAGCGTATGAAAAGGCTGAAAATGCTCAGTTGATTCTCTTTTTAATTGATGCTCATAAATTTATAGATTCAAGCGAGGAGTTTTTACAAGAGATTAAAGTTATTAAAAAACGTTTTCCTAACAAGCGTTTATTGGTTATTGCTAATAAAATAGATACTCTTTCTTGTCATGATACTGCTATTTTACAATCAGAAATCGACCATTTGATTTTACTTTCAGCAAAACAAAAAACTGGTATCGAAGCATTAAAATCGCATTTGACTTCTTTGGTTAATACAGGTGCTTTAAGTAATAATGAAACTATTGTTACCAATTCTCGTCATTTTGAAGCTCTTACTCATGCTTTAGCGTCTATTCATGCTGTACAGGAAGGGATTGACTTAGGTATTTCTACTGATTTATTTTCTATTGATATTCGTGAGTGCTTACGTCATTTAGGAAATATTACTGGTGAGTATGATGTTGACAAGGATATTTTAGGGCATATTTTTGGAAATTTCTGTATTGGGAAGTAATTACACTTCCTTTTCTTAGCTAACCTCTTCTCTTATTGATGTTTACAGGTTTTCAACTTCTCTTTTTTGCCATAATTCAAATATACTATTTATGGACTCAATTAATTCGTCTCAACAAATGTAGACACTCCATACGCTTTACCAAGAAACTTTAACCGTCAAAAGTATTTGGAGGTAGCCAAAAAACTAAACATTCCTGCAAAAACAGCCGAAGGCTATATCACCAGTTTCATAAAGTCTAACCTTATTCACCGTGAGCAACAGGACACGTATATAAATCTCTCTATTGAGGAAAGTAAGGGTGTTGAGGATGCTAAGGATTAACTATCCTTGGTTTCCTCTGTTTCCTTGCAATTCTCAGACTGATAAGTTTTTGTAAAATCGAAATAAAATTTAAGAAAACAATCCTATCTTTGACAAAAGATGTCCAAATTTATTTTTCCAGAAAAAACAAGAAATGTCTATAAACGAAACATTTGGTGAACACATAAGGAATTTAAGAGAGCAATCAGGCTTACCACTTAGAAAGGTAGCAGCATCACTTGATATTGACCCATCTACATTAAGTAAAATTGAAAGAGGTGAAAGGTCTGCAAATAAAGAAATGGTTCCCATTTTGGCTAAAATGTTTAGTGAAGATGAAAATACTCTTGGTTTAATTCTGATGAGTGATAAAGTAGCAAATGAATTATTGGCAGAAGAAAATCCAAATGAAATTCTGAAAGTGGCAGAGGAAAAAATAAAATATTTAAAGAACAAGAGCTTGGAACAAGGCTCACTTGATTTTGACGAACAATGAGCATTGAACAAAGACGTGAAGCATTAACAAACCTTGTTAATAGATATAACCAATTTAAAGAAGAAGGTCGCCTCGACTTAACTTCTGAAGAGACTATTCGTACCTGGCTAAATGAAATGTTGGGTATTTTCGGATGGGATGTACAAGACACTTCTCAAATACTACAAGAAAAAACACTAACACAAGCAGAAAGGGATAGATTAAGAGAAATTGGATCTACAAGTATTCGACCTGACTATACATTCAAATTAGGCAAAGAAAAGCTTACATTTTTAGATGCAAAGGATATAACTGTAGATTTGAATACAGATACTTCTGCATCCTTTCAGATTAAATCATATGGTTGGTCAATTTTAGCACCTTGTGCTTTCATATCAAATTTTGAACAGTTTGCGATTTATGATTGTGGTTATATCCCCAACAGAGAACAAGCAGCAGAATTTGGTAGAATTTTCTTAACTGTAGATGAGTATATTGATAATTTTGAACTTTTAGATAATCATCTATTCAAGCCAAATATTTATGGAGGAAGATTGGCGGAATTATATTCAGGTAATGAGGTTGAAGGAATTAAAAAGGTTAGTCCTGATTTTGCTTTTGCAAATTTCTTATCTGGCTTTAGACTTACATTAGCGGCTAATATTCTTGAAAATAATAATGAAGCTATAGCAAATGACACATCATTGTTAAGCTATGTTGTTCAGGTTATTATAAACAGAATCCTTTTTATCAGAGTATGTGAAGCAAGGAGATTAGAAGAAAATGGTCTATTACTGCAATTTAAACAAGAAGGTTTTTGGGAGAGATTTAAAGAATCTTCATATTTAGATTTCTATCAACATTATGATGGTCCTTTATTTGATCGTATTGATAGTATTCATAACCTCACAATTAATAATGAAATTTTTGATGAACTCTTATCATATCTATACTACCCATCTCCTTATAGGTTTGATGTAATCCCAACTAAACTTCTTGGGGACATTTATGAAATCTTCCTTTCAAAAAAGCTGATATTAACTGAGGAGGGTGTTTCAGATATTCTAAAAACTGAGTACATCAAATCAAAGGGAGCAGTAAGTACACCACAATTCTTAGTAGATGACATATTAAAAAGAACCTTAATAAAACAAAATCTTATAGATTCAGGTGTTGAGGGTGTTTTAGGTATATCTGCGTTAGATATTGCTTGTGGTAGTGGGGTCTTTTTGATAGGTCTTTATGATTATTTAGAAGACATAGTTCTCGAAATTCAGAGTATTGCACCTAACGAGGCATATAGCCATTTATTCAGTCATACAGAAACCGAGCTTATATTAAACCTTAGAGGAAAGCAGGCTATAATAAAGAATTGTATCTATGGTGTTGATATTGACCCTGAAGCTGTAGAGGTTGCGAAAATGTCTCTTGCTCTTAAAGCTATTGACAATGAAGAATATCCTGAAGCTTCTGAACAAATAGGTTTATTCGGTGAGCAAATATTAAATGGTATAGGTTTAAATGTAAGATGTGGCAATTCTCTTGTTGATTCATCTGTTCTCACTCAATACCCTGAAATTTTAGCCAATGATGAAGAGCTTTTTAAAACCCGACCTTTTGATTGGCAAACTGATGATTATTTTCGTGATGTTTTCGACAATAATGGAGGATTTGATTTTATAGTAGGTAACCCTCCTTATGTTGAAGTTAAACACTTTAATACTGAATTACCTTTTATGCACTCCTTTATCAAGGATACATATACAACAGGGAATAATGGTAAAATTGACCTTGCCGTCCCTTTTGTGGAAAGAGGATTATCTGTGTTGAATGACAACGGTCGTTTAGGTTTTATTGTTCAAAAACGATTTTTTAAAACAGATTATGGTAGTAAGATTCGTGAATTAATCTCATCTGGAAACCATCTATCAACGATAGTTGATTTTACCACACAAAGCATTTTTAAAGGAAAAATGACCTATGTGGCAACTCTTGTTCTAAGTAAATCACCTAATGAGCAATTTTATTACCACAAAACGGAAGATAGTATTGAAACATTACCCGCTTATCTTCGTGAATTATCGATTGCTGAAATTGACGAAACACCATTTTACAATCTACCAAGTGAATCAATAACTGCAAACCCTTGGAGTTTTGATGACCCAAGTTTACTACGCATAAAACTTGATTTGGCAGAATTAGGAACTTTTGGTGATGTTGTTAATGTAAAAGTAGGTCTACAAGCTTTAAAGAATGAAGCTTATCATATTAATGCAATAGATATTTCAGAAGGTATAATTACAGGGCGTTCTAATTGGCAGGATGAAATTACTATTGAGGAAGGAGCTTGCAGACCATTAATGTGTAATATTCAATTTTATCCTTTTAGACCAGATACAACGGACACCTATGTAATATTTCCATACGATATAATTGATGGAGAAAAAAGAGAAATTCCTTATCCTGAATTTTGTGAACGTTTTCCGTTGGCAGGTGCATATTTGGATGGTCAGAGAGCAAGATTAGAAGGTCCAACGGCTAATGGTGGTGTTCAAACAATGCCAATTAGAAACCCACAAAGGTATACCGTAGATTATTGGCATATTTATACCAGAGCTAATAATATAGAACACGTATACCCAAAAGTCCTTGTGCCTATGACTACAATGGACACTTTTGCAACTGTCACTTTATCAGAACAAATTTATTGTGATAATGCGAATATGTTTTTTATTCAAATTGATGAAGTTTCAGAAGATCGCCTTTTTGCTGTATCGGGAATAATAAATTCAATTGTATTTTCTGTTTTGGGTCGTTCTATTGCAAACCCTCAGTCTAATGGATATTTCAAGTTTAATAAGCAGTTTTTAGAACCAATTCCATTTCCTGTTGAAAATTTCAATAATTCTCCTGAGTTGGTAAATCAACTTGCTACAGTTTCAAGAGATATAAAAAATAGGCAAGATCAGTATCGTAGAAACCCAAACAACAGAAACACTTTAATACCTGTATTAAGACAGCTCTGGAATCAGTTGGACAATTTAGTTTATTCATTATATGGATTAACTGAAGAACAAATCGCCTTTTTTAATGAAAGAGGTCGTAATGTGAACAGGGTAACATTCTTAAATAACTGGATGTAAAATGAAAAAAATATTTGAAAATATAGTAAAGAAGCATTCGGAAGATAACGCCTTTTTAGATCAATTATTTACATCTGTTTACCTTTATTCAAGGGGTATTTATGATGTTAAGAATAAATTTATAAAAGATCAACTTCTTGAAAAAGACCACGAACTGGTATTGAGTGTTTTACCTCAAATCGGTTCTGAACTTTCTACTCAATCTCTAATCGAACTTTTTGAAATAGCAATCCCAAGAGATGAGCAGCAGACTAATGGTGCTGTATATACTCCTGATGTTATAAAGGATTATATAGTAGATACTACACTAACAAAATTCATAGATAAATTAGATACAGTATTAGTAGCTGATATTTCTTGTGGTTGTGGTGCATTTCTTTATTCTTCAGCTAAAAAGTTAAAACACAAAACTCAGCAACCATATAGAGATATATTTTCTCAATTGTATGGGCTTGACATAAGTTCTAACAGTTTACAAAGAGCTAAAATCTTATTATCACTTTTGGTAATTGTAGAAGGGGAAGATGAAGAAGGATTTAGCTTCAATTTATTTGAAGGCAATGCCTTGAATTTTGATTGGCATAAAATTTCGTCAGTAAAAAATAACAAAGGCTTTGATATAGTTGTAGGGAACCCTCCTTATGTAAGAGCAAAACATATAGATAGTGCTTCAAAGAAGCTACTTAAAAATTGGAAAGTTGCTTCTTCTGGTAATCCAGATTTATACCTTCCCTTTTTTGAAATTGGTATGCACTGGTTAAATTCTAATGGTGTTCTTGGTTATATTACTGTTAACTCATTTTTCAAAAGTGTTAATGCAAGAGGTCTAAGGAATTATCTATCTAATAATGAGTTTCCTTTAACGATTATCAATTTTGGTCACGAGCAAATATTTGAAAAGCGACTAACATATACTTGCATCTGTTTTATTGATAAACAAAATGATGGCAATGTTTCCTACACAAAAGCTACTTCAAAAGATTTATTAAATAAAAAAAGTTTTAACTATTCAATTCTTAATTACAATAACTTAAACCATCATAGGGGATGGCTTTTAAATAATACAAAGATTGTTTCTAATATCAACAGAATTGAAAATGCAGGACCAAGCTTAGATCAATTATACAGTATTAAAAATGGAATAGCCACATTGAGTAATGATGTATACATTTTTAAACCTATAAATGAGGATGATTCAAATTATTACTTTATAAAAGACAAGAAAGAATACTCTGTTGAAAAGACTATATGTAGAGAGATCATCAAGCCAAATATCCTTAAAACTGAAAATGAAATTGATGAAGTTAAAGAGAAAATAATTTACCCCTATACAAATGGTATAGCCCCACTCTCTTTAATGAAGGAAAGTAAACTCCAAGACGAGTTTCCATTGGCATATAATTATCTTTTAGATTATAAGAGTCAACTTGACGAAAGAGATAAAGGAAATGGAGATTATGGTGCGTGGTTTGCCTTTGGTAGAACACAAGCTCTAAATGATAAAGGGTTAAAACTTTTATTCCCTTATATGGCTAAAAAGCCTCATTTTGTATTTACTGATAACTCAGATATGCTTATTTATTGCGGATATGCAATTTTTTCTGAATCTGAGGAAGAGCTTCTAATTCTAAAAAGAATACTTGAATCTGATGTATTTGATTATTATATGAAAAATACAAGTAAACCATACTCTTCGGGCTATTATTCCTACGCTAAAAACTATGTAAAACATTTTGGGGTATGTGAGTTATCTGATAGAGAGAAAACAGAGCTTTTAAGCTTTAATTCTAAAAAGCGTATAAATCAATTTGTATCAGATAAATATGAAATACTAATATAAAGCAGATAGAAATACTCATTAGATAATGCAAAATCACTGTTTCAACATATTAACTTTTAACCATCCACAGGAAGAACTAACACTCTACTTTACTAATGTAGAAAATGAAAGCCTAACAAGGATATTTCACAAGTTAGTTCCTGATGAGGTTATTGAGGAGTTTGGAGAACACGAGCATTATTATACATCATTCACAACAGAAGTTGAAGGCTTTTATCCAGTTACCAAAGCGGTTAATCCAAGCTATGAGATAAAGGAAGATGAAAACGGAGAAGAACGCTCATTTAGAGTTCACAATTCAGCAATATCGGTTTCTATATTAAAACGGTATTACAACGCACTCATACACGAATACTTTAAAAGGAAAGGCTTTTTGGTCAAACCTAATTTTGTTAGTGATACAGAAATTTGGCTACCAAGTAAGAAATACGATAAAACAGGACAATTTAACCTGGACTACCTAATAAATTTGGGATTAATTTCATCAAACCTCTTTGTTAAAACTCATTCTTATTTTGACTTCCATTTCTAAAGGAGAAATATACCCTAGACTAGAGTGAAGTCTTTCGTTATTATACCTATTTATGTAACCTTCAATACTGCTGAATAATTGTTTATAATAACCATATTTAAAATGGTATAACCTATTCGTGCTTAATTGTTTTAAAAAAGCTCTCTGCTACTGCATTAGTAGTATCAGAAACCCATTTTTCTCCTAATTTTAAACTTGTAAAATTTCTATCTAATTCGTTTTTAGCAATCGATAAATTATCATAGGAGTTAGTAGTCGCTACATATTTCCTTTTTATAATACTTTTTAGTCTTAGTTGTTTCATTAGTAGCCCAGTATAAGAACGTGCATAAACTAAACCTTCTCTTTCCAACATTTTTTGAATACGATAGCTTCCGTAAATTTCTCTACTTTGTTCGAAATGAAATTTAATTCTCTCTTTGAGTAAAACCTTAGAGGGTAGTATTTTTATTACATCCTTGTGTTTTAACCAATAGTAATAAGCATTTTTGCTAACTTTCATACATTTACACATCTTCTCAACAGGATATACACTTACATTTTTTAAAATGAATTTATATCTCATTTGTCGCTCTTGGAGAAGATGCTCACGTTAATTAGTTTTCATGATAAAAACAGGCCTTATTCATAAAAATCTGATTAAGAATTCAATAGTTAACGTGAGTTCGACGTAAGAAATCTATTTTTACTATAGTAAAAAAGCAGAAAATTTAGTATATTAAAGTACTGAATTCCAACAAACTAAAATTATTCTGCTTATGATTTCTGACACTAAAATAATTGAAATATTTTGTAATCTTGACGATTTTATGAAAAAAATTTAAACAGTTTTAATAAAAAACAGTATTTCAGAGAGTTCTAAAGTTAAAAAGCGCAAGAGAAAATCCAAAATGAGTAAAAGTGAAGTAATGACCATTATGGTTATTTTTCATCTAAAATCCTATCGAAATTTAAAACACTTTTATTTGTATTATGTGTGCAAAATACATGGATTATTTCTTTCCTGATCTTGTCTCCTATAATTGATTTGTAGAACTACAAAAGAAAGTTATTCCACCTTTAGCAGTGTATTTAAAATTACACGGATTAGGAAAGTGTTCTGGTATCTCTTTTATTGATTCCACAGCACTAAAAGTGAGTCATTATAAAAGAGAAAAACAACACAAGGTATTTAAAGGAATCGCAGAAAAAAATTACGGAACATTCGGTTAGTTCTACGGTTTTAAACTTCATTTAGTCTGTAATGATAAAGGACAAATAGTTGATTTTATGATTACTAAAGCAAATGAAGATGACAGAATCCTTTAAAGAACAAGTGCTTTCACGATAAGATATTTGGAAAAATATATGGTGATAAAGGTTATTTAGGCAAAGATTTATTCGATAAATTATTTGTGGATGGTATCCATTTAATTACCAAATTAAGAAAAAACATGAAGAAGAAAGCTCTTGATTTTATGGATAAAGTTTACTTAAGAAAAAGAGCCATTATAGAATCTGTAAATGACGTATTAAAAAATACCTGTCAGATTGAACATTCTAGACATCGCTCGTTTGATAACTTCTTAGGAAACCTAATTGCTGGATTGATTGCTTACTCTTTTCTTGAATCAAAACCGAGCATTAAAATACAAAGATTCTTACCTAATCATGGAATAAGTTAAGTCGAACTCACGTTTACTAGTATGCCTAACATCTTGAAACAACTCTTTCCAAAAAGGTTTTAAAAATATCTAAAGAGATCATTTCTTATCCAGCAAGAGGATTGAAGGTCTATTAGCAAATAGCTCTGATTCAATAATTGGGTTCTTCAATTTATTTATAAAACATTAGATAGATACCTAATTATTTATCCAGAGCAGGATGTAAAGGTTTTCGCTCTTTTTCTTTTTTTGTATCAGTTATTTTTCTTGAATATTTCCTTCCATTTAAAAACTTTCCTATAAATGTACTTCTTACTAGATAATGATAGCTTGTAAAAGAAATAATGGTAGTACTAATAATGACTATTACAAATTTAGTGATGGCATGTACTTCCCAACCAATTAGCAATGGTGCTATAAAAATGGTTAGGGTATAGTGTACTAGATATACCCAATAAGATGCATCGGAAATATACCTCATTCTTGCTGAATGGTTACTCGCATATCTAATAAACAATCCAGTTATTCCAAAAATGAATAACCATACTTCTAAAGATTGAACAAGTATCTTGATCATATTTCCATAAGGTGCTGCTATTAATTTTGATTGCTCTATACTCAATCCTATCGTAAATAAAACAAGTGCTAAAATTGTACACATCCAATCTAATTGCTTAAAACTATTTAATTGTTCTTTAGATTTGTATAAAATCCAACCAACCATATAAAAAGAAAAGTAAAAGATAAACACATTTAAGCTAGGTTTGAAGGAATTAGAATGTGGAATAGATGGTGTTCCTATTATTAAAAAAACAAACGCAGTCATTCCTGCAAAAATAAAAACTCTTAAAAATGGTTTTTTAAAAATATTATTAGAAATCTGTAAAAAACCAGTAGTGTGCTTTTTAGGTACCTTTTTAAAAACTGTAGCTATGATAACGGAAGTAATTACAAAGTATATCAGATAATATAAAAACCAGAGGTGCCATGTAACATTCGGTAAAAAACTAAGAAGGTTTGTAAAATAAGCAGCAGCTTCTTTTATAGGATAATTACTTCCTGAAAAAACTGCTTTTGCAAAAAGTTGAGCAAATTGAAGGGTTGGATGAAGCAATAAGAGAAAGACTATAAAAGGAAAGACTACCCTAGTAACTCTATTTTTTAACATTTTATAAATACCTCTTTCGTAAAATAGCATTGCTCCAAAGAACCCTGCTATAACCATAAAAATAGGCATACGAAAAGAGTGTATTAATACAAAAATAATATCAACAGTTATGTGCGTTGTATTTGGATCTTTATGAAATCCAAACTCAGTTACTGTATAGGGAATTGCTGAGTGAATTACAATTCCTAACAACATCATAATTGCTCTCAAAGAATCTAATGAGTGTATTCTTTCTGTTTTGTTTGCTTGTAGCTCCATTTTTTATTGCTATTCTTTATTTATTGCAATTCTACACAAGGTTTTATCCCTCTATTTGTTCAAACATATTTACTTTTACTGTTTGTTATGCAACGTTAATCAAACGTACATTTTATTTCAATATAAATCAAATGAACCTTTCTCAGAGCATCGTTTTTAATACTATTTTAACCTTTTTACAGACTCCTATTATCTCTCTTTTAACAATTACTGCTATGAATTAACATTCTTCATTAACCTCTCTCATTTCTAATGCTAATTCCTACAATCAATCTTAATTGTGCATTTTTTGGTGTAATAAAAAACGCCTTAGAGTATATCTTACTCTAAAGCGCATTTGCCTTGTTTAAACCCGTAAATTAAACAAGCTTACTCATTATTTCTTTACAATATAAAAATAAGATCTTCGATTTAGTTGATGTTCTTCTTCACTACACTTATTTCTATGTGCGTCATCACAATGATTTAATAATTGATCTTCGCCATATCCTATTGCACTCGCTATTCTTGAACCCTCAATACCTCGTGAAATTAAATAATCTCGGGTAGATTTTGCTCTGTTATCTGATAACTTACGATTGTATAATTTTGACCCTCGACTATCTGTATGCGACTCAATTTTAATCACCATATTCGGGTGGTTATTCATTACAGATACAATATGTTCTAGTTCATACGCTGCATCTTCACGGATATTCCATTTATCAAAGTCAAAATAAATTGGGTTAATTACAATCTGATCCTCTACAATCAACGGAGTTAATCCTAAATCAGCTTCATTTCTATAATTTGACTCGCTATTTGTTACTACTTTCTTTTGCGCCGATTTATAATCTAGTTTTTCTGCTAAAACTACGTAGTTTGATTTACAATCTACTTTTTCAAAATTATATTTTCCTCTTTCATCGGTTTCTTTAGTCATTACAATAGCTCCTGATTCATCTATTAATTTAACAGTAGCTCCTGCTAAACTCGCTCCTGTACGAGTATCTGTTACAATTCCTACGATAGACTGGGTACAATCATAAATTAAAAAACTATAAATATCATCATCTCCTTTACCTCCTTCTCTATTCGATGAAAAGAATCCTTTATTTAATTCTTTATTTAATATAAAACAAAAATCATCGCGATTGCTATTGGTTGGACTTCCTAAATTTTCTGGTCGCACATAAATACCGTTTTCTTTTTTACTTTCAAAGATATCTAATAGCCCTAAGCCCAAATGACCATCTGACGAAAAATACAACGTTTCGTCTGATCCTATAAATGGAAACATCTCTCTACCTTCTGTATTAACTGGCCTTCCTAAGTTTTCTGGTTTCCCATAACCTCCTGATGCTTCTATAGATACTTTATAAATATCTGAAGATCCTAATCCTCCAGGCATATCTGATACAAAATACAACGTTTGCTCATCTACACTTAATGCTGGATGCCCTACGGAGTAGGATGGATTGTTAAAAGGGAGTTCCTCTGGAGTGGTCCATTCTCCGTTTTTTAATATGGATTTATATATTTTTAAACGAGACGTTCGTTTTTTATCTTTATGCAAACGCTTTCCATCATAGTTATTACGTGTAAAGTACATCGTTTGGCCATCTTTGGTGAATATTGCATTTGACTCATGGTATTCTGTTGCTATTGGTGATTTTAATGATTCTACATCATTGACGTCAAGAATATCATCCAACGATCCCTCAATATCTCCTAATTCTATAACAGATTTATATAAGTTTAGATAAGGTTGCTTATTCCATTTATACAACCTCGAATTGATTCCTACTGGCTTTGAAGATGCAAAGTAAAATTTATTTCCTTGAATAAAACCTCCAAAGTCAGAGTACTTCGTATTGCTTGATAAATTATGTATATTCAAATAAGTATCAGGCTTGTTGGTATAGGCTGAAAAGTAATTTTTATTAGTTAATAATTCACCACCACGGCTATCTCCCTTTTTTAATGCGCTAAACTTTAACATCCAACTATCTGATAAAGATTGCTCCCCATTACTCTTTAAACTTTGAGCATATTTAAATAAATACTCCGGAGATACACTGGACGCATACTTGCTTAATAACTCTCCATACCAATGTGATGCTTCCTTCGTTTCTGAATTAAGGTAATGGCAATCTCCTAAACGTTCCAAAACTAATTGTGATCGATCTCCTCTATCATACAATCTCTTGTATAATTTTGATGCCTTTTTATAAGAGTATTCTTTAAAATACCGGTCCGCAGCATATTTTCGCTGACCAAAACTAAACGTGGTTACCAATAAGGCAACGAATATTAATATATAGTGTTTCATAACTGTTCCTTATTTGAGTTAAAAAAATCTTGGTGATAGTACGCTTACCTCCTTAAAGATCTCATAGCGTAACATAATCTCATGAGTTCCTGAATTGTAATTCTGCAAATTACTCGTTGTCAAATCATAAGCATATCCTATATGAAGACCCTCCGTTACTTGAAATCCTAAAATACCACTGATCGAATCATCCCAACGCCAAGAAATACCTGCATTGAATCGATCATGGAATAAAAAGTTCGCTGAAACATCTAAAGATAAAGGTGCTCCGGATACCACTTTTGTTAAAACCGCAGGTTTAAACTTTATACGATCGTTTAAATCAAAAACATATCCTGCTATTAAAAAATAATGCATACGCTCTGCTGCTACAGATTCTAAATCATTATCATAATGATCCGTTCGTAAGAAATTTGGAACAGAAATACCTGCATACCATTTTGGGGTATAATAATACAACCCTGCTCCTACCGTAGGTAAAAACTTATTATTGATATTTTCATTCAATAATTTATCTGTGATATGTCGATACCTCCCTTTGCTCCAATCAATATTAAACAAACGAGCTCCTAGTTTTAGTCCGAAGGCAAAGTTCCCTTCATCACTAGTACGCAAAGTGTAAGAAGTATTCACATCTAACGACGTTTCATTTACGGGACCAATCTTATCATTTACCAAATTAACCCCTAAGCCTACCCCACTATAACCTAGTGGAGTATCGTAACTTAGTGTTTGTGTTTGTGGGGCTCCTGTAAATCCTACCCATTGTGTACGTGCCAAACCTGTAATTGTTGTATGCCCCCGCGATCCAGAATACGCAGGGTTTACACTCATCGTATTATACATATACTGTGTGTACTGAGGGTCTTGCTGACCATATATTGTAAATGATAGCAAGAATATTCCTAGTAATAAAATATTGCGTTGTAATGAAATATTCATATTGCTTTGTATTTGTGTTAATCTCATGTTTCCTCTGAATTTATACTACCTACCTATTAATGTATAACCATCCTTTTAAAGGCTCTTTCCCTACTTTGCTCAAATCTAATACATAAAAATAGGTTCCTGCTGGTAACTTAGACCCCTCACTTATATTTACACGACCATTTGAAATTCCTTCAAAAGTATTATCATATCCTTTCTTACTATATACCAAATTACCCCATCTATTATAAATCTCTAAACTATTATTCGGGTATTTGTTGATAGCATCAATATAAAAAGTGTCATTATCACCATCGCCATTAGGCGTAAGCTCGTTATAAATAGTAATATCCGGATCACCTAGTGTAACATTTAAAGTAGCACTATGCGCTACGCTTCCACAAATATTATCAGGATGAGTTACTGTTAGCGTATATACTTTTCCATCCAAACCTGATACATCGCTGATACTTAAAGTCTTCGTTTTTGCACCTAAATAGACTCCTTCATCTGATAAGTCTATCCCATCTTCTTGCCACTGATAAATAATAGCATCTGAAATATCTATTGCTGACGCCGCTGTATAATCTGGAACTGTGGATGATGCTGCTCCTGAATAAGCAACTGCTTTTATAGCTGTTGCATTGCTAATTGTAAATGTAGTTGCGCTACCTCTAGAAACTTCTTGATCTATTAATTCGCTAGCATCTACCGTCAACTGAACAGCACTATCTTCTCTTCCTGTTACACCATCATAATTGGTAGTTAAAATAGCTCCTCCAGTAGTTACTTGCCCTACATTATTAAATCCATCTCCATCTGCAATACCATCATTGTCTTCATCAATTCCTCCTGACTCTATTACGTCATTACACCCATCATTGTCAGAATCTAAATCTAAATAATTAGGAATACCATCTCCATCAGTATCACAAGATACCGATGCTAAAGACACAAAGATTTCATCTATCAATAAAGTATTATCCAATTCTCTTATATTATTATTATAAATCTCTACAGTTACCGTAGTAGTAGTCGATGTAAATAATAATTCAAATTTTTTCCAGTCTAATGTAAACGTACCTGTATTTATAGTTTGTAGTACCATTCCTAAATCATCTTTTACCTCAATTCTAGCATCAGGGTAAGCAATTGCTTGTTTCCCTATAGCTTCTTTGGCTGCTGCTGCAAAGAAACTATAGGAATATTCTTGATTTACTTCTACATTAATACTTTCTTTATATATTAAAACAGGCGCTGATCCTTTAGGGTTATCTAACGATAAATATCTTCCTTCTGGATCTCCTGTTGCATCTGCTCCTGACTTTGATTGGAACCACGGTTTTCCTACGAAGTCAGGATTTGAACCTATTCTAACATCTCCTACATTACCTACTGGCACATTTGAATGATTTATTAGAATATTCCCCTTTCCTGAACCAAAGTTTTCTAATGAAACAAAACACGGTTTCTCATTTACATCTAAAATTCCATCATTATCATCATCTAAATCTATTGAATCTACTATACCATCTTCATCTGTATCTGGTTCTACAATTATTATAGCAATTGCCGTAGTACAATTTGCGGGTGATGCATTATCACAAATAGTATATTGAAAACTATCTGTTCCACTAAAATCCGGATTAGGAGTATAGGTTACTATGTCATCGCTTGGGTCATTTGGTGTGCCTCCGTTATCAATCGTCACCGTTCCATTTACGGGATCTGTTGTGGTTAAATTTCCACTAGTTGGTACGTTACTATCATTGGTATAAATATCAACGGTTACTGGAGTATCTTCTCCTGTACTAGCTATATCATTTCCTGACATTGGGGTTACATTTACTCTTACTGTTGAAGTGGTACAATTTGCGGGGGATGCATTGTCACAAACTGTATAATCAAAACTATCCGTTCCTATAAAACTAGCGTCTGGTGTATAAGTTACTACATCATCACTTGGATCATTTGGTGTACCTCCATTATCAATTGTTACCGTTCCATTTGCTGGATTCGTTGTTACTAAAGATCCATTTGTTGGAATATCATTATCATTTCCATAAATGTCAACAGTTACTGCTGTATCTTCTGTGGTATTTGCTACGTCATCTTCGCTATCAAGTATAGCTCCTACCGACACATTTACTGTTGCCGTAGTACAATTTGCTGGCGATGCATTATCACAAACCGTATAATCAAAAGAATCTGTTCCATTAAAATCAGCATCTGGTGTATAAGTTACTATGTCATCACTTGGATCATCTGGTGTACCTCCATTATCAATAGTCACCGTTCCATTTGTAGGGTTTGTAATATTTAAAACTCCATCTGTTGGGATATTACTATCATTGGTATAGATAGCAACGATTACGGGCGTATCTTCTGTCGTATTTGCCATATCATTCTGACTATCTGGTGTAGCCCCTACCGATACATTTACCGTTGATGTAGTACAATTTGCTGGCGATGCATTATCACAAACCGTATAATCAAAAGAATCTGTTCCATTAAAATCAGCATCTGGAGTATAAGTTACTACGTCATCACTTGGATCATTTGGTGTACCTCCATTATCAATAGTCACCGTTCCATTTGTAGGATTCGTTGTTACTAAAGATCCATCTGTTGGAATATCATTATCATTTCCATAAATGTCAACAGTTACTGCTGTATCTTCTGTGGTATTTGCCGTATCATTCTGACTATCTGGTGTAGCCCCTACCGATACATTTACCGTTGATGTAGTACAATTTGCTGGCGATGCATTATCACAAACCGTATAATCAAAAGAATCTGTTCCATTAAAATCAGCATCTGGTGTATAAGTTACTATGTCATCACTTGGATCATCTGGTGTACCTCCATTATCAATAGTCACCGTTCCATTTGTAGGGTTTGTAATATTTAAAACTCCATCTGTTGGGATATTACTATCATTGGTATAGATAGCAACGATTACGGGCGTATCTTCTGTCGTATTTGCCATATCATTCTGACTATCTGGTGTAGCCCCTACCGATACATTTACCGTTGATGTAGTACAATTTGCTGGCGATGCATTATCACAAACCGTATAATCAAAAGAATCTGTTCCATTAAAATCAGCATCTGGTGTATAAGTTACTACGTCATCACTTGGATCATTTGGTGTACCTCCATTATCAATCGTCACCGTTCCATTTGCTGGATTCGTTGTTACTAAAGATCCATTTGTTGGAATATCATTATCATTTCCATAAATGTCAACAGTTACTGCTGTATCTTCTATCGTATTTGCCGTATCATTCTGACTATCTGGTGTAGCCCCTACCGATACATTTACCGTTGATGTAGTACAATTTGCTGGCGATGCATTATCACAAACCGTATAATCAAAAGAATCTGCTCCATTAAAGTCTGGATCTGGTGTATAGGTTACTATGTCATCACTTGGATCATTTGGTGTACCTCCATTGTCAATCGTCACCGTTCCATTTGTAGGGTTTGTAATATTTAAAACCCCATCTGTTGGGATATTACTATCATTAGTATAGATAGCAACGATTACGGGCGTATCTTCTGTGGTATTTGCCATATCATTTTGACTATCTGGTGTGGGCACTACCACTACTGTAACCGTTGATGTTGTACAAACCAACGGCTTCGTTTTATTACAAACTGTATAATTAAACGTATCTGTTCCTACAAAACCGACATCTGGTGTATAAGTTACTACGTCATCACTCGGATCATTCGGAGTACCCCCATCATTAATCGTTACCGTTCCATTTGCTGGATTCGTTGTTACTAAAGATCCATTTGTTGGGATATCATTATCATTCGCATAAATATCAACCTCTATCGGTGTCCCTTCAATTGTTTCTTCATCATCATTTTGGCTATCTGGCGTAGGTATCACGGTTATCTCTACTGTGGACGTAGTACAATTTGCTGGTGATGCATTGTCGCAAACGCTATAATCAAAAGAATCTGTTCCATTAAAGTCTGGATCTGGTGTATAGGTTACTATGTCATCACTTGGATCATTTGGTGTACCTCCATCATCAATTGTTACCGTTCCATTTGCTGGATTCGTTGTTACTAAAGATCCATTTGTTGGAATATCATTATCATTTCCATATATATTCACTCCTATAGACATATCCTCTAAAATACTCGCCATATCATCCTGGCTATCTGGTGTAGGCATTACGGTTACCTCTACCGTTGCTGTAGCGCAATTTGCTGGCGATGCATTATCACAAACACTATAATCAAAAGAATCTGTTCCATTAAAGTCTGGATCTGGTATATAAGTTACTACATCATCACTTGGATCATTTGGTGTACCTCCATCATCAATCGTTACCGTTCCGTTTGTTGGATTCGTTGTTACTAAAGATCCATTTGTTGGAATCCCTCCATCATTATTATAGATATCTATATCTATAGGAGTATCTTCCATTGCATTTATATCATCATTATTTACTTCCGCTACAACCAATACATCTATCACAGCTGTATCGCAATTAGTTGGATTTACTACTTCACAAATTTGATAAGTAACCTTATAAATTCCTGCTGGCGTTCCTGCTGGCACTTGAACATCTCCATTAGATGCTACTATTATATTTGCAGCATTAGCCTCTGTCGTAATCGTTATATTTCCCACAACTATAGCTGCACCATCCAATGTATCATTATTAGCTACCGCATTTCCAGCAACTCCTCCTATGGCTCCATTTACACCAGTTCCACTAAAGTTATCATCTACTGCATCAATCAATGGAACTATTTTTAAGGTTGCTCCATGTTGTATATCAGTACAATAATTATCTGAATGCGTAATTGCTAAAGTATATACTCTTCCATCTAAACCAGTTACATCACTAATTCTTAATGTACTTGTATCTGTTCCTGAAAAAACACCTCCATCAGAAATATTAAATCCATCTTGAAGCCATTGATAAATGATGCCTCCAGAAACATCTACTGCAGAAGCATCTGTATAATCAGGAACTGTTGTAGGAGCCACCCCTGTGTAGGCCGTTGTACTAATTGCTGATGCAGAAGTAATCGTAAATGTAGCTGCCGCTCCTCTTACCGCTATTTGATCTTCTAAAGCAGTAGCATCTACTTCCACTTTAGTAGCCACTATTTCGTTTCCTGTCACTCCATTATAATTTGCTCCTGGTCCTCTTCTTCTTTCCGATTTAATTACCAGTCCTGCTGCATCAATTCCATCTCCATCTACCTCCCCATTTATATCATCATCTACCCCTCCTGATTCAATACTGTCAAAACACCCATCATTATCACTATCAAGGTCTTCACAATCAGGAATTCCATCATTATCTGTATCCAAGCTCTTCTTTCTATAAAATAAGCTAAAACCAACAAAGTTATTTGCATTAATTATTGAAGGTGTGTCTGTATTATCTATATCTATATTAGATATTGTAATACTTGTTACTGTTTTATCAGTATCTCCGTATAAAAATATAAAATTATTTTGCTCTATAGGATCATTTGCAGAAGCAGTATTTACAATATGCTCCGCTGTTCCTGTTGCTGGATCCCAAGTCATATTTAAAACTCCCAAATAATCTGATTTTTTAAAATCATTTGCAGTAGCAGTACCCCCTGAGAAGGTAAACTTCAAATCTTGATAAAGATCTATATCATACAAAAACAACCCTATTTGATTTGCTGGAATAGGAGTATTGAAAGTATATGTAACAAAATTTGTATTGATATTAGGAATATTTAATAGCCCCCTATCATTATCTCCTGTATTTTTTATTAAATAAGAGTCTTCTATAGCTAATGAAAAATTTGGAGCGAAAGTAGCTCCGTTCAAAGCATTTATTGTAACTGTTGTATTCGTCGGATTTGTATCTATAGCAATAGGAGTGTTAAAAGTTCCTCCCACTGTTTCCATGATAAAGCAATTTTCATTTTCATTTGTTATTCCATCATTGTCTTTATCTGAATCGCAAATATCCGAAACCCCATCATTATCTAAATCAGGGTTTCCTGATGTAACTGGGTCACATTGATCGTTTACAATAATAGCTATAGCTATAGAAACTTTTTCTCCGTATAAGATTCCTGAAACTGTTACCTCATGAACACCAATTCCTGAAGCTACCGGATCAAATACCCCATTTTTTCTATCAATGATACCCGGTCCTGAAAAATAAACTTCGTTTATATTTGGATTTAATTCTGATGGAAATATTCCTAGAGAAAACGGTGCGTCTCCCGTTGTATAAAAACCTTTTTCTGGGAAATCAATTTCAAAGAGGTCTTTTAAAATCGCTTCGTTTAATTTATTGTTTTTCTTAGATTTTTCATCTACGTTGGCTAAGGCTCCATATTGACTTATTTCTAATGTATTCAATATCGGATTAAATATAGGAAACATAGAAGTTTGAGAAGATGCTATTTTTAAAATTGCTGAGTTTTCTCTTGAAATACCTGCAAGGATATTTAAAGAAAAAAACATCACTCCTACAAATAGAAGATTGCTTTTAGAGGTTTTCTTTTTCATAAAAAAGTACTTTTTATTCATATATTTCATTTTTAATACCTGTTTTAAACTAACTTTATGATACAAGAAAATACATAACGATTATTTTTCGTTATCTATTCGGCTTAAATTTATTACGCATAGGACTATGTAAACTCTACTAAATCAAGTTTACTTCAATCTGGATGTAAAAAATGGGTATTTTATTATTATTGCTATAAATTAAAAGGGGGTAGCAAAATAGATTTACTTTTTATTTTTCTTATTTATCAATTTTTTAAAAAGTATTATAGGAGGTGCTACTGATAATGACGAGGTCAATATATCTGTTTTCATTGAAGGGTTATTTTTATGGTTATTTTTTTCGATGCAAACATACTTCTTTTTTTAAACTTTTTATGATTATTTTAAAAAAAAATGATTGAAATATGTTATGAATCAATCAAATATATTTATTTAAGGTTACACATAATATTAGCCTACAAAGATTTCAATAACTCTTTACAATCTATTTTTACTTGGCTAAAAATAATTTCATAATAAATTATGTTTATTCTTATGATTTTTTAAAATTAGACGTATTATTTTTGATAAAGCCTAAATGTAACAAGCTTCCATTTCTTTCTCTTATTTTTTAATTAAAAATAGGGGATAAAAAACATACTAAATATCAATTCAACCTTACCAAAAAAATATTTTACCCCCTATTTATCGTTATATTTCTTCACTTCACTAATTTTTAACAAAGTAAGCCTATAGTTAATATGGAACTTTTGCTTTATAAATTATCGCTGTTTTCTTAGTACTAATACTATAATCACTTCCTGGTTTTAAAAATACTGATCTCCCTTTTACTAGGGATAATGCTGATTTTTTTTCTAAAATAGTTACTTCTCCGTCCATAACTAGTAATATTTCAACTGTTAGCACTTTTGCTTTATAGACTTCTTTTCTTGATATATGTATTTTACTAAGTTCAAAATCTTTTGCACTTGTATAGTATATCCGTTCCAGCCCATTCTTTTGTAATGTTCCTTTTAGTAAATTAGGTATTGTTCCTTCAAATACTATATGCTTTAACAATTCAGGAACATCTATATGCTTTTTTGTTAGACCTCCTCTTAAAACATTATCCGAATTAGCCATTAATTCTATATTTTGCCCTTCTAAATACGCATGTGGCACTCCTGCTTTTTGAAAAATAGCTTCTCCTTTTGGAACATTTACCAAATTAAAAAAATAAATAGAAAAAATACCTTTATCCATTTTCCTTCTACCTGAAAGTGTTTTCATTGCTTTTGCTGCCCAATAATCAGGATTTTCTTTATGTAGCTTTCCTTTTTTATATAAAGGTATTATCCTTTCTCCTAGAGGAATTAATATCGTATTCACTTCTTCTTTTGATAATTCCATTACTTTCTTATATAAACCAAAATATCCTTTCTTTTTGAATGTTTTCATGAAGCATGAAAGCTCCTGAGTATTCTTCAATCTGTTTTTTAATTTTCTTTTAGTCAAAAAACCATGTAACAACCAAAAATCACTAAGTGCTACCATTATTTCTGGTTTATGATTATCATCTTTAAAATTCCTATAGCTTGCAGTTAGAGGGATTCCTAATTCATTTTCTCTTTTAAACCCTATTTCTGCCTCTATTTTTGTTGGATGAACTTGAATAGAAAGCATACTATTGACATCTAAAACTTTAAATAAAAATGGTAACCTCCCATACTTAGTTGCTATTTCTTTTCCTAAGTTTCTCTTTAAATTTAATTTTAAATACTTATCTAACGATAGATTTCCACGCCCCGTTTTGATTATAGATGGAGCTTTTTTATGAGCCCCTAACCAATATTCCGCATCATTTTTTGCGGACGTCTTACCTCCTAATAATTTAGATAAGTACTTTTTACCTCCCCATGCATAATTTTGAATTCTACCTTTAAGTAAAAACATATTGAGCGTTGTTTTGATAGTACTTATCATGTGTTATTTTTTTAATATTTAAATCTTTTTATTCGTTTAAGTTTTCATCTGCTTTCTATGAATTTTTAGAGATCCAAAATAATTTCTTTTTTGTTATTATTTTAACATCAGTATTCTGCTCGTTCTCTTTTCCTCTATACTCCCAAACAATTTGCCCCAATTGCCCTACTATCTTCATGGAATCTGCCATTGATAATTTAGATCCATCAACATGTACCCACCTTTTAAGAGGCTTTTCACACATCATTGCTCTGGCCTTCTCTATTCCATAATACTTTTTCATTCTCATAAATATTTCAACATCAAACAACCATTTAGTTACAAACTTTTTATCAAAAGCAATATTGATAACTTCTCTTTCAAATATTTTAGCTCCACATTGGGTATCTTTAAAATTCATGGATAAAATTGTTCTAATGATATAATTAATAGTAAGACTGATTATTTTTCTAGCTGAATCCTTTGCTATATTCGCTCCCATTCTGGCAATTCTAGAACCGCTAACTATTTTAAATTCAGTTTTTTCTATAGTAGATACTAAATCATCAAAATCTGCTAAATCTGTAGATAAATCGGCATCTAAAAAACCTATGTAATCTAAATATTCAAAGGTAAACATATGCAACATCCCTAATCTTACGGCTTCTCCCTTTCCTCCATTTCTTTTACAATCATAAACGGTTATAAAATCCTCTCTCCCTTCTTTTAATCGATTTAACACTTTTAATGTTTTATCAGTACTTCCGTCATTTACAAAGCATAAAACATACCCTGAATTTTTATCAACAAAATCAATAAACTCTTTACTTAATAATCTTTTCTCTTCATTATAACAAGGTATCACTACCCCTACGCATCTCTGCTGAATTATGGTATTATTACGATTTCTAACCCCTTCTTTTTTAGGAACTCCTATTAATCTCTTTACTCTAGCACATACCTCATTCAAACTTAGTGGTTTTTTCATATAATCGTTAATCCCCATATCAAAGCTCTCCGTAATCATCTCATCATCCGTATTTCCTGAGAGCACCATTATAGGTACCTCTGATTTTTTAGTATTTCTTATATGCATAATTATTTCCATTCCTGAAATAGTAGGCATATTCATATCTACAATAACTAAATCGGGTTGAAATGAGCTATACAGCGCTATTCCTTTTAATCCATTTGTTTCTGTTATTACTTGGTAGCCTAGCTCTTTAAACCTTGCTTCTAAAGGAATTAAAACTAATTTTTGATCATCAATAATAAGTATTTTCATGGGGGATGTTTTTTATAGTTGTGTGTTAAAAGTAATGCTGATTATTTCTTAATCAGGTCTCTTTCACCTAAAAAGCTATTTTCTTTAGATGAGTGGTCTTCTAATAAGGGTTGAAACTTATTAATAACTATTTGACATATAGCATGCTAAAGGATACTTCTAAAGCTCCTTTCTCAACTTTCTTCGTACTAAAAAGAAAGTTTTTTAAAAAAATGCAAATTGGACTTGGTGTAGTTTCATTAGGGGATTTTTTATTATGATTATACGCTAAAAGCAGCTTCGGTTATTCAATAAATAGCTGATTTTTAAATAAAAGTAATTTTCTTTAGACGAATGGTACTTTAATGAGGTCTAATAAAAATTATATTTCTATTAAATCAGTTATATTTATAGTATCCTAAGATATCAATTTTTTTTAAATGAAACAACCTTCAAACAAATACCTAATATTTGCTGTACTTATTGGTATCGTATTCCATGGTACTTCTATATTTTTTACTTTAGAAAACACCTATGATGCATTAATACACCTGTTTTTTGCAGAACACTATGCTTCTAACTGGTTTGAGCCTTGGAATTTTAAATGGTACACAGGGTTTACGGTAATGAGTTATCCTCCATTAGTACACCAATCTATTGCTGCTCTTTCTTTGATTGGAGGCTTAAAGTTTGGTCTTTTTGTTGTTACTATTATAGAGGTACTATTGTTTATTACAGGGGTATATCGTTTTGCTTTTTTAATTACAGCTAATAAAAAGGCCTCTGGATATGCATCTGTTTTAGCCGTTTTTTCTTCTTCTTTTGTAGAAACTCTTCATATTTTCGGACAACTGCCTAGTATTGTAGGGATTTCTGTACTAATGCATGCTTTACCAGAAATATATATGTGGTTAAGAACAGGAAAATATAATTATCTTTTTATTTCACTTTCTTTAATTTCTGTTACGGTAACTTCACATCATGTAACTTCTATTTTTGGAATTGTATTTTTTATCTTTCCTTTAATAGGTATGGCTGTTATGGATGCTTCTCGCGAACAGGTAAAAACAGTGAAAATGGTTACTTTTAAATTGTTTTTTAAAACGTTATCGGGTTTATTTAAACGAATTATAAGTTTTGTATTGCTTTCTTTAGGGGTTATTATTGGTGCTATTTTGCCTTATTGGATTGACTCAAGAAACAATCCTATTACTCAAGTTCCTATACCACATGGCTCTCGTGATAATTTTATTGAAATATCTTCTTCTGGATTGGTTTTTTTCATAATTCCTTGGGGAATTCTACTTTTCATATTTCCTTATTTCTTTTATAGATACTTTACCAAGCGCTATTTATTCTTTGGACTTTCTTTTTCTATGTTATTTCTTCTAGGTACTGGAGGAACCACTCCTATTCCTAGAATTATATTAGGTGACAATGCCTTTAACATACTAACTTTAGATAGATTTACTCTTTGGGCTTCGATTATGTCTTTACCCTTATTTGGAGAATTCGTTTGTCGATTTGTAGAAGGTGATTTAAAAAAACTTATTCAAAAAAAGTTTGGAAGAGATTATTATAGATTGATAGGAGGAGTGCTCGCTGGTTCCTTCTTATTTATGACTGTTTTTACAATAAGTCTAGGCTATTTTAGACCGTTACAACCTCAAAAGATTAAAATGTTACCTATCGTTAACTTTTTAAATCAGGATCAACATGACCAGTGGAGGTATTTAACACTCGGTTTTGGTGATCAAATGGCATGGCTATCTGCTCTAACGAATGCAATGACTGTAGATGGAAATTACCATTCCGCAAGAAGGCTTCCTGAGTTAACTACAAGATCTATTGAACGTTTAGAAAATTCTAAATTTAAAGGAATTGCCGGAATTGGTTCTTTACAACAATTTTTAACAACTCCTGAAAAATACAATTTAAAGTATATTTTTTCTAACGATAAATTTTATGATCCTATCTTATATTTTTGTGGATGGCAACGCTTATCTAGATTAGAAAATGGTGTTTTAGTATGGGAAAAAATGAATGTTCCTCCAATAGCAACTATCATTCCTAAAGAACATATTGCCACTTGGCTAAGGTTTTTATGGGGAATTGTGCCTTTTCTAACCTTAGTAGTTGCTTTTTTACTAAATCTTCAATCAGTATTTAACCCTCAAATGAAGGTCAGCAGAGCGTTGGTTCAAAAAAACTTGAAAATAAAAAAGTTTTACTCTAATTTTTCTGAAAAGATATTGAAGATAAATCATATTTGGGCCGGTTTTTTGATTGTTTTGATACTATATAGTATGTACATCTTTTATTTGAAAAATGATACTCAACGATCTCCTGAAAATGTTATAGAGGCTTATTATGATGCTTTAGATTTTAATAAATTTGAAAAAGCACATCGACTTATAAATCCTCAAAAAAATATTTCTATTGCACAATACATGTTGGAAATCTCGGTAACGGATGGTTTGTTAAATTCTTATGCTAAGCTAGATGCTTTAGAAACTGAAGTAACTAAAAGAACTCCTCATTTAGCTACTCTAAAAGTAAAATCTTATTGGATTACTCCTTTAGAAAGAATTAATAAGATCGATTATAAAACTGTGATAAAACTAGACGGAAAATGGTTTATAGAACCAGATGATATTGATTTAGATTTACCTCCTGATCAATTATATACTGATAATAGTACCACTTATTTTAATCAAGGTAGAAAACGTATTACAACAGAGCAAACACATCATGAAGATGTCTTGAAGCAACCTGTGCTTGAGATTCTTTCTGCTAAATTAGTAAACTATAAAAGTCATTATGCTATTATTGGAGAGATTCAAAATATAGATAACGTGCCTGCGGATGTTGTTTTAAAAGGAACTTTATATAATGAAGAAAACAAAGAGTTGGCTAGTTATAATGCAAAGTATCATATGAAGCATAAACTCATGCCTAAAGAAATCACTTCTTTTAGAATCAATTTTGAAGGGATTGCTTGGTCTAGAGTTCAAGATTCCATTCCAAAAACATTTAACCCTGATGAATTTACTCCTATTCAACTAGAGGAGCAACCCACTAAATTTAACATACACGCCGCTGGAAATGTTTCTGGAGCCGATTTACACAAAAGTGCTACATTAAGTGAAGTCAACGTTTATGAAAAAATGATTACAGGAAACTTATTTAATAGCGGTATTCAAGAAATAACCATTCCTCAACTAATTTTTACTTATTATGATGATAATAAAAATATGCTATGGGTAGATCATTTATTTTTAGGGGAAGGTATTAGACAACAACGAAAGCAATATTTCGAATATGAGCTGTTAGATGATAGTTCTGTTGATGTCATAAATACTGATATGACTTACTGTTTTGTTAACGGACTTCCTAACGAAAATATATCTAATCAAATGGTTCCTAATAGAATCCAAAATCATACTAATAATAAATTCCAAAAAATAGTGCATCCTATCTATAAATTTGTTAAAATTGAAATGAATAGTTATATCGGTGAACCTAAATAAATGATACCTATTAAATATACATACCTGCTATTATTAAGCCTGTTTGTCCTATCTCCTAGTACAAGCGAAATGGCTATAGGGCTTACTGAAAGAATTTCTCTGGTAAGTAGCGCCAAAGAATACGTAGCGGGCAATACTATTATTTTAGAATTCTCAGGAACCCAAGATACTTCTATTCGGCTATATTGTACTAATAGTTATGGTAGTACTATATTAAGCTCTGAAGTTAAAAACAATCGCTTGTTTTTCTTTTTCCCTGATTATATGAGCGACAAGGCTAGTGTTATCAATTGGAAGTTATTGGCTACGGGCAAAAATGCCCTCTCTGGAAAATTCACTATTATCCCACAACCTAAACCAACTACCATGGAAACTTATTTAGGTCCACCTAGTATAGTAGCTGGTGGCAGAGATTTTTCTATGCTTGTAGTAATCCCTACTGATGCTTTAGACAATCCTATAAAAGAAAAAACTAAAGTCGTCATACAAAATCAATTTAATAAAGCTAAAAAACGTAAGCGAACTTTTACCAAAAATTTAATTTCTCATACTAAAATATATTCGCCTAAAAAAAGTGGAAGAATGTTAATTTCATCAACTTGCTTAGGCTTGGATTCAAAGGAATACAGCTTAAATGTTATGCCTTCTACTTCTTTAAATTTCAAAATATTTGCTCAACGTCATCATAAATATGCGGATGGCAATCAAATTACTACTTTCACTACTTCTATACTGAAAGATGCTAATAATAACATTGTTAGTGATGGTACTTTTGTTGAGTTTTTTATCACTAATAAAAAAGGAAATATTTTGAAAGCTATGGCTGCAACTATTAATGGAGTGGCTACAGCGCGAATGATTCATCCAGATTATGAAGAAGAATGGCGTATTAAAGCTTATGTTATTGGTATTGCCGAAAGTAATACCTTATTTTTAAAATATCAGAAAGCAGTTACTACTTTCAATGTTACTTTTTCTCATGAAAATAGAACTATTGAAGTAGGTCCTTTGAAAAGCTTTATGGATCAAATAATTCCTGATGGCTTACAAGTAAAACTGGCTGTTTATCAAAATGGAACTCTTCAGAGAGAAATGGTCAAAGAATCAAGAGATGGTTATGTAAAGTTTACATTAAATCCTAATATTTTTAGTGATGGAATGTATGGTATAGAAATCACAACAGCAGGAATTACGAGAAAATTTCAAACTAAAAAACTATGGTAAAAACAGATAGAAATATTATACGTGGACTTCTAATTTTATCTTATGTCTTCGTTATTTCAATACTATTATTTCTTATTAGTACTATCTTTAACTATTTTAATACTGGTGCTGATAGAAGTAAAATGCTCCATATTAACATCAAAAAAACAGATAAGTATTTACCTAAAATAACTTGGAAAGAAAACGGTAATGAAGGGCGTTTTATGGATTCGCAAACATTACTTGATATAGAAAATGACTATTTAGATGCTTGGCATGTAAGGCATATTGCTTATAAAACGAATAAAATTTTAAGTATTGATGACTATTATACTGAAAATGCTCAAAAAAGCATTCTCCACTTCATTGAAAAACATATAACCAATGATATTACTATTGAATCTACAACTTTAGAGCACCACCCTGATATTCTTTTTTTTAGCGAAGACGGACAATTGGTTGTTCTTGAGGATAAGAATATTCTTGAATATAAAAAAATGTATGTGGGTAATAAATTAGTAACTGAAGATACTGAGGTTGCTAATTACAAAATAATACTATTGTTAGAAGATGGTTTTTGGAGAATTCGCCATTTTGTAAAAGAAAAAACAACTTCTTATAATAAAAAATCTACTCCTGTTTCTTCTCCTTTTTTGAATATAAGAGGGATCAATTATTATCCTCAAAAAACCCCTTGGAATATGTTTGGTGAACAGTTTGATATTGATGTTATTAATAGGGATTTTGAAATTATTAGAGATGCTTGCTTAAATAGTATTAGAGTTTTTGTTCCTTATGTTGATTTTGGAAAAGCAAAAGTAAAAAAAGACAAATTAGATAAACTAACGCAAGTATTGGATAGTGCAGAAAAAAATGGATTAAAAGTAATCCTTACTCTTTTTGATTTCTATGGTAATTATGAAGTACTTGATTGGACACTAAACCACAGACACGCTGAAACCATAGTAACTGCTCTAAAAGATCATGAGGCTCTTTTAGCATGGGATATTAAAAATGAACCTAATTTAGATTTCAAATCCAGAGGTAAAAACGATGTAATAGCTTGGTTAAAACATATGATTTATCTTATAAAGTCTATTGATACTACTCACCCTATTACTATTGGTTGGTCTGATGCAGAAAGTGCAACTATTTTAAAAGATGATGTTGATTTTGTTTCTTTCCACTATTATGAGGATTTGGAAAATTTCGAAAGTATCTACCAAACACTACAGCAAAAAATTACAGATAGACCTATTGTTTTGGGTGAATTTGGGATTTCTTCTTATAGTGGGTTATGGATGCCTTTTGGCGGATCAGAAGAAGATCAGGCAGCCTATTACCAAGAAATGCAAAAAGTTATCAAAAAACACCACATCCCTTTTATGTCTTGGACGCTCTATGATTTTAAGAAAATTCCTGCTGGAGTAGTCGGAACTCGCCCTTGGCGTACAAATCCGCAAAAGGAATTCGGATTTATTAACTTAAATGGAGATAAAAAAGCTTCTTTTAAATTTATTGCAGAATAAATAATACCAATTAAACTTTAATTTAAGTTAAATTTATTATCTTTAAGGTATGGGAAGACTGACTCAAATCCGTATTAGAGAAGATTTAGACACATTAGAATCGTACAAACAAAAAGTAACCAATTTTAAGAGTTCACAAAAGCTTAAAGTTTTGTTTTTAATTAGCTCAGGAGGTTATAAAACATTAGGTCCAATAGCTAGTATCCTTTCTATCAATTATAGTACTCTTCATAGATGGTTGAAGATATATAGAGAAAAAGGAATAGATTATTATCTAAGTCCAGACAAACGTAATAGATCCTCAAAAATAATTACTCCTGCTATTCACAAGGAGTTACAGAATCTGTTGAACCAAGAAAGAGTTCAATTCAATGGTTATAAAGATGTTCAAAAGTGGTTAGAAGTAAATCACGGTGTTAAGATTGAATATCAATGGCTTTGGAAATACTTAAAAACTAAATTAGGTACTACTCTTAAAGTTCCAAGAAAAAGTAACGTTAAGAAAGATAAAGATGCTTCGGCTGAATTTTTTAAAACTTCCTGATAGGTTTAATTCGATTAGAGATAGTCTAAATAAGAATAATAGATTTGATAGCGTCAATTTATATTTTCAAGATGAATCTCGATTTGGTCTGAAGACCTTTGTAGGTAAATGTCTATCGTTAGTAGGATTAAAACCAGTAGTGTCTTACCAACATAAATTTTCTAATACTTACCTGTGGGGTAGCTATTCTCCTATAAATGGAGATAGTTTTGTGTGGGAAATTAATGGAGTAGATTCAAAAATATTTGAAGCCTATTTAGCGGCTTTTTCTCTACATAATCCTAACGAATATAAAATTGTAGTTATAGATAATGCCGCTTTTCATTCCTCAAAAAATATTAATGTGCCTGATAATATTTTTCTCTTGAGAATACCTCCGTACACACCAGAACTTAATCCCTGTGAACAAATATGGCAATATATCAAGTATCGTTTTAGAAATAAGTATTTTCAAAATATGACAGAATTAAAACAATGGTTATATCAAATTGTAAATCAAATGGACAATGAACTTATAAAATCAATTGTAGCTGATTATAGATACAAAGAAATATTTATAACGCATTTTAAAGTTTAAATCGTATAATTCTATAAACATAAAAAACTTCTTACTCTTTTAGGCTTTTTCTTAAAAAATATAAACCAATTAATCTTATTTTTAGCTACGTCAATTTACTAGAAATATCTCCACAACAATCTTTGTTTTTAATAATGCCCCAAAAAACCTCCTTACAATTTGTAAAGAGGCTTAATTTACCATAATATTCCTTCCTAAAACAATAGCTTTCAATAAGTATTTTTACAATTACTCCTTACATATTCATCTTTTAGAGTTTCTAATTTTACTATGGGGCAATTTTTTTGGATGTCTTTGCTTTAGATATCATAATTTTTTCAAACTCATTGATATACATCGCTGCTATACGTTCCATTGGAAACGCCGTTGCTGCTTTATAGTTTGCTTTCGCTATTTTTAAACGATGCGCTCCATTTGTTACTAAGGCTTCTATAGCTTTTGCTAAGCTAACAACGCTATTAGGCTCAAAAAATTCTCCTTGGTATCCTTCGTCCTGCACCAATAAAGCTAAATCTCCTAAATCAGGCATAACTACCGCTTTTCCATAACTTCCTGCTTGATGAAGTACTCCCGAGCTTCCTGTGGTAGAAGTATAGGGAAAAACCACAACAGTGCTTTCTTTAAATAAAATAGGTACCTCTTCTTCCTCTACATACCCAGTGAACCTAATTTGCGATACATCTTTATATTTTTCTTGTACTCCTGCTAAATACCCTATTACATTTGGGTTATCTGTTCCTGCAATAACTATTTCTAGATTCAATCCAGTAGTTTCTCTCACTCTTAAAACTGCTTCAATCATTATTTCTACTTTCTTATAAGTTCCGAATTTACCAAAAGCCATTATTTGCAAAGGGTCTGTTACTAAATTATAATCTGGTTCTTCTTGGGTTATTTCAAAAGTTCCATGAGGAATTTTTACAACATTACAGGTTTGGTATTTTTCTACTAGTATTTTTACATATTTCTGCATCGTTACGGCAACAATATCTGCCTTTAAAATTAATCGAGTTAACAACGTTCCTATCATAGCATATATCTTTTTTGCCAATTGATTAGAGGCAAAACCTGCCTTATTCAAATCTACCTGTTCTAAAATATTATGTAATAACACTATGGTAGGAACTCCTCTCAATTTACTAACCCATGGCAATATCAACCCTAACGCTGCTGGTATTTTTTTGTCCCCAAACTTCATAAACTGTAAATTAAATAAAACAGCATCAGGGCTCGATTTCTGAATAGCTCTAGTTATCGTAAAAATATTTAGGTAACTATTAAACTCCCAACACTCCATTACTGTTATTTTACACCCTTTTTCAGAAAAGTCAACTTCTCTTTGCTTTGAAGTTTTATCGGTTAAAAGAATTAATTCTGTTATTTTTTTGTTCTGATGAAAACTCTTTACCAAATGGTAAGCATATTCATTTAACGTTACTTTACTTGGAGGGTACGCTGTTATAATAGCTAATTTCATGGGGGATTGGTTTTATAATGGTATAAATTAAGATTTAAAAAAATTGGAGATGATACACCTCTATCGTTTACTGCTTAACAAAGCATATGCCTGAAGATTTACTTTGCTTTATCTTTATAATACTTCCATAGAAAAAAAGACAATTGCACTGCTAATAATAATGACATTGCTATAATTTGCATATGCACAACTTCCTCTAAGCTCTTATGAAAAAAAATAACGAGTACTATTTGAAGCATCCCAAAAAGCCCAGACAATATAACGGGAGTATATTCATCTATTGATAAATAATAATACGCAAAAATATTAGAAATGGCAAATACACCAGTTGCTAATGCATATTTCCACAATAAGGGAACTACTTCTAAATAATCTCCTCCAAACAATAAATAAATAATTTGATTAGGAAAAAGTAAACAACCTAAAATAATTAAAATAGTAATCAAACTAATGGCAATTACATATTTTAATAATACCGAAAGTGTAGGCTTTCCTTCTTTCTTTAATTGAACAACGGTAGGTAATAATAACATTACAAACATCCAGGCAATGAAGTAAACTACCCTTCCTATTAGCGCTAAAGAAGCATATAAACCAGCATTATATCCATCAAAGTAATGCTTTACTAGTAATATATCGCTATTGTTAATTAATATTTGCGTTAGTTCGTAAAAAGCAGTTACTATAAAAAAATTACGAACCATTTTATTTTCAATGATTCCTAATACTTTTGACGTCACAAATGATATTCTTTTGTATTTAAATGGAACCAACCCCAAAAGAAAAGAACAAAAAATACCTATTGAAACAATTAAAGAAGTATCTATTTCTAAGAGCATCAATAATCCCATCGTTAATACTAAACGACTTAGCATTTCTGCCTGGTAAGTTACCGATAGAGAGGTAAATTCTTTTTTCCCTTGTAACAATCCTCTATTGACGCTCATCATAAAATAAATAGGCACTCCTAAACCAAATACGATGAAGGTATTTACCGATGATATTTTAAAAAATGTTTGTAATTCAGAAGAAAAGATAATAATCAAAGCTCCTAATCCAATTCCTGTTGCTAGCGCATATTTGAATGTTTTAGCTATAAAAGGTTCCAAAGTATCTCCGTCAAAAGCAACTAAAAACTTAGCCGTTACTAATTGAAAGGTCATTGCAAGAAACGAGAGTACTAATAGAAAAGTTATTAGCACTGCTGCATCAGCAAATTTCTCAGGGCCTAAAAACCTCCCTAGCAAAAGATTGTATAGGTAGTTTCCTCCACTTACCAAAAGAACACTTATCATAAATAAGTGTTCTGACGTTATTTTATTTTTAACTTTTCTAGTCAATGTTATCATAGTATAGTTTGTTTTTTATTAACCAAATATTAAGCTACCTGAGAACTATTGAAGTCATCATAAATATCTTTACATCCATAACCTATAATCAAAAAGACTTTATGATTTTCTGATGCTATATAAGTAAGTTTTTTCATGGCTTTTAATCCGTCTCTATCAATCTCGATTACATGATCTATATTGATAGTTACTTTTTTATTTTGAGTAATCATATATTCAAAATGGGTTGTAAAAGGGATTACCGTGCTGGTATTGATTTTTCCGTGTAAATAGAACACTCCGTTTTTTTCTGTAATTTGTAAAGCCATAATTTTAAAGTTTTTATAATTGATTATACTACAAATCTCTTTATATATCCCTAAAAAAAATGAATTTATCGTTAAAAAACCATTTACTTTCGATGAAAGATTAAATGCTTATGCTTAAATTGCAATATCTAAAAAGATAATATGATTTTGTACAGAATAAACCTCTTCATTTTCCTCTTTATTAGTATTTCTGGTATTTCACAAAACATGAAAGACGGCTTTGCTTATTTAGATACTGGTAAATACAAACAAGCTGAATTTTTTTTTAAAAATATCTTAAAAATATATCCTACGAATAAAACAGCGAGACTTTGTTATGGTAGAGCTATTGGACTCAATGGAAATCCTAAAAAAGCACAAGTTATTTTTACGGACTTATTAAGAGATTATAGAGATGATTTCGAAGTGAAATTAAACTATGGAGAAGCGTTATTATGGAATGAAAAATTCTTTAAAGCTAAATTCTATTATAAAGATTTAGTGGATGAAAATAATCAAAGCTTTTCTGCTTTATTAGGATTAGCCAATACGCTCTCTAACCTAAAAGAATATAAAGAGGCTCTAGTGTATGTAAATAAGGCTTTAGCTGTTTCTCCAGGAAATCCAAATGCCTTAATCTCTAAAAAGTATATTTCTCTAGGATATGCTTATCAACAACAGCAATTTCAACAGTACGAATTGGCTGAAACACTTTTAAAAGAAAGTTTACTCTTAGCCCCTAATGATAAGGACATTTTATTAAATCTTGCCGATTTATATTTAATCATGGATGAACCTAGAAAGGCAGAGGCAACCTACTCTATTTTAATTGAGAGTACACAGGATATAGAAAATAAGTTAAGTGCCTTAAACGGCTTAGTATTGGCTGCTCATTTACAAGGAAAAGAAAAAAAAGCTTTAAAAATCAGCCAACTCGTATTTAATACTTTTCTAGGAGATAATATTGATAAAACGCTTGTTAGAAAGGCTACTGAGCGCTACGTTCAAGCACTAATTTGGAATAAAAAATATCAAAAGGCAGAAGCTGTTATTACTGATTTACAACGCAAAAGATCTTATAAAAACATACGCACATTACTTAGAAATAAAGAATATAAGAAAGCAGAAACTTTAACTTCTGAATTAATCAAAGAGCAATCTTATGCTAATTGGCTTCTTTCTTTAAGAGCTACTTTAAATATTTACAAGGGCAACTTTAAAAAGAGCTTATCTGACTATAATTTAGTTTTAGCAAAAGACAGCGCTTCTTTTAATGGTAACCTTGGTAAAGCTAATGCTTTAAAGGCAGCTGGATTTTATGATGAAGCTTATAAAAGTGCTGAAAACACCCTGCTTTTTTATGAAAAACAAAAAGATGCTACTGATTTTATCAAAGCTTTAAACAGAAGGTTCACTCCTTATTTTGACATCAAAGCTTCCTTTTCATTTGATAATGGAGATAATGATGCCTATTCTTGGAATGTAAGTACAGCAGTTCCTCTTTCTACTAAAGTAAGCGTATTAGGAAGCTACAAATATAGAACAACTACCAATAGTATCAGTAATACCAAAGCTATTACTAATAATTTTCATCTTGGAGCTTCCTATCAAATTTTAAATAATCTCACTTTAAAAGGTCATTTAGGATTGATTTCATCAGAAGTTATTACTAAAAAATACGATCAATTTTTAACAAATATTTCTTTTAGTTTAAAGCCTTTTAAATTACAAGACTTGGAAGTTGGGTATAAAAGAGAAATTCAAGACTTCAATGCAGCATTATTAGATAGAGAAATTATGCAGAATAATTTTTATGTCGATTATAATTTAAGTACTAATTTTAATCTAGGTTGGTTTACACAATATTATTATACATTTCAAAATGATGATAATGTAAGAAATTTATTTTTTACTTCCTTATATTATAAAGTGATAGATAATCCATTTTTAAAAACAGGAATAAACTACCAATACATTGCTTTTAAAAATCAAGTTCCTACAATATATTTTAGTCCTAGAAGATTCAATGCTGTTGAAGTGTTTTTTAATATTATAAAAGAGGAATCCCTTCTTAAAAAAAACGGCTGGTTTTATGAATTAACTGCTGCTACGGGGTTTCAATTTATTGAAAACAACAAAAGGCAAGGAACTTACAGATTTAAAGGGAAAGTAGGTTATAAACTATCTGAAATAAGCTTGCTAAATATTTATGGCACCAGAAGTAATATTGCTTCCACTACTGCTGCTGGTTTTATATTTACAGAGATGGGAATTCGTTTTAAATGGTACCTATTCGACAAACCTTTATTTAGAAAAAGACTATTTTAAACAACCTCAAAAAAATCCCCCTAATAGTCTAAAAGGGGGATTTTTAAAAATATATTTTTTACAGTAAGTTTAAGCGCTTCATTAACTCTGGTCTTTTAGACCTACTTACTGGTACAACATCTCTCTTAATCAATACGCTATTATCTTCTATATCTATTATCTTCTTTAAATTTATGATATAAGAACGATGCACTTTTAAAAATAGCGAATCAGGTAGTTTTTCTTCAATCTTCTTCAAAGTAGAATGAACAATATAATTCTTATCGTCTGTTTTTATATTTATATAATCTCCTTTTGCTTCAATAAGATAAATGCTTGGCAAATCAATTTTAATCAAACGTCTATCAATATTTACATAAAAGTCATTACTATATGTTTCTTTACGCTCATTTTCCAAGGACTTTACCTCTAAAGCCTTTTTTTTCATAACTTTTTGAATTGCTCTTTCAAAACGATCAAAAGTTACAGGTTTTAATAAATAATCCACAATACATTCGTATTGAAAAGCTTCTAATGCAAAGTTAGGATCGGAAGTTGTTAAAATTACTTGAGGAGGATTTTTTAATGTTTTGACAAAATCAAAGCCTGTAAAATCAGGCATATGAATGTCTAAAAAAATAAGATCTATTTCATTTTCGTTTAAAAATTTAATTGCTTGTAAAGCGTTGGGGAATTCATCTACAACTTGTAAAGACTCCATCTCTTTACAAAGTGTTTTAATAACGGTTCTTGCTAGTTTTTCATCATCTATAATAATACAATTCATAAAACTTAAATAGTTTTTAAATACTCAGTAATAGTTACTAGAATTTTTTCAAAATCTTGAGCTTTATCAAGTTTATGCTCTCTTAGATTATGTTCAAATTCATTGGCTAATTTGTAACTTTTCTCAAGACCTAAAATACTAATTTTATGTTTAATTTTATGAACATTCCCTTCTATTTTTTTAAAATTTCTGCTTTCTAAATTTTTATAATATTCTCTTTTTTCTTCTGGAAATTCTGTTTTAACAATATGAATAAGTTCTTTTTTGATTGCTTTATCTCCTCTTGCTAATTGTGCTATATAGGTTAAGTTTGGCTGCTCCATATAATTATTTTTTAATTGTAAAGTAAAACGTTGTTCCTTCATTAAGCTTTGAATCTAACCATATTTCTCCATCATAAAGATCTATGATTTTTTTAACGATGGAAAGCCCTATACCAGTTGACTCACTGCTTTCTTTTAGAAAATGGAAAATTTTAAAGATTTTATCGTGATATTTCTGCTCTATCCCTATTCCGTTATCTTGTATTGAGAATTGATAAAAAGATTTGTTCTCTATAAAATCTACCTGAATAATTCCTTTTTCCTTATCATTAAATTTAATTGCATTACTGATCAAATTTTGAAACAATTGTTGAAATTTTGTTATTTCTCCATTTACAACAGGCATTTTCTTAACTATTTTGATGGAAATATTTTCTGGAATAAAAAGTATTTTCTGTAAATTCTCCAAAACCTCATTCAAATCTACTTTTTGTTTTTCTACAACCGTATCAATACTTGAATAAGTAAGGACATCTGAAATTAATTGCTCCATTTTTTCTAGTGTTTCTTCAATAAGATTAAAATTACTCAATGTCATTTCATCAAACTTTCCTTCGTTATCTGATTTTATCCAAGAGGTCAAGGCATATACACTTCTTAATGGAGATTTCAAATCATGAGAAACAATATGGGCATATTCATTCAATTCATCATTACTCTTTTCTAACTTCTTTAAAAGTTGAATATTTCTAATCTCTGCTTTTTCTCGCTCTCTTATATTCAATGCACTTTTTAATTGCATAGAAATTAAACTAGCTATATTTTCTATTGTTTGTAAATGCTCTTTTGTAAAATAATTTTTATCTATATGTTCAGAATCAATAACTCCAATTACCTTGCCTTCACTAATAATAGGAACGGTTAATTCCGATAGCCGTACTTGATCATCTACAATATATCTACTGTCTTTACTTGTATTATTAACAATTTCTCCTTTTCCTGTTTTTACAACGTGCCCAACAATACCACTTTCAATTGGTAAACTTATTTTATTTATAATTTCCTTTTGTTCATTTGTTTTGGATCCAAATGCTGCTATTTGTTCTAATGTTTTTCTTCTATAATCTACCAAATAAATAACACAATCTTCAGTATCTAAATAATTCGCAATTTTCTGAGCTACCTCCCAAGCTATCTCATAAATATTAACTTTTCCTAGAATAGATTTTGCTAAATCATTAATCATATGGATAATCAAAGATCTTTCTCTTTCAAATGTAACATCCTCTACCAAAGCTACTTGACATTGTATATTTCCCGAGCGATCTCGTACTGCATTCACACTTGTTTTTGCCCATAGAATAGAATTATTCTTTCTTCGATATCTTTTATTAATAACGAAATTATCTATCTCTCCAGAATCCATTTTTTCTAAATATATTTTAGATTCTGGCAAATCTTCAGGAATAGAAATATCTTCAATGGTTAACCTTTCTAATTCTTCTTCAGAATAACCTAATAATTCTTGAAAAGATTTATTCGTTCTTAAAATCCCTCCAAACTGTGTTAATGCTATTCCTAAAGAAGAGTTTTGTACAATTATATCAAGCTCTTTTTTCTGAGCTTCCATTGCTTCAGAAGTTCTCTTCAACTCTGTAATATTCCTTATAATTCCTTGAGCTGCTACTGTTTTTTGCTTTCTATCGTAAACTAAACTAGCATTTATATGTACCCATTTAACACGATTCCTTTTAGTTACAATCCTAGCTATATAATTTGAAAATATCCCAGCTTTTTTTAATTTCTCAAAAGATTCAAATGCATATTCAGCGTCCTCTGGATATATTAAATTCATTACATTCAATCCTTCTTTTGCTATATCATAGCCAAAAAGATCTATGGCAGCGTCGTTCATTTTAAGCACATTACCACTTAAATCAATCATTAAATAAGCATCTAAGATATTTTCAAAAACACCTTGTAACTGAGAACTTTTTTTATTTAATAAGTCTTCAAGTTTCAAGTTTGTTTCTTTTAACTCTTCTGATAACGTATATAGCTCTCTCGACTTATCTTCTAAAATTTTCTCCGCTGCTTTTCTTGCCGCTTTTTCTCTTTTTAATGCACGCTTTAGTATTTCTATTTCTGATGAACTCATTCATTTTTGTTAATAATAAACTTTACTTCCGTTCCGTCTTCTTTTATCTTTTCTAAAATAATGGTGGCTGTACTATCAAAATATTCAAAAGTTTTATTCATCAACCCTAAACCAAAATGATGCATAGCTCTATTAGATTTATAAATTAATATTAGTGATTTTTCTGTTTTCTCTTTTACTATAAATGTAGGTAATTCTGCATCTGGATATATTTTTTGAACCTCAACATGAATATGATTTTCTATTGATGCAAGCATTTCTATAGGATCTTTATAGGTTTTTAAAAGCCCTGGATAACTCTCTTCTAAAACGCTAAAAAAATGCTCCGCATATATTAACAGCAAATCGTCTGTAGATACTCCTGTGTTTTTGCTTAAATTTTGAAGTAACTGTAACATTTCTGAAAAACGATATGTTCCTATAGATGTATATACTCCTCCTGATTCTAACTCAGATGCTAAAATAATTTTATCCACCATCTCTAATCCAAACTTATCTTCTACTAAGTCTAGAAATTCTGTAAAAACGATACCTTTCATTTATTTTACTTTAAATTCATTTTCACTCCAATAATTTAAAACTGCTGCTATCTTTTTAACATAATCATCATATTTTAAAGGCTTTAACATATAACCTGAGACTCCTATTTTATAGCAACTTAATAAATCTTTCTGATTGTCAGATGTTGTCAATATAATTGTTGGAATGTGCTTATAATTTTCATCATTTTTCAAAATTGATAAAAATTCTATGCCGCTGACTTTTGGCATGTTTAAATCTAATAAAATTATGTCAGGTAATTTCGTTTTATCTTCTAAAAATTTAAGTGCATCCTCCGCATTTTTGGCTTCCTTAACTGTATGCTGTAATCCTAATAATGAAATTGTTCTTTGCATTTTCATTATTTCAATAATATTATCTTCTATTAGTAGTATATCCAACTTTTTTTTCATCTCACTTATAGGTATATCTAATTTACAAAGCACAATAGTACTTCAATAGTTAGAATAAAATTCTTTTTCCCGCTTAACTAAAATTAAAGTATCGATGACTGGTTTAAAAGTATCGATAAACTATTTTTTACTAAAAAACTAAATGCCTATTTCAGTAGCTAGGATCTTTTTGTAAAACTAGTTAAAATATAGTAATTTTGTCCCTTTTACACACTATGAAAATTCAAGATTTAGTTGGAGAATACCATATCATAGGTACTAATCAGGATATAAGTTCCAATCCTTACAAAGGAATCCTCTCTTTAAAGTTAGATTTCCATAATAGAATTGTAGCCAAATGGATTATTTCCGACAACCAAGAACAATTTGGTACCGGTTTTTTTAAAAACAATATTCTTGTTATTAATTTCAACTATAAAGATGATAATAGCTATGTATATAAAGGCGTAGTTGTTTACCAATGCCTTTCTAATAATATCTTAGACGGCTTTTGGTCTGAAAAACATGGAAATCCTTTATACCTTGGGCAGGAGCGCTGCTTTAAAATATCTCATAATAAACTACTCAATTAATAGAAAAAAATGATGTTATGTCTCTGTAATTCTTCAAAAACGTATAGTAATTGTTGTAAAAAAGCTCATGATAATATTTTTACAGTAGCAACAGCAATATCTCTAATGCGCTCTAGATATACTGCTTTTGCTTTAGGAAATATCGAGTATTTACAAAAAAGCCACCATAGTAGTACTAGACCTTCTAAACGCGAAAAGGAAGAAATTCTTCAATGGACTAAAACTGTTCAATGGTTGAAATTAGAAATATTAAATACTACGCAAGGAGATATCAACTCTGATAAAGGTACCGTAGAGTTTAAGGCTTTTTTTATTGAAAATGGTATTCTCGATTGTATTCATGAGAACTCTGTCTTTTATAAAGAAAATAAACATTGGGTATATCATAGCGCTTATTAAGCTTTAAAATAGATTCAAAAAAGACTATACTCAATATCACTCCTAAATCATTCAGCAAAATTTAGCTCATCTGCGTCTCAAATGCATGGAAATCTCCCATACTTATTTATTTTCTAAAAGCATTTCAAAAATCATCTGATGTTCCTATTAAATACCTTCTAAAGTACCGAAAAGAAGCTTGCTTTCTAGCTATTTATTCTTTTGTTATAGAATATTTATGCGTAAAACTTAAACTCGCTACTCCTTATTAACTGAAGGTGGTAACTTAAGAGTTTGTTTTAATATGGCCTATTCTCTTCCTTTTAAAAATAGAAATCGTACTCTAAATCGCTTCATCAAATAGTCGCCTCATCAAATTAGGGATAATTTTACGAGGCACTCCACTTTTTTTAGTAGCTTTGCTCCCCCATAATAAAAAAACTGTATTTCCCTTCAATATATGAATACAAAAACCACCTATAACCATCTTATTATCAAGGTTATAAATGACGAAAAATCATTCATAATCAATTAACTATCTTTAGTGCCACTTCTTTTTTTAAAAGAAATAGTTAGCACTTCCATATCCTTTAAACTAATACTTACTAAATAAATAATTAAAGGTTTTATCAACAATTTAAATACCATAATACATCTTAACTATAATACCCTATTTATGAAAAAAATAAACCTCTTCTTATTGGTTCTTTTATCCTTAAACGGATCCATAGCTTTTTCTCAAACAATCATCTTTCAACAGCAAATACTTACAAGTACAGACGATGCTGAAGAAAAATTTGATGGTTCTTACGTTTCTACTTCTAGTTCTGATATTGAAATGGCTTATGATACTTGGAACGATCAAGGCTTACAAAAAATAGGCTTGCGATTTGACAAGGTTACGATTCCTTCTAATGCTACAATAACAAATGCATATATTCAATTTACAGCTAAAGGAGATACTTCTGGCACTATTGCTATGACCATCAAAGGTGAAAATACAGCGCAATCTATTCCCTTTGAAAATAAAATCTATAACATTTCCAATCGATCTACTACAAATGCTAATGTAATATGGAATCTTACCAAATCTTGGGCTGATGAAGAAACTGAAAGCATCCAAAAAACACCTAATATAAGTGCTATTGTTAGTGAAATTATTACTTCTAATGGATGGAAAAATGGGAATCCTATTACCTTTATTATTAATGGAACAGGCGATCGTTCAAACTATCGAAAAGCATATTCTTTTGACGGAAATGCTTCTCTAGCTGCTAAACTAGTGGTAGCATATACTTCAAACTCAAATCACGATCTAGCATTATCTGCCATTATTAATCCTACTACAAATAGCTACGCTAATCCTGCTACCCCTGTTCAAGTAAAAATTTCAAACTATGGAAATTCCATTGCTTCTAATTATGACGTTTCTTATTCAATAAACGGCAACTTAATTGCTACGGAAACAAGCAACACACCTCTTTCCATTGGAGAAAGCACCATATTTACGTTTACACAAACGGCCGATTTAAAAACCACTGGAAATTACAATCTAAGTGCTTCCGTTACTATTAATGATGACGAAGATACTAGCAATAATACCCTAGCTACTTCTATTTCTGTAATCAATGAAATAGAAGATATATTTTTTACCAAAGGAAGCTCTTGGCGCTATTTAGATACAGGAACAAATCCTGGAGATTTATGGAATACTTCTGATTTTAATGCTCGCTCTTGGAAAGAAGGCATTGCTCATTTCGGTTTTGGAGAGGGAGATGAAGCAACTATCATCAACGAAGGACTCGCTACCTATTATTTTAGAAAAAAAATTGACGTTCCTGATGTTACTGCATTAAATGATGTCTATCTTCATATAATACACGATGATGGCGCTATGGTTTACATTAACGGTAAGGAAGTTGTTCGTACTGAAACAATGCCTTTGGGAGTCATTGAACATACAACAACAGCAAGGCAACGCGCTAACACAACCAATGAAAATAATTTTTATACCTACAAAGTAAACGCCAGCTATTTTGTGTCAGGCACAAATACTATTGCTATTTCTATACATAATAGCAGCCTTTCTAGTAGCGATCTTTCCTTTGATTGCTATATTACTCCTAACCATACTTATCAACAAGATGGGCCTTATGTCCAATATCATGGAAATGATATTATAGTAAGTGAGGTTACTCCTAACGGACTAGTTAGCAATACTTATACTTCTAAAAGTGAAGTCACCTTAACTTGTAAACTTCCTCATATGGGAACCAGCTTCTCTTTTCCTTTAAAAACAGAAATCAATACCGAGGTTTCTGTTTATCCGACATCCCCTTCTAAATTCTTAGTCATATCTGATTTTGATGGAAATATAGAAGCTTTTACCATGCTACTAAAAGGAGAAGGGATTATTGACAATCAATTTAATTGGACTTATGAAGATGGACACCTCATTATTACAGGTGATTTATTTGATCGTGGATTTCATATAACTGAGTGTATGTGGCTGTTATACAAATTAGAATCTGAAGCCATTGCTAAAGGAGGAAAAGTACATTTAATTATAGGTAATCACGAGATGATGAACATGACTGATGACTGGAGGTATGTAGAAACCAAATACTTTAACAACGCGCATCTTATGGGGAAAAGAATGTTGGACTTATACGATGCTTCTACTGAACTCGGAAGGTGGTTAAGATCTAAAAATATTATTGAAAAAATTGGGAATTATGCATTTATGCATGGAGGAATCAGTAAAGAAGTCGCTGAATTAAACCTTACCTATGATCAAATTAATAATTATGGACGACTTGAAATGAACAGTGCTCCTTGCTACGGAGATTGTGCTACCGTTACTGGTGGTGATGGTATTTATTGGTCTAGAGATATGGCTAAAGAAACATATTCACAAGAAACAGTGGATGCTATCTTAACCCAATTTGATGTTAAACGTATTATCATAGGCCATACAAAAGATGCCTCTATACGAGCTCTTTATAACGAAAAGGTAATGGCTATTGACATGTACCATATAGATAATTTTTACGATGGTTATATGGAAGCTTTACAGTTTCAAATAGGATGTTTTTATCTATTTCATACTGATGGTATAAAAGCAAATAGTAATTATACTCAAATAGGAAATTGCGACAATACTACTTTAAATTTATTGGATGTTAATAAAGAAAATAACTTTAAAGTCTATCCAAATCCTACAAATCGTTTTTTGAATATCCAACTTCCTACAAATCTATTAGAGAATTACGCTTATACTATTGTAGATCAAACAGGAAAACAAATTGCAGCAGGTAAACTGTATTCAGCACTATCAAAAATAAAAGTTGACTCATATGCTGCTGGGAAATACATACTAACCCTAAAAAGCTCAACATCAACCATAACTGGTTATTTTATTTTAAAACGCTAAAACAATGAGTGCTATTCTCTAAAATAAGAATAGCATATTTTGCTACTATTATGGTTTAAAATTTCTATAGTTTTTTTTACAGTAGTTTTAAACCATAAATAGCATAGTGATATAATGCTATGTTAAAATTTTTATCTTATAATTTCTTCTCATTTTATATGCTTAAATTTAGTCTCTATATAAAAACTATGTCAAAAACTAAATAATACTACTTGTACTTTAAAACTATTGTAGTAAAAGATAACTTTTTTCCTCATACAAATTATAAAAATCAAGTACGATCTATACATTTGGTAGTAGTAAAAAAGAGAACGCTTACCTCAATTTCTTTAATTTACAAATAGTACTAATACTTCGCTTTAATGAAATCAACCGATATCAACCTAAAGGAAATAGAAACACAATTAAGTTGTCCCAATGGAGCATCTGGGATTAAAATTGGAGAAAACATGAATGAGTCAAATATTGGAATGACACTGGCTTCTATCAACATTTTAAACATTACAGAAAAAGATAGCCTTTTAGAAATAGGTCATGGAAATTGTGGGCATCTCAATGAACTCTTCAAAATTACAAATGATATTTCTTACACTGGGTTAGAAATATCCGAAACTATGAAAAAAGAGGCTCAAAAAATTAATAAAAAAATTATTGCTAATACGCGCACTGAATTTCACCTATACGATGGAATTACAATTCCCTTTCCTAAAAATTCATTTTCAAAAATATTTACAGTGAATACTCTTTATTTTTGGAACAATCCAACTTCTTTTTTAGCTGAAATATACCATGTATTAAAACCTTCTGGTACCTTTGTTTTAACTTTCGCTCAAAAAGAATTCATGGAAAACCTTCCTTTTGTAAAAGATAAATTTAAATTATATGACATCGAAGAAGTAAAAAAACTTATCAAAACTTCTGCTTTTTCAATTACATCAATAACTACTCGTACTGAAAGAATTAAAAGCAAAGCTGGCAACTGGGTCAACAGAATCTTCTACCTCATAAAAGTAACAAAGAATAGTTTTCCTAATGAGTAATTATAGCTAAAAAATTAGCATAACACCTTTTTTATAAAATATAACTACAAATCAATCATACCCCATTACAAATGACTTATAAAAATAAAAAAGCCAGTAACACTTGGTTTTCTAAAGTAGATGCTTCTATTACAGAATGGATGTGCCGAAATGGCTACTTATTAATACGAATTTCTATCGGAATTGTATTTCTTTGGTTTGGATTTCTTAAGTTTTTCCCAGGGCTGAGTCCTGCTCAAGAGCTTGCTACAAAAACAATTAGAAGCTTAAGTTTTAACCTTATCCCTGACCTTTTCATTATTAACGGACTGGCCTTTATAGAAATGCTTATTGGCATCGGACTCATTTCTGGTAAATTTATGCGAGAAACATTACTATTATTATTCTTACAAATGACAGGGACTTTTACTCCTATCTTCCTTTTTCCTAATGAAATTTTCACACATTTCCCTTATGCTTTAACTTTAGAAGGACAATACATTATTAAAAATTTTGTATTAGTTTCAGCTGGAATTGTACTAGGCGGAAATCTTAACAAGAAGAACGCTCAATAGGTAATAAAAAAACATTAAAAACGACCATACTAAAAACGACTAAAAATAGTTAATTTCATATATCAAATTATACATATTTTGAGTTTTAAATACAAACTATTTATACCAATAAAACATACATCGATGAGGCATCAAATTATTTTACTATTGATTATTATAACTACCAAAGTTTTTTCTCAAAACAACTTCCAAAAAGATTCTATATCACTCATTTTCATGGGAGATATTATGGGACATACTCCTCAAATAAAAGCTGCTTTTAATGCTAATACAGGAACCTATAATTATGATAATGTATTTGAAAAAGTAGCCCCAATTATCAAAGAAGCCGATTTTGCTATAGCGAATCTTGAAGTTACATTATCTGGAGCTCCCTATAAAGGTTATCCTCAGTTTTCTTCTCCAGATGCACTTGCTATAGCTTGCAAAAATAGCGGAATGGATGTCTTAGTTACCGCTAACAACCATTCTTGTGATGGCGGAAAAAAAGGAATTTTAAGAACCATCAATGTTTTAGACTCTTTGAAAATAAAACATACAGGGACCTTTAAAAATTTTTCAGATAAAGAAAAAAATAATTTATTAATCCTAAACAAAAACAATATAAAAGTAGGTTTATTGAATTACACTTATGGCACCAACGGTTTAAAAGTTCCAAAGCCCACTATAGTTAATCAAATAGATACATTAGCTATGTTAGCTGATATTCAAAAAAGCAAAGCGTCAGCCTTAGACAAATTAATTGTACTTATTCATTGGGGTAATGAATACCAATCGCACCCCTCTAAAAAACAATTAAAAATTGCTGACTTTCTTTTTAAGAATGGAGTAGATATCGTTATTGGTGGGCATCCTCATGTTTTGCAAAAAATGGAACATTTCAAAAAAGATGCTACTAATAAGAAAGAGCGCTTTATTGCCTATTCGCTAGGCAACTTTATCTCTAACCAACGCACAAGAAAAAGAGATGGTGGGGCTATTTTAAAAATAACATTAACTAAAAAAAATAATGAGGTTACTATTACCAATCCTGGGTATTATTTAACATGGGTAGATAAAACATTTACTAATGGGAAACTAAACTACAAAATAATACCATGCGCTACTGCTTCAGAAAACAACTTTGAGGATATGGAAACTAGTCATATAAAAAAAATGAAATTATTTATGTCTGATACAAAAGCTTTATTTGACAAAGAAAATACCAATGTTAAAGAAATAACTATTGATAAAAATAATAAGCTTTCAAATAACTAAAAGATAAAGCCTCAAAACCATGTTCTTTAAATACTATATAACCTTATTTTTTATACTACTATATACCTCTTTTAGTATAGATGTTTGTGCTCAACATCAAAAAAACGACAAAGCAATAGCAAATTTCTATAAGAAAAAAGCAATAACTTATTTATTAAAAAATGAAATAGACAGCTACCAGCAACTATCTTTTAAAGAAAAGGGGCTCTATTTTTACAAAGATTCCTTAGAGAAAAGCAAACATAAAGAGCACTACTTTATTTCTTGGAAGGATTTTAAAAACCTAAAAAAAGATTTTGAAAATCAACCTCTTGATTCAATCTACAAGCAATTTATAAGCAATACCCACTATATCAAGGTTAGAAACAATAGCATTCCTAAACAAAATAAGATAAAAATTGCCATAAGCCCAGGGCATTTAGCTACAAATTTTAATGAAGCTAAGTACGAAAAAAAATATATTGAATTTGAAGATGGAAAAACTAAATTTTATGAAGCTGAATTAAATTTAACAACTGCACTTCTTTTAAAAAAAGAGCTTCTAAAAAAAGGGTTTGAGGTTTTTATGACTAGAACAAGAACAAAGCCTGATATATGGGGGTTAGGATTCGAGCAATGGAAAGTTAAAAAATTTGATACTACTTTAAAAGAGTATCTAGATGCAGGAGATTTTTCTAAAGAACAAGTTGATTGGTTCAAAAATGAAGCAACCGAACAGCAAATATTCAAATACTTGTATGTTAAATCAGAATTAAAAAAAAGAGCCGAAGTAATCAATCAGTTCAACCCTGATATTACTATTGCGATACATTATAATGTCGATGAAAAAAATGAGGATTGGAAAGTACCTACTTCTAAAAATTATATGATGGCTTTCGTGCCTGGTTCTTTTTTAAAAGAAGAACTAAACAAACCTCTAGATAAATTTAATTTTTTAAAGCTTTTAGCTACTGATAATCTTAAAAATTCTATACAACTATCTAAAAACTTTATACAATCATTTTCCAAAACATCTTGTATTCCCATTGCCAAAATGGAAGACGCCATTTATTTAGACAAATTTAGCCTACCTACTGAAAAAAGAGGTGTTTTTGCAAGAAATTTAGCAATGACCCGACTTGTTCATTCTCCTATCCTTTATGGTGAACCTCTATATCAAGATCATAAAAAGATAGCAAAATCATTAAATCTACATAATCCTGATATTCCTCAAAAAAGAGTATCAAAATATATCATAAAAGTAGTCAAAGCGTATTACAAATCAATTTTAAACTATACCAAAAAATTAAAATCTCATACTAAAAAGTAAATCGCATATTATTAATCTATTTTTTCAATATCAAGCATCTTTTTTACTTATACAAAACGAATGAGCGTTAAAAAATAGTTATTTATTAAATACTTTATTTTACTTTTATCCTAATATATTGCAAGTATAAAAATCAATAATAAATCTAAATATAACAATGAAAAACTATTTATCTTTTTTGTTAATCGCTACCATCTTTGTAGGTTGTTCTGATGATAAAGCTGCTGTAAAAACAAAAACTGCCGTTGCCACTATTAAGGCTAAAAGTAACAGTAATGTTTCTGGAGAAGTTATTTTTACTGAAACCAATGGTAAAGTATCCATGGTAGCCAATATCAAAGGGTTATCAGCAGGAAACCATGCCATTCACATACACCAAATTGGAGACTGTAGTGCTGATAATGGTTCTTCTGCAGGAGGCCACTGGAACCCAACTAATGTTGGCCATGGAGTATGGGGAACAGCACCTTTTCATATCGGAGACATAGGCAACATCGTAGGCGATGCAAATGGAAATGGAACAATTTCTAGAGAAACCGATTTGTGGTGCGTTGGTTGCAAAGACGAAACTAAAAACGTAGTAGGAAAAGCAATTATCATTCATGAAGGCCCAGACGATTTTACTTCACAACCATCTGGTGCTGCAGGGCCTAGAATAGGTTGCGGGGAAATTACATTAAAATAATACGTTTAATATTAAAAACATTCTAATAATGGGATTGAATACTAAATATTGGTATTCAATCCCTTTATTAACCTTTATAAACTAAATATTTAAAATAAAAATTCAAAAAAATGAAAGTAAATGCATATGCAGCTACAGAAGCTGGAGCAAAACTAACCCCTTATTCATATGAGCTGAATGAACTAGGAGATGAACAAGTAGATATTAAAGTAGCTTATTGCGGTATTTGCCATTCTGATTTAAGCATGATCAATAATGAATGGGGAATGAGTCAATATCCTATTGTTCCTGGTCATGAAATCGTTGGTGAAGTTGTTGCTGCTGGTAAATCAGTAAAAAACGTAAAAATTGGTGATAAAGTCGGTTTAGGATGGTTTGCTGGTTCTTGTATGAGCTGCCAAGAATGTATGGATGGTTCTCAGCACCTCTGTGCTAATAATGAGGCTACAATTGTAGGACGACATGGTGGATTTGCGGACTATGTTAGAGGACATTGGTCTTGGGCCATTCCACTTCCTAAAGCGATTGATATGAGTAAAGCTGGCCCTTTACTTTGTGGAGGTATTACCGTTTTTAATCCTATCATATTAGCTGGTGTAAAACCAACTGACACTGTTGGTGTTATAGGAATTGGAGGACTTGGACATATGGCTCTTAAGTTCTTGAAACATTGGGGATGCGAAGTTGTTGCTTTTAGTTCTAATCCAGATAAAAAAGAGCAAATTTTAAATATGGGAGCCAACAAAGTTATTAATTCGAAATCACCTGAAGAATTAGAGAGCATTGCTGGTAAGCTAAACTTCATTCTAAATACTACCAATGTTACATTAAACTGGGATGCTTACTTAACTACTTTAGCTCCTAAAGGAAAACTTCATACTGTAGGTGCTGTTTTAGAACCAATGGCAATTCCTGCATTTAGCCTAATTGGAGGTGAAAAATCTGTAGGGGGAAGTCCACTAGGAAGCCCAGCTTTAACAAAAACAATGCTTGATTTTTGCGTAAGGCACGAAATTTACCCTACCGTAGAAGAGTTTCCTTTTGAAAAAATTAATGATGCTATAACGCATTTAAAAGAAGGGAAAGCTCGATATAGAATCGTTCTTAAAAACTAATTAAGTGAAATCAGTAATGTGCTTTTAAAACTCAAATTCATTATGTAATAAAATGGTGCTTTTTTTCTTAGAAGTGATTTAGACTTTTTGTTTTGAAGCAAAAATCTAGGATTTTGCCCCCTAATAAGTCTTTTTTGAGTTACATAGCCTTAGCGACGTTGTAAAAAAGCTAAAATTAGAGTGAAATAAGACAACTTTGCTGACATCAGAAAAAGTTAAAACCGCTTCTTAATTAAAAAAGACATTTCACCATAATAATCGTAGCTTTAAAATAATATTACCATATAGAAGTTTACTATTACTCCTACCTTATTTTATTTTTACAAATTTTTTAAGGTAGGTTCTACTAAGTAGTCTAAAATTTAATATGGTAAAAGAATGGATCTACTAACTCAAATATGCCATCAAATTGAAAAACATTCACCATAGACTAAAATAATCTGTCTTAAAAGAAACTAAATTGAAAGCGATCTCCTAGAAAAATCATATAACATTAATAGATAAAAATAACGAAAATAAGTAACTTTGGAATACCATTTTTAGAACAACTAGAACGAGAAAAAGACATTTTAATCAGCGCTACTCTTAAAGAATACCAAAGGGTTAAAAAAAGAAGCCCTCAATTATTTCAAGAAACCCCTAATAAACATATTGCTTCTTATTTAAGAATGACTCCTGAAACACTCTCTAGAATCAAAAAATCTTGATTTCAATCAATTCTTTTTTATTTACTAAACCATAACTTTACACCAAATAAATAACCATGGAAACCAAAGTACTTATCAAAAAATTAATACAACTAACTAACTAGCGAAAATATAAAATTTGTAGAAAGCCTTACAAACCTTCCTTCTCAAAAGTTAAGTTACAAGCAAACCCCTGAGGTTTGGAGTATTTTAGATTGCATAGAGCATTTAAATCGATCCCGTAACTTTTATATTCCAGAAATAACAAAAAAATAGAAGCCAATAATTATCCTTATAGCGACGTTTTTAAAAGCAGTTTTTTAGGAAATTATTTTGCTCAAAGTATGCTTCCTAGAGAAAACATCAACAAAATGAAAACTTTTAAAATAATGAATCCTAATAATAGTTTATCAACTCCTATTATTTTACAAGAATTCATAAACCAACAAAAAAACTACTTATTTTACTTAGAATAAGCTAAAAAAAAGAATCTTACAAGAATTAAAACTTCCATTTCAATATCAACAATGGGCAAAACTAAGATTAAGATTAGGAAATACATTTAAAATAGTTATTTACCACAACTTAAGACATATTATACAAATAAAAAACATTTTAAAAAATATTGAAGCAGCTTAAGTAGTAAGCTCCCCTACCCTACGTATTTCGTTTTTTTCAAAGTACTTAATACTAAGAAAGAAGCTAAGAAAAAAATTGCCAATGACAATACTGACCATTGCATAGAGTTTGTAATAGCATACAACAAACCATATACAAAAGTTCCTAAAACAATAGCTATTTTTTCAGTTACATCATAAAAACTAAAATAAGTAGCATGGTCTTCTGTTTCTGGTAACAATTTAGAATAAGTAGAGCGCGTTAATGACTGTATGGCTCCTTGCACCAATCCTAATAAGCCCCCCAAACCATAAAAATAGTACGCTACATTCTCCTGCTCTTTGTCTAACATAAAAGCGCAGCAACAAACCAACATCCAAGTAATAATGGTTAGTTTCAAAGCCTTAATATTTCCCCATTTTTCAGATAATCGAGAAAAAATAAAAGCTCCTACAATAGCTACTACTTGTACCAATAAAATAGTTACAATTAAATTCATTGCTGGTAATCCTAACTCCGAAGAACCAAAAATAGCAGCCATCAAAATGATGGTTTGCACCCCTATGCTCAATAAGAAAAAAGATATTAAAAATCGTGTTAAATTAGGACAATTCTTTACTTCCTTAATAACTACTTTCAATTCATGAAACCCCTTCCAAATATAATCTCTGCTAGGTTTCTTATGAAATACATTGTTAGGCAATCTTTTAAACGTTATTTGCGCAAAGCCTAGCCACCACAAACCAACCATCACAAAAGATATTCGAGAAGCCATTCCAGCTGTAATGCCAAACAAATCTGGCATTTGTATCATTATTAAATTAATAACCAGCAATATAATAGAACCTATATAACCATATATAAACCCTTTAGCACTGGCTCTATCTTGTTGTTCTGGTCTTGCCACCTCTGGTAAATACGCATTGTAAAAAACCAAACTCGCCCAAAAACCAATGCTTGCTAAAATAGTAAAACCAATACCTACCCAAACGCAATCCACACTATCAAAAAAATACAGACTCATCACAGATAAGGATCCCATCCAACAAAAAAACTGCATAAACTTCTTTTTACTTCCTGTATAATCAGCAATACCAGATAACACAGGAGAAATAAATGCTACTACTAAAAATGAAAAAGATAAAGCATAGCTGTACAAACTATCAGGGTGCTCCCATTCCATTCCTAGAAACCGTACTTTTTTATCTTCTGTAAGCGCTGTATAGTATAACGGAAAAACAGCTGTACTAATTACTAATGAATATACTGAGTTCGCCCAATCATAAAATGCCCAAGCATTTATTAATTTTTTACTTCCTATTTTCAACATAGATATATGGGGATTATTTTTTTAATCGGATGTACGTATCATCTTTTTTATAAAACAAAAAAAGCCGTTCTTAAAAGAACGGCTGGCAATATAGTAAAACTATTTTAGTTAACTATTTTTTCATTGCAGTATTCGTTTGTCTATTAAATTTAGCGGCTAATCTTTTTGCTTCTGGCAAATAGCTACGCAGCGTTGAAATTCTAGTTTGATTTGATGGATGCGTACTTAAAAACTCTGGAGGAGTTTTTCCTCCCGCCTTTTTACTCATACGAATCCATACATTAACTGCCTCTTCTCCATTATACCCTGCCATTAACATAAAAACCAAACCTAACTTGTCTGCTTCTGTTTCATGCGTTCTACTAAATGCTAAAGTACCTAATTGAGAGCCTATACCATAAGCCATGTTCCATATCTGAGATTTTTTGCTACTTGCTGTTCCTATAGCTACTGCTGCACCACCTAATTGTTGCATTTGAGCTGACGACATACGTTCTTGACCATGCTTAGCAAAAGCGTGGGCTACTTCATGTCCCATTACCGCTGCAATTCCATCTGTATTGGCACAAATTGGTAAAATTCCAGTATAAAAAACTACTTTCCCCCCTGGTAAACACCAAGCATTTACATTTTTATCTTCTACTAAATTAAATTCCCATTTATAAGTATCAGCCTCTGCTCCCATACCATTTGCTCTCATAAAACGATCTACCGCTGAAGCCACTTTTTTACCTACTGATTTTATCTTATTGGACATCTTTACATCCGTAGAAATCTTATTTTTTTCCAAAAAGCCTTTATACTGAGCAAAACTTGCAGGCAATACCTGTGAATCACTTACAAAATTAACACGGCTTCTCCCAGTAATAGGCACTGTACTACATTGTGTAAATAGCAATACTACAGCAACTAATCCTAAAATTCTTTTCATTATATTCTTATTGTTTAGATTTGGTTTACTCTTCATATGACACTTTTAAACAAAAAAGTCACTTCAAAATAATTTTGTTAAAATTACAAATTCTATCTTTATCCTAAAAATACTTTTATAGTAATGACTAAATTATATAATACTAAAAAACTACCATTAAGCATAGAACCTCCTAAATCACTTATATACGCCGCTAATACATTGCAATTTTTTTCTCATAGACTAGCCGTATTATTCACTCAAAAACTATTTGCTACACCTGTTAAATTTAGCACTCCTGAGCGAGAAAGATTTATGGAAAAAAGTGCTCAAAAAAAAGTACTCACTATAAAAAGTATCGCTCAAAAAGTACATATACTTTCTTATGGATATTCAAAAAAGAAAATACTACTAGTACATGGATGGTCTGGCAGAAGTACTCAATTATTTTCTTTTGCTGATCGCTTGCTTGAAAAAGGATATATGGTCATTTCTTTCGATGGTCCTGCCCATGGTAAATCAACAGGCAAAACTACCGCAATGCCTGATTTCTTAGAAACAATTACCGCTATTAATGACGAATACGGACCTTTTCATGCTGCAATAGGACATTCTTTTGGCGGAATGTGCTTATATAATGCTGTGGCTAATGGTTTTAAAATTAAAAACTTAGTAACAATAGGCGCAGGGGATACCGTATCAGAAATCATCAATAATTTTACTAATAACTTAAAACTAAAACCCCTTATTGGTAAAAACATAAAAACTTATTTCGACCAAAAATGGCGTACAAATATCGACACATATTCAAGCAGTAATAATGCTAAAAATATAAGCATACCTACTTTAGTCATACATGACTCTCAAGACGGAGATGTTGCTGTAAGTTGTGCTCAAAATATTCGTCAAAACTTACAAAACGGAACTCTTTTAATTACTAAAGGTTTAGGGCATACTAAAATTTTACGTAATAAAGATGTAGTGAATCATACTATTAATTTTATTATACAAAACGAATGAAATACTTAATAACAATTTTCTTTTTTAGCTTATTTATAAGCTGTATTGGAAATGCCCAAACAAAAGAAAAAGCAACCTATAAAGTTGTGAAAACAAAAGCGGAATGGCAAAAAGCATTAACGCCAATGCAGTACTATGTATTACGAGAAGCTGGAACAGAAAGACCATTTACTAGCAAGTTAAATAAAAACTATTCTGACGGAACCTATACTTGCGCTGCTTGCAATACTCCTTTGTATGAATCAGCTCATAAATTTGACTCTGGAACAGGATGGCCTTCATTTGACAGAGCTATTAAAAATAATGTTGAGTTAGATGTAGATTATAAAATAGGATATGCACGTACTGAATTAAAATGCAGCACCTGCGGTAGCCATTTAGGGCATTCATTTGATGATGGTCCTAGTAAAACAACTGGAAAACGCCATTGTATAAATGGGGTCGCTTTAAAATTTATACCAAAATAAGAATACAGCCGAAGTAGTAGCTGTTTTATGTATCCTGAAATAATAAAGAAATCGCTTAAACACTATTTTTTAAGCGATTTCTTCTTTTAATATAAAATATCGTACACAACTTTACCAAACCAACCGCATCACAAACTCACCTTAAAAAAATCAAGAACTATAATATCCCATTCTTAATAATTAAGATAGAGTACAATCTTAGCATATATTTTTCCTTGTTTAAAATTAGATAAAAGCTTTCTTTATTTCCACAGTTCCAATTCATAAACGAAAATATTAGTTTACAAGCTATTTATTTTTTTATCTTAAATAAAAAATAGGAGATTTAGCACTGTGAATATCTTTCAAAGATCACAAACGCATCCACTGTTATTTTAAATAATAATAAATTTATTATATATTAAAGCTTTTAAAATTTAGAATTTTTACTTTTGTTTTTTCAACACAACAACAAAATGAATTTAACACAACTTAATGCCATCTCTCCTATTGATGGACGATACAGAAACAAAGTAGCCAATCTAGCAAATTATTTTTCTGAACAAGCTTTAATAAAATACCGTGTAAAAGTAGAAATAGAATATTTCATTGCACTTTGTGAGATCCCATTACCTCAACTAGAAAATTTTAATCATAATTTATTCGTTGATTTACGTAAAATATATGAGGACTTCACTGCAGAAGACGCTCAAAAAATAAAAAAAATAGAAAGTGTAACCAATCATGATGTAAAAGCTGTTGAGTATTTTATCAAAGAAAAATTTGACACACTTCAACTTGAAGAATATAAAGAATTCATTCACTTTGGATTAACTTCTCAAGATATTAATAATACTGCAATTCCATTATCTATAAAAGACGCAATGGAAGAAATATATTACCCTACTTTGGATACCTTAGTGTGTAAACTTGCCGACTTATCTGAAGAATGGGAAAACATCCCCATGTTGGCAAGGACTCATGGACAACCTGCTTCTCCAACTCGTTTGGGTAAAGAATTTTTTGTTTTTGTAGAACGCATCAATAATCAAGCAATACATATACAGCATACTCCTCATGCAGCTAAATTTGGAGGAGCAACAGGGAACTTCAATGCACACCAAGTAGCATACCCTAGCATTGATTGGAAAAACTTTGGAACTCATTTCGTTGAGAATATACTAGGATTACACCATTCCTTTCCTACTACACAGATTGAACACTATGACCATATGGCTGCTTTATATGATGGGTTAAAACGTATTAATACTATTTTAATCGATTTAGATAGAGACATATGGACCTATATTTCTAATGATTATTTCAAACAAAAAATAAAAGCTGGTGAGGTAGGATCTTCTGCAATGCCGCATAAGGTAAATCCTATTGATTTTGAAAATTCAGAGGGGAATTTAGGAATTGCTAATGCTATTTTTGAACACCTTTCTGCAAAATTACCTTTATCTAGGTTGCAAAGAGATTTAACAGACAGTACTGTTTTGCGTAATATAGGAGTTCCTTTCGGACATACATTAATAGGTTTTGCCTCTACTTTAAAAGGGCTAAACAAACTTCTTTTAAATGAAAGTAAATTTGAAAAAGATTTGAATAATAATTGGGCGGTAGTAGCAGAAGCTATACAAACCATTTTGCGCAGAGAAGCCTATCCTAATCCTTATGAAGCTTTAAAAGGACTTACTAGAACTAACGAAGAAATTACGCAAACATCTATTGCCAATTTTATTGATACATTAGATGTTTCTTCTGACATTAAGAACGAGTTAAAAGTTATTACTCCTTCAAATTATACAGGAATTTAAATGTTTTACATTCATTAAAGAGAATACCATGAATATCATCATTTTTGGACCTCCTTTATCGGGCAAGGGCACTCAAAGTAAAAAAATCATGCAAGATTTTGCTATCACCCATCTCTCTACTGGGGCTATTTTAAGAATAGAGAAAGCAAAAAAAACAGCATTAGGAATTAGTGCCGCTGGATATAGTGAAAAAGGACTTCTTGTTCCTGATAATATTGTTTCCAAAATTGTAGAATCCTGTTATCAAGATAACAAAGGGCAACGAGGTTTTCTATTTGATGGTTATCCCAGAAATATTGAACAAGCCAAACACTTAATTAATGTCTTACAAAAAGAGGATGTCCTTATAAACCTTATCATCTATTTAAAGGTTCCTAAAGAAGTTCTTTTAGAAAGGGCTCTCATAAGAGGAAGAGAACAAAATAGAGGAGATGATAAAGACTCAGATATTGTTATTAAAAGGATTAATGAATTTAGCCAATTTACTATCCCTGCGATAGGATACATTAAAGAAACAGGTGTTAAGGTTTTGGAAATCGATGGAACGCAATCAATTGAGGAAATTTATGCTAAAATAAATCTTGAATTAAACACTCCAACATATCAATCATAATAATGAAAAGAAACAGCAATCAAATACAACTTAACGCTCAAAAAATAACTTTTTTGCTGTTAATAAGCCTTTTAGCTTCTTGTACTCCTAAAAAGGAGAATAGTGAGGGTCGTTTTAAAAAAGGCATCTTTGAAATTCCAGCAGGAACTAATTTCGATAAAGAAACTATCATCAGAAAAGACAGTCTCCAAATTAGTAAATATGGAAATCATATAGATACGCTAGTTATCAAATGGAAAAATAATTTTTTCTATACCTTGCGTTACCTAAATCCCAAAAATGATTTACAAAAAGACCCTATGTTTGTGCAAATAAACAAAGTCCGTGAAAACTCTTATGATTTTACTGTAAAGGTTGGTTTTTCTAGCTTTTCTAAAAAAGGAACTATTTATAAATTAAAAGATTAAAAGCTTTCAACAACATATAACCCTTATACTATCTCTTGTACTACTGATTCCTTCAATAGTACAAGGGATTCACATGCTTCAAAAACACGAGCATACTGTTTGTAAATCTGTTTCAGATCACCATATACATGAGTTACGCTTTGATTGTTCTGATTTACATTTGCAAATAGAACTATTTTCTTCTATTGTTTTTCAAAAAACAGCCGTCATTCCTCAATATTTTTATACTGAAAACATCTTATACAAGCCCAAGCAGGCTAATAAGCTATTCATCAGTAAAAAGCACTCTAGAGGACCTCCTTATCATGTTATATAGATCTTAAATTCTTATAAAATTGAAATTACTTGCTATTTCTATTTACTATAGAATGAACAAAGTTTCTTTTGTAAATATATAAACTCGTTTAAGTTTTTAACACATGCCAATTATGATTCTACACGATCATAATTGGTATAAAATTATATGCAAACGCTTTTGAGCCCCCTAAAGCTTTTAATAGCATTTACCAATTGAAACTACCCTATAAAAAGATTTTTTTAAAACAAGCTTAAATTATACCTAGTATAAATTGTATAACATTGCTATGAAAATTAGAAAAAGACAAGATAATAATTTTTCAATAAATAAAAGATAGTAAATACCATATGAAAAAAATAATATACCTCCTATTCCTTATAGGATTCTCAGCAATATATGCACAAAAAAACACTCTTACAGGACGTATTACCAATACGCAAAACAGTCCTCTAGAAGGTGTTGAAATTTATATCAATAAACTACATAAAGGGACTACTACTAATGATAATGGTAATTATACCTTCAACAATATCCCTAATGGAAAAACTAAAATAAGCATTACTTACTTAGGGTTTAAGACCATTATCAAAGAAATCATTTTTAATAACCAAAGTCAAACGTTGAACGCTCAATTAGAAGAAGCCATTTTTGAAATAGAGGAAGTCATCATAGCTACACCTTTCAACAAATTACAATCAGAAAACGTAATGAAAGTAGAAAGACTTTCTGCTACATCACTGCAAAAAACAGGAGCAACTACACTAGCAGAAGGAATTACTCATATCCCAGGAGTTTCGCAAATATCTACAGGCGCTTCTATTGGAAAACCTGTAATTAGAGGATTAAGTGGTAACAGAGTATTGGTATATACCCAGGGAACTCGACTAGAAAATCAACAATTTGGCGCTGAACACGGTATTGGAATTAACAGCTCTGGTATAGAAAGTATAGAAGTTATCAAAGGACCTGCATCATTATTATACGGTTCTGATGCCCTTGGAGGAGTTTTATATATCAATCCTGAAAAATTTGCCACAGAACATCGTTCAAAAATAATGCTAAACCAACACTATTTTAGCAATACTCTAGGTAGTAATACCTCTTTAGGAATCAAAAGCTCAACAGATACTTGGAAATTTTTAGGACGTGGTACTTATACCTTCCATTCTGATTATAAAATTCCTACTCATCAACGAGTAACGAATACTCGCTTCCAAGAAAAAGACTTAAAATTAGGAATCGGCTACAATAAAACCAATTTCTCATCTGAACTACGTTATAACTTTAACAACTCTAAATTAGGAATACCTGAAGAAGGAATTAACGTTCAAAATAAAGAAACAACACCACTTATGCCCTACCAAAGTATAAACAATCATATCATTAGTTTACACAATCACTTCTTCCTTGGAAAATCTCAATTAGATGCGGATATAGGATATACCTTTAATCACAGGCAGGAATTTGAAGAACATGAAGAGCATGAAAATGAAACAACAGAAGAACACGAAGCGCATGAAGAAGGGGCTTCTTTAAACATGAAATTAAAAACACTTAGCTATAATTTCAAGTACCACTTTCCTAAATTTAAGAAATTAGAAACCTTATTAGGGCTCCAAGGAATCTACCAAACAAATACTAATTTTGGAGAAGAAATCTTAATTCCAAATGCTAGAATCAATGATATCGGTGCCTTTTTAACGGCTAATTATGAAGCTAGTAAATCTCATATTTTTCAAATAGGGATACGCTTTGATAATCGAGCTATAAAAACAGAAAAACACGAAATACAACATGATGATGAAGTACACACTTTTACTCCTATCAAAAGATCATTCAATAGCTTTACAGCTTCCCTAGGGTACCGAACAACACTATTCAAAAAAATTCAAACAAGAATCAATATAGCAAAAGGGTTTAGAGCTCCTAATTTAGCCGAATTAACTTCTAATGGAGTACATCACGGTACCAATCGCTTTGAAGTAGGAAATGCAAACTTAAAAAATGAGGAAAATGCTCAATTAGATATATCCTTAGACTATAATACTGACCATTTTGAACTCTTTGCTAATGGATTCTACAATCACATAAATAATTATATTTATAGCAGCCCTAATGGAGCAGTAGAAGACGGAGTTCCTGTATATAATTATCTCCAAGACAATGCAAAATTATACGGGGGTGAATTTGGCTTCCACTTGCATCCACATCCATTAGACTGGTTACATTTAGAAAGTACTTTCGAAACCGTTATAGGAAAGCTACACAACGAAAATTACCTTCCATTAATTCCTGCGAACACCTTAAAAAATACCCTTAGAGTAGAATTTGACTACAATACATGGTGGCAACAAGGATATGCTTCTATCAGTTTAAACAATACTTTTTCTCAAGAAAACATCAGTCAATTCGAAACAATAACAGCAGCATATAACCTTGTTAACTTAGGAATAGGAGGTAATATTATTTTAGGAAAAACCACCTTTAATACTTCCATTGCTATTAACAACCTTTTCAATAAAAAATATATCAATCACCTATCTAGACTAAAAAGTGATGGTATTTTAAACCCTGGTAGAAATATTGTCTTAGCATTAAAATTCACATTATAATATGCACTATCCGCACCTTTTACTTATAACTAATAAAAGAATCCTTTTTAGCGCTTCTTAAAACTACGTAAAGATCACCAATACTAAACGCAGAAGAATTTTATTTCACTGCGTTTATTTTTTTACTTTTGTATCATTGTATATGTCTTTATTAACTTCTTTTCAATTCTCAATAAAATGAATGGCATAACAATTTAAAATACACTCTATGACTCCTACTATCCTCTTCTACATCCTAATAGGAATTTTATCACTTAGCTTCTTTATTAGCAAAGTATTAGACTATCTCAATGCCCAACATTTTGAAGATGATATTCCTAAAGAACTCATTGATGTTTATGATACAGAAGCCTATCAGAAGTCTCAAGATTATAAAAAAATAAATTACGAATTTTCAAATATTACCGATACCTTTTCTATAGTGGTTACACTTGCCTTTTTCTTTTTGAATGGATTTAGATATCTTGATGATTTTGTGAAAAGCATTTCACAAAATAGCACCATAGTAACACTACTATTTTTTGGTATTATTATGATTGGCAGCGATCTCTTAAGTATTCCTTTTTCATACTATAGAACCTTTGTCATTGAAGAACAATTCGGATTTAACAAAACCAATAAAAGGACTTTTTTCTTAGACAAGCTTAAGGGTTGGTTAATGATGGCTATTCTTGGAGGAATTATCCTAACACTTATGTTGCTCTTATACGAGCTAACCCAAACGTCTTTTTGGTTATACTCTTGGATATTGATAGCTGCATTCTCGATTTTTATGAATATGTTTTACGCTCAATTAATCGTTCCCTTATTCAATAAACAAACACCTTTAGAAGAGGGTGAATTAAAAACAGCCATTGAAAATTATGCTAAAAAGGTAGGTTTTGCACTAGATAATATTTTCATAATTGATGGCTCAAAGCGTTCTACGAAAGCAAATGCATACTTCTCAGGGTTTGGCAAACAAAAACGAATTACACTATATGATACACTACTCACAGATCTTAATACCGATGAAATTGTTGCTGTTTTAGCACATGAAGTCGGTCATTATAAGAAAAAACATATCATTTTTAATTTAATAAGCGCTATACTACTAACAGGGATAACATTGTTCATACTTTCTCTTTTCATTAACTCCTCAATACTATCAGAAGCATTAGGCGTTGGCATGCCTAGTTTTCATATAGGCCTCATTGCTTTTGGAGTTTTATACACCCCCATCTCAGAAATCACCTCATTATGCATGAATTATATTTCAAGAAATTTTGAATATCAAGCTGATAATTATGCTAAAGAAACCTTCTCTGAAATTGCCTTGATCTCCTCCTTAAAAAAGCTTTCTAAAAACAGTTTAAGCAATTTGACTCCGCATAAATTTTATGTTTTCGCTCACTATTCACACCCTACTTTACTTGAACGTATCAAAAACTTAAAGAACTCAATAAAAACTTGCTAATTAAAATTCTTTATGCTACTTTTCCTATGCAAAACAAATCGTTTTTAATTTTACGGAAGAAGTAGCCTATGACATATACAGCAACCCTAGAGGAAGAAAACAAAGAAATAGCAAATCGTTATAAAGATTTAGTAAAAAACACCTACAAAGACCTTTCTAAGGAAGACAACACCTTAATACGAAAAGCATTTGATATTGCTGTAGAGGCGCATAGCGAGCAACGAAGAAAAACAGGGGAACCTTATATCTTTCATCCTATTGCTGTTGCCAAAATAGTGGCCAATGAAATTGGTTTAGGTGCTACTTCTATTGCTGCTGCATTACTACACGATGTTGTAGAAGATACCCACTATACTATTGAAGATATGGAGCGCTTATTTGGTAAAAATATTGCACGCATTGTCAACGGTCTTACTAAAATATCAAATCTAAAAAAAGAACAAAACTATTCTTTACAAGCAGAAAACTTTCGTAAAATGCTGCTTACCTTACATGATGATGTACGAGTTATCTTAATTAAAATAGCAGACCGGCTACATAATATGCAAACTATGGATGCAATGCCATCTCATAAACAAGTTAAAATAGCCTCAGAAACCTTGTATATATACGCACCTTTAGCACATCGACTAGGCTTATACAATATTAAAACTGAATTAGAAGATCTGGGCTTAAAATATACAGAACCAGAAGTGTACACTGATATACTTACCAAAATAAAAGAAAGTAAAGAAGAGCAACAAAAATACATTACCAGTTTTACAGATACTCTAAAGACAGCCCTTAACAAAGAAGGTTTTTCTTATAATATCAAAGGGAGATTCAAATCTATTTTCTCCATTAGAAGGAAAATGCGTAAACAAAATGTATCCTTTGATGAAGTGTATGATAAATTTGCTATTCGTATTATTTATACTCCTACTTCTAAAGATGAAAAATTTGACGCTTGGAAAATTTATTCTATTGTAACAGATTTCTTTAAACCAAATCCTTCTCGACTTAGGGATTGGATTTCTCAACCTAAAACAACTGGATATGAAGCTTTGCATATTACAGTAATAGGCCCTGAATCTAAATGGGTCGAAGTACAAATTCGCTCAGATAGAATGGACGAAATCGCTGAAAAGGGCTATGCTGCTCATTTTAAGTATAAGCAAGGAAATCTTAAAGAAAATGGATTAGAAGGTTGGCTCAATAAACTGAAAGAAACTCTTGAAAATCAAAATATAAATGCTGTTGATTTTGTTGAAGATTTCAAGCTGAATCTATATGCTAAAGAAATTTATGTCTTTACGCCAAAAGGCGACTTAAAATCACTTCCTAAAGGAGCCTCTGCTTTAGATTTTGCTTTTTCAATTCATACAGGAGTAGGACTAAAATGTCGCGGTGCCAAAGTAAACGGGAAATTAGTTCCTTTAAATCATCAACTCAATAGCGGCGATCAAGTAGAAGTACTGACTGCTTCTAATAATAAACCCAACATTCGATGGCTTGATTTTGTTATAACAGCTCGTGCAAGAACAAAAATAAAAGCTGCTCTAAAAGAGGAAGAAAAGAAAATAGCTGAAGAAGGAAAAGCCATTTTAGCCAGAAAACTACGTCATTTAAAAATTACTTTGAACGAAAAAGTAATTAATGAACTGGCTAATTACTTTGAACTAAAAACAAGTTTTGACCTCTTTTATAGAATTGGTAATGGCGCTATAGACAACTCTCAATTAAAAGCTTTTGCTAACCAACGTAGCGGAGCAATCATGTCTTTCATAAAAAATCGATTCAAAAGAGTACCTTCTAAAGAAATTATAAATAAGGAAGAAGTTACTCATAAATATGACGCTTTAGTTTTCGGAAAAGAAGAGCAAAAATTAGACTATAAATTAGCAAAATGTTGTAATCCTATTGCAGGTGATAAAGTTTTTGGATTTGTAACAATTAACGAAGGAATTAAAGTCCATAAGAAAAACTGTCCTAACGCAATTTCTTTGCAATCTAACTACGCCTATAGAATTATGCTTGCAAAATGGATTGACTCTTCTAAACAAGAATTTAAAGCCATTTTACATGTTAGTGGAGTTGATAACAAAGGGATTGTTAATAATCTTACCCGTATAATATCTAGCAATATGAACGTATTTATAAACAGTATTAATATAGCGGGAGAAGAAGGTGTCTTTGAAGGTAAACTATCACTAAGCATTAAAAACATCAATCAATTGAACAAATTGATAGCTAGTATTCAAAAGGTTGATGGAGTACAAAAAGTAGAACGTATTAACACTTTATAAATATCCTTTCTACTTATTTTTAAAATTAATTCAGAAATTAACGTAAATTTGCCACTTCGTAAAAATTATAATCAATGAGTAACTCTGTTGAAAATCAAGAAATCGTTAAAAAAGTATTTACCGCTTTTTTAGAGGAAAATAAGCATAGAAAAACCCCCGAAAGATATGCAATACTTCAGGAAATCTATGAGGTAGATGATCATTTTGATATAGAATCTTTATATATCAATATGAAAAACAAAAACTATCGTGTTAGTAGAGCTACACTCTACAATACCATAGATTTACTATTAGACTGTGGTTTGGTTAGAAAACATCAATTTGAAGGGCAAACCATGGCTCGCTATGAAAAAAGTTACTTTGATAAAAACCATGACCACGTTATCCTAACAGATACAGGTGATGTAAAAGAATTTTGTGACCCACGAATTCAAATTATCAAAAAAACTATCGAAGATGTTTTTGATATCGATATTCATAACCACTCTCTTTATTTTTACGGAACGAAAAGACAGAATAAAAAAGACTAACACAATACACAAACACAACTAAATGGCTGTAGATTTATTACTCGGATTGCAATGGGGAGACGAAGGAAAAGGTAAAATAGTAGATGTACTTACCTCTAATTATGATATTATTGCTAGATTTCAAGGAGGACCTAATGCAGGGCATACCTTAGAATTTGATGGTATCAAACATGTATTAAGAACAATTCCTTCTGGAATCTTTCATAAAAAGTCAATAAATGTAATTGGAAACGGGGTAGTAATAGACCCTGTTGTTTTTGTACAAGAATTAGAAGGACTTAATAAGTTTGATATTGATTATAAATCAAAATTAATTATCTCTAGAAAGGCACATGTTATTTTACCAACTCATCGCTTACTAGATGCTGCTTCTGAGGCTTCTAAAGGAAAAGCAAAAATAGGCTCTACCTTAAAAGGAATTGGACCTACCTATATGGATAAAACGGGCAGAAATGGTATTCGAATTGGTGATTTAGAGCTAGATAACTGGAAAGAAAAATATAGAAATCTAGCAAATAAGCACGAAGCTATGATTAACTTCTATAATGTTGACGTACAATATAATTTAGAAGAAATGGAAGCAGAATTCTTTACTGCGGTTGAGCGACTCAAAGAATTACAGTTCATCGATAGTGAAGAGTATTTAAATAAAGCTCTTAAAGAAGGTAAAACAATTTTAGCCGAAGGAGCTCAAGGTTCTTTGCTTGATATTGATTTTGGTACATATCCCTTTGTTACCTCTTCTAATACAACTGCCTCTGGGGCTTGTACTGGTTTAGGAGTTGCTCCTAATAAAATTAAGGAAGTATATGGAATATTTAAAGCCTACACTACACGCGTTGGTTCAGGTCCTTTTCCTACAGAATTATTTGATGAAGTTGGTGAAGAAATGGCAAAAGTGGGTCGTGAGTTTGGAGCTGTAACAGGAAGGCCAAGGCGTTGTGGATGGCTAGATTTAGTGGCCTTAAAATATGCTTGTCAAGTAAATGGAGTTACTCAATTAATGATGATGAAAGGAGATGTTCTTTCTGACTTCGATCATTTAAAAGTTTGTACTTCTTACGATTATAAAGGAAAAACGATTACTCATTTACCTTATAATATTGAACCTGAAAATGTAACTCCTATTTATACAGAATTTCCTTGCTGGAAAGAAGATTTGACTCAAATGACAGCAGAAAGTGAGTTTCCAAAGGAATTAAACGAATACATTGCTTTTTTAGAGAAAGAATTAGAGATACCTATTAAAATAGTATCTGTAGGTCCGGATAGAAAACAAACTATTCATAGATAACAAATAAAAGCAAAAAGAGGCTATTTTTAAGTAAAATAGCCTCTTTTTTTATGCTTACCCCTATTTACTTAAGCTTCACTACATCTATTTTTCCTCACAATTCAAAAATAATTGACTTTTAAAACTTTCTGAGAAATGGAGAAGCTTACAATTTAGATCAACACGGCTCTTTTCATAACCACAACCTTTATTTGGGATTGATCTATAAAAACTTTAATAGATATTCTTAGATCATAAAAAAACCCACTCAAAGAAAATTGAGTGGGAAAATTGCTATGAAAAAGAAAAAGTGTAATTGGATATCTCCAACTACACTTCAAAGATAATATCTTTTTTTAAAGTGACAAAACTTTTTTACAAAATTTATTTATTTCTAAGAAAACATATCTTTTACCTTTTCAAAAAATGATTTATCCGATCGTTGCGGACTAGGCGCAAAGTTATCGTCTTCTTGCATTTTTTCAAAGAATTGCTTTTGTTCTTTTGTTAGCTCCTGCGGAGTCCATACATTAATATGTATTAAAAAATCACCAGTACCATAGCGTTCTATACTTGGCAATCCTTTTCCTTTTAATCGAAGGATCTTTCCAGATTGCGTACCTGAATCTATTTTTATTTTTACTTTTCCTGTAACTGTTTCTATTTCTTTAGAAGTTCCTAAAACAGCTTCTGAAAAATTAATGTACAAATCATAATGGATATTACTTCCTTCTCTCTTTAATTTTTCATGCGAAATTTCTTCTATTAAAACTAATAAATCTCCTGCTATAGAATTTTTACCCGGTGCTTCATTTCCTTTCCCTCCTACTTTTAGTTGAACTCCTTCTGAAACTCCTTGCGGAATATTAATTGATACTGTTTCTTCACTTACCACTAAACCTTGCGCATCTGCCCCATTAGGCTTACTCTTTATCATTTCACCCGCTCCATGACATGTAGAACAAGTTGTGGCCGTTTGCATTCTACCCAATATAGTATTGGTAACTCTCATTTGCTGCCCTGACCCGTTACAGGTCGTACAGGTTTTATAAGTAACCCCTTTTGCTTGTACCTTTCTACGTACTTTTACCTTTTTCTCTACTCCATTTGCAATCTCTTCTAAAGTTAACTTTACCCTTATACGGAGATTACCTCCTTTTACTCTTGCTTGTCGTTGTCTTCCTCCACCGCCGAATCCACCACCAAATCCACCGCCAAAAATATCACCAAATTGACTAAATATATCATCCATATTCATTCCGCCGCCGCCAAATCCGCCGCCGCCATGACCTCCTTCAAAAGCAGCATGACCAAATTGATCATAACGCGCTTTCTTATTCTCATCGCTTAAAACCTCATAAGCCTCCGCTGCTTGCTTAAATTTTTCTTCCGCAGCTGAATCATCCGGATTTTTATCTGGATGATATTTTATTGCCATTTTACGATATGCTTTCTTTATTTCTGCCTGAGATGCAGATTTTGAAACACCTAATATTTCGTAGTAATCTTGTTTTGCCATTTTAATTTCAATTGATAACTAACAGTCTATCATCGTATTTTTACCCCAAACTGTTAATCAATAATTAGTAATTGTTATACTTGCCCTATAACTACTTTTGGATAACGGATTATCTTATCTCCTAACTTATACCCTTTCTCTACACAATCTATAACCTTTCCTTTCAAATCATCAGAAGGCGCTGGAATTTGGGTAATTGCTTCATGAATTTCTGTGTCAAAAACATCTCCTTTAGCTACCTCTATGGCCACTAACCCTTTTTGTTCTAATGTTTTTACCATTTTCTGGTAAATTAATAAAACTCCTTTACGCAATTCTTCTGCTTCTTTATCATCTTCAATATGCATCAAGGCTCTTTCAAAATCATCCAAAATTGGCAGTAAAACTGTCATTAATTCCTGCCCTGCTGTTTTAAACAACTCAATACGTTCTTTAGTGGTTCTTTTTTTATAATTTTCGAACTCAGCAAATAAACGCAAATACTTATCCTTTTCTACTTGAATCAACTCTTCTGTTGTTAACTCTTTAGCCATTTCTTCCGCTGTTTCCTCTACCACTTCCTTAGTTTCTTCTGTTGAAGCTCCCTCCGCTGTATCTTTTATTGCTTCCTCTTTTATATTTTCTTCTTTACTCATTTTCTAAAGTATCATTAAATTGTACACCTTTCATTAGCAAGAATACTGCCAATAAAAAAATAGTGCCAACTTGACACTATTTTTAGTAAATCTTTTATAAGAAATAGTAAGATTCAGTGCTATTTTTGTAGCAACTAGCCTTCTATTCTTTCTATTTTGGCTCCTATAGATTTTAAACGTGCTTCAATATTTTCGTAGCCTCTATCTATTTGCTCTATATTATTAATAATACTTGTTCCTTTTGCTGATAAAGCAGCTATTAATAAAGATATTCCTGCACGAATATCTGGAGAAGTCATTTTAGTAGCTTTTAACTGACTGTCAAAATCATGTCCTATTACTGTAGCTCTATGCGGATCACATAGAATTACTTTTGCTCCCATATCTATCAGTTTATCTACGAAGAACAAACGACTTTCAAACATTTTTTGATGAATCAATACAGTTCCTTTTGCTTGTGTAGCTACTACCAAAATAATACTTAATAAGTCTGGCGTAAAACCAGGCCATGGGGCATCTGATACTGTTAATACAGAACCATCTATATAGTTTTGAATTTCATAACTTTCTTGTTCTGGAATATAAATATCATCTCCTTTTCTTTCTAATTTAATTCCTATTTTTCTAAACACATTTGGTATTTGCCCAAGGTCTTTCCAACTTACATCTTTTATTGTTAACGCTGAACGCGTCATAGCTGCCATACCTATCCAACTTCCTATTTCAATCATGTCTGGAAGCACATTATGCTCACAACCTTTTAAACTATCAACTCCTGTTATTTTTAGTAAATTAGATCCAACTCCTGTTATTTTCGCTCCCATAGCATTCAACATTTTACATAACTGTTGAATATATGGTTCGCAAGCTGCATTATAAATAGTGGTTATCCCCTCTGCTAACACAGCCGCCATAATAATATTGGCAGTTCCTGTTACAGATGCTTCATCAAGTAACATTTCTGTTCCTTTTAAACCTTCCTGTGCTTCTACTCCGTAAAAATACTCCTCTTTATTATAGCGAAATTTTGCTCCTAACTTTATAAAACCTTCAAAGTGGGTATCTAAGCGCCTTCTTCCGATTTTATCTCCTCCCGGTCTTGGAATATACCCTCTACCAAAACGAGCTAATAGCGGTCCTACAATCATAATAGACCCTCTTAAAGAACTTCCATCTCTTTTAAATTCTGCTGATTCTAAGTATGACAACTTAATATCATCAGCCTGAAAGCTATATGTATTGGCTGCCAGTTTTTCTATTTTTACGCCTAGCTCTCCTAAGATAAAAATCAGTTTATTAACATCAATTATATCCGGTATATTTTTGATAATTACCTTTTCAGGAGTCAATAAAACAGCACAAACAATCTGCAACGCTTCATTTTTTGCCCCTTGCGGTGTAATAGTTCCACTTAATTTGTGCCCTCCCTCAATTTTAAATGACGCCATGAATTACCTCTTTCTGTATTTATTATTGTTATTTTTTCCTTTCGAGTGTTTCGTATTCTGACCTTGCCCCGATCGTTTCTTTAGCAGTTCTTTGCTCTCTGCCAATTTTTCTTCTGTTTCCCTAAGATCTATTCTACCATCAGACAATTCAAATAAGTGCTTAAATATTACGGCATCATCTACGGTGTCTTTGTTCCAGTTTAAATAACATTTCTTCATATGATTTGCTATTGTAAACACAAGAGCTTCTTTTTTATCTCCTTCTTCCCAACTTAAGGCAATATCTATCATCGTTTGAATATTATTTCCATAATAACGGTATCTAGAAGCTGATTTAGGATAAGGTAATCCTTCTGGCTTTCCTTTCAACTCCTCTTTTGAAGGCTTTTCATAAGGAGCATCAGCATCTAACTGAAAATCAGACATGATAAATAATTGATCCCATAACTTATGCTTAAAATCAGGAACATCTCTCAAGTGGGGCTGTAAATTCCCCATTACATCTACAATTGCCTTTGCCATTGTATTTCTTTCTTCCTTGGTTTCTAATGCCATACAATGATCTACTAATTTTTGTATATGCCTACCATATTCTGGTATAATCATTAATGGTCTTTCTGAATTATATTCTAAATCAAATGTCATTTTTATGTTATTTTTTGTGAAGTGTTCTCAATACATTTTCTTTTTCTTCTACATCAAAAGAAAACACTCGAACTGACATGTTTATAATCATCATTATTAAACGCTGCAAAATAGGGATTTATTTTGAGTTTCAGTCAACTAATCTCTATCCAATTACTTTTAATTTTGCGAATTGCAGTAATAGTTTCTTTTTACCTACCGTTCCAAATTTAATTTCTGCTTTTTTATTAGGTCCTTTTCCTTCTAAACCAAGTACTTCTCCCGTTCCGAAACGATTGTGTTCTACGATATTACCCACTGCTATTTCTCCTGTAAATGAATTAGCACTAGAGGTAGTGGGTTTATTAGGTATTTTTTTTAATTTTTTAGCAGGAACTAATGTTTTTTTCTCTTTTTTATCTAAAAATTCCTTTCGCTTCTTTTGGATTGGTTTTTGAAATCGGAGTCTTGTTGGCTCTTCATCTTCAAATATCCCTTTATCTACAAAACGGTTGATTGCCGACTCTGGTCTTTTAGGAGCTATGTGCGCTACATACTTTTCATCTATTTCTTCCAAAAATCTACTGGGTTCTCCATCGGTTAATTTTCCCCAACGATAACGCGTTTGCGCATAAGTAAGATAAGCTACTTTTTCTGCTCTTGTAAGCGCTACATAAAATAAACGTCGTTCTTCTTCTAATTCACTACGCGTATTCATACTCATTGCCGATGGAAATAATGTTTCCTCCAACCCTACAATATACACGTACGGATATTCTAGCCCTTTTGATAAGTGAATGGTCATTAGCGAAACTCTTGGAGTATCATCTTTTTCACTATCAAAGTCAGTTGCCAACGCTACATCTTCTAAAAAAGCGGTTAGAGAAGCATCTTCTCCTGTTTCTATTTTATCGGTTATGAAGTCTTTTATTCCATTTAAAAGCTCCTGCACATTTTCTACCTTACTAATTCCTTCAGGAGTTCCATCTTTTTGTAAGTCTTTAACAAACTGTGTTTTCTTTGCTACCAAATCGGCTATTTCAAATGCATTTTTTGTTTGCGCTTCTATTTGAAAACGCTGCATCATATTAGCAAAGTTTTGTAGTTTGTTTTTTGTTCCAGCATTTATCTTTAAATCAATTTTATCTATATTTTTAACGATTTCGAATATTGATTTCTTATAATGATTCGCCGCAATCATTAATTTATCAATTGTTGTTGCTCCTATACCTCTTGCAGGATAATTGATAATTCTTTTTAAAGCTTCTTCATCATTAGGATTGATTAACATTCGCAAATAAGACAGTAAATCCTTTATTTCTTTTCGTTGATAAAAAGAAATACCTCCATAAATCTTGTATTTTATGTCTTTTTTTCGCAATGCATCTTCCATTGCTCTTGATTGCGCATTTGTTCTATATAAAATAGCAAATGAATCGTTGGTCAATTGCTCGTTCATTTTATTTTCCCAAATAGACTGCGCTACGAATCGTCCTTCTTCTCCATCAGAAATAGTTCGCATTATTTTTATAGGTTCTCCTTCATCATTTGCCGTCCAAACCTCCTTATCTAATTTCGTTTTATTCTTATCAATTACGCTATTAGCCGCTTCTACTATATTTTTTGAAGACCTATAATTCTGTTCTAGCTTAAACGTTTTTACATCTGGATAGTCTTTTTGAAAATTTAAAATATTATTAATATTAGCTCCACGAAAGCTATAAATACTTTGAGAATCATCTCCTACTACGCATATATTCTGGAATCGATCCGCTAAAGCTCTAACTATTAAATATTGAGAATGATTTGTATCTTGATACTCATCTACCATAATATATCTAAAGCGGTCTTGATATCTTGCTAATACTTCTGGAAAGCGAGCTACTAATTCATTTGTCCTCAATAATAGATCATCAAAGTCCATTGCTCCTGATTTAAAACATCTATCTACATATTCTTTATAAATTTCTCCTACTTTCGGCCTGCTTGCTTGCAAATCGGCCTCTTGTAAATCTGAATTATTAAAATAAGCTCTTACAGTTATTAAACTATTCTTAAAAGAAGATATTCTTCCCAAAATCTGCTTGGGTTTATATCGTTCTTTATCTAATTTCATTTCTTTTATAATTGTTGTCAATAAACGAACAGAATCTTGAGAATCATAAATCGTAAAGTTAGAAGGGTATCCTAATTTATCTGCTTCTGATCGTAATATACGCGCAAAAACAGAGTGAAAAGTTCCCATCCACAAGTTTTTAGCCTCACTATGCCCTACTACCCCTGCAATACGCTCCTTCATTTCACGTGCTGCTTTATTTGTAAAAGTTAGTGACAATATGTTAAACGCATCAACCCCTTGCTGCATCAAGTGAGCAATTCTATAAGTTAGCACCCTTGTTTTTCCTGATCCTGCACCTGCTATTATTATCATTGGGCCGTCTTTTTGTAAAACGGCTGCTCTTTGTGGTTCGTTAAGTTGCTCTAAATAAGTTTCCAAGTATTATTTTTATTGAAAGAATTTGATGCTCGAAATTTAAGTATTCTTTAGTTGCTATTATTAGTGTAATCCTTTTTTTTATTCACAAATTTCTCTTTGCTATTCTTTATTTCCTTAAAGTTTCGCTGCTTACTCGATAATAGTTGAATATTTTTTATTTCTTTTAAATAAATTATTCTGGTAGTTAGTACTATATTCGCACTCTTAGAAGTTATTATTTTATGGAAAACAAAATATTAGAAGGGCTAAGTTATGCTTTGCCTGCCATTGTAACTGGTTTAGTAGCCTATTATTTTTTTAGTAGCTTTTTGAAACATAATGCAACTGAAAAAAAATTTAAGGCTTTGGCTGAAAGAAAAAGAGCGTCTTTGCCTATAAAACTCCAAGCTTATGAACGTTTGCTCTTATTTTGCGAGCGTATTCATCCATTAAAGTTATTGGTCAGAGTAAAACCTATTGGAAATAACACCAACGCTTATTTACAACTACTTATTGGTAATATGGAACAAGAATTTGACCATAATCTTGTACAACAAATTTATATTTCTGAAGATACTTGGACTGCCATTATTACAGCTAAAATTGCAATTATAAACAAGTTAAAAGAGCTTTCTGAAACTGCCAAAACTGCTGATGAGTTAAGAGAAAATATCTTAGCTAATTATTCTAAAAATATTTCTCCTACTGAAACCGCGATTTCTTTTATTAAAAATGAAGTAAGAAAGCTTTTATAAAAGTGGAGTACTTGGGGGTATGTTCTTAAATTCATGAAATTAGGAGTTCCTTCTAAAAGATCACCTTGGTACAAAATATACCAAGGTGATTTTTTTATTAAGGTTATTTTTCAATAGGCAACTTATGATTACTTCCCCATTCTGTCCATGAGCCGTCATAAACACCATAGTTTTTATAGTTTGCTATATCTGCTCCTAACGCTAATATACAAGCAGTAATTCCTGATCCGCAAGAAAACATCATCTTTACTTTTTCTTTGTTCACCTTTTCAAATAAGATTTCTAATTGACGCGAAGATTTCATCAACCCTCCCTCTTGTAACAGTCCATAAGGTAAGTTAATTGCACTAGGAATATGACCTGATCTTACTTCTTTTCTTGGTTCAGGCTCTTCTCCTTTAAATCTACTGGAAGAGCGCGCATCAATTATTAATGAATCTTTTACACTCAGTACAGTTAATAATTCTTTTGTGCTAATTATCTTTTTATTTTGGAAATTCACCGTAAAATTTCCTCTTGTTTTCGCAGTTATGATTTTCTTATCTTCCGTAGGAAAGCCTTTACTTTTCCATTCAGGGAAACCTCCATTTAAAACTGCAACATTTTCAAAGCCCATCACTTTAAACATCCACCAAACTCTAGGACTTGAATAAGTTCCTAAATCATCATAAACAATGATACAACTGTCTTTTGAAATTCCTAGCTTTTGGCTTTCCTCTTCAAATTTATCAGGAGGCAGCATTGTATTCGGTAATGGAGAATTTTGATCCGAAAAAATAGTTTTTAAATCGAAAAATAAAGCTCCTTTTATTTGTTTCTCTTCTTCCTTAAAATCATCTTTATTTCCTATTTTTTTTATCGTTGCATTTAATATTACCAAATTCTGATTCTCCATATTTTCATACAGCCAATCAACAAATACAATAGCTTTATGTACTCTTAATTCCATAAATAAAACTTATTACTATACGACCCTTTATTTATTTAACAGCTTCATAATGATCATCCCAATTTTTTGGAGCTGGTATTCCTAATTTGCCAACTGACTTTGCTACAATCATAGAAACAGTTGCATCTCCTGTTACATTTATTGTTGTTCTTAACATATCTAAAGGTCTATCAACAGCAAAAATTAAGGCCAATGCTACAGGGTACAAATCTTTTGGAAATCCCACTGACTCTAACACTATAACTAACATCACCATTCCCGCTCCTGGCACAGCGGCACTTCCTATTGACGCTAATAACGCTGTTAACACAATAGACATTTGATTCGCAAATCCAAGCCCCTCTGGCCATAGCACCTGCATTACAAAAACAGCTGCTACTGCTTGATACAAGCTTGTTCCATCCATATTTATAGTTGCTCCAACTGGTAACACAAAACTTGATACTTCCTTATCTACTCCTATATGCTCTTCTACACGCTCCATCGTTACAGGCAAGGTTGCCGCGCTTGAACTTGTTGAAAAAGCCAATAATTGAGCTGGACTCAATTGTTTTAAAAACCACATAGGGTTTTTCTTAGTGTAAATACTAACCAAAATACAATAAAAAATAACCATTGCTAACAAACCAATAATCACCACTCCTGCATATTTTAACAAGGCTAATAAAACTTTTGGGTCTCCTGAAGTAACCATAACATTTGCCAGTAATGCAAAGACAGCATAAGGAGAAACTAACATAATGATATCTACCATTTTAAGAATAGCATCATTTAAACTATCAAAAAAGTTTTTTAATGGTGCAGCTTTCTTTTCCCCTATCAACAACATTGAAATTCCTAAAAATATAGTAAAAAATATAACCCGTAACATCGCCTTATTATCACTCATCGCCTTTACAGCATTATCTGGAACCATATTTACTACGAATTCCAATGGTCCACTTTTTTGCTGTTTTGTAGCCTCTGTTATTTTGGCAGAAATACTAGAGCTCCCTGCATATTTTTCTGTTAACTTATCTACTGTTTCTTGAGAAATTCCATTGCCAGGTTCAATCATATTTACTAGAAAAAGACCTATAGTAATAGCAGCTATAGTCGTTCCTATATAAATGATAATGGTTCTAACACCTATATTTTTAAATTTTGAAATATCTTTTAAATCTGAAATCCCTTTTATTAATGATGCAACTATTAGAGGCACTGCTATTAACTTCAATAATTTCACAAAAATAGTTCCTAATGGTTTTATCCAATCAGCCACAAAATCCTTCCAACCAAATTTAAGGGCTAAAAAACCGAATATCAATCCCACAACCATCCCTATTAAAATTTGCCAATGCAATGCTATTTTTTTCATATCTACTAAGTAATTTATGTTTTTATTAACTTTTACAAGTTATGGGTAAAGATAAAAAATACTATAAAGCATCCTATTTTTAATGCTCTTTTTTAGTTTTTCTTGTGACTTCCTTTTTGTATCTTGTGTCTTAATTTATGTAAAAACATATTTATCATTCATATTTAAACAATAAAAATGGCAGGAATTTTAGATTTATTGAATAGCGACTTAGGGAAAACGATTATTTCAGGTGTAGCAGGATCTACTGGGCAAGACACAGGAAAAACAAGTAGTGTTTTAACGATGGCTTTACCAGTGCTAATGAAAGCAATGCAACGAAATACCACTACTCCAGAAGGTGCTGCGGGGTTGATGGGAGCTTTAAAGAAACATGACGGAGGTATTTTGGATAACTTAGGCGATTTATTTGGAGGTGGTGTTAACGATGATGTGACACAAGACGGAAGCAAAATTCTAAACCATGTTTTAGGTGATAAACAACAAGGTGTAACACAAATCATTGGTCAAAAAGCTGGAATAGATAGCGGTTCAGTTGCCAATATTTTAAAAACAGCTACTCCTCTTTTAATGGGAGTGCTAGGACAGCAATCACGTCAAAATAATGTAAATAATTCAAATCAACTGAATGGTTTACTAGGAGGGTTGCTAGGTGGTAACGATACACAACAAGAACAAAGCTTTTTAGAAAAAATTTTAGATGCTGATGGTGACGGAAGCGTTATTGACGATGTAGCTGGAATGATTTTAGGAGGTGGAGAACAAGGAAAATCTGGAGGTCTTGGTGGGCTTCTTGGCGGTTTATTTGGAAAATAATTGCCATTTTTACAAAAAATATAAAAGGTCAAACAAATTTTGCTTGACCTTTTTCTTTTATATACTTTTGCATCAAACTTTATTATTCTTATGGAGAAATTAAAACAGCGTTGGGGAATTACGAATAACTGGAGTGTTATAGCAATATTTATTGTATTTGCCATCAATGGCTCTTTTGCCGCTTGGGTTGCCAAACCTATCACTACTTTCTTAGGGATTTCTCCTGATATAACTAGCCCTTGGATATACTACCCATTGCGCATATTACTCATTTTTCCTATTTATCAAACTACCTTACCTATCGTAGGCTGGCTCTTTGGACAATTTAGCTTCTTTTGGGAATTTGAAAAAAAGTTTCTAAGCCGATTAGGGCTAGGGTTTTTATTTAAAAAATAAGTTTTAAACTCTTTAAAAGTAACTTCTTTTTTTACCTCTTTTCCATTGCTCTATTATCTTTTTTAAAGATATAAGAATAACACCACATTAAAGTAAAAGTAGGAAGTACATCTATCCCTGGCATTGCTTCTTCTATAAAATTTAAAACCGCTCCTATTTTTCCCTTTTTTCCATCATACATTCTCATCATCAAATAAGCAGATATAGGTGCCCATATAATATCTAATAATTCACCTACTCCTGGAATTATAAAAGAAACATACCCTATCACATCAAAAAGTAAACTCAATACTAATTTTCTTCTTTTACTCATCTGGCAAATTATTTAATAACAAGCGTTTTACGTTCCCTCCCATTATTTTCTGAATATCTACTTTAGAAATCCCTAACTTCAACAACTCTTCAACAACTAAAGGTAAGCCAGTAACATCAATACTTGCTTTTACTGCCCCATCAAAGTCAGATCCTAATGCAACAAAATCTACTCCTACAAGATGTACTACATATTGTATGGCTTTTGCTGTTTTTTTCACAGAACTTCCACAGACTGCTTTAGGAAACATAGCAATGCTAATTAAACCTCCTGTTTTTGCTATTCCCTTAATATGCTTATCAGATAAGTTCCGAACATTGTTACAAGTTCCTTTGACTCCAGTATGAGAACTAACAAGTGGCTTCGTTGTTATTTTTAAAATATCATCAATCATTTTTGGAGAAGCGTGCGCTACATCAACAATCATATTTTTAAGTTGCATTCTTTTTATCACTTCCTTCCCAAACGCTGTTAATCCTCCTCCAGAAACACCATGTGCAGATCCTCCTAATTTATTATCAAAAAAATGGGTAGGCGCCATCATTCTTACCCCTGCATTAAATAATACATCTATATTTTCTATATTTCCATCTAAAGCATGAGCTCCTTCTACTCCTAAAAATCCAGCAGTGATCTTAGGATTTTTTTCTTTCTTTAATATATAACTTTCTAAATCTTTTTTAGAATTAATTATACTAAACTTTCCTTTAGATTTTTCAGCAAAATCATACAATCTCGAGCACTGTATCAATGCCCTTTCTGTTAAACTAGTCCACGATTTAAAAGAATTTCCTTGCGCTAACATAAGCATTGTTATTTGATCCGTATCTGCTGCATTTTTATCAAAATTTTGTCCTTTGGGCGATTTTGTTACAATGGTAAATGCCTGCAACCCCATATTTGCTTCTATCATTCTAGGAATATCTACGTGTCCATAGGTTTTAGCATCCAATAAATTTCTCTGCCATAGTAATGCATCACAATGCATATCTGCTATAAACTCCAGTGAATCATATACTTCCTTAGCTTTCTTCGAAACTTGATACGGAGGTAATAAAGCTGTTTTATTTTGCATTTTATCTACCTGTGAAGGCATTAAAAGAGTTGCCAAAAAATATAATGTGATCAATCCTGTTAATATATTAAATAGCTTTTTCATTTTACATTTTTATAATTATTATATGAACTTTTAATATGTTTGCCTAAAGTAATCATTTCTATGGATTTTAACACGTTTTTATCAAAAGTCCCTCTTATCAAAACAAAAAGACTAGGAGGTCTAGATGCTCAATTCAAACTAGCTCCAGAGATGCGTTTGCGCTATTCCGAAAATAAAATAAAAGCTTTAAACCCTAGAAAAGCTGCCGTTTTAGCTTTATTTTACCCTAACGAAGCTTCTCAAACCTGTATTTTACTAACTAAAAGAGCTAGTTATAAAGGCACTCATTCTGCACAAGTAAGTTTTCCTGGTGGAAAAGTTGATAAAACAGATAAGAACTTACAAGAAACTGCTTTAAGAGAAGCTCATGAAGAAATGGGCATTCCAAAGAATTTAGTAACGGTACTTCGTGAAACAACAGACGTTTATATTCCTCCTAGCAATTTTTTAGCAACTCCTTTTATTGCTGTAAGTTCACAAAAACCTGATTTTATAATGAATGAAGAGGTTGCCGAAACAATTGAAGTTCTGGTTGCAGATTTATTAAATGACGCCAACATTAGCGCTGTTAACCTTTCAACTTCTTATGCTACAAATATAAATGTACCCTGCTTTAAACTAAATAATTATACTGTTTGGGGAGCAACTGCTATGATGTTAAGTGAAATTAGAGAACTATTAATTTAACATTCTTAGGTAATTCTTTCGTACTTTTGTATTTCGCTCTTTTTTTAAAAAAGCGATTTTAACTAATAAACTAACATATAATGCCTCTATTAAAAAGAAATCCTTTTGGACATATTTTATTTTTAAAGAAATGGTTAATTAGAATCTTTGGCGTAATTTCTCACGGTCGCTATCGTAGATTTAACGACTTGCAAATTGAAGGCTCTGAAATCATTAGAGATCTCCCCCATGCTAATGTTCTGTTTGTTTCTAACCACCAAACTTATTTTGCGGATGTTGCCGCTATGTTTCATGTTTTCAATGCTTCTTTAAAAGGACGCGTTGACAATATTAAAAACATAGGGTATATCTGGAATCCTAAATTAAATTTATACTATATTGCTGCAGGTGAAACTATGCGATCTGGTTTACTTCCTAAAATATTCGCTTATACAGGGTCTGTTTCTATTGATAGAACTTGGCGTAGTGCTGGAAAAGATATCAAAAGACAAGTTAAGATGTCTGATATTTCCAATATTGGAAAAGCCTTAAATGATGGGTGGGTCATTACTTTTCCGCAAGGTACAACCACCGCTTTTAAACCTATTAGACGAGGAACGGCACATATCATTAAAACCTTTAAACCAATAGTTGTTCCTATTGTTATTGACGGTTTCAGACGCTCTTTTGATAAAAAAGGGCTACAAATAAAAAAACGAAATGTATTGCAATCTATGGTAATAAAAAAGCCATTAGAAATTGATTATGAAAACGAAAGCATGGATAGCATTGTCGAGAAGATTCAATATGCAATAGAACAACACCCTTCATTTTTAAAAGTATTATCTCCAGAAGAATTAAAGGAGCAAGAAGATTTCATTAGAAGCAGACGCTTCTGGGGAGCTGACAACAAAGAAGAACGTAAAAATTAAGAAATATGGCAAATAAATCAATTTTGAATGAAAAGTCTTTAGATTTTTTAGAAAGATACTTGAATAATGCATCTCCTACAGGATATGAGTGGGAAGGTCAAAAAATTTGGATGGATTATTTAAAGCCATACGTAGATGAATTCATTACTGATACTTATGGTACCGCTGTTGGTGTTATTAACCCAAAAGCTAAATATAAAGTAGTTATAGAAGGACATGCTGATGAAATTTCTTGGTATGTAAATTATATTTCGGATAATGGGTTGATCTATGTCATTCGCAATGGAGGTAGTGATCACCAAATAGCTCCTAGTAAAATTGTAAACATACATACTAAGAATGGGATTGTTAAAGGCGTATTCGGATGGCCTGCTATTCATACACGTGATAAAGGAAACGAGGAAGCTCCTAAACCAGATAATATTTTTATAGATACTGGCTGCGCTACCAAAGAAGAAGTTGAAAAATTAGGAGTACATGTAGGCTGTGTTATCACTTACCCTGATGAATTTCATGTTTTAAATGGTGATAAGTTTGTTTGCCGCGCTTTAGACAATCGTATGGGAGGATTTATGATTGCAGAAGTAGCTCGTTTATTAAAGGAGAATAACAAAGAACTACCTTTTGGATTATATATTACAAATTCTGTTCAGGAAGAAATTGGCTTACGTGGTGCAGAAATGATTACCAATACAATTCAACCAAATGTTGCAATCGTAACTGATGTAACGCATGATACTACCACACCTATGATTGACAAAAAGAAAGAAGGTCATTTAGAAATGGGGAAAGGACCTGTGATTGCTTATGCTCCTGCTGTTCAACAAAAGTTACGTGATTTAATTACAGATACTGCAACAATTAACAAAATCCCTTTCCAACGCTCTGCTTTGTCAAGAGCTACTGGTACTGACACTGATGCTTTTGCTTATAGTAATGGTGGTGTTGCAGCTGCATTAATATCATTACCGCTTCGTTATATGCATACTACTGTAGAAATGGTTCATAGAGAAGATGTGGAGAATGTGATTAAAATGATTTATGAAACATTATTAAATATAAAAGAAGGAGAAACGTTTTCTTACTTTAAATAAAACCAAAATCCCGCTTTTACGCGGGATTCTTTTTTATGGACGAACTAATAGCTATTGTTGATCATACAGGAAATTATACAGGAAAAACCTGTTTAAAGTCAGAAGCACATATAAATGGATTTTTTCATTTAACAGTGCACATTTGGTTATATACTAGTAATGGTAAAATTTTGCTTCAAAAAAGAGCTCCTTCTAAAAAAGTTTTCCCCAATATGTGGGATATTTCAGTAGCAGGTCATGTGGCTGCTAGTGAAAAGATCATGACCGCAGCTCTCAGAGAAGTTAAAGAAGAAATAGGATTAAAAATAACAGCGAAAGAGCTTTTTAAAATAACTGTGCGCAAACATCAAATATCACATTCAAATGGAATTCAAGATAACGAATTTCATCATGTTTTTATTACCGAACTAACCTGCCCTTTTGACTCATTAACCCTTCAAAAGGAAGAAGTATCTGAACTCAAATTATATCCGCTTGAAACTTTGAAGAATACTCAAAAGCTGAATAATATATTGCTTCCTCAGTATCACGATTATTATTGCTTCGTGTACGATAAAATCTTAGAAAAAATCAACTCATAATGCCTATCTTCCCACTATAATATCTGTTTATTTACAGGCCCGCAATTCCTAAAAACAAGCATAAAGGTTTATAACACCTAGCTATCCTTCTAAAAAAATTCAGTTAGAAGGCTATCAAGTGACGTAAGATTTAGCATTAATATTCCATTTACTTCCCTTTCCTCAAAATAAATAATGAAATTAGAACCAATACTAAAAAAACTTATTCCTTCCAAAAAAGCAACATAATTATTAGTTTTTAATGTAAGTTTGCTACCTTAAAATTACAAATTTCACATGGCTACTTTATTGATAAACATCAAAGAATTAATTCAAGTAAGAGAAAATACTATTACCAAAGTTTCAGGAAAGGAGATGGGGATTTTACCTACAATTAAAAATGCTTTTCTGTTGCTCGAAAACGATCAAATAATTAACTACGGCAGTATGGATACTTTAGACACCTCTGCTGATGAAATTATTGATTGCACAGGTAAAATGATATTGCCTACATGGTGTGATTCTCATACCCATATTGTGTATGCTGGTAATAGGGAACAAGAATTTGTAGATCGAATTAATGGATTGACTTACGAGGAAATTGCTAATAATGGAGGTGGAATTTTAAATTCTGCTAAAAAACTACAGCAAACTAGTGAAGAAGATTTGTATCATCAATCTGCCCAACGATTAAAAGAAGTTATTTCGTTAGGTACTGGTGCTATTGAAATAAAATCAGGATATGGGCTCACAGTTGATGCTGAACTAAAAATGCTACGTGTCATCAAAAAACTTAAAGAAAATTTTGAGCTACCTATTAAGGCAACTTTTTTAGGTGCTCATGCCTTTCCGCAAGAGTATAAAGAGGACAAAGAAGGCTATATTGATTTAATTATCAATCAAATGCTTCCTCAAGTTGCAGCAGAAAACCTAGCTGAATTTATAGATGCTTTTTGTGAAACAGGATATTTTTCTGTTGAAGATACTTCCAAGATTTTAGCAGCAGCAAAACCATACGGATTGATTCCTAAGGTTCATGTCAATCAATTTACAACCATTGGAGGTATTCAAATGAGTATCGCTCAAAATGCTTTATCTGTCGATCATCTAGAAGTAATGAATTCAGAAGACATCAATGCTTTAAAAAACACGGATACAATGCCCGTTGCACTTCCTTCATGTTCTTATTTTTTAAGCATCCCATATACCCCTGCTAGAACTATTATTGATGAAGGACTTCCTTTGGCCTTGGCTACAGACTTTAACCCTGGATCAACCCCCTCAGGCAATATGAATTTCGTGGTAGCAACTGCTTGTATAAAAATGAAAATGACTCCTGAAGAAGCTATAAATGCCGCAACAATCAATGGAGCCTATGCTATGAACCTATCTAATCAAGTTGGAAGTATTACCAAAGGCAAAAAAGCTAATTTTATAATTACTAAAGAAATTCCTAGTTACGGATTTATTCCTTATAATTTTGGTACTAACGTAATTGAAAGCGTTTTTATTAATGGTAAAAAAATTTAATATGTTACATATTTTCACGCAAGATGAAATCCGTCAATTTATAAACCTTAGAGAAGGTGAGGTAAAATTAGGAGAAGTTATTTCTACTATTCATGATCCTGAAAACTTTTTCAAACAGGTAGAAAATAGCAAATCAAAATTCGTTATCATAGGAGTTCCTGAAGATATTGGGGTGAAAATGAATAAGGGAAATGGCGGAGCACATACTGCTTTTACCCCTAGTTTAAAAGCTCTTCTTAACATCCAAGAGAATCAATTTATAACAGGAAAAGATATCCTTCTTTTAGGTTATTTAGATTTTTTAGAGGTAGCTCATGATTTTACTCCTGATGATCCTGAAAAAGGAGATTACTTGGTAAAGCAAATTGATTTAGAATTATCAAAATTAATCCATTTTCTCATTTCGGTAGGAAAAACCCCTATTATAATTGGAGGAGGCCATAACAATTCCTACGGAAACTTAAAAGGTTTAGCTACAGCCAAAAAATCCTCTATTAATGTAGTCAATTTAGATGCTCATACTGATTTGCGAAAACTTGAAGAACGCCATAGCGGTAATGGATTCTCTTATGCTATACATAATGGCTTTTTAGATCATTATTTTATGTTCGGGTTGCATCAAAATTATACCCCTCAATATATTTTTGATCGTATTCATGAAAACATGAAGCTGGAGTACAATACTTTTGAAGCACTAGAAATATACAAATCTGTTCCTTTTGAAAACGAATTACAACGAGCTTTAAACTTTATCAAAGAAAAGCCTTTCGGTATTGAAGTTGACTTAGACGCTATCCAAAATTTTCCAAGTAGTGCAATGACTCCTACTGGATTTTCACCGCAACAAACTCGACAATTCGTTCATTTCTTCGGAAAGAACAAGAACGCTAGCTACCTACATATATGTGAAGGAGCTCCTTCTGTGATGCAAGATGACCTAGCTATCAATCAAGTAGGTAAATTTATAAGTTATTTAATTACTGATTTTATAAAAGCGAACAACAGACGCTAAGTAATTTTTCATAGCATGCTCTAAAATATTTTTGAAATAATGTAACAAAATGTATTTTTACACTACTCATTAGCATCAACTAATTAAACTTTAAGTGCAGAAAGATCTAGAAGCTAAATTTTTATTAGACTTTGAGCAAAATCAAAATATTGTTCATAAGGTATGTCGAATTTATACGACCAACCAAGACGCACATAATGATTTGTTTCAAGAAATAACAATTCAGCTTTGGAAAAATTATAGTAAATTTAGAGGAGATGCTAAATTCAGCACTTGGATGTATAGAGTTGCTTTAAATACAGCAATTTCTTTATACAGAAAATCAACTCGAACTATAAAAACGCAAGACATTAGCGACTTTGCTTATAAAATAAAGTCTAATGATTATGATGACACCGAAGAATTGCAATTAAAAGCCTTATACACTGCCATTCATAAATTAAACGATATTGATAAAGCATTGATATTTTTATATTTAGAAAACAAACCTTATAAGGAAATTTCAAAAACTTTAGGTATTAGTCAGGTAAATGCTCGTGTGAAGATGAATCGAGCTAAAGAAAAACTTAAAAAAGTATTAAACCCATAATATATGGATTTATTAGAAGGATATAAAAAAGCATGGGATAATCAGCCTAAAGAAGTTAATATACTGTCAAAAGCTGATATTTATAAAATGGCACATTCAAAATCGTCTTCTATCGTAAAATGGATTTTTATTATAGGACTTTTGGAATTTGCGATATTAAATTCTCTTTATTTCATTATTGATATGGAGGCAACCTATCAAAAATACAATAGTTTGGGGCTGGGAAAATTTGTTTTTTATTCTCAGATAATAACCTATCTTATCTTGTTTTACTTTTTAGCAAAGTTTTATTTGAATTATAAAAGTATCTCTGTTATTGAATCAACAAAAACGTTAATGGCTAAAATTTTAAAAACTAGAAGAACAGTAAAGCATTATGTTTTATTCAATCTTATTTATGGCTTTATACTTTCTGGCATAGTCACTATATCAATGATACAAACCAACATAGAAGAGCTTAGTTCTAAAAAACTATCATTATTCATTTGCCTAGCAATTATTAGCACAATAATATTGCTCGTACTCATTTGGGGGTTTTACCAACTAATTTACGGTTTTTTACTACGTAAACTAACTATTAACTATAAAGAATTAGCAAAACTTGAAAATTAAACATACTATGAAAAAAGGAATCGCTTTACTATCCCTTATATGCTCTCTACACCTTTCATCTCAAAATACTACAAAATCTGATTTTTGGAATCATGTTCGCTATGGAGGTGGTTTGGGGTTGTCTTTTAGATCTAATAACACTACAGTTTCCATATCACCAAGCGCACTCTACGAATTTAATGACCAATTTTCTTTAGGAGCTAGTTTAGGGTACTTATATAACAAACAAAATAGTTTAACATCAAATGTTTTTAGTGCCAGTATTATTTCATTATATAACCCCATAAGTCAAATACAAGTATCTGCAGAACTTGAACAGTTATTTGTAAACCAAAATTTACTAGGGTTCAAAAATAATTATAATTACCCCGCTCTTTACTTAGGAGTAGCTTATAGATTTGGAATGGCTTCTTTAGGTATTCGATATGATATTTTATATGATAAAGATACAAATATCTATATTTCTCCTATTTCTCCAATCATTAGGTTTTACTTTTAACTTAGCTTAATATAATTTTTTAAGTTCTCTTAGTAGATAATGGTGCATTTCATCTGTATAATTTAAATGAGTAACAATTCGTAATTTACCTTCTCCCATAGCTATTAATAAAATCCCTTTTTCTTTTAGCTTTTTTATAAATTCCTCTGAACTTATAGCTTTATCTACATAAAAAATAACAATATTAGTTTCAATAGGTTCTACTTTCGTTATATAAGAGCATTCCTTTAAAACCGCTCCTATTTCTTTTGCTTTTTGATGATCTTCTTTTAAGCGATTAATATGATAATCCAACGCATATATTCCCGCAGCAGCTAAAAAACCCACTTGTCTCATTCCTCCTCCAAATAGCTTACGAATTCGTAATGCTTTTTCTATTTCTTTTTTTGTTCCTACTAAAACAGAACCAACAGGAGCTCCCAACCCTTTTGACAAGCATATAGAAATTGTATCAAATAATTTTCCATACTGCTTAGGTGTCTCGCCCTTCGCTACAAGAGCATTAAACAACCTAGCTCCATCTAAATGATACTTCAAATCGTGTTTTTTTGCTACTGCTCCTATCTTTTGCAGTTCCGAAAAATCCCAACAAGCACCACCTCCTTTATTCGTAGTATTTTCAATACATATTAACCTATTATACGGAGTATGTATATCTGGCTTATCTGAAACAAGTGAAACTAATTGCTCACTCGTAAACATCCCTCTATCTCCATCAATTAAACACGAAGTTACTCCTGAATTAAAAGCTACCCCACCTCCTTCATAGTTATATACATGCGCCCATTTATCACAAAACATACGATCACCTGGCTGTGTGTGTAATTTTATTCCTGCTTGATTAGCCATAGTTCCTGACGGAAAAAACAATGCATCTTCCATGCCAAACATAGTTGCTATTTTCTGCTGTAATTTATTTACCGTAGGATCTGCTTTGAAAACATCATCCCCTACTTTAGCTACTAACATTGCTTCTAGCATTCCTTTAGTTGGTTTTGTAACCGTATCACTAATTAAATTGATTTCCATTTACTATATAATTTAGTTTGAAAGTGTATTTTTGTACCGATTATGATAACAAACGAACAACTTAAAAATATTTCTGAACGAGTTGACAAGTTAAAGAGCTATTTGGAAATTGACAAGAAATTAATAGAAATTAATAATGAAGAGGAAAAAACCGCTAATCCTGATTTTTGGAATGATCCAAAAGAGGCAGAGATTTTAATGAAATCACTTCGATTCAAAAAAAAGTGGGTTGAAGATTATAACACCTGTGTTTCTTTAAATGACGATTTAACCGTCTTATATGAATTTTATAAAGAAGGAGATATTGAAGATGAAGAACTCTTACAGCAATTTGAAAAAACAAATTCTTTTTTAGAAGATATCGAATTTAAAAATATGCTTTCTGAAGAAGGAGATCGCTTAAGCGCTACGATCCAAATCACTGCTGGAGCAGGAGGTACCGAAAGCTGTGACTGGGCTGAAATGCTTACTAGAATGTACACCATGTGGGCTGAAAAGCAAGGTTTCTCTTTAAAAACCTTAAATTACCAAAGTGGTGATACTGCTGGTATAAAAACAGTTACTATAGAAATAAGTGGCGATTACGCTTTTGGATGGTTAAAAGGAGAAAATGGCGTACACCGTTTAGTTAGAATCTCTCCGTTTGATAGCAATGCCAAACGGCATACTTCTTTTGCTTCTGTGTATGTGTATCCTGTGGCTGATGATAGTATTGAAATAGATATAAATCCTGCTGATATTGAGATCGTAACTGCAAGGTCAAGCGGTGCTGGTGGGCAAAATGTAAATAAAGTTGAAACTAAAGTACAACTAACCCATAAACCTACGGGTATTAAAATTTCTTGCTCTAATTCACGCTCTCAACATGATAATAGAGCTACTGCACTACAAATGTTAAAATCTCAACTATATGAAATAGAATTGCAAAAAAGATTGGCTGCGCGTGCTGATATCGAAGCTAATAAATTAAAAAATGAATGGGGAAGTCAAATTAGAAATTATGTAATGCATCCCTATAAGTTAGTAAAAGATGTGCGTACAGCTCATGAAACAGGAAATGTAGATGCTGTAATGGATGGAAATATTAACCCTTTCTTAAAAGCCTATTTAATGTTAAATGGACAGAAGGAAAAATAAATTTTAATGGATATGATAAAAATATACCACAACAATAGATGTAGTAAATCTCGTTCAGGATTGGAAATTTTAGAAACATCTGGAAAAGAATTTGAGGTTGTAAAATACCTTGAGCAACCTCCTTCTATTTCTGAACTCACAAAAATCATTAATTTACTAAATATAAAACCTATTCAACTCGTTCGTAAAAACGAAGCTGTTTGGAAAGAAAATTATAAAGGTAAAGAACTTTCTGACACTGCTATTATGGAAGCTATGGTTGAGTACCCTAAATTAATTGAGCGCCCAATAGTTATTAACGGTAATAAAGCTACTATAGGAAGACCTCCTGAAAACATACATAGTATCCTTTAATAACCAGCTTTTACATAGCAAATATTATATATCAGTTTTTACTAAAACTTGAATTAATTTAACATGAAGTCTTCTTTTTTAAGAAGGCTTTATAGTTTTATCTTTTGATAATTACTGAAATAAAAATAACTTTTCTTTAAACGAAACTAAGCCTAAGTTATTAGTAACATTAGTTATTGGATAGAAGATTTAATAAACCCCGTACCATAGCCTAAAAACTGAACCGATGTTGTTAATATGCTAAGAGCAGCAACATTTAATTTTTTATTTTGAATAAGTGAATCTACAAATATTGCTATAAAATATAATCCATAAAATATTAAAAACTCCCAATACCCTAAAAAAGATAACAGAATCCCTATACATAAAAACAATATAAACAGCGAAGGAAACCAGTAAGTTAATTTAGCTGTTGTAGGATATTTCTTATTCAATATTGGGCGAGCTGCTCCAAAAGAAAAAGTTTGCTTTAAAAATTGCCCTATAGTACTTCTTCTCTTATGAAAAACAAAAGCCTTTTCTATTAATTGCGTTTCAAAGTCATTTTTCCATAACCTAAATGTCAAGTCAATATCTTCACCCACCTTCATTTTAGAAAAACCTTTTGTTTTTTCAAATGCTTTTTTAGAAATCCCTAAATTAAAGCTACGGGGTTGAAACTTACCGATTGCCTTTTTCTTTCCTCGAATACCTCCAGTTGTTAATACTGAAGTCATTGAATAATTAATTGCTTTTTGTAATGGCGTAAAATCACTATGCGCTGCATCTGGCCCTCCAAAAGCATCTGTATAATTTTCTCTTAAGTTTTTTTTGACCTCTTGTAAATACTGAGTAGGAACAAGCACATCAGAATCTAGAATTATAAAATAATTCCCTTTCGCTTTATTCATTCCAAAATTACGACTTTCTCCTGCTCCACTATTTTCTTTAAAGAAATAACGAATACAAAGCTTTGATTTATACTTTTCTACTATTAAATCGCACTTTTCTGTTGATCCATCCTCTACGATTACAATTTCAAAATCATCATGAAAATTTTGTTTAATAAGACTGCCTAGTAATTCATCAATCTCTTGAGGCCTATTATAAACGGGAATAACTATTGAAAATGATAAGTTCATCATTACCTTTTTAGCACATTTGCTATTCCTGTCCAAAGGTCAATTCTCTTTTGTAATGCCTCCTTTGCATAACTTTCTACCTCATTCCATTTTTTAGCATCATTGCCGCACAATTCCTCAATCATTTTTAATGATAAAGGACCATGTTCATCTCCATCTAACTCAATATGCCTTCTTAAATAATAGGTTAATTTACTATAACTAACATTATTTCCTTCTTCTGCTTTTTGAACGATTTCTAAAAACATATCTGGAATTACATCTTCTCTTCCAAAAGTAAAACTTGCTGCTATAATATGCGGTTGCTCAGTTTTTATTACCTCAAAGGTAAAATTAACAAAATCTTCTACCTCTTTGAGTACTTTTATTTCCTTTAATATTTTATCTATAGATTCCCTTTCTTTTATTTTCTCTATAAAAGTGGTAATTTGAGTCATATCGGCTCCTACCTGCTCCATAGCATCTAAATACATCTCAAAATGGCTTTTAGGTTCGCCTTTTTCATTAATATCACTTTCTTCTCCGTGCACAATTTCATTTACAAATCTTGCTGTTGTTGGATTTACCACGGGAATCCAAGGTAAGCTAACACATGTTAACTTTTGCTGTAATGCTTTTAATAGCGACATAAAATCCCAAACAGCAAATACATGGCTTTCCATAAAAATTCTTACATCTTTAATATCACTTAACGCCTCATACAGCTCATGCTTTTTTAACACTTCTCTAAGTGGCTCTACTCGCTTTTCTATTGATAAAATTCTTTTCATTTTGTCCCCTCTTTAAATAAAAAATGCAAATTTACTAATTTGCATTTTTTATCCATCATAAAATTGAAAGCCTTTTTATTTATTCTCTTGCAAACTTTTCCATCACGTCATCACTTACTCCCATATTTGAAAAACCTCCATCATGAAATAAATTTTGCATAGTCACTTTTTTCGTCAAATCAGAAAATAAAGAAATCGTATAATCAGCACATTCTAATGCTGTTGCATTCCCTAAAGGAGACATCTTTTCTGCATATGATATAAAATTATCAAAACCTTTTACCCCTTGACCTGCCGTTGTTGGCGTTGGTGATTGAGAAATGGTATTTACACGTACTTTTTGATCTCTTCCAAAGAAATACCCAAAACTACGAGCTATCGACTCCAAATATGCTTTATTGTCAGCCATGTCATTATAATCAGGAAAAACTCTTTGCGCTGCCATATAAGTTAACGCAACAATACTTCCCCACTCACTCATCGCTTCTTTGTTATATAAAACATTCATTACTTTATGAAAAGAAATTGCTGAAACATCCCATCCTTTTGTTGTAAAATCATATTTAGGATCTGTATAATGACGCCCTTTACGGACATTTACAGACATCCCTATAGAGTGCAATACAAAATCTATCTTCCCTCCCAAAATTTCCATTGATTGCTCAACTAATTTGGTTAGGTCTTCCATAGAAGTGGCATCTGCTGGTATAATTTCTGAGTTTGTTTTTATCGCTAAATCTTTTATTGCCCCCATTCTCATTGCTATAGGTGCATTGGTTAACACAAACGTGGCTCCTTCTTCATGTGCTCTTTCTGCTACTTTCCACGCAATAGAATTTTCATCTAAAGCCCCAAAAATAATTCCTTTTTTACCTTTTAATAAATTATACATATTTCGTTTATTAATGTTTATTAATTAAGCTTAACCTTTCAAAAAAAGTCATTTTACTCTTCACTCTTAATAAAGAGCTATTAATTTCTTCCATATAATTGGAAGCTGTTGAATTTTTTCTTGCTAATAAATAATTACGATAAGCCTCTTTTAAACTCCCTATAAGTTCCTGCGCTTTTCCTAACTGATTATAAATAGTTCCTTTATCAACAAATCTTCTTTGTAAGGCTTTAGTCCCAAAAGAAATCATTTCTTCATAAGCTCCCATATCAATTAGGAGGTAAGAAAAATTATGATATGCAGAATGGTAGCTACTACTTAGCTTAATACATAATTTATAATGCCTCTCTGCCTTTTCATAATCTACCATTTTGTAATGGTAAATCCAACCTAAATAATTATGAAACTTTCCAAAATTTGGATACTCTGCTAAAGCTTCAAACAAAACTTCTTTTGCTTCAATTATTTTATCTTCTGAAATCAATTTATCTGCTTCAAATAATACGTTTTCTGCCTCATTAAAATTTTCCATAATTTTTCTTTTTTAAGCAAGTAATTCTTTGGCATGTGTAATTGCTGATGCTGAAATATCTTTTCCACTTAACATCTCTGCAATTTCTACAATACGTTCATCTTTTGTTAATTCTTTTAATCCAGATGTCGTAATGCCTTCTATTTCTTTTTTAAATACTTTATAATGTTGTTTTCCTTTAGCTGCTATTTGTGGTAAATGCGTAATCGTAATTACTTGCATGTTTTTACTCATTTCTTTCATGATAGCCGCTATTTTATTAGACACTTCTCCTGAGACTCCTGTATCTATTTCATCAAAGATAATTGTTGGCAGCTTTGTGTTTTCTGATAATATCTTCTTGATAGAAAGCATCACTCTAGAGAGTTCTCCTCCCGATGCAACTTTTCTTAGTTCTCCAAAATGACCTCCTTTATTAGCCGAAAACAAAAAATCTAGTTCATCTTTTCCGTTTGAAAAGTAATTACCAGACGCCTTTACTTGAATAGCAAAACGGGCGTTGGGCATTCCTAGTTCTGCTAATAAAAACTCTAATTCCTTTTGTAACTTTGGAATTACTTTTTTTCTTGAATTAGAAATCATTTCAGCTACCTCATTTAATTTTAGCGTAACTTCATGGATGTTTTTTTCTTTTTCTTGTATAATTTCTTCTGCATTTTCAACTTGACCTACTTTAACAGATAGTTCTTCTTCTATTTTTTTTAGTTCTGCTATAGATGCTACTGAATGTTTCTTTTGTAAATTATAGATTAATTGCAGCCTATCATTTAATGCTTCTATTTCATTAGGATTAGAATCTATATTTTCATTAGCATTCTCCAACTCTACAACAATATCATCTAACTCAATTTTAATACTAGAAATTCTTTTATGTAAGTTTTCATAATCTTTAGAGAAACTAGCTATCTTACTCAAACTATGCTCTAATATATGCAACTGAGATTGAGTACCTACTTCCTCACTGACCGTTATTTGCAATGCTTCTGAAAGGCTTAATTTGATATCTTCTACATTATTTAGCTTTTCTAGTTTTACTTCTAAATCTTCTTGTTCTCCTTCTTCCAGTTTTGCTTCACTCAGTTCTTGAAATAAATGCAGATTGTACTCATACTGCTGCTGAAACTCTTCTTGTTCTTTTAGCAATAAATCCAGCTCTTTTTTTAATGCTTGGTACTTTTTTAACCCTCTCTTATAAGAAGCTATTTTAGTTTGATTTTTTGCCAAAGCATCAATAATACTAAATTGAAAACCTGTATCCGAAAGCTGCATCGTTTGATGCTGTGAGTGAATATCTATTAATTTAGATTTGAGTTCATTTAAAACAGATAGCTTAACAGGAGTATCATTTACAAACGCACGCGATTTCCCTGATGGTAGAATTTCTCTACGTATAATCGTATTTGCCTCATAATCTAAATCTACTTGGCTAAAAAAGTTTTGTAAATTATAATTTTCAAGTAGTAGTTCTACTTCAACGACACATTTCTTAGAAGTATCTTTTAATGAAGATAAGTCAGCTCTATTTCCTAAAACTAATCCTAAAGCTCCCAGTAAGATAGACTTACCTGCTCCTGTTTCTCCTGTAATAATTGATAAACCATTGGTTAAATCAATCGAGAGATGATTGATTAACGCATAATTTTGTATTGATAGTGTTGTTAACAAATTGTCTTATTTGAAAAATAAAAAATCTTTTTGAATTAATACGGCAAATAGTAAGCTATGGCTCTTTTTTAATCCTTGACAAAATTAATTAATTTTTTGCCATTTATCTCTGTTAGTTGGCGAGACTTTCTGTAAAACTTGCTTCATTTTTTGTGGATTTTTTCCTAAAGCTCCATCAGAAAACATATTGACTATTTCATCTGATTTAGCATCTAAAAACATACGGATCATAAGGTTTCCTATACTTATATTATACAGACTTTCTAGTTGTTCTACACTTGTTTGTATATTTTTTTTAGCTTCTTTTTCATCTTCACTAAAAACATCAAGTCCTTTTATATGGTAATTATAATAAATAGTACGCAATGGATCGTATTTGGCAGACAGTAAATTATCAATAATAGAAAAACGGCTTTGTTTTCCTATGACGTTTTTCCAACCTGCTCCTCCACTTTGCTGAGCCTGTAACATTACATTTTCTGCTTCTTTTAAATAATCTTCCCCTCCTTTCAAGGCAAACGTATCTGCATCTATTCCTATAATTGTATATACATAAAAAACAATCGTAGATATTAAATTACTATCGAAACTTGTTGGATTATATATTAATGGATCAAATTCATTATAGGTAAAACTAAAGTCTGTGTCATTAATATTTAGTATAGGGGTTTCATATGTCGAATTATAAGCAGGTCTTGTTGACTGTACTTGCAAACTTGCATCAAAATTGTTATTAGTTTGAGAATTAATAATAATGTTAAATGCACAATTAATTCGCTCTTGCACTTTCACCTTTTTCTTTGTCCATTCTGTTTGATTAAGGAACTCAGTCAATGACTTTTCAAGTGTTTTATATACCTGTTTGTTAGAGCTTTGAATCTTATCGGCATTAATTGTTACCAATGCGTTGAGTTCTTGCGCATTGATTAAATTTATTGAAAGCATTGCTAAGACAATGGATAGAAAATAATTACGCATTTATGATCATTTAATTTGTTAAATCGAACGCAAGTCAAAAATTATAAAAAAACTTTTCAACTGCCTCCTAATTAATGCTAAGATAGCATTTTTATAATTTCATGAATGATATCTTTAGCTACTGCTTCTTTCGATTTCAACTCGAATGGTATTTCATTCAAATTTTTATCAATAATTGTTACCTTGTTAGTATCTGTTGCAAATCCCGCTCCTTTATCTCTTAACGAATTTAATACAATTGCATCTAAATTCTTACGCTGCAACTTCCCTTTCGCGTTCGTTAACTCATCATTCGTTTCTAATGCAAAACCTACTAAAAACTGACTTTCTTTTATAGCTCCTAAAGAAGCCAAAATATCTTTTGTAGGTGCTAACTCTATCTGTAACGAAGTATCTTTCTTTTTTATTTTCTGAGTAGCTATATTTTTAGGTTTGTAATCAGCTACTGCAGCCGATAAAATAGCAATATCTATATTTTTATAGTACTTATGTGCTTCTCGGTACATTTCTTCAGCCGAAACCACATCAATTCTATTTACAAAAGAATGGTGTATTTTTTGAGAGGATGGCCCTGTTATTAAAAAAACCTCTGCCCCTAAATTCGCCGCTGTTTTTGCCAATTCAAAGCCCATCTTACCAGAAGAATGATTTCCAATAAACCGAACGGGATCTATTGCCTCATAAGTAGGGCCTGCTGTTAGCAATACTTTTTTTCCTCGTAAAGGTAATTTAGAAAGCATATCTTTTTCTATAAAAGAAATAATATCTTCTGGTTCTGCCATTCTTCCTTCTCCTACCAAGCCACTTGCTAATTCTCCCGAAGCTGCTGGTATTAATATGTTTCCAAAACGTTGCAATTTTTTTAAGCTGACCTTTGTTGAGGAATGTATATACATGTCCAAGTCCATTGCAGGAGCAAAATACACCGGGCACTTTGCTGACAAATAAGTTGCTAACAACAAATTATCACAAATACCATTTGTCATTTTAGAAAGCGTATTTGCTGTTGCTGGAGCAATAAGCATTATATCAGCCCATAATCCTAATTCCACATGATTATTCCACAATTCATTCTCTTCTTCTTTTTCATAAAATGTAGAATGAACAGGATTCTTAGATAATGTAGAAAGTGTAAGCGGGGTTATAAAATCTTTAGACGCAGGAGTCATAATTACTTTGACCTCTGCGCCTGATTTTATAAACAAACGAACTAAATTCGCTGTTTTATAAGCAGCTATTCCAGCAGTAACACCTAATAAAACTTTTTTACCGCTTACTATAGACATTATTTTGCTTCTGGAGTTCTGTGATACACATTACCTTTTAACCATTCTTCTACAGCAATTGCAGTTGGTTTAGGTAATTTCTCATAAAATTTAGAAACTTCTATTTGTTCTTTATTTTCAAAGACTTCCTCTAAGCTATCGTTATAAGTAGCAAACTCATCCAACTTTTCTATTAGTTCTTTTTTGATATCTCCATTAATCTGAGTAGCTCTCTTTGCTATTACAGAGATCGCTTCATAAATATTTTCCGTTGGAGCCTCAATAGCTTCTTTATCGTAAGTAATAGTACTTAATGCTGCCTTTGTATCTTTATAATTCATAATTAACTTTTCTTTGCGAATTGTTCTTGTTCCTTGTTTAATTTTGCTAACATTTTATCCGAATCTTCCATAAATTTTGATGTTGGAAAATTTCTTTTTAGCTTTTCATATGCCTTCATAGCATTTTTCAGGCGTTCTTCCTTTCTACGCTTGGTACTCTTTAAAGCATAATCATGAGCTGCTTTTAAACGAAAATACAGTGCTTCTTCTTTAAATTCAGTACCTAAGTAATCTGATAATAAATTATCAAAAGCTGTGATTGCTGCTCTGTAGTTTCTTGAATCATAGTCAGCGGTTCTATAATAAGTTTTTGCTATTTCAAATGACTTTCTTTCCAACTTATAGCGCAATTTCCTGTAATACTTATTAGCTTCATCTATTCTACTAGAAGTTGGATATTTATCTATAAAATCTTGAAAAGAACTTAACGCTTTATCCGTATCTGTTGGTTCTAGGCTAAAAGGTGGCGACGCTTTATAATAACTTAATGCTGATAAAAACGCTGCTTCTTCTACCTTTGAACTTTTTGGGTAATTTTGGGTAAATCTATTAAAGTAGTATCCTGATAACTCATAATTCTTTTCATTAAAATTAGATTGTGCTACCATAAATTGTATTCGTTCCATTTGAGGCTTACCTCTATAGGAAGGGGTAACCTTTTCAAATAAACGCAAAGCCTTACTGTACTTTTTAGCTTCATACATTTTTACCCCCATTTTATACTGATCTTCTACTGCTCCTCTATTTAACACCTTTTGATACTCACTACAAGAAGCAAATATTAAAGTCATTATACATAAATACGCGAAATTTTTCATTTTTTGCATCTGGCAAAATTAGTGATTAATTATGAATTATTAAAACGAATTTTAAGAGATAAAATTCGTTGATGCAATTAACTGTAAAAACTTTACTCATCGCAATTACCATTGCTAAAAATTTGTTAATCTTATATTTGTTCTCCTGTATCTTCTACAGTAATCAGTTGTTTGATATCATTATCAAACAGGTAGAATCCACTTTTATCATCACCTATCAAATTGATTTTATCTAAGATATTTCTTGCTAAAGCTTCCTCTTCTATTTGCTCTGAAACATACCATTGTAAGAAATTGTGTGTAGCATAATCCCTCTCTTCTAAAGTAATATGTACCAATTCATTAATTGACTTCGAAACCATTATTTCATGGTTAAATAATTCTTGAAACATGTCTTTAAATGATCCAAACTCTGTTGGCGGTGCTGATAATTCTGACACTATGGCATGCCCTCCTCTCTCATTTACAAACTTAACCAACTTTAGCATATGTTGGCGTTCTTCATCTGAATGTGCATACATAAACTGGGCGATCCCTTCAAAACCTAAATTTTCAGCCCAAGACGCCATTGCTAAATATACTTGAGAAGATTCTGCTTCAATTCTTATTTGCTCATTAAGTGCCTTTTCTATTGTTTTTGATAACATATATTAATTTTTAAAAATATTTTATTCTGAATTATTCTACAAATATCATAAAAAAAGACTACAAATAGCTTTTGTAGTCTTAACTCTATTGAAATTTTTATTTAGATAAGTTATAAACTGCTTACGTACTCTTTTATTTTTCTTTCCAAGTCTGCTGATACCTTTACTAAAGGCAGGCGAACTTCTTTAGATACAATTCCTATTTGATCTAAAACAGCTTTTATTCCCGCAGGGTTATTCTCCTCAAAAATATAGTCTATGATATCCATTAATTTATAATGAATTCTATATGCTTCTTTGTTCTTTCCTTCTAAGCCTAACTGAATCATTTTAGAAAACTCTTTTGGAAACCCTTGCCCTATTACAGAAATTACTCCTGCTCCTCCAGCTAAGACCACTCCTAATGCTAGATCATCATCTCCTGAAATCACTAAAAAATCAGCTGGCTTATCTTTTAATAATGTCAAATATTGTTGCGTATTATTTCCTGCTTCTTTCACCCCAATAATATTGTCAAAATCTCTTGCTAAACGCAAGGTTGTAGATGGCAACATATTTTTAGCTGTTCTTCCTGGTACATTATACAGTATAATAGGAATAGGGCTTGCTAGTGCAATTCTTTTAAAATGCTCATAAAATCCTTCTTGAGTTGGCTTATTATAATAAGGAGCCACTGAAAGAATCGCATCTATACCTGTTAAATTTCTAGTTGTTAATTCTTTTACCACATTAGCGGTATTATTTCCTCCTACTCCTAAAACCAAAGGAAGCCTACCATTATTAACGCGTATAATCGTTTCAATAATCTGTTGTTTTTCTTCCTCTGTTATAGTTCCACTTTCTCCTGTAGTGCCATTAATAACTAAATAGTTTGTTCCGTTTTCTATATTGTATTCCACCAATTTAATAAGCGCATCATAATCTACACTCAAATCATTATTAAAAGGCGTAACTAATGCAACTCCTGTACCTATAAACTTCTGCATTATATTTTTTTTAAAATCGTTAAATATTTATGTATTTCTTTATTAAAGATTGACGTATCGAAAGTACCATCTGTTATTATTAAATCAAACAAACGATCATCAATATCAGCAAAACCTATTTTAAATTTAGCTTGCGATAGCAAAGTTAACATATTCAAGTATAAATTAGATTGAGATGTGCAATTTATAAGTACATCGTAATCCTTTTTAACGAAACTTTTCAAATTGTTAGATTTCAAACTTCCTCTTCTTCCAAAATCTTTTTCCGTAAAATAATTAAACCCTCCTATTACCTCATTTTTTGAATCTGATTGATATACTAAAACAGAAATCAAGTTAATATTTACGTTTAACTTTTCAGAAATATCTTTTAAACTTATTTGATTTTCAATATCCTCATCTATTAAAACAGCTACTGTTTTTATTTTATCAGATGTATCTTTAGATAATCGTTTTTTTTCTATTTCTTTGTCGTAAAACTTTTGGATAGAGCCTTCTCTCAGAGTGTTAAAAATCATTCTTAAATTAATTACCTTAGCTAAAAGACAAATGTAACTAAAAAGCACAAATTTTAATGAAAAAACTAACGATGATAACCTGTTTGTTTTTTTTCTTAATAGCATGCAAGAAAAAAAAACAATCGCTTACTAAAATTACCGCTAAAACTATTTTAGTAGATAGTAATATCCCTACCAATGACGCTATTACTAGAACCATTGCTCCCTATAAAAAGAAAATGCTTAAAGAAATAACTACCATTCTTTCTCATACTGATAAAGATTTAACTAGGCTCGACGGAAAAATGCAAAGTTCTTTAGGGAATTTATTAGCTGATTTATGCTTTGATATTGCAAATCCTATTTTTAAAACTAAAATGCATAAAAACATTGATTTCGCAATGTTTAATTATGGAGGTATTAGAGCTGGAATCCCTGCTGGAAAAATAACAAATAAGCACGCTTTCGAATTAATGCCTTTTGAAAATAGTTTAGTTGTTGCTGAGCTTTCTGGTGAAAAAATAATCGAATTAATCAACTACTTTATAAATAACCAAAAAGCACATCCTCTTTCAAAACATATAGCATTAACTATTTCAGAAAATAACTTTACTCTTAACATAAACGGAGTTCCTTTTGATAAAAATAAAAACTATTTTGTTTTGACCTCCGATTATTTACAAAATGGAGGAGATAAAATGATTTTTTTTAAAGCTCCTATCAGCTTGACAAAGCTGGATTATAAAATGCGAGATGCAATTATCACCTATTTTAAAAATACCAGTCCAATAACCTCTGAATTAGATAACCGCGTAATCATTAAATAAGATGAATAGAAGAAATTTTATACAACAAACAACTGCTGCTTCTCTTTTAACTGCTATTGGTGGCCTTACATTGCCTTCTTTTACAACCAAAAAAAAGAAACAAATTACCATTTTACATACAAATGATACGCATAGTCATATTGAGCCTTTTGAACAATCTCACTATAAATATGCTAATAAAGGGGGGATTGCCAGACGCGCCTCTGCCATTCAAGCTATTAGAAAAGAGAATCCCAATACACTACTCCTAGATGCTGGTGATATTTTTCAAGGTACCCCTTACTTTAATTACTTTGGAGGTGAATTAGAGTTCAAATTAATGAGCATGCTCAAATATGATTTAGCCACATTAGGCAATCATGATTTTGATAATTCTATCGACGGCTTTTATAAGCAACTTCCCAATGCTAAATTTGATTTTGTTTCTGCCAATTACAATTTTAAAAATACTATTCTAGACGATATTGTCAAGCCTTATAAAATTTTTATTAAAGATGGTATTAAAATTGGCGTTTTTGGTCTTGGCGTTCAGCTAGATGGATTAGTTGATCCTAAGATGTATAAAGAAACAAAGTACTTAGATCCAATTGAAATATCTCAAGATATGTCTAGAATATTAAAGGAAGACAAACAATGTGATTTGATTATTTGCCTTTCTCATTTAGGTTACTTCTACAAACAACATCCTACAAAAATTTCTGACTTAAACTTGGCTCAAAAGACCAATAATATTGATCTAATTATTGGAGGGCATACACATACTTTTTTACCTAAGCCAACTATTGTAAAAAATATAGATGATAAAAATTTACTTGTTAATCAAGTAGGTGCTTATGGTATTAATCTAGGTCGCGTTGATTTTTATTTTGATGAGTATGATAATAAATCTGCTAAAGGAACAACTATTTTGCTGTAAGTTTTAAAAAACCTTTCGTCTAATTAGAAAATGATAATTAAGATGAAAAAACACCTCCCTTTAGTCTTAAAGATAATAGTTGCATTTATTCTTTTACAAACGCTATTTTTCAAATTTACAGGGGCTCAAGAAAGCGTAGATTTGTTTACTAAAGTAGCTGGAAACGAAAATGAAAAGATCATGAGAATCGGGACAGGCATTTTAGAATTGATTGCCACTATTCTTTTATTTACCCCTAATAAAGCATGGTTGGGGGCTTTGCTTTCTTCAGGGGTAATGGGAGGTGCTATTATGTCTCACCTCACTGTACTAGGAATCATACATAATAATGATGGAGGCACTTTATTTATCTCTGCAATTGTTGTACTAGCAATTAGTAGCTTCTTACTTATCTTCGATAAAGGAAAGATTCCCCTTTTTCGATAAAAAATGTAATTATTTGATTGTTATTTATAAAAGAGGGATTTAATAATTATTAAATCCCTCTTTTTAAATGTTACTTTATCGTAATATAATTTTCTAGTTTACCTTTTTATAAGTGTTTTCAGCACTCTGCTTATAATTTAAAATTTACTATGTACAAACCATAAACCTAACAAACTAGACTTAGTGCTTTCTTAATTATCAACCACTTTTAGCTACTATTGCCTTTACAATTAAATATTGAGAGACAACATATAAAGTTATTATCAAAATATCAAATAAATGCTTTGGAGTATAAAAGTTATTTAAGGCAATCATACTATCTGAAGCTATAAATAATAAAGCCCCTAAAAGTAACCAACTATTTTCTAGCGATTTTTGTTCCTTATAATTAAGTAAAGCACAAGTACCAAACGCAGAAATTGCTAGCCCGTATATAATTACAGGCACCAGCATATTTCCTAAATTAGCTGAAATAAAAAATAGTATTGTTCCGAAAAAAGTTATAAATGGAATTGCTGCCTTTATCAATTTTCTTTTTGATATAATTTTTAGAAAACTTGCTGTCATTTTGATATACATAAAATGAGCTATTAAAAAAGCTCCTAATCCAAAGACAAAGTATTTTTTTTTATCTAACAAGAAAACATCTCCCCAAAAAGAAAAAAACAATCCACTTACCAACCAAAAATTAGGCTTTTTTACTGACAATAAATATATTACTACAAGAATTGTCATTAATAATGGTTTAAAAAATATCTCTATAGTTTTGTTTTGTATAATTACAGCATATATATCTATTATTGCTACTAGGATAAAAAGTATAGATACGAACACTATTTTTATGTGCTTGGTCATGATAGAATAATATAATTAATATGATATATACAAATGTAACTCATACCGCTTATAAGTTACAATCATAAAAAGCTTTTTCTTTCCGTGTTATTAGAAAAACAAGATACAAGCAATAGATACGTTCATTTTTATAATTAATCTAAAATAAAAAGATTTTCGTCATTATTAATGGTATAAAAATAAGAGCATCTTATGAATGCTCTTGCTTTAATAACTGCAAACCATTTACGATTAACGAATCATTTCTATAAATTTTTGTTCTGAAATTATTTCAATTCCTAAATTTTGTGCTTTAGTCAATTTACTTGGCCCCATATTATCTCCAGCAATAACATAGGTTGTTTTTTTAGAAATAGAACTACTTACTTTCCCTCCATTATCTTCAATTGACTTTTTCAACTCATTTCTTGTCATCTGATAAAAAACACCTGAAACCACAAATACTTTCCCTGCCAACTTATCTGTTTGGTTTTCTAAACTTTTCGCGGATACCTCTAGCTGAATCCCATAAGATTTCAACCGATCGACAAGAACCCTATTTCTTGAATCTGCTGAAAACTCAATAATACTTTGCGCTATTCGGTCTCCTATTTCATCTACTGCTACCAAGCTCTCAAAATCAGCTTTCATTAATGTTTCCATCGATTTAAAATGTTTTACTAATTTTTTAGCTACAGTTTCTCCTACAAACCGAATTCCTAGTGCAAATAATACCTTTTCAAATGGTATTTCCTTTGACTTTTCAATGCCATCAATTATATTTTGAGCCGATTTTTCTGCCATTCGCTCTAAGGGTATTATTTGCATAGCTTTCAACTCATATAAATCTGCATAACTTTGAATCAATCCTTCCTTTCTTAATAAATCAACAGTTTCTCCTCCTAAACCATCAATATCCATTGCTTTTCTGCTAATAAAATGCTGTATTCTTCCTGTTATTTGAGGTGCACAGCCAAATTCATTAGGACAGTAATGTTTCGCGTCTCCTTCTGTTCTCACTAATTTTGTATTACACTCGGGGCAGTTGGTTGCGTATATTGTTTCTTTAGACTCTTTGGCTCTTTTTGTTAAATCAACAGCGATAATCTTAGGAATAATTTCTCCTCCTTTTTCTACAAAAACAGTATCATTTATACGAATATCTAACTTCTTTATTTGATCTGCATTATGTAACGATGCTCTTTTTACAATAGTTCCTGCCAATTCTACAGGAACTAAGTTTGCTACTGGAGTTATTGCTCCTGTTCTTCCTACCTGATAGGTTATTTCATTCAATACCGTTGATACCTGCTCTGCTTTAAATTTATAAGCAATTGCCCATCGAGGCGATTTAGAAGTATATCCCAATTCTTCTTGCTGTTGTAAATCGTTTACTTTTATCACTACTCCATCTGTTTCATAAGGTAATTCATGACGTTTTTCATCCCAATAATTCACAAATTCAAAAACTTCTTCTATCGACTTTGCTAATACCATAGTATTAGGTATCTTAAACCCTACTTGCGTAGCTTTCTGCAAACTCTCAAAATGGGTTTTGTACTTACGTTCATCAGTAACAACCTGGTATAACAAACAATCTAAAGGACGTTTAGCAACTTCAGCGCTATCTTGCAATTTTAAACTTCCACTTGCCGTATTTCTCGGATTTCTATACGCTTCTTCGCCATTTGAAATGCGCTCTTCATTCATTTTATGAAATCCGTCTAAGGGTAAAATAATTTCTCCTCTCATTTCGAAATCCCCCAAAAATTCACCACTGGGTTTCAATGGAATTGATTTTATCGTACGGATATTAGCTGTAACATCATCTCCTCGAAATCCATCTCCTCTTGTTACTGCCTTGATAAACTCTCCTTTTTCATATGTTAAATTAATAGAAGCTCCATCATATTTTAATTCGCATGTATATGCTGTATTATCTTCTCCCAATATTTTACGGATACGTTTTTCCCAATCTAATAAATCTTCTTTAGAATAGGAATTATCCAATGAATACATTCTATTCTTATGTGCAACAGTCTCAAAACTTTTTGTTATTCCTCCTCCTACTCGTTGCGTTGGTGAATTTGGATCAAAAAATTGCGGATTCTCTTCTTCTAACTTTTCTAATTCTTTTAATTTTATATCAAACTCATAATCAGAAATGGTTGCATTATCTAACACATAATAATTGTGATTATGTTGACGTAATTCTTCTCTTAGTGCCTCTATTTTTTGCTTAATTGCCATTTTTTATACTAGCTTTCTTATTTTAAAATCTTATTTTTTTCTTTATCATGATTTATTTTTATACACTTAAAATAAATCATACCTTATGTTTTTGAAATCAAGGATTAAAATCATTAGATAATTCCCCCTCTCTTTACTGACATAATTTATTATTAAAGTTTCCAAAATATATAATTGTCCTAAACCAGACAACTCTTTTTTAATTTAATTGTATTTAAACGGTATAAAAAAAGCAAGCTTTTAAAGGCCTGCTTCCATTTATATTTATTTGATAGGTATCTATTTGTATAACAATAGTAAGGTTTTAAAAGATATTTTTTAAACTATTACCTTTTTTAATCTCTTTTCTTTTCCTTAAAACTTAACACCTGCCTCTTATTCTTAGTTTTCTCATATGCTAATCAATTATTTCTGCATCTTGAATTTCAGAATCCTCATTCTTATTTTTATTATTCTGCTTCCCAAAATAATATCCTAAAAAAAGAATTCCTAAATGAGATATTGTTCCAATTAAGTAAGTAAGAAATTTCTCATGATTATTAGCTAAGCAAAAAGCAGAAAAGCCTAAAATTATTAACGTAAAAATCACACCAAAAATTAATGATTGACTTCTATTTTTTCTTTTTTCCTTAGGTGCTTTTTCAAGTAATTTTTCTTGTATTGTTAGTGATTGCTTCGCTAAATCTGCTTGACTTTTTAAATGCTGTTTTTTTAGTTCTAATTCAGATTTTTCTAAAGATATTTTTTCTTTTTGAACTTCAATAAACTCCTTAAACATTGCGGAATCTATTGGTTTGCTATTTCCGCTTGATTGCTGTCTTAGTTTATTACCACTCATATTCCACAACAAACTTACCTAAACTATTAGAACCTAGCTTAGGAGTTACAAAATTTACATTTTCTACTTTTTCAGAGTTTTTCTCCAACAATTTTAAAAGTTTTTTCGATGTAACAACTTTTCTTTTATAAGGAAGTATTTCAACTTTATTTCTTAAATTTACTTTTGTTCTCATATCTATCAAGCTTACAATTTTACAAATAAACTAAAAAATAGTTTAATTTAATAAACTAAATATACAAAATATAAGTTAATTTTCAAACTGCTATCCAATAGTACGTATAGAATATTGCTATATCTCTCCTTTTCCAAGAGTTATCTTTTCACTTTTCCTGTTAATAAATTAACTCCTTTAGGTAATGGGTTTCCTGAAGAACGACGAAATGTTACTACTTGTCCTACGTGCCAAATAGCATCAGCAATAGGACCGTTTAATTGATTCCAAAACGGATACTCTTTATCTCCTCTTTTCATAACCATAGAAGATATTTTTTTGCTTTCTTTTAATATTTCACTTGTTTTCTTAAAATTTTCTAACGTTTTTTCACGTAACTTATGAAAAGATAAACTACCTTTTTTAGGAATATCCATCTTCTCTTTACTAACACTACTCAAAGTTACTATGGATAAGTTTAAAATATGCTCTAAAGTACTTCGTGTATTCCTCGCTTCTTTACTTGGTTGATACTCCAAATCTTCCTGTTTTAAGCCTTCTGTAGCCCAATAATAACGAAAACCAAGCCCATCAACCATCCTCCCCGCTACGGCTCCTGCTGTGTATTCTCTTGGGGGCGCTGGAATTTCAAAATATGGCAATTTACCTTGTGCTTTTATAGTTAGTCCCAGAAAGAACACCAGTACAGAAAAAAGTCTTTTCATTTGTTTTTATTTTAGGCTAATTTATGCAAAAGAGATTTCTTTTACAAATTGATTTTACCACTACTTTTCAACTCTAAAAATTATATATTTCCTTTATCATCTACATAGCTCTTTAAAAAGTAAACCTCCAAAATAATCTTGTTTTGGAGGTTTACTTTTTAAGCTTTCAAACTATTAATAATAAGTATATCGTCTTACTTTTGCTATATGCTTTGCCAAACGCATTACTTGATGAGAATATCCATATTCATTATCATACCATATGTAAATTACGATAGTATCACCATCTGCAATTGTAGCTTTACTATCAAATATTGATGGCGCTGTAGTTCCTACAATATCAGAAGAAACTAATTCATGGTCCATAGAGTATTTAATTTGCTCTACTAACTCTCCTTCTAATGCATATTTTTTCATTATTGCATTAATAGCATCTACTGTTACCTCTGAATGTAATTGTAAATTTAAAATAGCCAATGAACCATTAGGTACTGGTACACGAATAGCACTTGATGTTAATTTCCCTTCTAATGCAGGTAATGCTTTTGCTACTGCTTTTCCTGCTCCCGTTTCAGTAATCACCATGTTTAAAGCGGCTGCCCTACCTCTTCGGTATTTCTTATGCATATTATCAACTAAGTTTTGATCATTTGTATATGCATGAATCGTTTCTAAATGTCCTTTTTTTATTCCGTAGTTATCTTCTAATACTTTTAAAACGGGTGTAATTGCATTTGTGGTACAAGAAGCTGCCGAGAATATATCGATCTCATCTGGGTTATTTTCTCCTTGATTTACTCCATGTACAATATTAGGAATCCCTTTACCTGGAGCAGTTAATAATACTTTACTAGCTCCATTGGGTACCAAGTGCCTACTTAAAGCTTCTTTATCTCTAAAAGCTCCTGTATTATCAATAATCAAAGCATCTTGAATTCCATACTCTGTATAATCGATATCTTCTGGTTTTGATGCTGAAATCATATGTACTGTAGTACCATTTATGATTAATGCATTATTATCTGCATCAATTTCAACCGTTCCTAAAAAATCTCCATGAACAGAATCTATACTTAATAAAGATGCTCTCTTTTCTAATACTGTTTGGTTAATTTCTCCACGAGTAACTATAGCTCTCAATCTTAACTGAGAACCTTTTCCCATTTTACTCATTAACTCACGAGCTAGTAAACGGCCTATTCTACCAAAACCGTACAGAACAACATCTTTAGGAGCTATTTCTGTTGCTTCCGTAGCTCCTTGTAATTTTTGTGTTACAAATGCTACTTTATCTTCATTTTTATCTTCATTTAAATGAGATTCATATGCTAATTTCCCTATATCTAATTTTGATGGAGGTAACGCTATCGATTGAATTGCTTTTGCTATTTCTAAAGCATCATCTATAGATATTGGCTTCGCCACAAACTCTTTAGCATAATTAATTAAGTTTAAAACTTCACTAGCTCTTTTATCTACTAGTGGGTTTCTAAACAATACCAATTCAATAGATTTATCATACCATAAATCATTTACAATGTTAATAAATTCTACCGTTGCTCTTCTTGTTTGAGCCTGTACAGTAACTTCTTTTTCGTAATCTGTTATTGTTGACATAGTTGTGTGTTAACTAAATTTAAAAAATTCCTTGCAAAAATAGTTATTTCAATCGATTTCGTAACTCTTTTTTTAAATAAAAAAACTGCTTTTAAATAAATAAAAGCAGTTTGCATAAAATACATTTAATTTACTGTCTAAATCCGTAACGTTCTCTCTCTCCTTTCAAGTTAATTACTTCTATAAACAAAGGAGCATTACTTCTGGCGGCACTTGTCAATCTTCTCTTTGCATCCAATCCATCTATGACATCCTCTTTATTAATTTTTGTAATTATATAACCAGCTTCAACTCCATACGCCATTAAATATCGATTAGCATTTTGCAATACCTTTGCTCCTCCTTTTACTTTGTACTTTTTTATCTCTTTTTTTGATAAATCTTTTAGCACCAATCCTAACTCACGAATTTCTACAAAATCTTTTTTACTTAATACTACTAATTTTTCTAACTTATTACCTTCCCTTAAAACAGTCAAAGTAACCTCTTCTCCAGGTCTCTTAGCCGATAGTTGCCCTTTTAAATCAGAAAATTTAGTAATTCTATTATCATTTACTTTTGTAATAACGTCTCCTTCTTCCAACCCAGCTTTTTCAGCGCCACTATCTTCTGTAATTGCTCCTACCTTTACTCCTTCAATTTCTTCACTATTTCTTAAGTCTGGCGTAAAACCTATCAATGCTTCTTGCACATCTCCATATTCCAATAAGTCATCAATAATTTTTTTAGCAATATTAGAAGGTACTGCAAAAGAATATCCTATAAAAGATCCTGTTTTTGATGAAATTGCAGTATTTATCCCCATCAATTCTCCACGAGTATTAACTAATGCTCCTCCGCTATTTCCTGGGTTTACAGCTGCATCTGTTTGAATGAACGAGTCTATATTTGTGTTTCCTTCTAAATCACGTCCTTTTGCACTAACAATACCTGCTGTTACGGTTGACGTTAAGTTATAAGGATTCCCTACTGCTAATACCCATTCTCCTATTTTAACATTATCAGAATTACCAAAAGGAATATATGGCAATTCCATATCTGTATCAACCTTTAGCAATGCTATATCATTTTTAGCATCAGCGCCTATTAATTTTGCTTTTACTTTCTTTCTACTATTTAGCGTTATTTCAATATCATTTGCTCCATCAATTACATGGTTATTTGTTATAATATAACCATCAGAGGAAATGATAACTCCACTACCAGTACCTACTTGCTCATACTTTTTTTGCCCACTTCCTCTCCCATAAAAATACTCTGCCCATGGATTTATTTGCGTTTTTAATGCTGTGTTCTTTACATGTACTACTGCATGTACTGTTCTTTCTGCCGCCTCTGTAAAATCAGTTGGACTACTTGAATTGTTAACTACTATCGGATTATAATTTGTTTTTACCGTTTGTAATGTTGGTTTTTGAGCTTGTTCTACAAATACGGGTTTCTCTATTAAGAACTTATATCCTGCAAGAGAAATTACTCCACCTAAAAAGGCTGCCCCTAAAATTCCTATAAATTTCTTCATACTTTTTTCTTAATTTTACATTCAAATATACAATTTTAACATTTAAAAAAAATCTGTTTAACTCACTTTTAACGCTCTTTAACCGTGTTTTAACAATCAATTTAAATAAGATTAATGCTTACCTTTGCCTTCAATGAATTTAACTTTTTATAAATATCAAGGTACTGGAAACGATTTTATTTTAGTGGATAATAGAGCTAAAATTTTTCCTAAAAATAATACTAAAATTATTAGCCAACTATGTCATAGACATTTTGGAATAGGTGCCGACGGATTGATTTTACTCGAAGAGGATTTTGATACCGATTTTAGAATGATTTACTATAATGCTGATGGATATGAAAGTACCATGTGCGGTAACGGGGGGAGATGTATCGTGGCTTTTGCTCATAAATTAGGAATATTCCAAAAGGAAACTTCTTTTATTGCAATTGATGGGATACATTATGCTGCTATTAAAAACACCTCTGTATCTCTTCAAATGATTGATGTTGATACTATTGAGATGCACCCTAATTATATTTTTACAAACACAGGGTCTCCTCATCATGTACAACTTGTTGAAAATATTACTGACTTCAACGTTTTTTCGGAAGGCAGAAAAATTAGAAACGCTATTTATGGTTTAGAAGGTAGTAATGTTAATTTCGTAGAACAAATTAACCAAAATACTTTTAGGGTTAGAACTTACGAACGTGGAGTCGAAAATGAGACTTTAGCTTGTGGAACTGGAGTTACTGCGGTTGCTATTGGAATGCATACTTTACAGAAGACGAATGCTAATACTATTCATCTCCTAGTGGAAGGAGGCGAGCTAGAAGTTTCTTTTTCTAACGAAAAAAAGCTTTATAGTAATATTTTTTTAACAGGAAAGGCTACATTTGTATTTACAGGTACTATTGATATTTAATGCAACTATTACAAGGAAAATATATTCATCTTAGAGCCTTAGAGCCAGAAGATCTTGCTTTTTTATTTGAGATAGAAAATAATGAGGTTTTTTGGGAGGTAAGCCATACAATTGCTCCTTTTTCTAAATTTTTACTGAAACAATATTTAGAGAATGCCCATTTGGATATTTACGAAGCAAAGCAGTTACGGTTAATTATTGAAAATAAAGCTTCTAAAACTCCTATTGGTATGGTTGATTTGTTTGATTTTAACCCACAACACAAACGTGCTGGTATTGGAATTCTCATTCATCCTCTCTTCCAAAAAAAAGGATTTGCTTCTGAAGCACTATCTGTTTTAATTCAATATGCTTTTAAATACCTACATCTACATCAGTTATATGCGAATATTACGTCAAATAACACGAATAGTTTCAACTTATTTGCAAAACATAATTTTAAAAAAATCGGGATTAAAAAAGACTGGATTTTTTCTAACGGAACCTTTAAAGACGAAATTTTATTTCAATTAATTCATGAATAAAAAACTTATCTACGGAAGCACCATCATTTTATTTCTAGCTGTAGGCGCTATCTGCTTTAACTTTTATCAAAAAATATTTTCAAAAAGTGTTCTTAAAAGCGGAGCCATTTATCTTCGTTCAGATGATACTATTACTAAAGTAGCTAGCCTCATCTCCCCTTTTATATCAAATCCTGACAATTTTATTTGGGTTTCAAAACTGAAAAAATTTACCAAACCTAAAAGCGGAATGTATTTTTTAAAAGAAGGGATGAATATGAACGAAGTAGTAAACCTATTGAGAAGTGGAAACCAAACTCCAATTAAAGTTTCTTTTAACAATCAAGATACTTTAGAGAAATTGGCAGGAAGAATCTCCCAACAAATAGAAGCTGATTCGCTTTCTTTAATCACTGCTATGAGAGATAGTAACTTTCTCTTGAAAAACAACTTTACAGAAAAATCTGCTTTGGGAATGTACATTCCTAATAGCTATGAATTTTATTGGAATACTTCTGCTGAAAAATTTCGTGATAAAATGCTACGAGAATTCAAACGATTCTGGACTCCTTCTCGTGTAAAACAAGCTAAAAAGATAGGGTTAAATAAACATCAAGTAATCACCCTTGCTTCTATTGTTCAAAAAGAAACTGCTCAAAAAAGTGAGCGTCCAATTGTTGCAGGTTTGTATTTAAATCGATTTCATGATGATTGGCCACTACAAGCTGATCCCACCGTTATTTTTGCGCTACGAGAACAGAAAGGTCAAGATTTAATTGTTAAACGGGTATTGTCTGAAGATTTAAAAATCGATTCTCCTTACAATACTTATAAATATAAAGGGCTTCCTCCTTCTCTAATTGCAATGCCTGATATTTCTTCAATTAATGCTGTATTAAACCCTAGTAAACATAAATTTTACTATATGTGTGCTAGTATTGATAAAATTGGATTTCACGACTTTGCTAAAAGTTTAGGAGAGCATAATAGAAATGCTGCTAAATATCAAAGATGGATCAACCAAAGAGGCATTAAACGTTAACATTAGTTAAAGTAGTAGATCTATAAAAATTACCGAAGAATGGTACTAACTTTCTAACAAACCTTCTTTAGTAATAGCATATTCGTAAAAATACAGCTATATAAATCAAAACATTTCAAATTAATACTATTTTAACTTATTGATTATCAAATATTTAACTTTTATATACTATATTTGCCCCGCTAAACAGAAAGTAATATATTATTAGAAATTTTTTATTAATCTTAGTTTTTGTAACTTTTACTAACTTTACTACTACTAATCCTAAAGAACGTAAAACTACGCGAATTGCCACTGTAAAGAATAACGATACTTTTAAAATTCCTTTTCTACAAAAAGACTTTATTGGTTTTAAAGAAGCTTTAGCTTTTAAGGAATCACAAGGAAAATATACTATTGTAAATAAGCTTGGATATCTAGGAAAATATCAGTTTGGAAAAAATACTTTACATCGTCTTGGTATATACAATACCTATCTCTTTTTAAAAAACCCTGAACTGCAAGAACGCACCTTTGTTGCTCTTTGCAAATTAAATAAATGGATTTTAAGACGAGATATTAAAAGAAACCTAGGCAAAAAAATTAAAGGCATTGAGATTACCGAATCAGGTATTTTAGCCGCCGCTCACTTGAGTGGTGCTGGTAATGTTAAGAAATTTCTAAGAACCAAAGGTCATAGCAATGCCCAAGATGCATTTGGCACTTCTATCGCGTTCTATATGAAAAAGTTTAGTCATTATGATGTTTCAAATATCATAGCGAATAAAAGACCTAGGGTCTAAAAAATTTGCTATATTTATTATGCAATTAATAATGAATAATAAATATAGCAGGTCTTTTATGTAAATCAGCCTTTTCAAATTTCCACTCCTTTGCTGATAATGTTCTTATATATTCAGAAGGAAGCGTAATATCGCAAGCTATACAAATTTGCGTAGTAGGTGAAAGGATTGCTCTTAAATCTTCCAACATACTCTTATTTCTATAAGGAGTTTCTATAAAAATTTGAGATTGATTTTTCTCTTTAGAAGTTTTTTCTAAATTTTTAATAGCTTTTTTTCTTTCAGATTTATCTATCGGTAAATATCCGTTAAATGCAAAGTTTTGCCCGTTCATGCCTGAGGCCATCATTGCTAAAATAATAGACGAAGGTCCTACTAAAGGCACTACCTGTATCCCTTTCTCGTGGGCTAACTTTACAATACTGGCGCCAGGATCTGCAATAGCAGGAACCCCTGCTTCAGAAAGTAACCCTACATGAACTCCTTCATTACAAATATCCAGATAATTTCTTGTTTCAAATTCACTTGAATATTTATCCAATAAGTGTAACTGCAAGGATGACTGCGGCTTTGTTGGTGTTATTTTCTTTATAAATTTCCTTGCTGATTTTTCATTTTCAACAATAAAATAATCTATTTGCTCTACTACCTTTTTAACAGATATAGGCATTACCTCTAAAGGCTCTGTATCTCCTAAAGTTGTAGGGATTAAGTATAATTTTCCAATCATGATTAGGGGTATTATAATTTCGACACAATGCTATCGCATGCTTCATTTAACATTTGATATACAATCTTAAAACCTTTATCTCCTCCATAATATGGATCAGGAACATTATTATTTTCACTTACGGCAACTTCTTTTAAAATAAGCTTAACTTTTTCCCGATCTTCCTTATTTTTAGCTAAGGATAAAATATTTTGATAATTACTTTCATCCATTGCATAAATCAAATCAAAATCAAGAAAATCACTATATTCAAATTTTCTTGCTCGTTGATTTGTAATATCAATTCCATTTTCTCTAGCTATCAAAATAGATCTTTTATCAGGCTGTTCGCCTTCATGGTATGCGGCTGTACCTGCTGAGTCAACAAAGACTTTTTTTGAATCAACTTTAGACTTTAAAATACCCTCTGCTAGAGGAGAACGACAAATATTCCCTAAGCAAACCATCAGTATTTTCATCTTTTATGCTTGTTAAAAAGTTAACTTTTTCGTTAAATCATCTACGTATTTTCGGAATTGCTTATCCGTTTCCGTCAGGTTATCTACAGTTTTACACGCATGCAAGACTGTTGCATGATCTCTTTGACCTATCTGTGAGCCTATATTTGCTAACGAAGACTTAGTCATTCTTTTAGCGAAATACATTGCTAATTGACGAGCTTGAACTATATGTCTCTTACGAGTTTTAGATTGTAAAGTAGCAACATCCATATCAAAATATTTTGATACTACCTTTTGAATATAATCAATAGAAACCTCTTTCTTAGTATTCTTCACAAATTTATCAACTATCTGCTTAGCTAATTCCAAAGTAAATTCTTTACGATTGAAAGAAGCTTGCGCAATCATTGATATCAGCACCCCCTCTAATTCACGTACATTCGATTTAATATTCTTTGCTACATATTCAACAATATCTTCTGGCATTTCTACACCATCTCTATATAATTTGTTTTGAAGTATCGAAATACGCGTTTCATAATCGGGAGATTGTAGCTCCGCTGAGAGCCCCCATTTAAATCGAGACAATAAACGTTGTTCAATATCCTGCATATCCACAGGCGCCTTATCTGAGGTTAAAATTACCTGTTTGCCATTTTGATGTAAATGGTTAAAAATATGGAAAAAGACATCTTGTGTTCCTGCTTTTCCTGATAAGAACTGAACATCATCAATAACTAAAACGTCAATCATCTGATAGAAATGGATAAAATCATTTCGTGTATTTGATTTTACAGAATCTATAAACTGTTGAGTAAACTTCTCTGATGAAATATATAAAACTGTTTTATCCGGATACTTGTCCTTTATTTCAACACCTATAGCGTGTGCTAAATGCGTTTTTCCTAGCCCTACACCTCCATAAATTAATAATGGATTGAAAGAAGTACCTCCTGGCTTATTCGCTACCGCCATACTTGCTGACCTTGCTAACCTATTGGAATCTCCTTCTACAAAATTCACAAAATTATAATTAGGGTTCAGTTGCGATTCTATTTTAACCTTCTGTAAACCTGGAATTACAAAAGGGTTTTTTAGCTCTCTCTTTGACTCTATAGGAGCCGTTACCTTCTGAGGTTTCAGAGGGTTACGATTTGAACTAGGAATCTTTACTGTTTGAGGGTTATTACTACTATACGTATTTTCCATACGCACGTCATAAACTAATTTTGCTTCTTTACCTAATTCTCTTACTAAAGCAACTCTTAATAGTTTTATATAATGCTCTTCTAACCATTCATAAAAAAATTTACTTGGAACTTGAATCGTCAAAGCTTCTCCTGCCAACTTGACAGGCCTAATCGGTTCAAACCACGTTTTATATGCTTGTGGTTTAATGTTATCTTTAATAAAAGATAGGCATTCATTCCAAACTGAATCGGCAGTTTTAGTCATTATATAATTACGAATAATATTGTTAATAAAAATAGGTATTTAAGCCCCCTCATCATACCCTTTTCATAGGTTATACAAAAGTGTGAATAAAAAACAGGATAAAAAAATCATTTCCCTATTGATTATTAATTTTTTTTTCCGTAGAATTCATAAATTTTTAAACTAAAAAAGTAATGCTATCACACATATTTTCATTCAGAGTAAGATATGCAGAAACGGATCAAATGGGGGTTGTTTACCATGGTAACTATGCCCAGTTTTTTGATATAGGACGCACTGAGTGGCTTCGTTATCTGGGAGTCACTTATAAAGATATGGAAAAAAATGGAATTATGCTCCCTGTAATCTCATTATCTTCCAATTTTAAGAAATCAGCTTACTATGACGATTTACTAACAATTAAAACAAAATTAAAAAAACTCCCTAGCGTTAAAATAGAATTTGACTACGAAATTACTAATCAGCATCAAGAAATCATAACCACAGGAAGCACTGTTCTTGCATTTATGGATGCATCCAAAAAACGACCTATTCGGTGTCCTCAAAGTATCTTAAATAAGATAACAAAATCTTTAAAATCATCGCTTCCCAAACATTAATAACTAAAGCACAAAAACTTAGCATCTAATGAAAATATACACTAAAACAGGAGATAAAGGAACCACGGCTTTATTTGGTGGTACACGAGTACCTAAAAATCATTTAAGAATAGAATGTTATGGAACTGTTGATGAACTCAATTCGTATATTGGTCTAATAAGAGATCAACAAATATCAAAAGACATTCAAAATGACCTCCTAAAGATTCAAAATGACCTATTCACTCTTGGCGCTATGCTAGCAACTCCTCCTGAAAAAGAAACACTAAAAAATGGCAAAGAACGATTAAATATTCCTAAAATAAATCATGCTTCTATTAACTTCTTAGAGAAGCAAATAGATCATATAAACAAAGCCTTGCCTCAAATGACTCATTTTATATTACCAGGAGGGCATCAAACCGTGTCATTTTGTCATATTTCGAGATGTATTTGCCGTAGAACAGAACGTTTAGCTGTCGCTTTAAACGAAGAAGAAGCGATAAATAACGACATTTTGATGTACTTAAACCGACTTTCTGACTACCTTTTTATATTGGCACGGAAATTGACACAAGACTTATCAGCTGAGGAAGTTAAATGGATTCCTGAGAAAAAAAATTAAGTTCTTTTTTTATTACTGATAGATTTATCAAAAAAAACTTGACTATTTAAGTAAAAAAATTATTTTTGCAAGGAAATTAAAATCTAATAAAATGTATTGGACATTAGAATTAGCATCATATTTAGCAGATGCACCTTGGCCAGCCACTAAAGACGAGTTAATAGATTACGCAATTAGAACCGGTGCTCCGTTAGAAGTTGTTGAAAACTTACAGGACATTGAAGATGAAGGAGACGCGTATGACTCGATTATTGAAATATGGCCAGATTATCCTACTGAAGAAGACTACCTTTGGAACGAGGATGAATATTAACAATGTAAGAAAAATTATAAAAAGTCTCAATTAGAGGCTTTTTTTTTGTTTATTTTTAAACATCCATATTAACTATAATATCAGTCTGTTTAATAAAAAAATAACAGATTAATTAACAATAAATTATACAAATGAATATCTTGAACTCTGTTATTAAATTATTTGTTGGAGACAAACAGCAAAAAGATTTAAAAACATTACAGCCAATCGTAGACAAAGTAACATCATTTGAAAAGAAAATCAGTCAACTTTCAAATGACGAATTGCGTCAAAAATCAAATGACTTTAAAACTAAAATAAAAGAAGCTACCAAATCTTTTAACGAACAAATTGCTACCTTGGAAATGGAAGCAAAATCTGCTGATATTGATCGTCAAGAAGATATTTATGCTGAAATAGATGAGTTAAAAGATCAATCTTATAAAGCCTCAGAAGCTATTCTCCAAGAAATTATGCCTGAAGCTTTTTGCGTAGTTAAAGAAACCGCTAAGCGATTTACCAATAACAAACAACTTGAAGTAACCGCAACTCCTTTTGACAGAGAATTATCTGCCTTCAACCCTCACATTACTTTAGATGATCAAAAAGCCTATTGGGCGAACTCTTGGGATGCTGCAGGAAAACCCGTTACTTGGGATATGATACATTACGATGTACAACTAATGGGAGGAGCTGTTTTACACCAAGGTAAAATTGCTGAAATGATGACAGGAGAAGGTAAAACATTAGTATCTACCCTCCCTATATATCTAAACGCTTTAACAGGAAATGGAGTTCATGTCGTTACAGTAAACGACTATTTGGCTAAACGTGATAAAGCTTGGATGGCTCCTATTTTTGAATTCCACGGGTTAACTACAGATTGTATTGACTACCACCAGCCAAACTCTGAAGCTCGTAGAAAAGCTTATAATGCTGATATCACTTACGGTACCAATAACGAGTTCGGGTTTGATTACTTACGTGATAATATGGCTAATTCTAAAGAAGACTTGGTGCAACGCGCTCCTAACTATGCTATTATCGATGAGGTTGACTCTGTTTTAATTGATGATGCGCGTACTCCTTTAATCATCTCTGGACCTGTACCACAAGGAGATAGACATGAGTTTAACGAACTCAAACCTTTAGTTGCTGATTTAGTTGCTCTTCAAAGCAAATATTTAGTAGGGGTTTTAGCCGAAGCTAAAAAATTAATCGCTAGTGGAGACACCAAAGAAGGAGGGTTTCAACTACTAAGAGTTCATAGAGGATTGCCAAAAAATAAAGCTTTAATTAAATTCTTATCTCAAGAAGGTGTCAAACAAATCTTGCAAAAAACAGAGAATTTTTACATGCAAGACAACAATAAATTAATGCCTGAAGTTGATGCAGAATTATATTTTGTCGTTGAGGAAAAAAATAACCAAATTGACCTCACTGATAAAGGTATCAATCATTTGTCTGATAAAACTCAAAATGATACTTTTTTTGTTTTGCCTGATATTAGCGTAAAAGTTGGAGAGATCGATAAAAGTAGTGCTTCTCCAGAAGAAAAAGCAAACCAAAAAGAAGAATTATACAGAGACTTTAGTGTTAAAAGTGAGCGAATTCACACTATGAATCAACTGCTAAAAGCTTACACAGTATTTGAAAAAGATGTTGAGTATGTAGTCATAGATAATAAGGTGATGATCGTTGATGAACAAACAGGTCGTATTATGGATGGTCGTCGTTATTCTGATGGGCTCCATCAAGCTCTTGAAGCAAAAGAAAACGTTAATATTGAAGATGCTACACAAACTTTTGCTACAGTAACCCTACAAAATTACTTCAGAATGTATCGCAAGTTATCAGGAATGACAGGTACTGCTATTACTGAAGCTGGTGAGTTATTAGAAATTTACAAACTAGATGTTGTTGAAATACCTACTAACAAACCTATACAACGAGATGATAAAGAAGATTTAGTTTACAAAACAGCTCGTGAAAAATATAATGCTGTCATTGAAGATATTGTACAACTAGTTAATCTAGGAAGACCTGTGTTAGTAGGTACTACCTCTGTTGAAATTTCTGAATTATTAGGTAGAATGTTACAAATGCGTAAAATACCTCATAATATATTAAATGCAAAACTACATAAGCGCGAAGCTGATGTAGTTGCCGAAGCTGGAAAACCAGGAGTAGTAACTATTGCTACTAATATGGCTGGTCGTGGTACAGATATCAAACTTTCCAAGGAAGTAAAAGATGCTGGTGGTTTAGCCATCATTGGTACAGAGCGTCATGATTCTCGCCGTGTAGATCGTCAGCTACGTGGTCGTGCTGGTCGTCAAGGAGATGTAGGGTCTTCTCAATTCTATGTTGCTTTAGACGATAATCTAATGCGTTTATTTGGTTCTGATAGAATTGCTAAAATGATGGACAGAATGGGATTAAAAGAAGGGGAGGTCATTCAACACTCCATGATTACAAAATCTATTGAAAGAGCTCAGAAAAAAGTAGAAGAAAATAACTTTGGTATCCGTAAACGTTTATTAGAATATGATGATATTATGAATGCACAACGGGAGTTTGTTTATAAACGCCGTCGTCATGCTTTAGATGGAAAACGACTTGAAGTTGATATCGCTAATATGATTTACGATACTTGTGAGTCCATTATAAAAGAAAATAAACCTACTAAAAACTTCCAAAACTTTGAGTTTGAATTGATTCGCTTTTCTTCAATGACATCTCCATTTAGCGAAGGAGAATTCAATCAAGCAACAGAAAAAGAGCTCGCTGATAAACTATATGAAATCATTACCGATCATTACAAAAAGGATGCAGAAAAAAATGCCTTACAAGCTTTCCCTGTAATTAAAGATGTATATGAAAACGAGGGAGATAGATACGAAAGAATTGTAGTCCCTTTTACAGATGGAGCAAAAACACTACAAGTTGTCACTAATTTAAAAGAGGCATATGAAAGTGAAGGTAAATCACTTGTTACCGATTTCGAAAAAAATATCACCCTAGCTATTATTGATGAAAATTGGAAGGATCATTTACGCAAGATGGATGAACTGAAACAAACCGTTCAAAATGCTACTTATGAACAAAAGGATCCTTTGCTAGTTTATAAATTTGAAGCCTTTAACTTATTCCAAGATACTATTGATAAGATCAACAAAGAGGTGCTATCTTTCCTTTTTAAAGGAAAATTGCCTTCTCAAGACGCTTCACAAGTTTCAGAAGCACACGAGCAAAAACCTGAGAAATTAAACTTACGTAAGGATGATGTGCAGAACTCTACACAACAAGCCATTCAGAATTCACGTCAAGAAGAACCTGAAATTGTAGAAACAATCGTTCGAGAGCAACCTAAAATAGGTCGTAATGAACGTATTACTATTAAAAACGTAATGACAGGAGAAGAAAAAGAAGTAAAATACAAACAAGCCATTCCACTCCTAGAACAAGGTACGTGGGTACTCTATAATAAATAAAATTACTAAAAAGCTCAGGAACACATACTCCTGAGCTTTTTTATTATTTACCAATCAATTTGTTTCATTCTATTATTCTTTAAAAAAGCATTCGCTTTAGAAAAATGACTGTTTCCAAACCAATACCCTCTATTAGCACTTAATGGAGAAGGATGGCCTGAGGTTAGTACATGATGTTTTTTTACATCAATTTTTTTCCCTTTTTTCTTTGCAAATCCACCCCAAAGTAAAAAGATAACATTTTCTTTTTCTTCTGAAATCTTTTGAATAACAGCATCCGTAAACTCTTCCCATCCTTTATTTTGATGACTCCCTGCTTCATGAGCTCTTACTGTTAAAGTTGCATTAAGCAATAAAACTCCTTGATTAGCCCAATGAGATAAATCACCACTATCAGGATACGCTTTTTTTACATCAGTTTCTAGTTCTTTAAATATATTTACTAAAGAAGGAGGATGCCTTACTCCTTCATGTACTGAAAAACACAAACCATTTGCTTGATTTACACCATGGTAAGGATCCTGCCCTATTATTACCACTTTCAAATCTTCAAAAGAACAATAATCAAACGCTGAAAAAATGGCTGTTCCTTTAGGATAGCATACATTTTCTGCATATTCTTTCTTAACGAAGTTTGTTAGTTTTTCAAAATAAGGTTTATCAAATTCTGATTGCAAAATTTTCTTCCAATCTTGTGCTATTCTTACTTCCATCGTAACTAAATTAAAATATCCTCCAAATATTGCAAAAAAAAATGTTATTTTTACGAATCTGTTAAAAAAACAAAACTAGTATGAGAAAAAAATTATGCGTACTCCTATTATTTTCAATAGGAGTTACCTTTGGGCAAATGTCTCCTGACTACAAAGGAGGGTTTAAAGTTAAATTTGATGAAAAAGGAGATAAATACTTGCGTATTATCAGCTTTTTACAAGTTCAAGCTAAATACAATAACGACGTACAGAGCGATGTATCAAAAACTTCTTTTGAATTACGTAGAGCAAGGTTACTTGCTTTCTCGCAAATTAATAAAGACTTCTTGGTCTTTTTTCACCTAGGCTTAAACTCTTTTAATAGAGAAAGCTTAAGCCCTCTAGGCAAAGGAGAGTCTTCTCAATTCTTTCTTCATGATGCTTATTTACAATATAAGCTATTTGGCGATTATTTATACTTAGGTGCAGGACTTCATTATTACAATGGTATTTCGAGGCTTAATAACCAGTCTTCTACCAATATGGTTACACTATCTAATAACCGCTCTTCATGGGCTACCGTAGGATTGGCTGATCAATTTGCAAGACAATTAGGTGTTTTTATCAAAGGTTCATTAGATAGAGTTAATTATAGATTCAGTGTTAACGAAGCAAACGTTTCTACCCTAGATAAAGCTCAATTAACGGCTAATACCATCCGATATCAAGGTAATAAAATACTAGGTTCTAGAGAAGCTGGAAGAACCTTTTCTGGATATTTTGACTACAACTTCCTTCAGCAAGAAAAGTCACTTCTTCCTTACATGGCAGGAAGTTACCTTGGAGCTAAAAAGATATTAAACATAGGAGCAGGTTTCTTTGCACACCCTAATGGAGTAGTTTCTCAAGATGCTTCTGGTAATACAACTGGTCATGATGTTAACATCTTTTCTCTAGATGCTTATTACGATGCTCCTCTTAAAAATGGTGCCATATCTGCCTATGCGCAATATCAAAATAGTGATTATGGTACAAATTATAATTTTGGTCCATACGCTTCTGGAAATATGTTATACGGACATGTAGGTTATTTAATTCCTGGAAAAAATAATAAATTCCGCGTACAACCATTTGTTGCACATTCATATAGAACAGCGGATGCCATACCTAACGCAACATACAATTCTACAAAGTTAGGTGCTAATTTTTTCTTAAGCGGTCATAATTCTAAATTCTCTATTGAATATCAAAGGGACAACACATTTGCTGACGTGAACACGAATTTAGTAACGGTTCAAGCACAAATCTTATTTTAATTAAATATAACACTAATTTATGGGAGATTTCATTAAAGAAAGTATTTTTATACAGGCCTTACTAGCTTTTTCACCGATTTTAGCTTCCGCTATTTTACTAGTTGGCTTACGTTGGTCTGCAAAAAGAACAATGCCTATTATTTATTTTTTAGTTGCATTCATTGCCATATTTGCTTGGCAGGTGCCTACACAAAGAGTTCTTGCATCAACTTTACAAGGACTAATTTACACAGCTTCTATTCTTTGGATCGTTTTTGGAGCAATCCTACTTTTAAATACATTAAAGAACTCTGGAGCTATAAAAACTATCCGAAAAGGTTTTATTAATATCAGTCCTGATAGACGTATTCAAGTAATTATTATCGCTTGGTTATTTGGATGTTTCATTGAAGGAGCTTCTGGATTTGGAACTCCAGCAGCAATCTGCGCACCACTTTTAGTAGGGCTAGGTTTTCCAGCAATGGCAGCTGTTATCATAGGAATGATGATCCAAAGTACCCCTGTTTCTTTTGGAGCTGTAGGAACTCCTGTACTCATTGGAGTTAAGGGAGGCTTAGATTATGAAAATATTGGCAAGCAATTAACTCAAGGGGGCAGCTCTTGGGATGCTTTTTTACAAATTATCACATCTGAAGTAGCTATCACACATGCTATCGTAGGAACATTAATCCCTTTATTTATGTGTGTCATGATGACTCGTTTCTTCGGAAAAAATAAATCATGGAAAGAAGGGCTAGAAATTTTACCCTTTGCTATTCTATCTGGATTGGCTTTTACAATTCCATACGCTTTAACAGGAGTTTATTTAGGTGCTGAATTCCCTTCTATTATAGGAGCTTTAGTTGGCTTACCTATAGTCATTCTAGCAGCTAAAAATAAGTTTTTAACGCCAAAAAAATCTTGGGATTTCCCTGAGAGTTCTTTATGGCCTACAGAATGGCTAGGGAACCTACAAAACAAAGTGGATGATTTGACTGAAGATGTCAAGAAATCTAATATGTCTTTAACTAAAGCATGGATTCCTTACTTATTAGTTGCCTTACTCCTAGTGCTTAGTAGAATTCCTGAATTAGGAATTGGTAGCGCTTTAAAATACATCAATATCAATTTTAATAATATTTTAAGTCAAGAAGGTATTAAAGGTAGCTTCGCTCCTTTATATTTGCCAGGAGGAATTATGGTTGTGGTCGTTCTCTTAACATATTTTATTCATAAAATGAAGCCTAAAGAGTTGTCTAGTGCTGTTGTAGAATCTACCAAAACGCTAATTAGCGCAGGATTTGTGTTAGTATTTACAGTTCCTATGGTTAGAATCTTAATTAATTCTGGCGTAAATGACTTAAATATAGCAAGTATGCCCGTTGCTATGGCTGAATTTGTTGCAAATAATGTAGGTAAAGTATATCCTATCTTTGCCCCTACTATTGGTGCTATGGGAGCTTTTATTGCCGGAAGTAACACAGTAAGCAATATGATGCTTTCTCAATTTCAATTCTCAACAGCTGTTTCTTTAGGTGTTTCTGGAGCTGTATTGGTAGCATTACAAGCTGTAGGAGCTGCCGCAGGAAATATGATCGCTATACACAATATCGTAGCAGCATCAGCAACTGTTGGCCTTTTAGGTAAAGAAGGTAGCATCTTAAGAAAAACTATAATCCCTACAATTTATTATGTAATCTTTGCTGGAATTATAGGCTTAATCATGATATATGTTTTAGGAATTACAGATCCTTTACTTACTCCTCCTGTAAAATAGAAATATAAAATATCAAGTAAAAAATGTCTTTTAATATAAACACTAACTATCCATCAATAGAGCATCTTCGTGTTAAAGCTAGAAAAAGAATGCCTAAGTTTTCTTATGAATACTTAACAGAAGGATGTAATGACGATTTAAATGTATATAAGAATACTGCAGAAATCAGAGATATAGAACTTTTACCTCAGTATTTAAGTAAGCATACACATTCCAATACTAAAAAGGTATTATTTGGTCACGAATACGACGCCCCTATAGGTATTTGCCCTGTAGGTTTACAATCACTAATGTGGCCAAAAACTGCAGAAATTTTAGCTAAAACTTCTGTAAAACATAATATTCCTTTTATATTAAGTACAGTAACGACTTTAAGCATAGAAGAAGCCGCTAAAATAACAAATGGTAAATTTTGGTTTCAATTATACCATCCTGCTGATAATAAAATCACAGATGATATATTAAAGAGAGCTAAAGATAATGGTTGCGATGTATTAGTACTTCTATCTGACGTACCCACCTTCGGATACCGTCCCAAAGATATTTATAATGGTCTAGGAATGCCTCCTAAAATGATGCTAAGAAACATTATTGAAGTTCTCAGAAAGCCCAGATGGGCTTGGGAAACATTAAGAAATGGTGTTCCTTCTTTTAACACTATGGAGAAGTATATGCCTAAAGGCATGGATTTACAACAATTAGGTGCCTTTATGGATAAAACCTTCTCAGGAAGGTTAAATGTTGATAAAATCAAAAGAATTCAAGATAAATGGGATGGAAAAATAGTTATCAAAGGAATTGCTAGCTGTGAAGATACTCAAAAGGCAGTAGATTTGGGTATTGATGGTATCATAGTATCTAATCATGGAGGAAGACAACTAGATGCTGGGCCTTCTACTATAAAAACACTACATCCTATCGTTGAAAAATTTAAAGGACAAATACAAATAATGATGGATAGCGGTATGCGTACTGGTCCAGACGTTGCTAGAGTTATTGCCTCTGGCGCTGACTTTGCTTTTCTTGGGCGCCCTTTTATGTATGGTACAGGTGCTTTAGGAAAAGCAGGTGGTGATCAAGTAGCTTCTATTCTTAAAAGAGAGTTTCAACAAGTAATGGAACAAATTTGTTGCGAAAGAGTAGAAGATTTACCTAATTTCTTAATCAGAAAGTAACAAAATAACTATAGCTTTGCATTAGCTCACTTATTATAAAAGCACCTCTTCTTATAAAAAGGGAGGTGTTTTTTATATCTGTAATTCATAAAAAAACAAAAAGAATTTATAGCTTTGCTATCCATATAAAAACTTTTTTTTTGAGCATACAAATTTCTGAGAAGACATTACACGATTTAGAATTTCCTACTATTTTAGAACAAGTTTCAGAATTTTGCATTTCTGATTTAGGAAAAGAAAAAACCTTATCAACAAAACCTTTTACTAATAAAAAGCAATTATTTTTTGAACTAAACCTAGTTAATGAATACTTAGCTTCTTTTACTAGTGAAAATAGGATACCCAATCATTTCTTTGATAATATTATTGAAGAAATAGATCGACTTTCCATAGAGAATAGCTTTTTAGAAACAGGAGCTTTTTTACGTTTGGCTACCACTACAGACACTGTAAATGAGCTTAAAAAGTTTTTTACTAAATTTAAGGATTATTTTCCTTCTCTCTTTTTGCTTAGCGAACGAATAGAACTTGATACATTTATTGCTGATACTATAAAAAAGATTATTACTTCGCATGGAGTTGTTTCCGATAATGCTTCTCCTCTGTTAAAACAAATTCGGAAAGACATAGCACAAATACGCGGTAAAATTTCTGAAAGCTTTTCAAGAGCTTTAAGTAAAAATATATCTTCAGGATATTTAGATGATATTAAAGAAACTATTATAGATAACCAACGAGTACTTGCTGTTTTAGCAATGCATAGACGAAAAGTAAAAGGAAGTTTACTAGGTGCATCAAAAACAGGAAGTATTGTTTATATTGCTCCTCAAGCAACACTTGCCTACAGTAGAGAACTTCAAAATTTATACTACGAAGAAAAGCAAGAAATTGTAAAAGTTCTAAAGAAACTAGCTGAATTAATTAGACCCTATACTCCTCTATTAAAAAAATACTTAGATTTTCTAATACATTTAGATAATGTTGCCGCTAAAGCAAAATATGCTCAGGAAATTAATGGTCTATTACCCAATATTTCCGAAGAAAAGAAAATACTTTTTAGAGACGCCTTCCACCCTATCTTATGGAGAAAAAATAAAGATCAGAATGTCCCAACAATACCGCAAACACTTTCTTTAAATCAACAACAACAAATTATTGTCATTTCAGGACCTAATGCTGGCGGTAAAAGTATTACTCTAAAAACAGTGGGCTTGTTACAAATTATGTTGCAAAGCGGCTTTCTAATTCCTGTACATGAACGAAGTGAAACATTTATTTTCTCCACGGTATTAACAGATATTGGAGACAATCAATCCATTGAAAACCAACTAAGCACCTATAGTTACCGCTTAAAAAACATGCGTAACTTTTTGCGAAAATGCAATACAACTACCCTATTTTTAATTGATGAATTTGGTACTGGTTCCGATCCAGAGCTTGGAGGCGCCTTAGCCGAAATATTTTTAGAAGAATTTTATCAAAAAGAGGCTTTTGGCATTATCACAACCCATTATGCTAACTTAAAGGTTTTAGCTAATGAACTTGATAATGTAACCAACGCAAATATGCAATTTGACGAGCGCACTCTAGAACCCTTGTATAAATTGTTTATAGGACAAGCAGGTAGCTCTTTTACCTTTGAAGTTGCACAGAAAAATGGGATTCCTTATAGCTTAATTAACAAAGCTAAAAAACGTGTTGAAACAGAAAAAATTAGACTGGATAAAACTATTTCTAAATTACAAAAAGAGCGAAATCGTTTACAAAAAAACTCTGATAATTTAGAAAGACAAAAACGTAAGGAGCAACAACATTTAGAAAGTCTTCAAGAAAAAGAACAAAAAATTAAGGATAAGCTATCTGGTTTTCAAGATTTATATGATAATAACCAACGTATGCTATCACTTGGTAGAAAGACAAATGAGATTCTTAATAAGTATTTCCAAACCAACAACAAAAAAGAACTCTCCAGTAGTTTTACAAAATGGGCTCTCATAGAAAGAACCAAACATCTGAAAAAGAATCCTCCTAGCATTAAAACAAAAAATCAAAAAAAACAAGAAAAAGTTATTGCTCAAAAGCAAAAAGAAATTGTTCAACAAATTGAGAATGAAGTACTCAAAAAAGTAGTAGAAGTTAGAAAAGAAAAAAAATTAGAGGCTAAAAAAATAGCAAAAGCAAAAGCTGATTATATCTTTAAAATTAATGATAGGGTTCGCTTAATTGATGGAAACTCCGTAGGAACTATTGAAAAAATCGAAAAGAAAAATGTATTTATCAACTATGGTATGTTTACCACCAAGGCTTCTACGGATAAATTAGAACTTGTTGAAAAAGCTAAAAAATAACCTTATACTTATCCCATTTAAACTAAGATCATTTATTGTTCTGAAATGATCTTAGGCAAACTCATAAAAATAATGCTCGAAGTAAAAACGTCGAGCATTATTTTTTTGTAATTATTTTTAGTTTATATTAATTATCATTCTGTATCGGATAATAATATTATTTACTCAAATACATCTTACGTCTTGAATATAAATCATAAAACTGATCATCTTTTAAGCTATCTATAAACAAAATACTCTCTCCTGTCGATTTCATCTCTGGTCCTAGTTTTTTATTTACATTTGGAAATTTATTGAATGAAAATACTGGTTGTTTAATTGCATATCCCTTTAATTGAGGTTTGAAATCAAAATCAGTTACTTTCTTATCTCCTAGCATTACTTTTGTTGCATAATTTACATAAGGTTCTCCATATGCTTTTGCTATAAAAGGTACTGTTCTTGAAGCTCTCGGGTTTGCCTCTATGATATATACTTTATCATCTTTAATTGCAAATTGAATATTAATCAACCCTACTGTTTTTAAAGCTAAAGCAATAGTTTTTGTATGATCTTTTATCTGTTGCATCACTAAATCTCCCAAGTTAAATGCAGGCAGAGTTGCATTAGAATCTCCTGAGTGTACTCCACAAGGTTCTATATGCTCCATAATTCCTATAATATACACGTTTTCACCATCACAAATAGCATCTGCTTCTGCCTCTATAGCTCCATCTAAATAATGATCTAACAACAATTTATTATTAGGCATTCTTCTTAATAAACCTACTACATGTTCTATTAATTCCTCTTTATTAATGACAATCTTCATTCCTTGTCCTCCTAACACATAAGAAGGTCTTACCAAGATTGGAAAGTCTAATTTTTCTGCCAGTGCTAGTGCTTCATCAGCTGTTTCTGCTATTCCAAATTCCGGATAAGGAATATTATTTTCCTGTAATAACCTAGAGAAGCTTCCTCTATCTTCTGCTAAATCTAACGCCTCAAAGCTTGTTCCTAAAATTTTAATTCCGTATTTCGTTAGCTTCTCTGCTAACTTTAAAGCGGTTTGTCCTCCTAATTGAACAATAACCCCTTCTGGCTTCTCGTGCTTAATGATGTCATAAATATGTTCCCAAAAAACAGGCTCAAAATAGAGTTTATCCGCGGTATCAAAATCAGTAGATACTGTTTCCGGATTACAATTGATCATAATTGTTTCATAACCACTTTCAGCAGCTGCCAGCACTCCATGAACACAACAATAATCAAATTCAATTCCTTGCCCTATTCTATTTGGTCCCGATCCTAAAACAATGATTTTTTTCTTATCTGAAACAGTACTTTCATTTGCTACCGTTATCTCTCCATCTGCGGTTTTAACCGTATTTTCAAAAGTTGAGTAATAATATGGTGTTTTTGCTTTAAACTCTGCTGCACAAGTATCTACTAACTTATAAACTCTATTAACTCCTAACTCTTCTCTCTTACTATATACCTCACTTTCTAAACACCCTAGCATATGTGCTATTTGTCTATCTCCATACCCTTTTTGCTTTGCTTCTAATAGCAACTCCCTGTCTAAAGTATCTATAGTATATGTAGCAATTTCTTTTTCTATTTCATATAGTTCTTCATACTGTCTTAAAAACCACATATCAATTTTTGTGATATCATGAATTTTACTCAATGGAATTCCTATCTGAATCGCATCATAAATAGCAAAAACACGATCCCAAGAAGCATTTTTCAATTTCTCTATGATCTGATCATAATTTTTATACCCTTTTCCATCTGCGCCAATTCCATTACGTTTAATTTCTAAAGACTGAGTGGCTTTATGCAAAGCTTCTTGAAATGAGCGTCCAATTCCCATTACCTCTCCTACCGACTTCATTTGCAACCCTAACACTCTATCAGATCCTTCAAATTTATCAAAGTTCCAACGAGGTATCTTTACAATCACATAATCTAACGTTGGTTCAAATAATGCCGACGTTGATTTGGTAATTTGGTTTTCTAATTCATCTAAAGTATAACCTATTGCTAGCTTTGACGCTACCTTTGCAATAGGATATCCTGTTGCTTTACTAGCCAAGGCAGAAGAACGAGATACTCTTGGATTGATTTCAATAGCTATGATTTCCTCTTTTTCATCAGGAGAAACCGCAAACTGAACATTACATCCTCCTGCAAAATCACCAATTGAGCGCATCATTTTAATAGCCATATCGCGCATCTTTTGATACGTTTTATCTGATAACGTCATTGCTGGAGCTACCGTAATAGAATCTCCTGTATGGATTCCCATAGGATCCATATTTTCAATAGAACAAATGATAACCACATTATCATTTTTATCTCTTAACAGCTCTAGTTCGTATTCTTTCCAACCAATTAAAGCTTTATCAATCATTACTTCATGAATCGGAGATATTTCTAAACCACGTGTTAATAATTCATCAAAATCTTCTTTATTATGAACAAAAGAAGCCCCTGCTCCTCCTAATGTAAATGAAGCTCTAATAACTAGCGGAAAACCAAACTCTTGTGCTATTTCTTTCCCTTTAAGATAAGATGTTGCCGTTGCTTGAGGGGCCATTGGAATTCCTATATCCAACATTAAATTTCTGAATTTCTCCCTATCCTCAGTTATGTTAATAGCTTCAATATCAACCCCTATAATTTCTACTTCAAAATCTTCCCAAATTCCTTTTTCATCAGCTTCAATACATAAATTCAATGCTGTTTGCCCTCCCATTGTAGGTAAAACGGCATCAATTTGTGGATGCTCTTTTAAAATTTGGATTAATGATTTTGTTGTTAAAGGCAATAAGTACACATGATCCGCCATTGAAGGATCTGTCATAATTGTTGCAGGATTCGAATTAATTAAAATTGTTTCGATTCCATCTTCTCTAAGTGAGCGTAACGCTTGTGTTCCTGAATAATCGAATTCACACGCTTGACCAATAACGATTGGGCCAGAACCGATGATTAAAATTGATTTAAGGTCTTGTTTTTTAGGCATTTTAAAGTTTGTTGTATTGTTGTGTAAAAATAAAAATTACTTAAGTATAAAAAAAGGTGTTACTAAAAATAGTAACACCTCAATTATTAACAATTGTTAATCATTATTTCTTATGTCTTGCTTCAGATGAAACAGAAATTTTCTTTCTTCCTTTTGCTCTTCTTCTAGCTAATACTTTACGACCATTAGCAGAAGCCATTCTTTCTCTGAAACCGTGTTTGTTTCTTCTCTTTCTTTTTGATGGTTGGTACGTTCTTTTTGGCATTACTTATATTTTTAAAAATCTTCTTTAAATTACATATTGCTTTTGTGAAATTCCGTCTGCTAAAAGCGTTGGCAAATATACAACTAGTTTTGTTTTTCACAAATACTATCTCAAAAATATTTCAAATATTTTTTATTTGTTTTTTTTATTCACTTTTTGTTTGCGAAAACTTGGAGAGTTCTTACTTTTGCCCAAACCTAATAATACCATGAACAACACTAAATACGTTTTTGTAACAGGAGGCGTAACTTCATCACTAGGAAAAGGGATTATTGCAGCTTCTTTAGCTAAATTATTACAGGAAAGAGGCTATTCAGTAACCATTCAGAAACTAGACCCATATATTAATATAGATCCAGGAACTTTAAATCCATACGAACACGGAGAATGTTTTGTTACTGAAGATGGTGCTGAAACCGATCTTGATTTAGGTCATTATGAACGTTTTCTAAACATCCCTACTTCTCAAGCAAATAACGTTACAACTGGAAGAATTTACCAATCTGTAATTCATAAAGAGCGTAAAGGAGAATTTCTAGGAAAAACGGTACAGGTTATTCCTCATATTACTGATGAAATCAAGCATCGTATCCAAATTTTAGGTAAAACAGGGGAATTTGATATTGTAATCACGGAAATTGGAGGTACTGTAGGAGATATTGAATCTCTACCATATGTAGAAGCTGTTCGTCAATTACAATGGGAATTAGGAGATGAAAATGCCATTGTTATTCACTTAACTTTAGTACCTTATTTGGCTGCTGCTGGCGAGCTAAAAACAAAACCCACGCAGCATTCTGTAAAAATGCTGATGCAAAGTGGTATTAGTCCTAATATTTTGGTATGCCGTTCTGAACACCATATCAATGATACTATCAAACGTAAGCTAGCGCTCTTTTGTAATGTTAAAAAACAAGATGTCATTCAATCTTTAGATGCTGAAACAATTTATGACGTACCTAATTTAATGTTTAATGAGGGATTGGATCGAGTTGTTCTAGAAAAATTAGAATTATCTACAGATAAGCAACCTGCTTTAGAAGCTTGGAATAATTTCTTATCAAAGCATAAAAATCCTACCTCTACTATTGAAATTGGGTTAATCGGAAAATATGTAGAATTGCATGATTCTTATAAATCAATTACTGAAGCCTTTATTCATGCCGGCGCTACTAACGAAACAAAAGTTAAGATCCGTTGGATTCATTCTGATGAGTTAACTTCTAAAAATGTTATACAAAAACTAGAAGGTATCAATGGAGTTTTGGTTGCTCCTGGTTTTGGAGATCGTGGTATTGAAGGTAAAATTAAAGCAGTACAGTATGCACGTGAAAATCATATCCCATTTTTCGGAATATGCTTAGGAATGCAAATGGCTGTTATTGAATATAGCAGGAATATACTCGGGCTTAAAGATGCTTTTTCTACAGAAATGGATGAAAATTGTAAAACCCCAGTAATAAATCTAATGGAAGAGCAAAAAAGCATTACTGAAAAAGGAGGTACAATGCGTTTAGGTTCTTGGAATTGCGAGTTATCTAAGGATTCGAAAGTATATGCTGCCTACAGAAATACTTCTATCCATGAGCGTCACCGCCATAGATACGAGTTCAATAATGCTTATAAAGAACAACTTGAAGCTGCTGGAATGAAAGCTACTGGAATAAATCCTGAAACTGGCTTAGTAGAAATTGTTGAAATAGATACTCATCCTTGGTTTGTGGGAGTGCAATATCATCCCGAATATAAAAGCACTGTTTTAAATCCACATCCCTTATTTGTCAATTTTATAAAAGCAGCTTTAGAACAATCTAAAAAATAAGAAAAAAAGCCAACAAAATACGTGTAGAAATGTTGGCTTTTTTTTATACACTGCACTAGATTTACCCTTTTAACTTTACACCAAAACCATCAACTATTTATAGAACGCTGAAGCTTTTGAAATTATACGATGTTGAAATAAAGAAAAGGTACTCAAAGTAATGCTTTTTGGCAAACTGAAAAGTTTTGAATCAGCTTATTAAATGGAATACTCTTTGAACTATTAGTATTCGCTAAATTAACCGTAACAAAACATCTTAAAAATCATAGAGTTTTGCTACATTTGTCGAGTTTTTCTCTAAATCCTTTTTTAGAAAAATGACAAATTGACATTATAACATACATCAATGGAAGAAAAAAAATTTGATTTCAATTCCTTAATAGGAATGATTTTACTGGGGGCAATCATGTTTTGGTATATGAGTAGCCAAAAGCCAGAAGTACAACCAGAAAATACCACCAACCAAGAAATTATTGATTCTACAAAAATAAGCAGTACTCCTGCTGAAAGAATCAATACAAATATTCAAAACGATTCTTTACAACAATTAGCTTTAAAAAGTAAACTAGGTGCTTTTGCTCATAGTGCTATCAAAGGAAAAGAAGGAACAACTACCTTAGAAAACGAAGTTTTAAAATTAACTATTTCTAATAAAGGAGGGCAAATTACAGAAGCCTTAGTCAAAAATTATTTTACTTACGATAAATTGCCCTTATATTTGATTAAAGGCAATAATGCTTCTTTCAATATTAATTTTGGAACTACAGACAATAGAGTTTTAAATACTAAAGAACTATTTTTCGAGCCTTCTCTCACCAAAAACGGAACATTGACTGTACTTTCTATGAAGTTAAAAGTTTCAGATAGCAAGTTCTTAGAATATCGCTACGAAATGTCTCATGACCAATATATGGTGAATTTTGCTGTTCGTTCTCAAGGATTAGGAAATATCATTAATACTTCTCAACAAATCAATCTCGATTGGAAATTAGAAGCATACAGACATGAAAAAAGTCAGCAAACAGAAAATATGTATTCAACTTATTACTATAAAGCTGACGACGAGGTAGAATATTTAAGCCCTAAAGATTCCGAAAATGTAAATGATGTTAATTGGGTAGCTTTTAAACAGCACTTTTTCTCTTCAATATTACTAACTGACACTCCTTTTAATAATGCTACCTTAATTTCACAAGACTTTAAAGGTGAAGAAATTGACAGTGTTTTTACAAAAACATATAGCTTAAAAACTCCTTTAGTTGTAAATAATGGTGAGTTGAACTACAATATGAAGTGGTATTACGGTCCTACAAACTATAATTTATTAAAAACTTATGCTAAAACAGATTTAGATGAAATAGTAGATTTAGGTTGGGGAATTTTTGGATTTTTAAACAGAACTATTTTTTACCCTGTTTTCAATTTGTTAAAAGGGTTTATGAGCAACTACGGCTTAATTATCATTTTAATGACTATTGTAGTACGTATCCTAATGTCTCCACTAGTTTATAAATCTTATTTATCAAGTGCTAAAATGAAGGTTATCAAACCTGAGATGCAAGAAGTTAACGACAAGTATCCAGGAAAAGAAAATGCCATGAAACGTCAACAAGAAATAATGGCTATACAACGAAAAGCAGGAGTCAGCATGATGTCTGGATGTATTCCTGCATTGCTTCAAATGCCTATTTTCTTCGCTCTGTTCAGATTTTTCCCTTCTAATATAGAATTACGCCAAAAAGGATTTTTATGGGCTACCGATTTATCTTCTTATGATACGATCTTCAAACTTCCTTTTAAAATTCCTTTTTATGGAGACCACGTAAGTTTATTTCCAATACTTGCATCCATTGCTATTTTCTTTTATATGAAAATGAATCAAAGCCAACAAGCAAATATGCAACAACCAACACAAGAAGGAATGCCTGATATGAGTCAAATGATGAAGTATATGATTTACTTCTCTCCTCTTATGATGTTATTCTTTTTTAACAACTATGCAAGTGGCTTAAGTTTATATTATTTTGTTTCAAACTTACTAACCATTGCAATCATGTTAGTTATTAAGCATTATGTTATTGACGAGAAGAAAATTCATGCTCAAATAGAAGAAAATAAAAAGAAACCTGAAAAAGCAAAAAGCAAATTTCGTCAACGTTTAGACGAAGCAATGAAACAAGCTCAAGAGCAACAAGCCGCTCAACAAAGACGAAGAAAATAAAATCTCTAAAAACAAGTAAGAAAGTCCTCAAAATTGAGGACTTTTTTTTTAAACCTTTGCTAGTTTAAAATGTCTAATTATAAATGTGCTCAATACCTCTTCTTATGAAAAAACTATTACTATTTATTTTCTGCATTTATAACATCTCTCTTTATGCACAAAAACCTAAAATGCATACAAAGCAAACAACCTTATTATCAGGCATTGTGCTAGAAGCCTCCACCAGACAACCATTAGAATACGCTACAATCATATTGACAGATTTAAAAAATCAGCAAATTACAGGTGGAATTACGAATGAAAAAGGCCTTTTTTTGATTCGAGTTCCTCAAGGAAGTTATGATATTAACATAGAATTCATAGGTTTTAAAACAAAACAATTATCTAATAAAATACTAACCAATCATACTTCATTAGGCACAATCCTTCTTTCAGAAGATACAGAAACTCTTGAAGAAGTAGAAGTCATTGCTGAAAAATCAACCATTGAAATTCGACTCGACAAAAAAATATATAATGTTGGTAAAGACATGACTGTTAAAGGAGGAAGTGTCAGTGATGTTTTAGACAATGTTCCTGCTGTTCATGTAGATGCTGAAGGAACAGTAAGCCTTAGAGGAAATGAAAATGTTCGTATTTTAATAGATGGAAAACCCTCTTCTTTAATAGGCTTAAACAGTACAGATGCATTGCGTAACCTTCCTGCTGAAGCCATTGAAAAAGTTGAAGTAATCACCTCCCCTTCCGCACGCTACGACGCAGAAGGAACTGCTGGGATTTTAAATATCATTCTTAAAAAAGGTAATATCCGAGGAGTTAACGGTGCTATAAATCTAACAACTGGTATCCCTGAAGTTTTAAGTATCTCTCCCAATTTGAATTACCGCGCACAAAAAATCAACTTATTTTCTAATATGAATTACTCTTACCGCAAGAGCCCAGGAAATTCACAAACTTTTTTCACCAATTTTAATCCAGATGCAACTATTAAGGATTTTCGCAATGAAGATCGTTTTTTTGACAGGAAAAACACCAATATAAACACCTCTTTAGGTTTAGAATATTACCTTACTAAAAACAGTTCTATCACAAGTTCTTTTTTCTATAAAAAGAATAATAGTCATACTACTACTACTAACTTCACAGAAAATAGCAATCTATCAAACTCCTTAACTTCTACTGAAAATAGAATTGAAAATGAAGATAAAAAAACTACTGATAAACAATATACTTTAAATTATACCAATAACTTCCATGGAAAAGGCAAAAAACTGGTCATAGAAGCGCAATATAATGATAGCAGCTCTTTAGAAAATGCTCCTGTTTCTGTAGCTGGCATTTTAGAAGAAATCAATTCACAAATTACCAATTCCAAAGACTTCCTATTTCAAATCGATTACCTCATTCCTTTCGGAAAAAACAGTCAACTTGAATTTGGACATAAAACAACTGTGCAAGACCTCTTTTCAGACTTTAAAGTGCGCGACAAAAATGGAACTCCTTTTGAATACGATCCTTCTAATGCTATTGATTTCAAGCAAAATATTTATGCTTTTTACATACAATATGGCAATCGATTACGCGATTTTTCTTACTTGCTAGGCTTACGAACTGAAATTACAGATATTGACTTAGCAGTATTGACCACAAAGGAAGCTTCCAATAAAAACTATACAGAATGGTTTCCTACCATAAACTTAGGATATGAACTGAATAAGTATGCTCAATTAACTTTAGGGTATTCTAGAAGGCTTAGAAGGCCTCGTCACTGGTTTTTAAACCCTTTTGAATCTCGTAGTTCAGCAAGAAATATATTCAAAGGAAATCCAGATATCAATCCAACTTTTACTAGTTCTTTTGATATAGGATATACTAATAAAATTAACAAATTAATTATTAACACCTCTATTTATTATCAGCATTTCACAGACATCATGCAAGCTATTTCTTTTACTGAAAGAAGAATACAAAATGGAAAATCTTTCGATGTTTTTATTAGAACTCCTGTAAACTTAGGTACTGAAAATCGTTACGGATTTGAACTTACCTCTAATTACTCTCCTTCTAAAAAAATACGTTTGTCTGCTACATTTAATTATTTCCATTTTAATATAGATGCTTTTACATATACTTATAATAACCTACAATCTGTTTTTCTAGATAAAGTAAATCAAAATAGTTGGTTTGCTCGTTTTAATACTCGCATTAGTTTGCCAGCTAAAATTCAATGGCAAACTCGCTTACTATATCGCGGTGCACAAACTACTGCTTTAACTGATAGAAAAGGTGTTTTTATAACAAACTTAGCTTTTAGTAGAGACTTTCTTAAAGACAAGGCTTCTTTGATATTAAACATTAATGATCTGTTTAATTCTCGTAAAAGAAATAGTACTACTTATTACGGGGGAAGAATTACTCCAGTAACTATTTCAACAGCAGCTTTTCAATGGAGGGAACGACAAATATCTTTGAGTTTTACTTATCGCTTCAACCAAAAGAAAAAAAGACCAAAACAAAACCACTCAAGAACGAGTGGCAGTGGTGGTGATTTTGAAGGCTAGAATAGGATATTTCTTTAAAAGCTTAATTTGAAATTCCTTGATTTAATATTTTGCCTTGGCTATCATTGGAATTCATATGAAAAAGAGCAGAGTTTAAAGGAAGCTGAAATCTACAAGTCTTCTTATTTAGAATAGCACTATTTTTGAGAATGCGCCTTTAAAAAAAGTGTGTGCACTCAACATATTTTACTTTTTTAACCTCTAATTTCTTTTTATAAAAAAAACTCGTTCCTTAAAATAAAAGAACGAGCTTTATAATATATGTTTAGAATTGCTATTATTTTCCTTCAGCAGCTCTCTTTGCTTCTTTCTTTAACTTTATATTTTCCCAAATTGTTCCTCCAATCCAATAAGGAACGACAAATGTTAACAAGAAAATCAACAGCCAAAAACCTGCTGTAAAAATAAACATGAATAATACCAGTCCTGAAAATTCTGAAAAATCTAACATTAGTTTCTTATTAAATATTGTTACGCCACAAAATTAAAACTATTTTTCTTTTTCGCACAATAATTTCAAAATAAATTATGATAAAAATAAATTTTTAAAAGATCGAGAATTTGTAATTTAGCATTTTATTAATTTTTAGCATTTAAAATCATACTCAAAATGAAATATAGAATCGAAAAAGATACTATGGGACAGGTAGAAGTTCCTGCAGATAAATATTGGGGAGCGCAAACTGAGCGTTCTCGTAATAACTTCAAAATAGGTCCTGCTGGATCAATGCCCTTGGAGGTGGTTTACGGTTTTGCTTATTTAAAGAAAGCCGCTGCTTATACCAATGCTGATTTAGGTGTTTTAAGTAATGAAAAACGCGATTTAATAGCGCAAGTTTGTGATGAAATTTTAGATGGAAAACACGATCATCAATTTCCTTTGGTCATTTGGCAAACAGGTTCTGGTACACAATCAAATATGAATGTGAATGAAGTAATTGCGAATAGAGCGCATGAGATTGCTGGGAACGTGATAGGTGAAGGTGAAAAAACAATACAGCCCAATGACGATGTAAATAAATCTCAATCTTCTAACGATACTTTCCCTACAGGAATGCACATTGCTGCTTATATAAAAATTATAGAAACAACGATTCCTGGAATTACACAGTTAAGAGATACTTTACAAGCTAAATCAGAAGCCTTTGCTAACGTTGTAAAAATTGGACGTACCCATTTAATGGATGCTACTCCTTTGACATTAGGACAAGAATTTTCTGGATATGTTGCGCAGCTAAACTTTGGTTTAAAAGCATTAAAAAATACTTTGGCGCATCTATCTCAATTAGCATTAGGTGGTACTGCGGTAGGTACTGGTTTAAATACACCTGCTGGATATGACGTCTTAGTAGCCAAATATATTGCTGAATTTACTGGACTGCCATTTGTTACTGCTGAAAATAAATTTGAGGCATTAGCTGCTCATGACGCATTGGTAGAAACACATGGAGCACTGAAACAATTAGCTGTTTCTTTAAATAAAATTGCCAATGATATCCGACTAATGGCCTCTGGGCCTCGCTCTGGTATTGGCGAAATTATCATTCCAGCTAACGAACCTGGTTCTTCTATCATGCCTGGAAAAGTAAATCCAACACAAGCTGAAGCAATGACAATGGTATGCGCGCAAGTTATGGGGAATGATGTAGCTGTAACTATTGGAGGAACCCAAGGACATTACGAATTAAACGTATTTAAACCAATGATGGCGGCAAATGTGCTAGCATCAGCTCAACTAATTGGTGATGCTTGCATTTCTTTTGATGAAAATTGCGCAAGCGGTATTGAGCCAAATCAAGCTAGAATTACTGAATTATTAAATAACTCTTTAATGTTAGTTACTGCTTTGAATACTAAAATAGGATATTATAAAGCTGCAGAAATTGCAAATACTGCACACGCAAACGGAACTACTTTAAAAGAAGAAGCTGTTCGCTTAGGCTATGTTACTGAGCAACAATACGACGAGTGGGTAAAACCTGCTGATATGACTGGTAGTTTAAAATAAACTAATTCAGCTTATATAAAACAAGGGCTGCAATTAATTTTTGCAGCTTTTTTAGTGAATAGAATTAACTTTATAATAATAATAAATGAAAAATCACGAAGAATTTATGAGTGAGGCTGTAAAAGCAGCTTTAAAGGGAATGAATAATAATGAAGGGGGCCCATTTGGCTGCATCGTGGTAAAAGATGGAGAAATTATAGGACGCGGAAATAACAAGGTTACTTCTACTAATGATCCTACAGCTCATGCAGAAGTAACTGCTATTAGAGATGCGTGCAAGAATATAGGCTCTTTTCAATTAGATGGTTGTATTGTATATACTTCTTGTGAGCCTTGCCCTATGTGCTTAGGAGCTATTTATTGGGCTAGACCTGATAAGGTATATTATGGAAGTAATCAAGTAGATGCCGCTAATATTGGTTTTGATGATGAGTTCATCTATAAAGAAATTCCATTACCTTACGAAAAAAGAAGTATTCCTTTTGAACAAGTTGGAAGAGATATTGCTTTGGCACCTTTTCAAGAATGGACTAAAAAGCAAGATAAAATAGCTTATTAATACAGGTATTTCCAAAACAAAACGAATAAAAAACACCTTGTAAATAAAAAATACAAGGTGTTTTATTTATATAAGTACCCTATTTTTTTATTCTTCTTTTCCTAGAGATAATAAGTTGGCAAATAATTTATAGGCTCCTGAGACTCCTGCTGGTAATTCTCTAAAAAAGCTCAATCCTGTATATATATAATTTCCTTTTCCATAACTAGCAACTAATAAACTTCCTTTTTTAGCACTTTCTCCTTTATCTTTCATAGACAATATAGGTGTAAACTCACTGCCCCATTGATTCGGAAAATAAAGCCCTCTTTCTTGTACCCATCCTTTAAAATCTTCATCTGTTATAATATTCGGATACTTTAATACGGGGTGTGTTTTTGCTATAATTTTTACTTCAGATTCTTCATCTGTTACACGATCTCTCGATAGTTTTAATTTGTATGGCGCTTTTATAGCTACATTTCTATTAGTATTATATTGGACAATCATATTGCCTCCATTTTTCACATAGTCTAATAAATACTTTTGCTTAAATTGCAATGCTGGCAAAGTATTATATGCGCGAATTCCTAAAACAATTGCATCAAATTGCTGTAAATTTTTATCGTTAATATTTTCAGGTGTTATTTCTACAACCTTATAACCTATTTGTCGCAAACTTGCCGGCACTGCATCCCCTGATCCTTGAATATACCCTATCGTATTTCCTTTCTTCTTAATATTTAATCGTGTAACCTTAGCTATGGACGGTAATAAAACCGATTGCTTAGGAATATGCGAATACTCTATTTCTACCAATTCCTTAGTGTATTTTTGTCCATCAACCATAGCCGTTGCTTTTAAAGTTCCTTCTGATTCATAGGCTGGAGGCGTTACTGTAAACTGTACAGTCTCTACCAATCCTTTTTGCGTAATTTCAAATGGTATTTCTGCTGGTGTTACCTCCCAACCCGTTGGCACTTCCAACGCAACAATACCTTTGCTATTTTCTGCTCCTGAGCGAATTTCTAAAGATATTTTTTGCGAAGCATCTTCCGAAAAAACAAATACTTTGTTTTTTAGCTTTGTTGTTACTTTAGGAAGTACTTCAAACGGTTCATAAATTTCTCCCTTATCTCTTTTAGCATACTTGTGAACTACATTTTTTACAAATGAAATTGCTGTATCTTCAATCATTAAATTGAACTGAACCTGAATGGGTCTCCTACTTTCTGGAGTTCCTATATTTTCCTGATTTGTTACCTTATACATTCCCATACTCCAAGGCAGCTGTAACCAATAAGGTGATGAGTATCCTTTATTTTTAATGACAATCCTCTCTTTAAAGTTCACTTTTTTGTTAGGAGCTAAATCAATCTCTTTTTTTAAAACTTTTCCTTCTGGTATTATTTTTATTCCTGTTAACTCCATAGAAGCTGAACTTCTATTCAACACTTCAAAATGAAGTTGAACCGATTCTCCCAAGGTACTACTTGAACGTGCTGCAGAAGCCTCTAAATAAATTCCTGAGCAAGCTAAAATAATTTCCTTAAGTTCTTTTAATTTTATCTCTTTCCAATGCGTATCTCTTAACTCACCTATAAGCTTATATGCTTCTATAAAAGCAGGCAAATGTTTGGAAGGGTTTACAAAGTCGAAATTTTCTTCTACTTCATATAAAATAGCTCCTATTGCCCCTCCTCCTTCTATCCTATTCCATGTAGTGTTAATTCCTGAAAAGGCATCATTTTTGTCCTTTGGAAAATCTCCTTTTAAAAATTCTACATACTCTTTCTGGCTTCCTCTTGTACTCAATCTTCCAAAACCTTGGCATAAATGTTGGCTACTTGCTATGGATGCCAACTCATTATTTGACAATCCTTTTAATGGGTAATAGCCTCCTACATCAAATTGTAACATATTACTCTTATTTGCTTTTGCAAATTTTTCTTGGCTCCCATAAAACCACCAAGAAGTGTTAAAGAATAATCTTCTAGGTTTCCAAACAGCTATTTTTTTAAGCTGACTTGTATATTTCGTTGGATCATTTGCTAAATCAAATGCTTCAACACTTAACATTGCTGATGACGTATGATGCCCGTGAGTAGTTCCTGGAGTTCTATGGTCAAACCTATTAATAATTACATCTGGCTTAAATTTACGAATCGCCCAAACCACATCAGCTAGTACCTTATCTTTATTCCATATTTTTAAAGTTTCATCAGGATGCTTTGAATATCCAAAATCATTCGCTCTTGAAAACATTTGCTCTCCCCCATCTACACTTCTAGCCGCTAATAGTTCTTGTGTACGAATTACTCCTAATAACTCTCTGATTTCTGAACCTATTAAATTTTGCCCTCCATCACCTCGGGTCAATGATAAATATCCTGTTCTTGCTTTTACATGATTTGCTAAATAAGCAATCAATCGAGTGTTTTCATCATCTGGATGTGCTGCAATATACAATGCTGTTCCTAAAAAGTTAAGCTTTTGTACCTTTTCATATACTTGGTTTGATGTTAATTTCTGAGGTTTTTGAGCTACTATTGATAAGTTAACCAATAAGAAAAAACATCCAAAAAAATATTTTTTATTCATTTGAAATAATTTGAATCGTAAACAAATGTAGTTTTTTTATAAGTGTATCCTATCAAATTAACAAAACGCTAACATTTAGCTACTTAAAAAACATTCATCTTTAAATCCTATTAAATATAATCTTTCTTGGGCTCGTGTTACCGCAGTATATAACCATCTTAAGTATTCAACACTGGGTCCTTCTGGCAAATAAGGTTGTTCTATAAAAATAGTATTCCATTGTCCTCCTTGAGACTTATGGCAGGTCATAGCATACGAAAACTTTACTTGAAGAGCATTGAAATATTTATTCTTTTTTATGGCTATAAACTGTTTATATTTTGATTCATTTGCAAAATCTTCTTTCACAGCTTCGTATAATTTATTGGATTCTTCATAAGTTAGAGAAGGACTTTCGCTAGTTAAAGTATCTAATAATAAAACTGTTTCAAAAGGTTTCATATCAGGGTAATCAATCATTCTAATTTCTACTTCTGCAAACTTAAATCCATACAGTTCTTTTACTGTATTAATTCTCATTACTTCACAGATATCTCCATTTGCAATAAAACCTGCCGATGATGCGTCTTTTAGCCAAAAATAATTGTTTTTAACCACCATAACATAGTCTCCCGTAGAAATATCATTTTCTTGTCCTCTTATTTTATAACGAATTTGCTGATTATATTGATTGGCTCTTTTATTAGACCTTACAATTATAGCCGTATCTTCCACCCCCATATCACCATCATAAGCGGAAGTTATAGCATTTTGAATATCATCACCATCTTCTAACCTGATAATATCTGGAAAATTTAGATCAAACTGAAAGTGAGTTGCTCCTCCTTGTAATAGCAAACGTAAATCTGTTGCGTTGAATAAAATTCCTGAGTTTTCTTTTTGACGAACTACCTCATCTAACTCTATCTCTGTAACTTCTTTATTAAAGTCTAAAGCAAGTTTATCTGCTTCTAAAGCAGGACTCACATCTAATTTAACAGGAGGCAACTGGGCGGTATCTCCAATAAAAACAATCTTACAATTTTTACCCGAATATACATACGATATCAAATCATCTAGCAACGAACCATTTTCAAACAACTTAGCACTTTGAGGTCTATCTGGTATCATTGAGGCCTCATCTACTATGAAAACAGTGTTATTATGTTTATTCGGTTGCAATACAAAATCGACTGCCCCATTGCTTTGTTTCTTAGGAAAATAGATTTTCTTGTGTATCGTTAAGGCTTGTTTTTTTGAGTATCCTGAAATTACTTTAGCCGCGCGTCCTGTTGGAGCTAATAAAACAGCTTTTTTTCCTGCTTTCCATAAGCTATTTACGATTGTACTTATGGTTGTTGTTTTTCCTGTACCTGCATATCCTTTCAATAAGAACAAAGCGCGAGTATCTTTGGTAAAAATAAACTTTGTTAGCTCATTTATAAGGAGGTTTTGCTTGTAAGTAGGTTCATAAGGAAATTTTTGAATAATCTCTTTGTAAAAATCAGCTTCGGTTTTTATCATATTATAAATAATTCACAAAGATAAGCCTATTTATAAAGAAAAGTTTTCTTCATTGAAAAAAAATTGTAGATTTGCGACTATCACATATTAAAAATTAAAAAAATGAATTTAGTATTAATGATTTTAGCAGCTGTTGTGGTTGCATTTATTTTAGCATTAGTTATTGTTAAATTTGTACCACTTAAAATGAGATGGCTAGTTTCTTTATTACTCTTAGGTGCTTCTGTTTATTTAGGGTGGAAGATTTATGAAGGAGTAATGAGTCCTATTAAATTTAACGAAGACAAGCAAATACGTTACGCTAAGGTAATTCAAAATTTGAAACTAATTCGTGATGCTGAAGTAAAATACAAACAGGTATATGGAACATATACTAAAAATAAAGATACTTTGCTTAACTTCATTGAAACTGGTAAATTAGCATTAACAGAAACTAAAAATGTTGAAGAAAAAGTAGATAAAGGTGGAGGCATCTTTGTGACTGTTTCTAAAAGAAAAATAGATACTATAGGATATGAAGATGTAAAGAAATATTTTGATGGTAAAGACTATAAAAATATGTTTAACGTTCCTAATACAGCCAAACAATATACTTTAGAAACTGCTGAGATTGAAAAAGTAGCAGGATTAGTTGTTCCTGTTTTTGAAGCGAAAATAGACAAGGAAACTATTTTAAAGGGAATGGATCGTTCTTTAGTAAAAAGAGAGTTAGAAGCTGTTGAAACAGATCAAATTAAAGGCGCTTTTGTTTCTGTAGGTTCTTTAGAAGATGTAACAACAGGTGGTAACTGGCCTCCTTCTTATGATAAAATAACCAACATTGCAAAAAAATAGTACAAGAAACAATATTGTTTCAGAACATAAAGATTTATCCGTCCAATTCAGTTTGGATGGATTTTCTTTTTGCATCAAAGATGCTTTGTCTCACAAACCTATTTGTTTTACAAAATATTCTTTTGATCAAAAGATAGCTACTCCTGAACTACTCCTTGAAAAGATTGAGCATATCTTTTCTTCTGACCCTGATTTGCAGCAAGATTTTAAAAATACTATTGCTATTCATCAAAGTAACTTAGCTACACTGGTTCCTAATGAATACTTTCAGGAAAAGGAATTAAAAACATATCTTAACTATAATATCAAAACGTTGGCTACTGACTTTATTGCCTTTGACGATTTACAATGTATAGAAGCCAAGAATGTGTACGTACCCTACGTTAATATCAATAATTACCTCTTTCAAAATTTTGGGGAATTTGAATACAGACATCACGCTTCTGTGTTAATTGATAAATTATTAAATCACACTAAAAAAGATGGTCGCTCCTACTTTTTCGCTCATGTTTTTAAAAGCCAATTGGATATCGTAGTTTTAAAAGACAATTCTTTGCTTCTTTACAACTCTTATCCTTTTAATACTAAAGAAGACTTCCTTTACTATCTTCTTTTTACTGCAGAGCAATTGGGACTAGATCCTAATGAATTTCAACTTACTTTTTCTGGAGATATCGAAGAGAACTCTGCTATTTATACAATTACTTATCAGTATATTAGAAATATAAATTTTATCAGTACTACTTCAAACTTTTTTAACAATTCAAACGATTTTTCTAACCATTCTAATTTTATTCTTATTTCATAATGCGTATTATATCTGGAAAATATAAAGGAAGACGATTAACTGCTCCTAAAAACTTACCTGTTAGACCTACAACAGATATGGCAAAAGAATCCTTATTTAATATTCTTAATAACTTGTATTATTTTGATGCCATCTCTGTCATGGATCTTTTTTCTGGTACTGGCAATATTAGTTTTGAATTTGCTTCTCGCGGAAGTAAAGAAATATATGCTGTTGATCAACATTTTGCTTGTATAAAATTTATTCAAAGTATCGCTGAAAATTTGAATTTTGATATTCATACTTATAAAAGTGATGTTTATAAATTCTTAGAAAAAACTCCTTTAAAGACCGACGTGATATTTGCAGATCCTCCATACGATTTCGAAAAGGAAGAGTTTTTAAAGATTGTGAATACCGTTTTTGAAAGAAATCTTTTAAATGATGATGGATTACTAATTGTCGAACATTCAAAGCATACCGATTTATCTAGCCATCCAAAACACAGTTATGATAAACGCTATGGTGGAAATGTGTTTAGCTTTTTTGAGAAAGAATAGCTTTCCCTCTAATTAAACGCATTTATAAATTCTAAAATACCGCTACTTTTAAATTAAAAATAGCGGTATTTTCGTATGAAAAATAAAATGCCAATAGAAAGCTTTCCCGAAATTTATATTCAAGATTTTAAACAACAGCACGACCTGTTGATTTACGACTTTAAAATGACTCGCAATGTCATTAAAAGCAAAGTCAATTTGAATATGAATATGTTTAGTTTCTTACCTGCTGGTAGAAAGCAATTACATTTTGCTAATGCTTCCATTTCCGTTGATAAAAAGCAATCATTATTATTAAAAAAGGGAAATTGGCTTTGGACAGAGTTAATGGACTTTGACACTACTTATTTTTGTAAGCTTTTTTTCTTTTCTGAAAAAAAGTTAATCGATTTTCTTAATAAATATACTAATAATGCTTCCCCGTCTAAAGAAGAAACTCCTTATTTCATTATAGAAAATGATTCTTATATTACATCCTTCTTAAACTCTTTGTCTAATATAACCTCTTTACACTCTAATTTATCAGCCTCGCTCCTCTCTATAAAATTCGATGAAATACTACTGTATTTACTCAATAAATACGGAACTATATTTGAATTGTACTTACACACTTTAATTTCCAGAGAAATATCTTCTTTTAAGTCCATTATAGAAAAGAATACCTACTCCAATCTAAAACTTGAAGAAATTGCTTTTTTATGTAATATGAGTTTATCTACTTTTAAGCGTCGCTTTATTTCAGAGTACAATGAAGCACCAGGAAAATGGTTAAAAAACAAACGATTGCAAAGGGCAAAAAAAATGTTAGAATCAGGTAATTTAAAACCTTCCGATATTTATTTAGAAATGGGATACAATAACCTATCTAACTTTAGTACTGCTTTTAAAAAGAAATTTGGAGTGAGTCCTAAAAATATTTTCTAGTTTAACCTCCTCCAAAAAACAGGTTATTATTTTATTAATATAATACCTTAAGATATTTTTATGCATTATACTAAAAAAGTTTGAATACCTATCATTTATAATAAAATAATTAAGGCAGCATTCGTAAATTCTATATGGTTATTTTGACCTTTTTTCATAAATGATTGAACTGGATGAATAACCTATACAACAAGAGTTGTCCATACATTTGCCCCTGAATTAAAAATGCTTTTTTAAAGCTAAAAAATAAATCTTATAATACATTATGGCAAACGTAAAAAAACCCCTTTTCAAAAAAAGATATGAAAATTTTATCGATGGGAAATTTGTTCCTCCTGTTAAAGGAGCATACTTCGACAACGTATCTCCCGTAGATGGTAAAGTATTTACCCAAGCAGCTCGCTCTACAGAAGAAGACGTTAACTTGGCACTAGATGCCGCTCATAAAGCTTTTCCTACATGGAGTAATACTTCTGTTACAGAACGTAGCAATATACTCTTAAAAATAGCTCAAATAATGGAAGATAATTTTGAGCTATTAGCTACTTCAGAAACTATTGATAACGGAAAACCTATTAGAGAGTCTCGCGCAGCTGACATTCCTTATTGTATTGATCATTTCCGCTATTTTGCTGGTGTTATTCGCGCCGATGAAGGTAGTATCTCTGAGCACGATAAAGATACTGTAAGTATTGTTTTACACGAGCCTCTTGGTGTAATTGGTCAAATAATTCCTTGGAATTTCCCTTTACTTATGTTCACTTGGAAAATTGCTCCTGCTTTAGCTGCTGGATGTACTATCGTAGTAAAACCTGCGGAACAAACTCCTACAAGTGTAATGGTTTTAATGGAGTTAATTGCAGATATTTTACCTCCAGGTGTATTAAATATTGTTACTGGATTTGGTATCGAAGCAGGGCAGGCTTTAGCTACTTCTAATAGAATTGCTAAACTTTCTTTTACTGGCTCTACCGAAACAGGAAGAAAAGTATTACACAATGCTGCTGAAAACATCATACCCGTTACTATGGAATTAGGTGGGAAATCTCCCAATATTTTCTTCCCTTCCGTTGCCGATAAAGATGATGACTTTTTTGATAAAGCTATTGAAGGAGCACTAATGTTTGCTCTTAATCAAGGTGAAATTTGTACTTCTCCTTCTCGTATCTTGGTACATGAAGACATTGCAGATCTTTTTATTGAAAAAATGAAAATTCGCTTAAAGCACGTAAAAACAGGAAATCCACTTGACCCTGAAACAATGATTGGCTCTCAAGTATCTAAAGAACAATATCATAAAATTCTTAACTATATCAATATAGGTAAAGAAGAAGGAGCTGCTGTTTTAGCGGGTGGATCAGCAGGAAATTATGAAGGTGAACTTTCAGAAGGTTATTATATACAACCTACCATTTTAAAAGGAAATAACACCATGCGTGTATTCCAAGAAGAAATTTTTGGTCCTGTTGTTGCCTTGACTACTTTTAGTTCTACTGAAGAAGCTATCGCTATTGCTAATGACACTTCTTATGGTTTAGGAGCTGGTGTTTGGTCTCGTGATGCTCATGAATTATACCAAGTTCCAAGAGCCATCCAAGCTGGTAGAGTTTGGGTTAATCAATACCATACATATCCTGCTCATGCTCCTTTTGGAGGTGTTAAAGAATCAGGATTTGGTCGTGAAAACCATAAAATGGTATTAGATCATTATCGCGTTGTAAAAAACATGCTTATTTCTTATGATAAAAAGCCTGTAGGCCTTTTCTAATAATATGATAAAGCCTCATTTATAATGGGGCTTTATACCCATATAAAAAACGCTTTCTTTTCCAATAATTTCAAATTGTTATTAGTAATATACTATTCTAAAAACTTTATTTTACAAGTAAATACTCCTAGGTATCTTTCGTAATTTTTCGTATATTTATATGGCAAAAGAAAGGCTCTTGAATACTTAATAATCAAGCTTTAACTCTTGCTAAAAATCTTATTTACAAACTAAAAATAAAGCAATATGAAATTTTCTAACTATGGATTTATTATGATAGATCCAAGCTACACCGAAGAACAGTCAACAGCATTAAAAGCGAATGGTTTTACAACTACTGTATATTGCGTACAGGATATTAATATGGCTTGTAAAGCCGCTAAAAAGCTACAAGATAAAAGAGTACATCTTATCGAGTTATGTGGTGCTTTTAATCATGAAATGGTAACTCAAATTATTGAAGCCGTTGACGGAAAAGTTCCTGTAGGAAACATCGCTATGCGACCAGAGGAAAGTGAGAAATTTATGTCCTTTTTAAATAAAGAACCTAGCTTAACTTAATTTTTTTCTGATACCAGATATTGAAGTGGTTTCAATTTTTTCTGATGCCTGCAAATTTTCCTTATTTCATCCTAATTTTAGGTTGTTGTCACAATGTAGCTAAAGCTATGTTGCTCAAAAAAAGACTTCATTAGGGCAAAAAATCCTAAATGTTCGCTTCAAAACAAAAAGTTGAAATCACTTCACTAATTATGCCAAGGAAATTTCCTTGGCATAATTTATTGCAAAATTTCAATAGAAACTAAATAATAGTACTTTGCCCCATATGAATATTTTGAAAATTTATATTGCTATCTTCTTGATTTTGTATGTAATCAGCAATAAAATCTCCCACCTTAGATGTAGTAAATGGTTTTTCTGAATTGATATCCATTGTCGAAATTCCCAATTCTAATGACTTCTGAACGGCACTATTGATAGCTTCCGCTTCTTCATGCAACCCTAAATGATCTAACAGCATTGCTGCTGATAAAATAGAGGCTAACGGATTCGCTATGTCTTTTCCTTTTGCTTGTGGAAAAGAGCCGTGAATAGGTTCAAACAAAGCATCTTCCTTTCCTATAGAAGCTGATGCTAACAAACCTATTGATCCTCCTATAACACTTGCTTCATCTGAGATGATATCTCCAAATAAATTTTCTGTCAAAATTACATCAAATTGCTTTGGATTTAAAATGATTTGCATTGCTGCATTATCTACAAATAGGAAATCTAGCTTTACATCAGGATATTCAACAGCTAACGTTGTAACAGTTTTTCTCCATAATCTAGAAGTTTCCAATACATTTGCTTTATCTACTAAGGTTAATCTTTTTTTTCTATTTTGAGCTGCTCTAAAAGCTAAATGTGCTATTCGTTCTATTTCTTCTTTAGAATAAGAACAGCCATCAAAGGCAATATTACCATCATCACTCAATTCTTTTATTCCAAAGTAAATACCTCCTGTTAACTCTCTATAAATAGCAATATCTGTATCTTTAACAATCTCTTCCTTTAGAGGGGAGTTCCTAATTAATTGATCATATGCCTTTACGGGGCGAAGATTACAGAATAATCCTAATTCTTTTCTCAATCGTAATAATCCTTGCTCAGGACGTACTTTTGCAGAAGGATCATTATCATACTTAGGATCTCCAATAGCTCCAAATAGTATAGCGTCTGAATCTTTACATAAAGCTATTGTTTCATCTGGTAATGGAGTTCCTGTTTTATCTATTGCACAAGCCCCCATCAACCCCTCTTTGTAAATAAAGGTATGTTCATATACAAACCCTACTGCATTGATCACTTTTTTTGCCTGTTCTATCACCTCTGGTCCTATACCATCTCCTGGTATTACTGCTATGTTAAATTTCATAATTAAACTTTTAATTAGACACCCAATCTGCTTCCTCTTTTCCCTTCAATTAAAAAACAGATATTGAAGTAGTTTCAACTTTTTCTAATGTCTGCAAATTCGTCTTATTTCACTCTAATTTTAGCTTTTTATCACAGCGTAGCTAAAAGGCTAGCTTACTCAAAAAAGACCTCATTAGGGCAAAAAACTAAATGTTTGCTTCAAAACAAAAAGTTGAAATCACTTCATTATTAAATTTATATATTTTCTTAATAAACGTTATTTATTGATTCAATTCAAAAACTTCGATAAGCCTTTTTTTACTCATTAAAAAGTCAATATCATCATATCCTTTTAATAAGCAAATCTTTTTATATGGATTTATATCAAATGCTTCCACAAAATGGTCTCCTTTTACAGCTACTTTTTGATTTTCTAGGTCTATTTCAATAGCTACATCAGGATTTACCGTTACTTCATTCATCAAAAAGTTTAAATACTCCTTAGATACTTGCACTGGCAGCAATCCATTATTCAATGCATTTCCTTTAAAAATATCAGCAAAAAAACTACTAATAATTACTTTAAATCCATACCCTGATAACGCCCACGCCGCATGCTCTCTACTAGAACCACATCCAAAATTATCTCCTGCAATTAAAATCGTTCCTTTATAACGCTCATTATTCAAAACAAAATTCGAGTTAATGTTGCCATCCTTTTGATAACGCCAATCTCTAAACAGATTATCACCGAACCCTTCTTTATCTGTTGATTTTAAAAATCGAGCGGGTATTATTTGATCTGTATCTATATTTTCTGTTGGCAATGGAATCCCTGTATCAATCAATCTATCAAATTTTTCCATTAATTCAATTGCTTTGTAAAGTTAGTAATTTTTCCTTCTATTGCAGCCGCAGCCGCAGTTAAAGGACTTGCTAAAATAGTTCTTGCTCCTTGCCCTTGCCTTCCTTCAAAGTTTCTATTAGAAGTAGAAACACAATATTCTCCTTCTGGAATTTTATCATCATTCATGGCTAAACAAGCTGAGCATCCAGGCTGACGTAATTCAAATCCTGCTGCTTCAAAAATAGTTTGTAACCCTTCTTCTTTTATTTGTTTAGCCACTCTTTGAGAGCCTGGTACTAACCATGCATTCACATGCAAAGCTTTTTGTTTTCCTTTTACATAAGATGCTGCTATTCTAAAATCTTCTATCCGAGAATTTGTACAGCTCCCTATAAACACATAATTTATAGGTTTATTTATTAAGTACTCTCCTTTTTGAAAATTCATATAATTTAATGATTTTTCAAAAGAAGCATCCTCTTCAAATGGTATTTTCTCTGTTATTTTTATTCCCATTCCAGGATTCGTACCATAAGTGAGCATCGGTTCGATATCTGCTGCATCTAATGAATACTCTTTATCAAATTGCGCATCTTCTTCTGTTTTCAATGTTTTCCAATACGCTACTTTTTTATCAAATGTCTCTCCTTTAGGAGCAAATTCTCTTCCTTTTATGTATTCAAATGTTGTTTCATCAGGCGCAATTATTCCTCCTCTTGCTCCCATTTCTATGCTCATATTACAAACAGTCATACGCCCCTCCATTGACATTTCCTCAAATACATTGCCTGCATATTCGCAAAAATACCCTGTTCCAGAATTGGTACCTAGTTTAGCTATAATGTATAATATAACATCTTTAGGCAATACCCCTTTTTTTAATTTTCCATTTACATTCACCCGTAAACTCTTCGGCTTTTCCAATAATAAACACTGACTAGCAAACACTTGTGCTACTTGGCTTGTTCCTATACCAAAAGCAATGGCTCCAAATGCTCCATGTGTTGACGTATGACTATCTCCACAAACCATGGTCATTCCAGGCTGCGTAATTCCTAATTCTGGAGCTATTACATGAACAATCCCATTATTTTCATGACCTAACCCGTACAAGGTTATATTATTTTTTTTACAATTTTCTGTTAATTGGTCAAGTTGCTTACGAGACAAAGCGTCTTTAATTGGTAAGTGCTGATTTTCTGTTGGTGTATTATGATCAGCGGTAGCAACTATTTTATCTGGCCTCGCCAAAGGAATTCCGCGGTTTTCTAATTCTTTAAAAGCTTGCGGACTTGTAACTTCATGAATCAAATGTTTATCTATATACAAAATTTGCGGTCCATTTTCAATGGTATCAACCACATGTGCGTCCCAAACTTTGTCAAATAATGTTCCCCTCATTATAGTATCATTCTTTTAGGTAAATTATAAATACCTTTATCATAATCTTTTGATTATAAAACAGTAAATATAACCTTATTTATATTTTAAGCTATTCTTATTTTTGAAACTTTATTTACCTCCTTCATTATTAAATGAATATCATTATCTATTACTTCTTTTTGTTTATCTGCAAAAGATAAAAATGTTTTATATGCTGCATCTAGCTGTATTTTTGTTAATTCATATCCTATTTTTTTTGCTCTATAGGCCAATGCTGCTCTACCACTTCTTGCTGTTAAGACAATCGATGTTTCATTTACTCCTACATCTTCTGGGTTCATTATTTCATAAGTTTCACGATGCTTAATAACCCCATCTTGATGAATTCCTGAACTATGAGCAAATGCATTTGCCCCTACAATTGCCTTATTAGGCTGTACTGGCATCCCCATCTTTTCACGTACCATCATACTGGTATCATATAATAATTTCGTATTAATATTTGTGTGTAAATTTAAATATGGATGTTGTTTTAACACCATAACTACTTCTTCTAAAGCTGTGTTTCCTGCTCTCTCTCCTATCCCATTAATTGTACATTCTATTTGACGGGCTCCATTCATAATTCCTGCTATGGAATTTGCAGTTGCCAATCCTAAATCATTATGACAATGACACGAAATGGTTACCTTATCAATATCTTTCACGTGTTCTTTTAAATAGTTTATCTTAGCACCATATTCTTCTGGTAAACAATACCCTGTGGTGTCTGGTATGTTTAAAACTGTTGCTCCTGATTTGATTACTTCTTCACATACTTTTGCCAAAAACTCATTGCTGGTTCTTCCTGCATCTTCTGCAAAAAACTCTACATCTTCTACAAATTTTTTAGCATAACCAACTGCTTCTTTTGCTCTTTTAATGACCTCTTCTTGCGTACTATTAAACTTATATTTTATATGAAAATCGCTTGTACCGATTCCTGTGTGTATCCTTGGTTTTACAGCTACTTTTAATGCCTCTGCTGCTACTTCTATATCTTTTTTAACTGCTCTCGTTAAACCACAAACTGAAGCATTTTTGACTAATTTAGCCACTTCATTAACTGATGTAAAGTCTCCTGGGCTTGACACAGGAAAACCTGCTTCAATAATATCTACTCCCAAAAAATCTAACCTTTCCGCTATTATTAGTTTCTGATTAGTATCTAATTTACATCCTGGAACTTGCTCTCCATCTCTAAGGGTAGTATCAAAAATTTGAACTTTATCGTTTTGCATATATCTTAAAATGATTGTCTAAATAAAAATCAAATGTATATATTGGCTTTTCAAAAGATTTCTTTTTCAAAAAGATTAATACGATATTTAACCATCAAACAAAAAGACTAAAAAACTAACAATCAATAACTTATGACTAAAAACCTTACAGTTTCCAATCATCAAAATGATGCTCTTTTTGTTCTAATAAAATCCTTATCGAAATCAGAAAAACGCCAATTTAATCTATACATAGGAAGATTAGGAGGAAATACTGACGCTAAATTTTTTTCACTTTTCAAAATTTTAGATAAACAAAAGTACTATAGTGAAAAAGAAATCATAAAAAGCGGTATTGTTAGCAAGCAACAACTATCCAATTTAAAAGCGCATTTATATAAACAAATATTAATTAGCTTGCGTTTAAATCCTGCTCTTAAAAATATCCGAATCCAAATTAGAGAGCAATTAGATTTTGCAACTGTCTTGTATCAAAAAGGGTTGTATAAGCAAAGTTTAAAGCTCTTAGATAAAGCTAAAAGCTTAGCTTTGGAGAATAATGAAAAAAACATTGCTTATGAGATTGTAGAGCTTGAAAAAGTTATTGAAAGTCAATACATCACAAGAAGCATTCATACAAGAGCTGATGAATTAACCATTCAAGCAAAAGAATTAAGCTTGCAAAATGTAATTACTAGTAAGCTGTCTAATTTGTCATTGCAACTATACAGTACATTATTAAAAAATGGTTATGTGAAGAATGATACTGAACTACAAAAAATCAACACTTATTTTAATACCAAACTTCCAAAATATGATTTTAAACATTTAGGTTTTAGAGAAAAATTATGGCTATACAAAGCTCATTTATGGCGTAGTTTTTTAACACAAAATTTTTTACAAAGCTATAAATATGCCGATAAGTGGGTTAGTTTATTCACAAAGGCTCCTAAAAATATTTATGTACACCCTGTTTTTTATTTAAAAGGGAAAAACTACCTATTAGAAAGCTTATTTTTCTTAAAGCATTCTTTAAAATTTAAAGATGAGCTTACTTTTTTCGAACAGGAAATCGCTACTAAAGCGATTCCTTTAAATAGCAATACAGAAATACTCATTTTTCAATATCTCTATTCTAACAAACTACACTTGCATTTTTTGGATGGTAATTTTAAAGAGGGAGCATATCTAGTTGATATCATCAATACTAAAATAGAAGCATTTAAAAATAGACTTGATAGCCATCACATTGTTATTCTCTATTATAAGATTGCTTGTTTGTATTTTGGAATGGGGAAAAATGAAACCTGTATTAAATACCTGAACAAGATTATTAATTCAAAGAATTTAAAAGTAGCTGATGATTTGCAATGCTTCGCCAGGGTGCTCAGCCTTATTGCTCATTATGAATCTGGGTTAGATCATGATTTAGAACGACAATTTAAAGATACCTATCGCTTCTTACTTAAAATGGAAAATTTACAAGAGGTTCAAAAAGAATTCATTGTTTCTATAAGAGATCTAAGAGATGTTTTTCCACATCAAATAAAAAAAGAATTCCAAAAAATATATGCTCGTTTAAAGCCTTATGAAGAACATCCTTATGAAAAAAGAGCTTTTTTATACCTAGATATTTTATCGTGGTTAGAGAGTAAAATTCAAGGTAAAAGCGTAGCTTACATAATTCAAAAAAAATCATTCAAATAAGCTACGCTTCTCTTTCTGTGTTCTATCAATAATTTCTGAACTTAGCTGTTGCTTGAAAAACGTGTTCTAGAATTTCTTGCTCTTGTGCATCAAAAACCTCATTTCTACGCTTCATAACAGTTTCAGCAACTTCAAAAACTTTAGCCGTTTTATATTCTGTAAAACCAGCAGCTCCTCCCCAACTAAATGATGGCACAAAATTTCTTGGAAATCCACTTCCAAAGATATTTGCCGAAACCCCTACTACAGTTCCTGTATTAAACATTGTATTAATTCCACATTTAGAATGATCTCCCATAATTAAACCACAAAATTGCAATCCCGTTTTTGAAAAACGCTCTACTTCATAATTCCATAATTTTACTTCAGCATAATTATTTTTTAGATTAGAATTATTCGTATCTGCTCCAATATTACACCATTCTCCTAAAACGGAGTTGCCTAAATAACCTTCATGCCCTTTATTAGAGTTTTGAAAAAGAACTGAATTATTTACTTCTCCTCCTACTTTACAATTTGGTCCTATAGTTGTTGCTCCATATACTTTAGCTCCCATTTTTAATGTTGCTTTTTCACATAGAGCTAGTGCACCTCTTACCACTACTCCTTCCATTATTTCTGCATTTTTACCTATATAAATAGGTCCTGTAGCAGCATTTAATGTAGCAAAATTCAATATAGCGCCTTCTTCTATAAAAATATTTTCTTTGTTAATATAATTGATTGTGTCTGGAATTTCTTGCGAGGTTCTTCCTTCAGTAATTAAATCAAAATCTGCTCGAATTGCCTTATCGTTTAATGAAAAAACATCCCAAGTATTTTTTATTTGAATCAAATCTTCTTTAAACTCTATCTGCTCATAAGTACTAAAATCAACTTCTTCTTGTGTATCCAAAGTATAAAAGGCAATCACATCTTCTCCTTTAAATACCGCTTGATTATGCGTTAATCCTTTTACTATTTCAACTAAATTATTAGTTGGTAAAAACGAAGCATTTATAAATACATTTTGCTCCATTTCTAACATTGGGTACTTAGCTCCTAAATATTCTTCAGTAAGCGTAGTCGTTGTCAACCCTAAATATTTCTCCCATTTTTCACGAATCGTTAAAATTCCTACCCTTATTTCTGCAACTGGTCTTGTATATGTAAGTGGAAGTAATGCATTACGAACATCACCATCAAACAATATATAATTCATCTTTTAAAATTTTATACAAATATAAAATAATGCACCTTAACTCTAATTAAAATAAGCTTTCTATTAGTATTTTTAAGGTTTTTTCAGATAATGTCATCAATCAATTGATTTTCTCAGAATAAAAAACAGCTTTTTAGAGCTTAATTAATTACATTTTCATATATCAAACTCACGCTCAATAGTTTCTATAAATTTTGCTACATAGACCTCTACTACCATTATTCTTGTTTTCTTTTCTACTCTTTATTCTTCGGTTGTTGCACGATCCTAATATCTTATTACATGTTCCTAAAGTGCATTGTTACACTTTCTTAGTAAGTTACTAGGGTGTTTTACAAAAAAAAGCTTAACTTTTTAGAACTTCGCTATATTCTTGCTAAGTTTATTTAATTAACTTATAAGTAGTATATAACTAATGTGATCGCCACGTAAAAAACTACGTTTTATTATTGTATAAAAGCAGTACACTAAAGTATTGAATTACAAAACACTGAAATTGCCTAAGCGAGAAAAAAATAGGAAAAAGAGCTATGATAGCACCTGTAAATGATATCTTGAAAAATACCTACCAAATTAAGCACGCTAAGCATTGCTCCTCTAACCATATTTAGCAAGCTTAATGACTAGACACACTGCTCGCTCCTTTCTGGATACTACACCGAGCATTAAAATGCAGCTATTTTTACCAAATAATTGGAATAAGTTACGTCAAACTCACATTAACTTATATGATAAAAACCGATTCCTTCTGCAACCAGTTTTTATCATGATAGCTTCTTTTTTCTATTCTTTTATGAATTGTTGAGCACCTAATTTACCATCAGCAGCTACTCTAAAAATATAAGTCCCTCTACTTAAATCTTTTACTATTATCTTATCCTTTCTAGATGATACTTCTTCCGACTTGATAAATTTTCCTGAAATATCATATACATCAACTTTTGCTGTTGAAATTTCAGTTGGTAATTGAACTGTCACCTCCTTTTCTGATGAAGGATTTGGATACATAGAAAAATTTAATCGCTTAGCTTCTTCTATTCCTAAAGATTGGATACTACCCGTTGTTGCTAATACCACCTTATCTCCTGAATCATTAACTCCATTTCCATTTGCTGCTACAGCTGCCGCATAAAACTTCACTAAACTTTCAGAAGTTGATGGAGATCTCCATTTAAACGACCATGTTTTTAAATTGGTTCCATTATGAGTTATCCTTTGCCCTGTAACTCTTGAGCCTGTTCCTGCAATAAAAGTCCCTATCTTAGAGTTATCACTAATTTTTTCTGCCGTTAGCTGAAAACCGCTTGTTGCTGTTGATGATGATAATGCAACTGTTACATCATACACTGTATTAACATCGTATCCTGTACTAGGAATATTTGTTGTAATAGCTAAAGAAGCTCCTGATGCTCCACCTGTATGACAAGTAGCACAACTTGCTCCTCCATCACCTAAAGATCCTGTTCTTCCATCGTTTCTTCCTCCTGAACTAGACATTAAAACAAAAGCAGAAATTGGAATTGATACTAAAAATAATTTAAAAAAGTAATTTCGATTCATACGATTCAAATTTTGGTTAATTTGAGAAATAGTCGCTTACTATGGTGTAAAATTTCACCAACCCCCTTATTTAAAAACAATATAAATAACTACTAATCAACACAGTAACACTATAAAAATATGCTTTTATTACTGAAATAAAAAGAGAGCTATCATTAAGTAATTTATAATATCACTAAAAGTTATTATATTAATTGTACTTTTGGCTTATGAAAAAAATACTTGCTCTCATTATTCTCGCTATTATATTGATGGCCGCTAGTTATTATGTTTTTATATATTATGTACCCTATAGTGAAGGCGTTCGTTCAGGCGAATTAATAAAAATTAGTTATAAAGGAGTAGCAGTCAAAACTTGGGAAGGCGAAATTAGTCAAGGCATTTCTGGGGCACAAATTTTTGCTTTTTCTGTTGAAGACAAAGAGAAGCAAGTAATCAAAGACTTAGAAAAATTTCAAGGTCGCTATGTAAAAGTTACTTATAAAGAACGTTTTGGCACCTTTTTCTGGCTCGGTGATACCAAATATTTTGTTACAAAAGTAGAGGAAGAACAATCTCCACATTTCAAAAGGCTTATAAATGAATAAAAACTATAAGCATGTTGAAGAAACTCGTATTACCATTTCTGAGTTAATGCTTCCTTCTCATGCTAACTTTAGCGGTAAAATTCATGGAGGCTATATTTTGTCTTTGCTAGATCAAATTGCTTTTGCCTGCGCTTCAAAACACTCTGGAAAATACTGTGTTACAGCTTCTGTTGATACCGTTGACTTTTTAAATCCGATTGAAGTTGGCGAATTAGTTACTATGAAAGCCTCTATTAACTATGTAGGAAAAACATCTATGGTTGTAGGTGTTCGTGTAGAAGCTGAAAATATCATTACAGGAATAAAAAAACACTGCAACTCTTCTTATTTTACGATGGTTGCTAAAGATGCTAAAGGAAATAGTAGCTTAGTACCTGGTCTTATAATTGAGGATGACATTGAGATTCGTAGATTTCTAAAAGCAATCAAAAGAATTGAAATGAAGCATAAACGTAAGCAAGAATTCGATCATGAAGATTTTATTCCTCATGACTACTTAAAAGACTTGGAAAGCTATCATGTTAAAATCAAGTCAAACAAAAGTAAATAACCATCCCCTTTGATAGGTAATCTTCTACTACACCTTATCCCTTCTACTTCTCACTCTTCAATTTCTTTATGTTTATATAGAAGCTTTACTCTCGTTGTTTCCCTTTAAACACATCGTAAATCATAGTATTTCACTATTTTATATTCCTTTTTTTATAAAAAGCACAACAATTATCCTTGCCAAATTCGTCTTATTATTCTAAAATTGCAACCTAATAAAACCTAACTTAATTTCAGTCTCTATGAAAAAAAAATACCTTTCCCTTTTATTTTTTGCATTTGCTATTGCTATAAACGGTCAAACAAATCTAATTACAGATGGAGGATTTGAGAATTGGTCTACTACTACTACTTTAAGTGATTGGACTACCGAAAACAACATCTCTCAAAACTCATCGGATTTTTCTGAAGGAAACTTCTCTGCATCGCTAGTAGTGACTACCGATAATATTCAACCAAAAGTACGCACTAAAGTTCCTATGAGTAGTGGTGTTGAATACACCGTTTCATATACTTATAAATATGTTGATGCTAATTATGGGGGTACACACCCTATCAACTTGAATATCTCTCGTACGGGAAGCGCTACCACTCTTTCTAGTAATCGATTTGCTTCTAACAATAACTGGAACGAAGTCACAAAATCATTTATTCCTGACCAAACAGGCAACTATGATTTAAGTATTTCTACTGCAACCTTTAATGGAGAATCTTTTCAAGTATTAATAGACAATGTAAAAGTGTATGACAAGAGTAATCATGAAATCGTTGTTATTCCTGATGCTAATTTCAAAAATGCTCTTTTAAATCATACTCCTACAATTGATACCAATAACGACCTTGAAATTCAAGTTAGTGAAGCCGAAGCTTATACTGGATCGCTAAATGTTAGTCATAAAAATATTAACAGTTTAATAGGAATAGAAGCTTTTATAAATATTACAGCGTTATCATGCGATAGAAACAATTTAACTAGTTTAGAAATCAATAATAATATTCACTTAGCCTATTTGGGATGTCGTCAAAATAAGATTGCAACAATTGATTTAGCTAAAAACATAGCGTTAAAACAATTATTTATATCTCATAATAGATTGACTAATTTAAACCTCTCTGAAAATATTAATTTAACAAATGTAGGTTGCGTAGGAAATAATTTGACTGACTTAAATCTTTCTAAAAACTCTAAGTTAACTGAACTATTTTGCTTCTTTAACAAAATTACGAGACTGGATCTTTCTAAAAACCGCTTTCTGACCGCTGTAAGTTGTAGAGAAAACGAGCTAAATTACCTAAACGTAGCTAATGGAAACAACCATCTTTTAAATCTATTGAGCGCTGAATCTAACCCTTTATCTTGTATTCAGGTAGATGATGTTACGAATGCTGAAAATAATGCAAATTGGATTAAAGACCCTCATACAAACTATAGCACGAATTGTGTAACTTTCACACCTGAAATTGTTAATATTCCTGATCCTAACTTTAAAAAAGCACTAGTATCTGATCCTGCCATCAATGCCAATGGAGATACTGAAATACAGGTTTCAGAAGCTTATGATGCTACCCAAGTAAGTGTTAGCGATCAAAATATTAACGACTTAACGGGTATAGAGGCATTTCTTAATATTACCTTTTTAGACAGTTCTAACAATAATTTAACTACCTTAGATCTTTCTAAAAATACAAAGCTAACTACTGTATGGATTTCTAAGAATAATTTAACTCACTTAGACCTTTCTAAAAACATCCATCTAACTGGTCTTAGCATCTATGAAAACTCGTTAACCAATATTGACCTTTCTAACAATACTTCTTTAACTAACTTCACTTGCTCCAACAATCAATTAACGAACCTAGACATTTCTAAAAATGTTAAGCTAGCTGATTTAGGATGCGGAGGCAATAAGCTTACCCATTTAGACCTTACTCAAAACACTAACTTAAGAGAGCTTAACTGTGGTGATAATCTCTTTTCTACAATTGACCTTTCTAAAAACCTCCTTCTAAAGAAATTAATCTGCGGTTCTAGTAAACTTACTAGTTTAGATGTTTCTAATAACAATCAACTAGAAATTTTTTCTTGTGCTTCTAGTGCTCTAACTAACCTAGATCTTTCTAAAAATACTGCTTTAACCCATATCAGTTGTCATTACAATGAACTAACTAACTTAAACATAGCTAATAACCACAATACAAAAATTACTCAATTCAATGCTACTAATAATCCTAATTTATATTGCATCTCTGTTGATGATGTAACTTACAGCAACAATAACTGGAAAACAATAGACAACCATACAAGTTTTAGCACGGATTGTTCTTCTGTTAAAAAGCTAACGATTCACTCTGAAGGAGGTACAGTAGTTACAAATCCTTCTTCTACTAATGGTTTATTCACCAATGATACCGAAGTTATTTTAACAGCAAGCCCTGACGCTTTTCATGAATTTACCGCATGGAGTGGAGCTTATACTAGTACTGAAAATCCATTGAATATTACCATGGATACTGATAAAAAGATTACGGCTAATTACAAGAAGATAAAACACACTGTAACTATAATAAGTACTTATGGAACAGTTACAAAAACACCTGATGCTTCTAATAATATTTACGATGATGGTACTGAAATTACATTAACAGCTAGTCCAAATAGTGGATATAGACATACAGGATGGACCAAAGGGAACACTACTCATTTCTCTAATTCATTTACTACTAAAATAACAGAAGACGTTACCATTATTGCCAATTACACACAAACTCGTACCCTTACCTTAAATGCTAATAACGGAATTGTTACTACAGATCCAACTCCGAATCATGGTACCAATAACAATTATGATGATGGAATGATCGTAATATTAACAGCAACTCCGAATCCTGGTTTCCAATTTGATAGCTGGAGTGGAGATGTTAGTGGTAATCAAAATCCACTAGACCTCACTATGGATACCGATAAAAATGTGACCGCTAAATTCGTGGAAGTTCCTTCTAATGTTACAATTACTGAATTTGCAACTGGATTTGATTCTTCTCTTGAAGGAATTGCTATTGATCATAATAATACCGTTTATGTTTCAGAACATAACACAGGAAAAATATATCGTGTAAATACTGATGGTACTAGAACCGTATTTGCTTCTACTGGTTTTAGAGCTAATGACATTGCTTTTAATGAAAATAATAAACTTTTTGTTGCAGAACCTTTCAATGGAAAAATTCTGGAAGCAGATAGCTCTGGAAAACTGACACAGTATGTCAATGCTTTTGGTGATTCTCCTTACGGAGTTACCTTCTACAATAATTCTTTGTATTACGTATCAGAAAATAACTCCAAAGTTGTTAAAGTAGATAGTAATTTAACTAAAACAGATGTAGCAACACAACTATTTACTCCTGAAAGTACCGATTTTGACTCTAATGGCAATATGTATATTACAGATAGAAATGACCGAAAATTGATCCAAATATCTATGAATGGCACAAGAACGGAAGTAGCTAGTGGCTACCCTGCTATTAGAGGAGTAGTTGTTGTTAATGATATCGTTTATTTTACTACTTACAGTGCAAATACAAACAAAATTGTAAAATACAATAGTCTTACTAATACTGTTAGTGATTATGTTACTACAAACTTACAACAACCTAGAAATCTGGAAGTAGATCAACTAGGAAATATGTATGTTACAAATCAAGGAAATGGAAGTATCATTAAAATTTACGATGAAGATTTAAAACCTCAAGTTACTGCTGGCATTGATGATGAAAGTTTTAGCAATAGCCTAAACATCTTCCCGAATCCTGCTACAAATAATATTCAAATACATACTAATACCCCTCTAAGTAGCATCAAAGTAATAAACCTTCTAGGGAAAGAAGTTTTAAAAACAAATTCCCTCAATATTGATATTTCAACACTACCAAAAGGAATGTATTTTTTAAAAATTAAAGGAAAAAATAGTACAACTGCTACTAAAAAAATTATTAAGCAATAATACCTTTAATTCAAAATTGATAGGAAAGATTTCCTACTATTATTATTTTAATTTTTCAAATAATTTCAAAACCTCTTTATAATTTTAAAGAGGTTTTTTCATAGCTTTCTGATATAGTAAATGTCATTTAGGTCAAATAACCTATTAAAAAGGGAGGTATCCCCCCCTTTTAATAACTTAAACAAAAATATATTTGACACATCAATAACCAACTTTTTTATTATGTGTAAAACAATTGCAAAAAATCAACGAACAGCTATTTTTGTTACTATAGGAATACTTTCCTTGTCTTTAACTTTTGCTATACTAGGACTTATAGCAAATCTCGCTATTTGGACTACAGCAGCTTCTGTAGGATTAATGTCACTTTCTTTTGCGATGGCGTTAGGAGCTAGAGGAAATATATGGAAGCTACTAGATGAGTTACCAAAATTGCTTGAATGTTTGTATCAAAGTAACAATGATAAGTGCTTAAGTTTGTTTCACAAAATTAAAGCTAGTGTAAAGCTTATTCATGGACTATTAATTGTTTGTTGTATCTTAATCATTTCAGCCGCAGCAATCTCTTGGTTACCTCTATGGGGCGCTATTGCCATTGGAGTAGCTATCGCTATGATTGGTACTTGCTTAGGGCTGATCATCGCATTGGCAAACCATTACACCAAAATTATAAATTGTATCGTATAATGACTAAATACCATTCTCCCTTAAAATAACTAAGAGAGAATGGTTTTGTTTTATTAGCATACCATATCTGTATTTGGAAACTTCCTTACAGGTTGTTTATCCTGCTTTGAGCGAGCTCTTGTTGCTAGAACAACTTGTTTCTTTTTTACAATAAAAAGTAAAAAGAAACTTACTAAAACAATACGCTCTTCCATTTTTCATCAAACCCAGAACCAAAATTTATATCAATCCCACTAAGTCAGGAGACTTCGCGCAACTAACTGGATTAATCATATCGTTTATATTTTCTTACCTCTATTGCTCTACCAATCCCTGATCCGTAAGCTTGTATTTAGTTACTTCTTTTCGAATTTCTTTAACTGGATACATATTGTCTTCCGTACTGTTTTCTTCATCCCAGATTTTGAAAATTTTATAAACTTCTAAATCATCATGATCTAACTTAAAACCTATATCATGATAACCAGTTGTAACACTATCCCCATCTAATGCCAGGGAAGAACCATAAAGTTGAATAAACTCTTTTGTTTGGCCGTTGTCAATGATTGCCATTTTCATGTATAAATTATCACTATCACAAGTATAAAATAGCAATCGATATTTTATGGTTTCATAATGCATGATATCCCATACACTTCCTCCTCCACAAAGATTACCTTCAACGACCTCATTTAAATTTTTAAGTTTAAACTTTTCTAAATCATCTACATATTTACCGCTTAAAAGTTTATCATTTGTTAATGGAAAAAAGTCTATTTTATTTAGACCGAAATAATATAAGCAGTTCTTATTCTCTTTTAAAGTAAATTGGGTTTCGAAATGTTTTACCTTACCAATATAGCTTTGCTCTTTATCTGATAAAGTGACTTCTATAGTAGAGTCAGGTTTATACCAAGACTTGGTTTTATAATACGTATTTAGGTCTTCACTTTTAAAAACATAACCTTTACGAGCAAAAATTTCATTTCTAATTAAACGTAATTCTTCTTTGGTTTTTACTTTTAACACTTCTTCTGATAAGTACTCAAATGATGATGTTACTACTTTAGGTTCAGTTTGTCCTTTACAAAACAAGAAAACATATATTATTAGAAATACTACTATTCTTTTCATTATAATTGTTTTGTATAATTTTTAGGTCTATAATTGTTAAGTTTCATATGATTGATAAAGCCAATAGGATGAAAATGATATACCATATCTGTATTTGGAAACTTCCTTACAGGTTGTTTATCCTGCTTTGAGCGAGCTCTTGTTGCGTTAATACCTACTTTCTACTTCTTTTAATTTAACTTCCTTACCGTTATCTATAAGCGAACTTTTAGCGTAAAAGTCTTCTCCTTTTTTATATATTCTAGCGAGTGGTTTACTTTTATCGCCTTTATATTCATCATCGTCCTCAGCCTCTATATAATAAAGCAAAACACCTTCGTTTGTTCTAACTTGTCTACATTTATAATCAAACTCGCCTTCATAACCCATCATTTGAAAAACAATATATTCTTCTTCTAAATATTCTATAATATAACTTGTCTCATTAATACGATCTCCAGGGTTTATTACGTAATCAAAAGAGTAATATTTATACTCACCTTCTTGTTCGTTGACCTCTAGAGTTGAAGGTTTAGATTGGCCATTTAAAGAACTGCTTATCTTTGATATTTTTAATTTTTCTTTCTCTATGACAGTAACATAAATTATATTGTCATCACTATCATAATAACCTTTCTCACGAGATACACTATAAACGTTATTTTTATCGGTATCCTCTACTTTTAGTGTTTTCAACCATTCTACAGTAGAATCTTGGGCATTTATTATGTAGTCATACCCTTTAACTTTGTTTATTTCATTAATTAAATCTTTTGTTAGATAAAATTCATAATCTATTGATTCTTCATTTAATGGGTCTTCTAAATACTTAATGTACTTTGTATAAAATTCAAGAATAAAATCTTTAATCTCTATTCTTGCTTGGATATTATCAATAGAATTATCATTTTTTTCTACATTAAGTACTGATCTATTATCTATTAAGACATCTTTATTGTTTTTAGTACCTCCTTTACATGATAAAAAAGAAGATATAAAGATAAATACAATTAAAAATTTAAATATTCTATTTATTCCCATCTGTATATTTTATAATTTGGCTTTGCTTTTCTGTAGGCATTCCCTGGATAAAGAGTTTTTTGAACAAAATCAGAAACCCAATTTTCGCCGTTCCACATGGCTATATGACCGTGAGGATTATTTGTAATAACTTTCGATAACTGATATATCGCCTTTTTGATAATTCCCTGCAGAGACCTCTTTGAAACCTTTATGTAATAAAAATGGACCATAATCTTTTGCAGAGCCTGGACGTTGATCTGCTTTAGCCTTACACCATATCTCCATTCCACCAGCTTGCGGAATTGTACTCATAGATCTTATCAATAACGAAATCTTAAGTCGGGAGGTTTCGTGTAGCAGAGTATTTTTATTCTTCTTCTTTTAGCTTAATCTCTTTACCATCTTCAATAAGAGGACTGGTAGCATAAAAATCATCTCCTTTTTTATAAATGGTAATTAATGATTTGCTAGTATCGCCTGTGTATGCTTCATAATCTAAAGGCTCTTTGTAATAAAGTTTAAGACCGTTTTCAGTTACTTTCTTAGCACATAAATAGGCGAACTCTTCATCATAACTACTTTTTCTAAAGACAACGTTGTTTTCATCAAAATCTTCTAAGGTATATGTGATGCCTATTCTTGGTTCTTCTGAAGGTTTTATATAATAAATTAATTTATAGTAGGTATATTCATGTGTTTTCAGTTCTGAAAAAACAATATCAATATTTGCTTTCTCAAAATTACTATCAAGATTTACGATCTTATAACCGCCATCAACCGATTTAACTCTAGCATATATTACAGTTTCATGCCCCATATTAATAAATTGCACTTTAAACACATCATCTTTTTGCGTTGTAGAAACTTTTAAAGTATTCAAATCAAATATCTCATAATCTTGCGCATCAATTATTAAGTTTCCGTCATCTATTCTATTTATATATTTAATCAAATCTTGAGATAAGTATTTGTTAAGATTATAATTGAATGTAGCATTATTGATTTCAGTCAAATACGAAGTGTAAAAACCTCTTACTAAATTAATTGGGTTGTTTTGAGAGACTTGCTCTTCTATTTGAGCTGTCTCTTCCTTTTTTACTTCAGCTTTTTGTGTAGCTACAACGTCGGTGGCATTCTCTTTTTTTACCTTCTGTTTACATGCAACAATGAAAAGTGCAAATAGAAAAATTATTAGAGATTTTAATATTTTGTTTATTCCCATCTGTATATTTTATAATTTGGCTTTGCTTTTCTGTAGGCATTCACTGGATAAAGAGTTTTTTGAACAAAATCAGAAACCCAATTTTCGCCGTTCCACTGAATCATTCTTTCCAAAATCATCACACTCCTCTTTAGAAAAGCACTCAATACAAGGTTGCTCAATATATTTATAATTTTGTTTCAATTTACTTTCAACAAATAAACTTCCATCAATATTCCATAATTGTTTTTCTTTCTTCAAACGAACTGTATCAGGTCTATCTTCTGTTAAATTGTATGTTATCAAAAATTCACTTTCGTTTATTCTCTCTTTTTTTAGAATTGCTTTTTTATAAACACCATCTTGATGAGTAGTTATTATTAAAGTATCTTTTCTTATAATTATTTTTTCGACATTAGCATCACAAGGCTTGTAAATAATTAATTTATTTTGACGTTTCGTCAAATTAATAAACTCATAATTTTTTTTATGTAAATCAACTTGCTGCCCTTTACTACTACAACTTACTAGCATTAAAGTGACAATATTCAAAAAAAAGAATATTGAATTTTCAAATAATTTCATAGTTAGTCTTTCTTATTTAATTGAATTAAAGTTAATCTATTTTCTTTGGTAGCACGTGCAATTTGAGTAACTGTGAATTTTCTTCCGTCTTTTCCTCCTCCTGCATTAACATCTTCATTTATTAATTTATAACCATCAACTAACTTAAATCTATATTTTTCTTGTGCTCCTCTAAAAGTACCCACATCCCAATATGGATATATAACTTTTCCGTTTAAACATTTTCTTCCAACAATCAATACAAAATGATCTGTAGTAATTACAAACTTTCAAAACACTTTTAGATAGAATAGCTGTATAGGAAGCAGAACTAATTTTTTATTTTGTATTTAGTCACTTTAGGGTTATTCATCTGAATATTAATCTCCTGATTAGTAATACCGTATTTTTCAAAAATAACCAAATTTTTACCTTTAGAAGCTATTATGCGTCGTTCACCAGATTTTTTGATTTGATATGAGTAACTTAACAACTCTCCTTCTGTATTATGAGTAGAAACAAAAAACGGGCATCCATCACATTCACGCTCTCCAATAACAAATAAAAAACTTCCTGAGTCACCATTTAATTTATATGCTTCAATATTTTTTGGAAGTTTATCATAACCAGATGGTATGGGTATTTCTAAATTTATCTCTCTTTTACCAATATTTAATTCAAAAATTTTATAGTTAACTTTTGTGTTTTTTTCATAGTTTTTTTCTGCTTTTGACTTTTTTTTGTTGGTCATTTCACCAAGTGCAATGCATTGCTCCTCTGTATAACATTCTAAACAAGGTTGTTTTAAGAGTCTAAATGACTTGGAATTATCCAAATCTACTACAAAAGGAGGGATGCCCCAATTCTTATTGGAAAAATTATCTTTCCTTTTGCATGTCACTTTATAAACCCTTTTTTCTTTATCAAAGATTCTGAAATCATAATAATCTCCATTTCCATAATAGATTCGGAAACCATCTCTAAATTCTTCCGTATATGATATTTTCTTTTTCAAGTCTTCAACTACTTCAATGATTTCTAGTTCGTTTTTTGCATTCCATTTAAGTTTTCTGGTTGGTCCATCACATGGTTTGTATATAATAAACTCTCCTTTTTTCTTAGAAACTTCAATAAAAGTTTTAAACTTAAAATTATTAGTTAATGCAGAAGATTCTTTTTGTCTGTTTTTACAACAGGATAGCGACAGTAAAAACGTAACTATTAATAAAATTATTTTTATAAAATTCATGTTAATTTTTTCTTACTTGTGAAACAATATATTTATGACTAGGCTTATATTTAGATGTACCTCTTAAAGTATTATCTTCTTCTAAAAATAATTTATTCATAGGATGAATTCCTTTATCTCCATAATTAGTTCCTACTTCATAAAAACTAAAATATCTTTTATTATTCTCACAGCCTCTGCCTTTAATAATAAAAAAGTGATCCGTAGTTTTATCTGTATTTTTCTTAAATGTGAAGTTATAATGTAAACCAACTAGAACTGGATTTCCTTTCTCTAATTCAGAATCTATATATTCTATTCCTTTTATTGCATTTTGATTATTAATAGAAATTGTTTTAGCTTCTGAATCCTCTGTTACTATAAGGATAGGATTAATATTCTTTCCTGAAGAATCAGGTAAACCTGACTTCATCAAAAGTTTTTTAGAAGTTCTAAAACACCCTTCTCTATTTCCCGCTTCATCTTTATTGAATTGACTCATCCAAGGTACCCTATTTGATAAATCAATATTTTCTTTACCACAACTAGTATCATTATCATCATCACTACAACAATCGTAGCCAAGTTGTTTAGCTGTTCCCCAAGGCATTTTTAGAGTAGTAATACCATTTAATTCTTCTTTATAGTATTTAGTATATTCAGCTAATATTTCAAATAAATTTTCTTCCCTTTGTCCGTGACCAGAACCAGGTAAGCTAGCCCACTCTTTTCTACATTTTCTAATAGCTTCTGTAATGTCTCCTTGTTTAATTAAGTCTAAAGACTTTTTTTTATCTGCCAATAAGTAAAGACAATATTTATCCTGACTTTCAGGTGAAAAATCTGACAATCCTTTTTTCTTTCTCCAATTTACAAAAGGGGTATCATTCCAATTTTTTTGTGTAATCTGATAAGCACCAGCAGCATAAGAATAATCTTCAATACTTGATATATATACTTTTACATTTGGATGACCGCTAAAATCTTTACCATGGTCGCTAAAATGAGTACCTCCAACAATTCTCTCGTATCCTTTTTCATCTTTAGTACCTTCGCCTATTCGAAGCATTCTCATAAATGCTCTAACTCTTGCCTCTCCATAGCAAACTCCTAAACCATTGCCTCCTCCATAAATCAATTTCATATGATTAACAAAGCCAATAGGATGAAAATGATATACCATATCTGTATTTGGAAACTTCCTTACGGGTTGCTTCTCCTGCTTTGAGCGAGCTCTTGTTGCTGGAGCAACTTGTTTCTTTTTTACAATAAAAAGTAAAAAGAAACTTACTAAAACAATACGCTCTTCCATTTTAATTGACTAGAAATAGGTAGTCCAACTATATTATTACTTATTTGTACCTGAGAGATGCTCACGCTAGCAGGGTACTTAATTTACTCTTTTAATGATGTTACAATATTGATCATCCCAATCGAAGTAACCATCTATACTCTCAACTTTGTTCGTTCTTTTATTATAAACACCTAACCATTTCTTTTTTATAGTATTGTTATCTAATATTTCAATTTCTGCAATGGGATGTGTTTTTGAATAATGCCGTGATTCCATAGGTGGCTCATATTTAGTATAAAAAGTTTTGTAAAACAAAGCATATTTATTAGATGATGACTTTATTTTTCTAGCATCGCATTGAAGATACAGAACATCTTCTATTTTTATTTCTATATCATTTCTAAATATTTCAGTAGTATTATCTGATACATTTTCAACTTCATAATCTTTATTTGATATTTTCAAATAAGCTCCACTGTGCACTTCTTCTCCGTCTTTATACTCACACGAAAAATTTCCTTCTATTGGTAAATCATCTATCAATTCAGAATAAACATTCGAATTTATAATTTCATCTTCTTTTATGACAACTTTTTCTTTTTTAGGTTCTGGAAAATTACCTTTAGTTACAAAACTTTTTACAACACTTTTATTCCTAACAATACTATCAACTCCATCAAAATATCTTAAATATCTTATCTCCCATTCTCCAACCCCTTTATTTTTATTCAACCATTTAAACTTTGCATAATCTATTTCTGAATGCTTAAAATTTATCTGATATGTATTATTAATTAAGGTTACAGAATCAAATGGTATTTCAAAATAATATGTTTCATAAACATCAAGTACTGTATGAAAAAGATTCTTTTCTGTTTTAATTGAATTTCCTGCATTATAATCTAGTATATTTTTATAGGTGTTATACTTATCATATTCAGGATTACTATGGATATATATCCATGTTTTGTTAGCAATATCATCAGGCAAGCCTTTTAATATTTTTTGCTTATTATTCAACAAACTTTTCTTATTCTCTTGAGCATTATTTTTACAAGATATTATCGTAAAAAGTAATATAAGTGAGAAAACTAATCTATTCATATTATTTGAAGTTTCCATTGGTTTTGTTACCTCTGATTTGAGTTAATGTATAAGTTCTAGTTAGGTTATGTTGCGGTGTAGGCTTCCCCTTTTTCGAACTGATTATTAATCCAAATATATGAATTTTACGTTTTAAAACAGGATTGACATTTTTCATTATATTTTTTTATGTCAATCCTGTTTTAAAATGCGCCCAGCGGCAGCGACACAATGTTGTTTCGCATACGGGATTGGAGCCATATCGTCCAAAGCATCATGCGGTCTAAAATTATTATAATCGTGCATCCATATCTGGGTTTGCTCTCTGACTTGATGAATGTTTTCAAAAATATATTTATTTAAAACCCCTCGTCTATATGAACCGTTAAAACGTTCTATAAAAGCATTTTGTGTGGGTTTTACTGGTTCTATATATTTAAAATCAATTTCATGCATAGCACTCCAAGTAGCGGTTAAATTAGCTATAAATTCCGGACCATTATCCATACGTATCTTTTGTGGTTTACCTTTACGTTTTAACAGATGATTTAAAACGTAAACTATTCTATTACTAGGTAACGAAAAATCTACTTCTATATGTAAAGCCTCTCTATTAAAATCATCTATGATAGTAAAGCCTCTAAATCTTTTTTTATTCTCTAATACATCTGTTACAAAATCCATACTCCAAGTTTGGTTGAGTTCTGTAGGAACTATTAAAGGTTCTTTTATTCTTGCTGGCAAACGTTTCTTCACCTTCCTTCTCAGTGGTAAACCTAGTGCTACATAAACTCGATGAACTCGCTTGTGATTCCATGGATTCCCTTCATTGCGTAGTCGTTTATAAGCTTTCCAAAATCCTTCCTCACAATGGTCAATAGCCTTTTGTTTTAAGGCTAATTCAATTGGTGTATCGTCTTGTAATTTTGGCTTATAATAATATACGCTTTTACTCATTTTTAAAACCCGACATGCCCTGCTTATGCCGTAATGAGAAAGGTCAATACTTAAGGAGCGCTTAACGCAAGGCTTTAAAGCTTTTTTTCGATAATCTCCTTTGCCATTTGGTGATCTAATGCAAGAGTAGCATACATTTGCTTTAATTTTCGATTTTCTTCCTCTAATTCCTTTAGACGTTTGAGCTCTTTAACATTCATACCTGCGTATTTACTACGCCATTTATAAAATGTTGCCGAACTAACTCCATGTTCTCTGGAAATTGCTTCTACGGTTCTACCGTTTTCGTATTCCTTTAAAATCTTTGCGATTTGCTGGGGGCTAAATTTACTTTTCCTCATAATTACTGTTTAAATTTAATACTTTTTTTTATACTTTTAAACAGTTCGGTTTGTAGGGAAGCTTACAGCGGTATTCCTGTAATTGACCAATTATCATTTATATACAATCTATTATCATCATGTTGTCCTTTGTCTGAATAGCTTGTCCCTACTTCATAAAAAAGAAAATATCTTTTTTCATTTTCATAACCACGACCTACTATAATTACAAAATGATCAGTAGATTTATCATGATTTTGCTCGTATTTAAACCCTTTTGTCTTTTTTATTTTTTTATATGTATGGCGAACACCAACTAATATGGGGTTTCCTTTTTCTAATTCTTGATCTAAATACTCGATAGCTTTTTTTGTTCCATCATCAAGTATTATTATAGAATTATTTTGCTCAATTGCAGTTTGGATTACATTACTGTAATCATTAAAACCATAAGAATTTTTAAGCTCTATTTTTTTACCTAATTTTCCTCCGTTTTTAATTCCGCCATATTTCAATAATTCTATGGAAGCTCCATAACAAGAAGTTTGTTGTCTAGATTTCCAACCAAATAAATCAGGACTCATTTGTGTTTGCCTTGGTATAAAAGGTCTAAGGTCAATATCTGATTTACCACAACTCTCCGATTCATCAATTGTGTTTTCTGTAGTATAACAATCATAACCAAATTTCTTTAAAAATATCGATACCATCAATTAAATCAGATCTCCTTTTAAATGGTCGAATAGTATTAGATAATTGTTTTTTCAAGTCGAAACCCTGAGAGCCATCATATATTTCTAAATGCAACATGAAAATATCGAATCCTTTAACAACTCCTTTATGCCATGCTCTTAAAAAACCTGTTTCCCCTATTAATTGACCTTGAATAATGCTATCATCTTGCTTTACTTTTACTGCGGAGTCCTCAACTTCTCCATAACGAGCAATAAACTCTTTTCCTGATTTACTTTCATGTAAAACTGTAACTGCATCTGTTCCATCTGCAAAGGTAATTGAGGTTGAGACTACACTACCAGTTTTATCTTCCTTCAGATTCTAATTTGTTTAAGTAAATTCTTCCATTGATTTTATTAAAATAAACGTATAAAGTTTCTTCGCTCAATTCTCCATCGTCCGTTTCTTCTTGTGATAAATTATAATAACAATAAATCTCACATTTCAATTTATCCGTGTTATCATTAATTTTATTAATCATTATATTTTGATTTAAACAATCTCTACTCTTTATATAACTGATTATAAAGTCTAGACTAATATTCTCTTTATTTTTAAAATACTTTGAAAAATTTTCTTTTGAGGGGTTATTTAAAAAGAATTTTATATTATTTATATCTGTACTTGTAAATAATTTGGGATTTTCTGCATCTACCTTACTTGTCTTTTCAAATTTAATTTTAGAAAGATCAATTTTTGTTTTTTCATAAATTAACCTGTGAGCATTTTCCTTTATTTCATTAGACACAAAGTTAATTGCAGCTATACTTTCAGCAAATTCTATCTTACTTTCTGCATTTTGAAAATAGGTAGGAATATCAATATCAAAACTTATTTTCTTATTATTCCAAATATTAATCTTTAACAATTCTGGTTCTTCACCATCACAACTGTGTACTATCGGAAAATATAAAATTTGATTTTTCTCTTGGCTGAGTATCTTTATTTCTTTAGTAGGAACTTTTAAATCGCATAAAGGACTTTGATTTTCAAAAGAATATTTGTCTATTAAGTTTTTATTTTCATAAATTAAAACATCTAATTCCTTTAAAAAACCACTTGTTCCGATTTCTCCTTGTTCCTTCAAGAAAAAATAAGAATTTAGTTTTTTACCATTGTTTTCAAAATCAATTTGTTTAATTAATTTTTTATCGTTGTATTCGTCTCCCAATATATCTTCAAGTCGAATTGTATTCTCTACTTTTTCTAAAATTGAGTTATCGATTTTTACTTGTTTTTTACAAGATGCAAAGAGAGTTAAGATTAAGTTAGCGAGTACTAGATAATGTCTCAAAGCTAAGGTTGGTGTTTTTAATATCATCATATTCGTAATCTTTATTTTCAGGAGTATAATTTTCAGGTATTCTAAAATAGTCTATCACAGATTTATCATATCTAGATACACATACTTTACCATTTGTTGTTTTATCACCACCTGTTTGATTTCCTCCTAGTAAATAAACATCATTACCCTCTACATTTACAACAAAGCCAACATGTCCTCTACCATCATCATTTTCACCCCAATCTATAACAGCTAAGGAACCATAAATAGGTTTGTCTCTTGAATCTGCTTTACCCCAATTTTTCCAATTAGTTGCTTTAGCCGTTATCTTTCCTGTATATTCTTTTGATTGTGTAAATACCCAACAAGCAAAAGAAGAACACCAAGCCCATTTCTTATCATCGCTTATATTACTACCAGTATGACCAGCAGATGCATGATATTCGAGTACTCTTGGATTATGTTTTGAGCCAGCTATTTCATCCAACTAATATTTTTGTTATCAAATTGTTTAAATGTTATCTTACCAAATTCTTGTTTGGTATACATCTTCTTTGGCAATTCTTTATTGGGGTTTCGTCTATCAGTATAAGAGAATTTTTGACTATATAAGTATATCTCATCAGTAGATTCGTCATACTCAAATGTAATATAATTGTCAACAAACATCCATCCATCACAAATTGATTCCTCTATAGTGAAATAATTATTTTCGAATATTAAATCATTAAACCCCTCAGTAGGACAACTGTCCGAATTTACACTTGATAAAACTTTTACACTTTGTCTCCATATATTAAAGCCATCATCACCGTTAATTAATATAGACAATAAGTTATTATCCATCTTTTCTCCTTTTAATAAAAGAAATGCATCTTTTTTATTGTCACCGTTTATATCGTATAAATATTTTTTGATAAGCGAGTAACCAAGCTTTTGATATTCGTTTATTTGATCTTGTAAAGTTATCTTATCATCATTACAATTTTCTTCAACAACTTTGTAGTTATTTAATTCTTTGGTGGTAACAACTGTAAAGTTATTTGGTAAGTGCCAAACACCAATACCTTTTTCAAATTTTAAACTAATATTTACTAATGACTTACCAAAAGATTTAACACCTTGAAATTCCACCTCCCGACCTTCTTGGACAATAGAGGTATAATTATAAGTTTGACTTTCTATGCCATAATTGACAATGATACTATTTATATCTTGTTTAACTGAAATACTTGTATTTAAGGCATCACATGGTTTATAAACTATGAAATCTCCTTTTGTGTTTTTAGTCAATTTATGCCATACACCATAAACTGTTTGTTTATAATTGACTTTAGAAGTTACACTATTTTTACACGCTAAAAAAGTTAATATTACAAAAAGTTTAATTCCTGCGCACTTGTGCGACTGTATAAGTTTTTTTACCATCTGGATGTTTTCCTTGTATTAGTTGTTCTGATTCTTTTATAAATAATCTGTTTGTCTCTTTTGTACCTTTTGATAAATGTTTAGTTCCGACATCAAAATACCTGTAATATTTATTTCCATTTTCACAACCTTTACCAACAATCACTAGAAAGTGTTCAGTTGTTTTATCCGAATTATACTTTTCATTTCTACCGTCATCTAACCCCACAATAATAGGTTTTTTATTATCTAGTTGTTGATCTAAATATTTTATTCCTAATTCAAAATCTAATACTTTTAACACTGAACTATCCTTTTGACTAGCTGTAATTATTGGATTTATATTTTTTCCTGAACTAGCAGGTGGTTTCGTGTAGCAGAGTATTTTTATTCTTCTTCTTTTAGCTTAATCTCTTTACCATCTTCAATAAGAGGACTGGTAGCATAAAAATCATCTCCTTTTTTGTATATTTTCATTAAAGGCTTGCTTCTATCTCCTGTAAATTCATTTATTCCTGTATTCTTCTTATAATGAAGTTCCACTCCTTTTTGAGACTTTTTTTGTAAACATTCATATTCAAATGAATCATTACGAGAATCCATGTTAATAACAACAATATCATTATCAATGTATTCTATTCTGTACTTTAGAGCATCCATTGGATCATCTGGCTTTGTTCGATATTTAAAAAGATAATAAGTAAATTCATCTTCGTTTATAGAATTATTTTTGTTAAAGTCCGTAGGAATTGTGTATTGATCATTAGTAAGCTCTGTTATTATACATGAATTACCTCTTGAAACAATTTTAACGTCAGTAAGTACTTCTTTATTCATATTGATAAATGAAACTCTATAAATATCTATTTTTTTGGTTTTTAAAACTTTTAATGTATTTAAATCAAATTTGCCATAATCTTGAGCGTCAATAATTGCATTATAATCTAATTTATTGAGAACATTAATTAATTCCTCAGATAAATATTCCCTAAATACACATGTATTAGTATACTCATTCAAATCTCTCAAATACTTTGTGTAAAAGCTTTTTATAAAATCAATTTGATCAGTTTTAGAAAACTGATCTTTCAATTCCTTTTTTACAATTGAAGTATCGTCGGAATGCCCATTATCATTTTTTTGATTGCCTTTACATGAAATTATGAAAAACGCAAAAAAAGAAATAACTAAAAGTTTAAAATCTGTATTTATTCCCATCGGTAAGTTTTATAATTTGGTTCTGCTTTCCTGTAGGCTCTACCAGGATAAAAATAGTTCTGAATAAAATCAGAAACCCAGTTTTTACCATTATACATCTGTATATGACCAGCTTTGTGCCCTGAAAAAGATTCTATAACAACTATATCTCCTTTTTTATAATCTCCATTAGACACTTCTATAAATCCTTTATGAAGTAAAAATGGGCCATAATTACACGCATAATTAGGCCTTTGTTCAATTTCAGTTGCTCCCCATGTTTTCATTCCTCCATTTTCTAATGCCCATCTAACATATTTAGCACATTTACCTACAGCTGTATCATTAGCTCCTGCTCTTTTATTTAATCCTTCAATTGCTTTATTTAAATCAAGCCCTTCCTTTTTATTTTCTATCAATTCTTGCGCTTCAGGCTCTTTAATTCCAAACTTTTTTAAAAACCCAGGTTCTAAATGTAAATCTGATTGTCCTGCTAACTCTTCCCCAAGATATTTATCATACGCTTCCCATTGCTTTACCCTAGCGTTATGTATAGCGTCTTTTATTTCTCCCTTATCAGTAAGATCTATACACTTAGTACATGAACAATCTTTGTCACAAGTGCAGTTACTAGACGTATTGGTGTCTGTGTACTAATTAATCGCATTTTTCAAGAATCATAGGAGACTCTATACCGTCCTCATTCTCACCTTGATTAAATATTATTTTTCGATAATCTCTTTTCTTTTTCTCTTTATTATAAACACCGTACCAATATAATTTAGCTTTATTATTAGTATCAAAACCAAAATGACCTATAATACTATCTTTAGAATATTTATTCCAATCAACAAATTTCGTTTTAGAGGCATCTGGATGCAATTTTAAAACCAAGCTATTTTCTGTTAATTTATAAGCACATGGTATAAAAAAATCTTCTTGATCAAAAGGCATAAAGAAAGCTCCTTTTTGCTCTGGATCTATTGATAAAGTCGCATAATACTCTCTTAAATTTTCACAATCTATAAACCAACTTCCTGAAGCTTTTGTAATACTTACATTTGAATCAAAACTTATTTTAGGCTGTTTTATAGACTTATACTTAACTAAATCTTTTTTTGATTTATCAAATAAAACAATGCTCTCAAGAAAATCGGGGTTTTCTGAAAACCTTAAAGTATTGTCACTCTTACTATATTTAAAATACAAATCTCTTTGAACTCCACTTGGATAAGATATCTTTACCTTTATCTTGTCTGAAAGAGTTTCTGTTTTTAATACATTATAATCTACCCACTCTACAGGATCTAAGTGTTTTATTTTTGTTTTATCAAACATAAACACACGATGATTCATATCGAAGGTAAAGTCTTGATATACATAATAATACTCGTTATTCACCTTTAATACTTCAAAAAAAGTTTTACCTATCAAATTTTCATATGAAAAAGGGTTCTTAGTAGTCTGATTTTGATCTATAACTAAAGCTGTTTTCTGATTTACAAAATCACGGTTCTCTTTGTTCTTTGAATCTGTATTTTCCTTCTTACATGAAATCAATAAAAACAGACTAAGAAAAAAATAAACTTTCATATATTTAAATTTTATAATTTTTTCTAACCTGTGTCATTATATACCTTTTACCTCTAGAGTTAGACACAAATCTATTACTTTCCACACTAAAATAATAATCTCCTTTACCTCCATTATATGTACCTACATCCCAGTAATTATACACAATTTCACCTTCTAAAATACTCCTCCCAATAATTAAAACATAATGATCTGTAGTGTCTTCATTTATTTTTCCAAACTTTCTGTATTTAAATGTATGATCAACACCGACCATAATAAGATTTCCTTTTTCTAACTCACTATCAACAAATACAATAGATTCTTTAAATTTATCTTCATAATAAACAAAATCGTCTCTACTAGTATTTTCTTCTGCTAACTGATAGTAACATCCTTTTTTCTTTCTTAAAGGTGAAGGGGAAGAAGATCCTCCTTCTGGTTTTAAACCAAGCTGCGCTAAAATTGCTCTACAAGTATCATTACAACTAGGCCCTCCTCCTTGTTCATGAAATACTACTTTTTCTCTTAAATCTATAGCTTTTTTACCTAATGAACTCGTCCCTGTATAGAGTTCATTGGACTTAGCAGTAATGCCTAATTCTTTTAAAAAACCTTCTTTTAAATATAACGGTGATTTACCTTCTAGCTCTTCTAAATAATATTTTCTATACCTTTCCGCAACATCTCTTCTAGATTTAACACCTTGACCGTGTTGAGAAGGGGGTAAACTTGCCCACTCATTACTTGCGTAATCCTTACACGCTTTTAATATTTCTTTATCTTCTATTATTAAGTCCAAGATACCTTTTCTATAATGTTTTAGAATTATAACTGCTAATTTATCCTGAGATTCTGGTGAAAAATCAGGTATATTGTATTTTTTAATTAAATCCCTAGATTCTTTATAATCATCAGAAGCAACATAATATGTTTGCCCTTTTAGATTTTTCTTTTTAATTAATTTATACCCTGATAATCTTTTATGGGTAAACCCCATAATTTGATACGCTCCTGCCGCAGAAGAAGTATATTTACCTGCTGTAATTTTATTATCAGGATGTGTGCTATAATCATTAAAGGTTTCATGACTATATAATGTTTTATATCCTAAATCTCCACTTTTTTCTGTTCCTTCTGCCCATTGTATAACTCTTAAAAATGCTCTTACTCTAGCTTCACATTTACACTCTCCATTCCCCTGCGGGAACATAAGCCTCATTTGATTAACAAAGCCAATAGGATGAAAATGATATACCATATCTGTATTTGGAAACTTCCTTACGGGTTGCTTCTCCTGCTTTGAGCAAGCTCTTGTTGCTGGAGCAACTTGTTTCTTTTTTACAATAAAAAGTAAAAAGAAACTTACTAAAACAATACGCTCTTCCATTTTTCATCAAACTCAGAACCAAAATTTATATCAATCCCACTAAGTCAGGAGACTTCGCGCAACTGGATTAATTCTTTTTTAAAACCCTAAATTCTCCTTTTCTATCAATTAAAGAAGTAGCAATGTATTCGTTATCTTTAATAATAAGCTTTAATAACAACTCTTCATCAGGCTCTTGGCTGTAAATAAATAAACAACCTTCTTTTTCTATTGCATAACTTTTTTTGTATCTAACATATTGATAACCATAGCTTTTTAAATTAACTGAATCTAACGAAATATATAAATCGTAATGTTTACCTTCTCTCCAATCTTCATCCTCTTTAGCGTCTGAAAATTTATAAAACCCTTCCCATTTTTTGGTAAAGCTACTTTCTTTCGATGTAAGATCATCTTCCTTATAATTATCCGAACCATTACAAACAATATCGTAAGGCTTTGCATTAAATATTTGCCCCTTAAAAATTGTCCATTTAACTAAGCTTCGATCGTAATCAAGAATTTCTACTTTAAATACATTTCCATAATTACAGTTTTCTTCGATTGTTATTTCTAAAGTTTTTGAATCAAGTTGCTTTACATTTTCGATTTTACATTTTGAAGGTTCAACTCCATTGTATTCATGAAAATACCCATCTTTAATTGTAATGCTTCTAGCATACTCATGACAAGGAGTTTCATCTGCTAAATCAACCCATCTCTTTGAAGAAATAAACTTTTCAAATTCTTCTTGTTTAGAAAAATACTCTTTACCTGTTGTAAGGTTTTTATTCTCATAAACTAAATCATTGTTAACTTTACTCTCTGAATTTGCATTATTAGTCTGTTGTTTTCTATAACAACTAGTTATAACAATACTTAAACCTATTAAATATAATACTTTTCTCATTTAGTTTTTTCTTACTTGACTTACTGTATATTCTTTCCCTTTATTGTGTGCAGGAGATCCTTTTAAAGAATAATCATCTCCTAAAAACAACTTATTACTAGCATGTTGTCCATAATGCAACCAACTAGTACCAACTTCGTAAAACCTATAATATGTTTTATTGTCTTCACAGCCTCTGCCAACTATAACAACATAATGATCTGTAGTTCCTGGATCTCCCAGATCAGGATTTGCATTAATTATTTTTCCATTATGCCTATAATTTACTGTATGATCTAAACCAACCAATACAGGATTTCCTTTTTCTAACTGACTGTCGATATATTCAACACCTTCTTTTGTTTTAGCGGTTAATTTTAACTCAGTATGCTTGTCATCCTCCAAAGCAGTCATAATCATCCCTGTTTTATAACCAGAGGTTTTACCAAGTCCTGCACTCATCAATAATTTTTGAGAAGTTCTCCAACAACCGTCTGTTTGCATTTTCCCATTCTTTTTTTCACTTTTATTAAATTGAGATATCCAAACAACCTTATCTGTTAAATCAATACATTTATGTTCACAAGCGCAAGGCTTACAATCATTTGAAGTATTGGTCTCAGGAATTCCTTTATCATACCATTCTTGTATGGCTTCAGCTATTTCCCAAATATACGTTTTTCCTCCAACTTTGCCATGTCTTTCATAAACTTTTCCTTTACTATTTTTTTTAAACTTATCTTCTTCTCTATGAAAAGTAGGGTTTTTATGGTAAGCACTTTTTTTATCTCCAATGGCATCGTCATCAAAAACAATATAGTCTGGTTCATTTCCACGCCCTACAGCTGTAGGCCACAAAATAGCTAAATAAAAATCTGCTAATGTTTTTAGTTTACCTTTATGCCGAGATAAAAAACATTCCACATAGCATAATTGATCTTCGGCAGTCATGTTCTTTAAATCTCTCTTTGTAATTTTTGCTTTATATATAAAGTAATTCTTATTTAGTTCTTTAATTGCAAGATTACCAAATTGAATCAATCCTACATATCCGATACCATCTGCATCCTTTGCAAGACCATTATCAATACTAGGATTAAATTTCCCACCAGTCTCCAGTGCCATTGCAGCCATCAAATGATTCGGATCACATTCAAGGCGTTTAGATATTTGAACTACTCGTTTTCTAAATTCACAAGAAACTTTTTTACCCCAAACGAGTTCTGGACAATCTCCGTTTCCACCTTCCCCTGAAATAAGCCTCATTTGATTAACAAAGCCAATAGGATGAAAATGATATACCATATCTGTATTTGGAAACTTCCTTACGGGTTGCTTCTCCTGCTTTGAGCGAGCTCTTGTTGCTGGAGCAACTTGTTTCTTTTTTACAATAAAAAGTAAAAAGAAACTTACTAAAACAATACGCTCTTCCATTTTAATTGACTAGAAATAGGTAGTCCAACTATATTATTACTTATTTGTACCTGAGAGATGCTCACGCTAGAGGGAGGAGCGAGTAGATATTGTGTTTTCGTTATTATAAATTTCATCATAGAATTTTTCCGTATCAATTGTCTTTATATTATAATACAACCCTTTAAGTTCATATTTGGTCGTTTCTCCTTCATCATAGGATTCAGCATAAGCTTTAAACATTTTTAAAGTTTCTAGATTGTTATCATAATACCAAAATGTTTCGACAAAACTTCTATTATCATCTAAATTCTTTATTTTTATAATACTATTCTCTTCTACTTCTATGTAATGATAAGAGGTTTGAAAGCTAGGGTTCTCAAATTTTAATGTTTTTCCATTTTCTAAGTGTATTTTAAAATATTCCTTATCATCACCTTCAAAATTAGCATGCTTAATTGAGATAGGTTTACTTTTTGATAATTCTAAGTCGCTTTTATTATTTAAGGAATTCTTTTTCTCTGAACTGACTATAGTTACATTACTATATAGTTTTTTATTAGCTATTTTATGTTCAAAGGAATATTCTTTCCATATTGATTTAAGTCCATTTGAAAAAGAAGAAGGAATGTCACTACTTATATCTGTTATTTTGCCCTGAGGATTATTTAATGTTAATTCGTCAAATTTATTTACCCCAATACCATATACAAAATATCTTCTATACTGTTTGGTATCAAATAAAATAGCTTTTAGACTCTTTGGTAATTGTTCTGTTTTGTTTAAATAACGATGAAATAAGTATACAACCTCAGGATAAGAGTCGTTATTTAGATCAATTATTTTAAAAGAACCTTTAATATAATCAATACTACAGGAAGTTTCATTGTTATTAGAATCTTCTTTAGGTATAGATTCTTTTAAAGAATCTATCAAATCATTACCTTGATACAATTCGAACGATATTATATTGCCCTTATCGATAATTTTCATAGTAAGCTCCTCCTCACTAGTTAAAGACCGTGCCTCTATTTTCTTTATCTTTCCTTTACATGAGCTCAACAAAAGAACTAATATAAATATAACTGCTAATTTTCTAACCATTTTAAATATCTATCTAAGTGAAGAATAAGTTTCGGAAGGATTGTTTATATCTATAACAGGTAGATTTTCTTCTTCCCACTCTGTTTTGACAATAAATCCTTTAGGCTTCATATAAAAAGCTATTTTATCAGATGGATAAGAAGAGAAACAAACGCTTTCATCACCACCAACCTTCAAATTACCTATTACACCATTTTGGTTTCCTCCAAGTAATACTATTTTTCCTTTACTGTTTTTACCAACAACAAAACCAACATGACTACCTGAATAAACTGCTAACGCACCTAAAAATGGTTTTTTGTGATCTTCACCTTCTTTCCAGCCTCCAATGGTTTTTCTATCTGCATTTAGATATTTATTATTAGCAGGCCCCCACTCAAAAGCTCTAACTTGTATTCCCGTTTCATTTTTATATGAAGGATTTCCATTTAGATAGCAATAATTTACAAAGGCAGCACACCAAGGTACTTCTGACTTTAAGCCTTTAGAAGTTGTTGAATTGAAATATGATTTTTCAATACGATCACTTAAATTTTTCTCCTCTTCTATATAACCTAAATGTGTGTTATACTCTACAAATGCAACTTTAAGCCATGGTGGGACTGCTTGTAAGTTATCAGTACTTGATTTAGAGAAATTATTAATACAATCCAATTCATAGCGGAATATACTTTTTAAAACTTGATAATATTTAGCCCTTTTCTCTATTCCCTTTTTACCTCCATTAATAACCTTTGAGATAATTCTTTGTTTAGAATCTGCCTCAAGTGAATGATCTAAAAGACTTTTCTTTTTATAAATTTTGTTTACCCAGAACCAACCTGCTGAATCCATCGCATATTTAATATCATCAGAGATATGTTTTTCATAATTATTACTGCGCAATTCGAGTTCTGCATCAGTTTTTCCTTTTAATATACCTTCTGAATTTTTAGCTGCATATTTTAAATATTTGATTTGAGTATTACGCCAAGTTAGCTGCATAAAACCTCGTCCCTTATATTTTGGACCATCACCAATTACAGTATTTCCATTATCTTTGGCTTCGGGATGTCCCCCATTTGGGTTATAATAGTTTCCTGTATCAAATTCCAAACCAGTAGTAAATCTTGCTGATTCATGATATATTTGAGTTAAAAAATGTATTTTCTGAATACATTGATTGATACCATATTTTCTAGCAGTTTTATTGAATTCTTCTGTTAATCTTTCAAATGTTTTATCTTCATTTGAAATAGCACAATTATCGTGATTTAGAATAGTTCCTCCACCTAATCCTTCATTTTTTCTAAGCCTTTTAACAATACGTGTAAAATCTTCTACAGCAAAATCCTTATTACAATAACATTCTCCTTCTTCCCCAAAAATGAGTTTCATTTGATTAACAAAGCCAATAGGATGAAAATGATATACCATATCTGTATTTGGAAACTTCCTTACGGGTTGCTTCTCCTGCTTTGAGCGAGCTCTTCTTGCTGGAGCAACTTGTTTCTTTTTTACAGAATCCTTTTTGGGAGCTTGCTTTTTTAATGCTTCCTTTTTTGCTATTTCCTCATCACTATCAAACACATTAAAACAAGTAGCTCCTTCCGTAGAAGAACTAGTTAATAAAGACAAAGGCTGCATTTTTAAATCTGCTCCCAATACCCTTACCTCTTTATGTGCTCCATAAGGCAAGGCGGACGCTTCTTTCCAAAACATCAACTTACTCACTTGCTCCTTTATAGCAGCTAACTTTTCTTCCTTTAATTCTTCCAACTTTTGAGTATCTTCTCCTAAGTCTCTTTGATATCCTATATAATAATTGTAAAAACCTTCTACCTCCTTTGCAATCTCTTCTGGAGTATAAGACCATTCTATCTTATGCTTACAAACCATCTTTGAAATCTTTTCTTGTGTTTCCAAAAGGGCATATGCTGCCTCCAATTCAAAGAAATCCAAAACATCGTCTTCCAGTACCCCTAATTTTCGCCACATTGTTTCTACAAACCTACTTTCAGTTGTGCTAGCTTCTCGTAAATCTTTGATATCGTACATATATTCCTTTCCTCCATCAACCAATTCAAAACCAAAACGCTCCCAATGATATCCATTAAAAGCTTTCTTTTCCAACCCTTTTGCTGGAATCCAACCTTCTTGCTTATAAGAATCATTTCCTATGGTATAGCTACAGCGAACTTTTAAGTACTTTTTCTTTTTTACCATACATTCTTTAGCTCCACGAAGATCTACAACTACTTCTTTATACAGCTCCTCCTCTTCATCTTTTTTTGACACTTCCAAATATGCTGTGTCTATAAAACGATTCAATAAAACTTTTTGATTTTTTGCTATAGGTACTTTTACTGCTTTACAAACTTTTACCTTTTTTTGCACGGTTCGGTCTTGAGTAACAATATAATCCAAAAGCCCTTCAAATACATTTAGCCTTTTAGGCACCTCTCTTACTTCTTCCTTTTCTTCATAAACAACATTCTTGCTCAGAGCATCCAAAGGCACCCAATAGCCCTTCTTTCCTCCTTCTTTTGGATAATACTTTACCTTACGCTGTACTTTGCTATTTCTTAATCCGTGACAAAATAACTTACTCTCTCCTTCTATCAGTAGCCCGTCAAACCGTTTATTAATATTTTCAAAATTTAAAATATGGTAGCCTCGTATCCTATTATACCCCCTCATTTTACCATCAGCACTACTTTTATTAGGCGTATATAAGTCCCTTTTATCCACAATTTTATCCACAAACTTAGGTACATTTATTTTTGCATAGTTTCCTCTTATTTCCACGATTTTTACAGGCAAATTCTTTTCTAATTTGACAGAAACAGAAAGCTTTTCTTTTAATTTCGTTCCTTCTGGTAAAGTTATAAAATTTTTACCTGTTACCGTAGCTCCAAAAGTATTTTTTAAAAAATCTTCCACTCCTTCTGTCATAAAAACATCCAATTGTGATGCGCAGTACCACGGAGTGTTTTCACCATGCATGGCTCCTGTATATCCTATATAAACACCTGATTCAACAGGAATATCGCTTGCCGTAATAGCATTTTTTGTAAACGCTTTAGTGTTTAAAATTTTTCGTTTTTCAAAATTTCCTTTATGACTAACCCCTTCATAGCCTTTGATACGGTACCAGTTCCCTTCTTTTTTTACGATCTCTACTGTTTCATTATAAGGTATAATAGCTGTAATTGCTTTTCCTGGTGCCTCTCTTACCCTAGCTCCTTTGTCTGTTGGAAAATCTTCTTTAGTATTGATCCGATATCCTTCTCCTTCTTTTTTTACCTTTCCTTTTTTAGTATAAATATAAATATCATCGTAAATGGTTCCTGTTTCATCTTCATAAACGACCCGTGTATAACTATTTTCTGTTACAAAATTTCCTGCAGTATCTTTATATTTTTGAACAATCGTTCCATAAGGTATGATTACCTTAACCCCTGAAGCCCCTCTTTGTACTTTTCCAGCTGCATTTAAAACCCTTCCATTCAATCCTGCTTTCTTAAAACTACTATCGTACCTTTCCTTTTTAATCACTTTCAATTCCTCTTTACTAATAAAGTCAGGAAAAGGCAACCCTAATTTTTCTTGCTCTTTTAAAGGCATTAAATGATTATATAAACTATAAAAGGTTACTTGTTTTTTTTCTACTTTATCCGTCTCTTCTTTCGTTTGAACTTCTTTTGTCAATTCTAAATCATGTTGCATTAAAATAAAGCTATTTGAGTAAGTGTACTTTTTTTTACTTGCTTTTTGGGTTCCCTTTAACACTTCATATTTTTCCTGTAACCGATATGCTATTATCCTTCCTTTTGCTATAGTTTGTATTGCTTTTTTAGCCCCTTCTAAATGAATCCCTCCGTGCCAAGTATTGAAATGACTTATCAAATATTTTCCGTATGAATTCGTAAATTTTAAATCTTCTTTGCTTCCATTTTTTTCTGGATATCCTATTTTCATAACTTTTTCATCTATAAACTCAAACTAAAGTTACCTAAGTGACCTTCGTTTAAAAATGCTCTTTTAATTTTCTCTTGCTCTTTTTTAGCCGCTGTTATTTTTTCGCCATTTCCTGAAACCGCAGCCAGCACCTTGGTTCCAAAACCTATTTTAGGAAATGGAATTTCTTCTATTGCTTTGATCGCTTTTGGTGCCTGAGTTCCTGTTCCTATCAACACCGTAGTATTTCCTTCACTCACAACCCCTCCATGAGCTGTTTTATCTCCTTGTGTTACCGCAGGTTTGCCACCTATCAGAACTGTTGAGCACCCTTCTACAATGGTATCTGGAGGGCCTTGGCAACTACATTTATCCCCCATAACAGCCGCTGGCTTATTTCCTATTAATACGGTAGGTACTCCTTGTCCTATAATCCCTCCTCCTTTATGCGCTTTACTACCACTATACATAGGGCAAGTATGCTCGTGTCCTATTGTTGCTGCTTTTCCTGGCATTTTTTACTAATTTATTTTTACAATTCCTCCTGATATCTCTGTGATGCTATCACCATTAACTTTAGCTGTATTTCCTTGTAAAGAAACCTCCGAACTGCCTTCCAATGAAGTAGCTACTGCCTTTAAAGTAGCCTTATTAGAAGCCTCCATCTGTAAGTTACTGCTACTTTTTATACTTGTATTTTCAGTTGATTGCAATTTTAATGCAGTATTTGCCATCATTACAGTATCTATTTCTGATACACTTTCAATATTTTCTTGCGCATGGAATCGTATATTTTCGGTAGCCGCTATTTTGATATTTTTAGCCGCTAACTCTAAATTTTCTGTAGCTTGTATATAAAGAGATTTCTTTTTAGTGTCAAAAGTGATAATGCTTCCGCCATTATCATAAATATGGATCTTTTCCTTTCCTTTAGTATCATCTAGTTCTATGGTATGTCCACTACGCGTTTTTAAACTTTTTACACTATTCTTCTTTTTTCCTCCCCCAGCACTATCAGAGTGATGTAAACTTCCTAAAACAAACGGACGATTAGGATCATTATGGTGGAAACCAATAAGTACTTGATCTCCTTCCTCTGGAATAAACACATATCCTCTATTCTTTTCTACCACATTGCTATTTCCCGCATCTGGTGCCAGTACTTGAATCCAATTAGTAGTCATTTCATTTTCTTGCCATAACATTTTTACTTTTACCCTCCCTTGTTCTAACGGATCTTCATGATCTACTACAATAGCCCTTTGCGTACCTGCTATTGCTGGTGTAATTTTCGGCTCAGGCAAATACCTACTATTTGCAGCAATAGCTTTAAATTCATTTTCATATTCTCTTCCTTGCCCTTCTGTATGCGTAATCTCTGTAATCAAATAACTATCACCAACATGTTTTTCTTTACTAGTTAACCGAATAACGCTACCTATTTCCAATCCTACAAATTTACTCTTCGCCTCCAATACATCAAACTCACTTAAAATGCTTTCCGTTTTCCCTAATAAATAACGATCCATTTCATATTTATCTCCCAATACCGTTTCAGGCATGCCTAATGTTTTCTTTGGATATAATTTCATGGCTGCATTCAACGCATATTCAGAAATAGCACTAGTTACCTTGTCATTTTTAGCAGGAGTTTCTAACATTTTATTTTCCCTATAACTAAAGTCGTATGCCCTTTGAGATACCGCAGCAGTTTTAGTCGCTATTTTTACTTCATAAACCTCTTTATTATATTCTAAATCAATGCAACTCTTTCCTTCTTTAGGTTTTCCAAACACAATATATTCTCCCTCATAATAAAACCATTCATGGTACTGCTTTGCCAAACGTTGCAAATACCTAAAATCACTTTCATTATACTGACATTGATAAGGTATGGGAAAATCTGTTTCTGGTGCAATCATTCCTCTCATACCCGATTCCTCTAAAATACTTTTCACTATTTGCGGCATCGCTTTATCCGTCCAAGACTTTAACCTATCTCCTGACTCTAATAAAATTGTTTTAGAATAGCCTTTCAGCAATGTATGTCCATACTCTCCTTTTGACATTTCAAAATCCATTGCAGTAATCCTTCCTAAAAAGTCGTATTTTTCTATTTCAATATAAATCGATTTACCAATATATTCCTTAGAACTAAAAATATCCGTTCCTTTTGTAAGGAGAAATATCTCATTATCTAATGCCACTTCAAAAGTATGATGCGCATTTATTTTCTGTACTAATTTTAAACTTACATAGCGATCTATAGACACGCCGTCTATAGAAATTCGACAAGGATTTCTCTTTAACATATTTCTCTTTTTTATAACTTTTATCTATTCTTTTTTCAATGCGCTGCCTTTTTCTTCTTTCAAAAGATATTAGGGTACCACTACATATTTTGTAAACGCAATTTAATTTACCTGCTCTCTAGCTAGAATGCCATAAACAGTCCCCAAATATAACTTTTTTTCCTTAATTTGCCAATAGAATACATTTTTTTTTATTTTTTCAGCCACCTCAATACAAACACTTCAATATATACTCATAACAATTTTCTTTACACAAAAAGTTGCTATCGCAAACAAATGCCTGTAAAATATTTCTAACTGGTACTTTCCTTTTTTATAAATTAAACAAAATTCTATTACTTCATTTTGTTTGTTATAAAACACATGGCTGCCATCATGTAAAACTCTCTCCAAAAATAATACCCTTTCCTTTATACAAATTGCTACAATAAAATACCACTATTATTTATATTTCTTTTTACCAAGAAAGCTACTAAAAACAGTTATTATCTTGATGGTCTCAAAAGGCAATTCGTCTTAATTTATATAAAGCCCAAACTTTTACACTTTCTTTTGTAATTTAGTTGCTTTAAACTCTCGTAAATGAATAAAATTCTTATTACTGGCGGAAAAGGACTCATAGGAAGCCATTTATGTAAAAAGTTGGAAAAAGCAGGCTATCAAATAGCTATTTTAACAAGAACTCCTGTTCATAAAAATGAATATAAATGGGATGTCAATCAACAATATATCGATCCGGAAGCTTTAAAAAACACCACGCATATAATTCACTTAGCTGGTGAAGGAATAGCTAATGAACGATGGACAAAAATCAGGAAGCAAAAGATTAGAGATAGCCGAATAACATCAATACACTTATTGCTGCATAAAGTCAAAGAGTTACAAATACCCTTACAAGCCTTTGTTTCTGCATCTGCTATAGGGTATTACGGAGCTGTTACTGCTGATACTATTTTTAAAGAAAGTGATGCACCTGCCACTGATTTTATAGGAACTACTTGTAAACAATGGGAAGATAGTGCACTACAATTCTTAAATGAAAATATTCCTACTACCATTTTAAGAACAGGAATCGTATTAACAAAGCAAGGAGGAGCCCTAGAAAAAATGAATACTCCATTTTTTTTGGCTACGCTAGGAAGTGGCCAGCAATACATGCCTTGGATTCATATTGACGATTTGTGCAACTTATATCTCAAAGCCATCCAATCTGATCGTTTTACAGGTATTTTTAATGCTATAGCTCCAGAACATCATACCAATCGTACTTTTACTAAAGCCCTCTCTCAAATAACTAACAAAAGTATTTTTCCTTTTGCCATTCCTTCTTTACTATTTAAAATAGCTTTTGGTGAAATGAGTCTTCTTCTTCTACAAGGAAGTAGGGTTTCTTCTGAAAAAGTAGCTAGCTCTTACACTTTCAAATTCCCTAACTTACCAATGGCATTGACTGATATTTATTCAAAAAAGCAACCACTATGACCGCTACATTAAAAAATCCTGTTTGGTATTCGCTTTGCGAAACGCATAAAAAACATACCATCGATTATGATGGAGTAAAATTTTACAATCCAAAAATTTCCTCTTTTGGTGCCTTTTTAAGGCATGATTATGATCCAAAAGCCCTCAACGAATACGCAAAACTTGCAGGAGATTTCTTTTTAGTTAGCGAAAAAGAAACACCTTCCTTTGACGCCTCTTTCGTACAACTAAACAAAAAAATGGAAGGCTGTCAAATGGTATTAAATAAATTTGTTGATTGTGAAATCACAGAAGAAATAACCGTTCTTACAGAAAAACACCTTCAAGAGATTTACAATTTAGTGTGGTTAGTAATGCCTGGTTATTACAAAAAACATACTTTTTATATGGGAGCATATTTCGGTATTTTTAAAGACCAAAAGTTAGTTGCTATAACAGGGCAACGTATGCAAACAAATTCTTTTATTGAGGTGAGTTCTGTAGTGACGCATCCTGAGTACACTCGTAAAGGCTTTGCTAAACAGCTAGTAGCCCATACCACCAAAGAAATCTTAAAAGCCCAAAAAACGCCCATTTTACATACTACTAAAGGAAATAGCGCTATTAAGCTGTATGAAAACTTAGGGTACAACATCACCAGAGATATGAATTGGTGGTATTTTAGAAAAAAATAAAGCGAGGAAAAAACCTCGCTTTATATCTAATATTTTACATTAAAGATTAGAAATCTTGGTTCACATCCCAAGCTTCTAATAATTCTTTAAATGTTTTAATAAACATTCCTCCTAAAGCACCATTTACCACTCTATGATCATATGAATGAGAAACAATCATCTTATGGCGAATTCCTATAAAGTCGCCATCTGGTGTTTCTATTACCGCAGGCTTTTTTACAATTGCTCCTAAAGCCAATATAGCTACCTCCGGCTGGTTAATGATTGGTGTTCCTGTAATACTTCCAAAACTACCTACATTAGTTACCGTGTAAGTTCCTCCTTGAATATCGTCTGGTTTTAATTTATTAGCTCTTGCTCTCTTTGCCAAATCATTAACTGCCTTTGTGATTCCTACCAAACTTAGCTGGTCTGCATTTTTAATAACAGGCACTATTAAATTTCCATCAGGCAACGCCGCTGCCATTCCTAAATTAATATGCTTCTTTTTTATAATGCGATCTCCATCTACAGAAATATTAATCAAAGGGTGCTTCTTAATTGTAGAAGCTACTGCCTGCATCAAAATTGGCGTAAAAGTCAATTTCTCACCTTCCCTTTTCAAAAAGGCATCTTTTACCTTATTTCTCCATTTTACAATATTGGTGACATCTATTTCTATAAAAGACTGTACATGAGCAGATGTTTGTATGGAAGCTACCATATGCTTAGAAATTAATTTCCCCATACGACTCATTTCTATAATCTCGTCCTCTCCACTTACTGAAATTGGAGTTGCTTTTTCTACTACCTTCACTTCTTTTTTAGTAGGAACTACTTTAGCTTCTAAATTCCCTCTATCAGCTACATACAAAAGAATATCAGCTTTCGTTACTCGTCCATCTTTTCCTGTTCCTATAATCCCTTCCAATTCTTCTTTTGAAATACCCTCAGTTTGTGCAATACTTTTTACTAACGGCGAATAAAACTTATCTGTATCACTATAAGCTTCCTTTACTGTTATAGTTGTACCAATCTCTTTAGCTTCTGCAACTGTTTTTTCAATAGCCGCTACTTCTTTTGGTGCCTCTTCTTTGCTAACTTTCTTTTCCTCAGAAACATGTTCTCCTCCCGCTGTTTCAATAATAGCTATTGTTTCTCCTACTTGAACAACCGCATCTTTATCAAATAAAATTTCGACTAAGGTTCCTTCTACCTCACTTGGCACTTCAGAATCTACTTTATCAGTAGCTATTTCTACCACAGCATCATCAAGTTCTACCGTATCCCCTACCTCTTTTAACCAAGATGTAATTGTTGCTTCTACAACACTCTCGCCCATTTTAGGCAATTTAAGTTCAAATCTAGCCATTGTGTGTCTTTTTTATTGTTCGCGAAATTAGTAAAAATCTTCTATTTTTTTGCTTTTTTAACTATAAAATATATAAACTCTCGCGATATTTTGATACATTTTTAACAATAAAAAGTATTAAACACACTTTTTTCTATAATCAAATCTTTTTTTTAGCTTAAAAAATTATCAAATTAACAAAACATCTTCCTAAGATTCTTAAAACTTCTCTAAAAAGGAATTCTTTCCCTTTTTATTTACAGATAGAACTTCGTATTCCACGTGATCGTTTAGGTCTGTTTCAACCTATCGTCTTGGCGTTGAGGAAGATTATACAAGAGAGGTCATTGGCATTGTGAACATCCCCTCTGAATCAGCCTCTGGTTGGAAAGAAGTATTAACATCTATAAAACAACGTGGTCTTCAAAAAATAGAATTAGATACCATAACTCCATTAGTTTTTAAAAATGCTGCACATCAAAAATGTGTCGTTCATTTAAAGAGGAATATTTTAAACAGAGTGGCTTCAAAACATAAAGAACAAGTTGTTGAGGATTTAAAAGGAAGTCTTTATTTAATCTAGACCTATCAAAAAACAATATTAAAACAGCATTTAAGAGCCTTAAACTGTTTCTGATAAATGGTCAGGGCACTAGAAACATATGGAAAAAATAAGCCTTAACTTGATGAATGAACTCTATTTTACATACACAAATTGGATAGAACCTTTAAATAAAGAGTTTAGGCATACTTTTAAAATTAGAAACTCAATGCCTAACTATGGATAAAGAAGATACTTATTTTAAATACCCTATTTATAATTTTAAATTTCTATCAAAATTAAACATTTCAAATCTTATAAGTCGAGATGAGACAGATACACTAAGTTGGACACTACCAGCCTTTATAAACCTTTAATATAATACAAAGGAGGTTAGCTAACTTAAAAAGCCCTTATATCTAGTATATTCCTTTTGGAAATAAATTCCATAAAAAAAGCTCTTAGTTTTTTAACTAAGAGCTTTAAAAGCAAGGCAACGACCTACTCTCCCACCTGTGGCAGTACCATCGGCGCTAATGGGCTTAACTTCTCTGTTCGGAATGGTAAGAGGTGAGCCCCATCGCTATAATCACCTTAAATCGTTCAGTATATTCCAACTGTAAAAGTTAACATATTAGTAAAAAAATATCCTAATCAAATCATTATAACGAGTCTATCCTCCCCTCACATGGAGGGGAAGACCATACATAAGCCTATGGGTTATTAGTACTACTCGGCTATGACATTACTGCCTTTACACCTATAGCCTATCAACGTTGTAATCTCCAACGACCCTTTAAAGAAATCTCATCTTGTAGTGGGTTTCGCGCTTATATGCTTTCAGCGCTTATCCCTTCCCGACGTAGCTACCCAGCAGTGCTCCTGGCGGAACAACTGGTACACTAGAGGTCAGTCCAACTCGGTCCTCTCGTACTAGAGTCAGATCTACGCAAATTTCTAACGCCCACAGCAGATAGAGACCGAACTGTCTCACGACGTTCTGAACCCAGCTCGCGTGCCACTTTAATGGGCGAACAGCCCAACCCTTGGGACCTTCTCCAGCCCCAGGATGTGACGAGCCGACATCGAGGTGCCAAACCCCCCCGTCGATGTGAGCTCTTGGGGGAGATCAGCCTGTTATCCCCGGAGTACCTTTTATCCTTTGAGCGATGGCCCTTCCATGCGGAACCACCGGATCACTATGCTCTACTTTCGTACCTGATCGACCTGTATGTCTCTCAGTCAAGCTCCCTTATGCCATTGCACTCTTCGCACGGTTACCAAGCGTGCTGAGGGAACCTTTAGAAGCCTCCGTTACTCTTTTGGAGGCGACCACCCCAGTCAAACTACCCACCAAGCACTGTCCTCATTGCTGAGTTAGAATCTAGATAAGCAAAGGGTGGTATTTCAACGATGACTCCACAACCCCTAGCGAGGCCGCTTCTTTGTCTCCCACCTATCCTACACATTACTTATCCAAACACAATACTAAGCTATAGTAAAGGTTCACGGGGTCTTTTCGTCCCGCTGCGGGTAATCGGCATCTTCACCGATACTACAATTTCACCGAGCTCATGGCTGAGACAGTGTCCAGATCGTTGCACCATTCGTGCAGGTCGGAACTTACCCGACAAGGAATTTCGCTACCTTAGGACCGTTATAGTTACGGCCGCCGTTTACTGGGGCTTCATTTCATTGCTTCGCAAATGCTAACAACTCCACTTAACCTTCCAGCACCGGGCAGGTGTCAGGCCTTATACATCATCTTTCAATTTAGCAAAGCCCTGTGTTTTTGATAAACAGTCGCCTGGACCTTTTCACTGCGGCCCTCATTACTGAGGGCGACCCTTCTCCCGAAGTTACGGGTCTATTTTGCCTAGTTCCTTAGCCATGAATCTCTCGAGCACCTTAGAATTCTCATCCCAACTACCTGTGTCGGTTTACGGTACGGGTTCTTATAATCTGAAGCTTAGAGGTTTTTCTTGGAAGCCCTTAGGCACACTATCAACGCATCCGAAGACTTGTTGTACTTTCACATCTCAGCTAGATCCACGGTTTTTCCTATGGGTCCAATACCTAAATGTTTCAACGAACTATTCCGTCAGTTCGCGGTGCTTTCATCACTCCGTCACCCCATCGCAATTATAACAAGTACAGGAATATTAACCTGTTGTCCATCGACTACTCCATTCGGATTCGCCTTAGGTCCCGACTAACCCTCAGCTGATTAGCATCGCTGAGGAAACCTTAGTCTTTCGGTGAGGGGGGTTCTCGCCCCCTTTATCGTTACTTATGCCTACATTTTCTTTTCTATACGCTCCACGCTATCTTACAATTATGCTTCTACGCATATAGAATGCTCCCCTACCACTTTATATATTATATAAAATCCATAGCTTCGGTAATATACTTATGCCCGATTATTATCCATGCAGAACCGCTCGACTAGTGAGCTGTTACGCACTCTTTAAATGAATGGCTGCTTCCAAGCCAACATCCTAGCTGTCTAAGCAGTTCCACCTCGTTTATTCAACTTAGTATATATTTGGGGACCTTAGCTGATGGTCTGGGTTCTTTCCCTCTCGGACATGGACCTTAGCACCCATGCCCTCACTGCTGAAAAACATTTTATAGCATTCGGAGTTTGTCAGGAATTGGTAGGCGGTGAAGCCCCCGCATCCAATCAGTAGCTCTACCTCTATAAAACTTTTATTCAACGCTGCACCTAAATGCATTTCGGGGAGTACGAGCTATTTCCGAGTTTGATTGGCCTTTCACCCCTACCCACAGGTCATCCAAAGACTTTTCAACGTCAACTGGTTCGGTCCTCCACTATGTGTTACCACAGCTTCAACCTGCCCATGGGTAGATCACTCGGTTTCGCGTCTACTACTACTAACTATGCGCCCTATTCAGACTCGCTTTCGCTTCGGCTCCGTATCTGAAATACTTAACCTTGCTAGAAACAGTAACTCGTAGGCTCATTATGCAAAAGGCACGCCGTCACACAGTTAATGTGCTCCGACCGCTTGTAGGCGTACGGTTTCAGGTTCTCTTTCACTCCCTTACTTAGGGTTCTTTTCACCTTTCCCTCACGGTACTAGTTCACTATCGGTCTCTCAGGAGTATTTAGCCTTACCGGATGGTCCCGGCAGATTCATACAGGATTACTCGTGTCCCGCACTACTCAGGATACCACTATAATTATTAATCTTACCTATACAGGACTATCACCTTCTTTGGTTAGTCTTTCCAAACTATTCTAATTCAATTAATAATCAATATTGTGGTCCTACAACCCCATTATTGCCGTAACAACAATGGTTTGGGCTAATCCGCGTTCGCTCGCCACTACTAACGGAATCACTTTTGTTTTCTCTTCCTCCGGTTACTTAGATGTTTCAGTTCACCGGGTTTACCCCTATTGCTAGGTGACATGTCTTCAACATGACGGGTTGCCCCATTCGGATATTTGCGGATCTTAAAATATGTGCTTCTCCCCGCAACTTTTCGCAGCTTATCACGTCCTTCATCGTCTCTGAGAGCCTAGGCATCCGCCATACGCCCTTATTTAGCTTATTGTTCTTTTGCTCTAGTGATTACACTAGAACGAGCTCTTTATATTTATTTATTTTTTTATAAAAATATCTTGTTAATCTTAAGATTAACACTCTATCTTGATTCTTTACGATATCATTTTACCAATATGTCAATGAACGTTTTCAGATTTACATCTGATTGTGGAGAATATCGGAGTCGAACCGATGACCTCTTGCGTGCAAGGCAAGCGCTCTAGCCAGCTGAGCTAATCCCCCATATGAAATTTAGATTATAAAATCCTCAATCTTGTAATGTTGAATCCTCTAACTTCCAGAATTTCCTTTTTTTTTCTAAGTCTTAATTTTGTAGTCTCGGGCAGACTCGAACTGCCGACCTCTACATTATCAGTGTAGCGCTCTAACCAGCTGAGCTACGAGACTGTCTAAGACAGCTTAAGCATATAAATACACTTAAATCATTCTCTTTTTTTTTAAGATCTTAGTCTATATTTTAAAATTAACAGCAAAGAGTAAAACTTCCTTTTGTAACTCACCATCTTTCTCTAGAAAGGAGGTGTTCCAGCCGCACCTTCCGGTACGGCTACCTTGTTACGACTTAGCCCTAGTTACCAGTTTTACCCTAGGCGGCTCCTTGCGGTGACCGACTTCAGGCACCCCCAGCTTCCATGGCTTGACGGGCGGTGTGTACAAGGCCCGGGAACGTATTCACCGGATCATGGCTGATATCCGATTACTAGCGATTCCAGCTTCACGGAGTCGAGTTGCAGACTCCGATCCGAACTGTGATATGGTTTGTAGATTCGCTCTCTGTTGCCAGATGGCTGCTCATTGTCCATACCATTGTAGCACGTGTGTAGCCCAGGACGTAAGGGCCGTGATGATTTGACGTCATCCCCACCTTCCTCGCGGTTTGCACCGGCAGTCTCGCTAGAGTCCTCAGCTTTACCTGCTAGCAACTAACAATAGGGGTTGCGCTCGTTATAGGACTTAACCTGACACCTCACGGCACGAGCTGACGACAACCATGCAGCACCTTGTGAAATGTCCGAAGAAAAAGCTATCTCTAGCCCTGTCATTCCACATTTAAGCCCTGGTAAGGTTCCTCGCGTATCATCGAATTAAACCACATGCTCCACCGCTTGTGCGGGCCCCCGTCAATTCCTTTGAGTTTCAATCTTGCGATCGTACTCCCCAGGTGGGACACTTATCACTTTCGCTTAGTCACTGAGACATTTCCCAACAACTAGTGTCCATCGTTTACGGCGTGGACTACCAGGGTATCTAATCCTGTTCGCTCCCCACGCTTTCGTCCATGAGCGTCAGTAAATACGTAGTAGACTGCCTTCGCAATCGGTATTCTATGTAATATCTATGCATTTCACCGCTACACTACATATTCTATCTACTTCCGTATTACTCAAGTCAACCAGTATCAAAGGCAGTTCCATAGTTAAGCTATGGGATTTCACCTCTGACTTAATCGACCGCCTGCGGACCCTTTAAACCCAATGATTCCGGATAACGCTCGGACCCTCCGTATTACCGCGGCTGCTGGCACGGAGTTAGCCGGTCCTTATTCTTACAGTACCGTCAAATACCTACTCGTAGGTACGTTTCTTCCTGTATAAAAGCAGTTTACAACCCATAGGGCAGTCTTCCTGCACGCGGCATGGCTGGGTCAGAGTTGCCTCCATTGCCCAATATTCCTCACTGCTGCCTCCCGTAGGAGTCTGGTCCGTGTCTCAGTACCAGTGTGGGGGATCTCCCTCTCAGGACCCCTACCTATCGTTGCCATGGTAAGCCGTTACCTTACCATCTAGCTAATAGGACGCATAGTCATCTTCTACCGATAAATCTTTAACTTTAAAACGATGCCATTCCAAAGTGTTATGAGGTATTAATCTTCATTTCTAAAGGCTATCCCTCTGTAGAAGGCAGATTCTATACGCGTTACGCACCCGTGCGCCGGTCGTCATCTGTAGCAAGCTACAATGTTACCCCTCGACTTGCATGTGTTAAGCCTGCCGCTAGCGTTCATCCTGAGCCAGGATCAAACTCTTCATTGTATAATCTTTAATATTATGAATGAATAAGTTTCAAAAGAATTACTTTATTATATAAAGTGGTTATTCTACTCTTTGTTTACGCTGTCAATTTCAATATTTTCAATGAACTTATTATTCTAATCTTTATGCAAACTAAAATAATCTCTTGTAGAAATGTTAGACTCGAACTAACTGATTTTTTTATTTAAAATCTTCCAAATTTTCTTGAACGCTACTCTCTTTTAGAAAGCGGTTGCAAATGTATAACCTTTTTTAAAACTGACAAACTTTTTTTTGAAAAAGTTTTTTTTTGAATTTTAAAAGCTAAAAAATCAACTCCTCGTTATTAAACAAGCGCAAATATAAAACTTTTAAATCTCTCGAAACAAACGTTTTTTAACTTTTATTTAAACATCTACAAGCCCAATCTCTCAATGATCTTTACTAACTTTGCTTATTTGCCCGTTAGCGGCTGCAAATATAGAAACTATTTATACAATAACAAGCCTTTTTTTGCCCTTTTTTATGCAATACAACGCAACTTCATAGAAAACAACACCTTATAGAAGCAAAGTTTTTTATTGTTATTTATTCCTATCTTGTAAAAATTACATTTACTAGCTATTTCTTCTTCTTTTTAGAGCGTCTTCTCATCTTTGAAAACATCTCTTTATACGCACTTACGTCTATATTCCCTCTTTTATTCGTCAAAATTTCCATAGGTTTAAAAATCAATTTAGGTTCTTGTTCTTCCAACTTTTCATCTCTAAAAGCTCTTTGCAATATATTTTCTATTAAATAATCTTCATTTACTTGCTCCGGATGATATTCACTTTTTAATGATAGTTTAAATATATTAGCTGTGGTATTATACCAGAATGCTTTCCATCCGCTTCGCAATTGCTTGATATTATCAAAAACCGTTTTTCCTGTTTGACGATGAATCAGTTTAATAAGAATGCGCCCTTCTGTTCTGGTCATTTTCTTTATCTGATCGGTAAATTCACCTTCTACATAATCCTGCACTCTCCTAACATATTTGCTTCTTTTTCTCTTTGATGTGATTCTATCTAATCGGTTATTTAAGCTGTCCAACCTTTGAGAAGCTAACTTTGCATAAGGGTATGCTTTAAATACCTTTCTTTTAAACCAATAATAATATCGTAAATCTTCTTGCGATTTAAATTTATTTCTGGGCAACACCGAAATCTCCTCTAATTGAATCATTAAAGTATCTCCATCTTTCACCAAATAATAATCATCTTTAAAATTTGGCAAGGTATCTTTTATCTGAGCTTTGCTCGATATTGATAGTAACAATACGTATATGTATAAAATATTTTTCATCTGTTCTTTCTTTACAAAAAAGAAGCCAAATATGCTTTGTTTTACATTAAAATAAAAAGACTCATGAATTAATCATGAGCCTTTTTATTAAATTATTTCTTGCTATTCATTCATCATTACTTCTGCTACCTGTTTATAGGTGCCTTTTTCTAATTTTTCTCGAATAGCTGAGAATGCTTGAATTGTTTCATCTACATCTTCTTGTGTATGGCGCGCTGTTGGTATCAATCTTAAAATAATAAATCCTTTTGGTATTACAGGATATACAACTATAGAGCAAAATACTCCGTGATTTTCTCTCAAGTCATGTACCATCGCCATTGCTTCGGGAATATCTCCTTTTAAATATACTGGTGTAATACAAGTTTGAGTAGTTCCTAAATCAAAACCAGCATTTCTCAGACCTGATTGCAATGCTTTTGTAATTTTCCATAAGTTTTCTTTTAACTCTGGCATTGTACGAATCATATCTAAACGCTTTAAAGCACCTTTTACCATTGGCATTGGCAGTGATTTTGCAAACATTTGCGAACGCATATTATACTGTAAATATTGTATTACATCTTCATCTCCAGCAAAAAAAGCACCAATACCAGCCATTGATTTAGCAAAGGTAGCAAAATACACATCAATTCCATCCTGTACTCCTTGTTCAAAACCAGTACCTCTTCCTCCTTCTCCAAGCGTTCCAAAACCATGAGCATCATCTACCAATAAACGGAAGTTGTATTTTTCTTTTAAGGCTACAATTTCTTTTAAGCGACCTTGTTCTCCTCTCATTCCAAAAACACCTTCAGAAACCAATAAGATTCCTCCCCCTGTTTTTTCTGCCATTTTAGTTGCTCTCATCAAGTTTTTCTCACAACTTTCTATATCATTATGACGATATACAAATCGTTTTCCTTGATGTAAGCGAACTCCATCAATAATACAAGCATGTGTGTCCATGTCATATACTATGATATCTTCCTTATTTACTAAAGCATCAATTGCAGAAACCATTCCTTGGTATCCAAAATTTACCAAATAAGAAGCTTGTTTACCTACAAATTCAGCACATTCTCTTTCTAACTGCTCATGATATTTTGTATGCCCAGACATCATTCTGGCACCCATTGGATAAGCCATTCCATCAATTGCAGCAGATTCTCCATCTACCTTTAACACTTCTGGATGGTTTGCCAATCCTAAATAATCATTGATACTCCAAGTAACCACTTTCTTTCCATTAAAAGACATTCTATTAGATATAGGCCCTTCTAACTTAGGAAATACATAATATCCTTCTGCTTTATCTGCCCATTTACCTAACGGTCCTTTATCTCCTTTAATTCTTTCAAATAAATCTTTTACCATTGTTACTTTTATGATTTTTATAAAGTGCGAAAGTAGTACTTTTTTAACAGTTTATCAAATAGCTTTACTTCATAGTTAGCACTAAATCATTCGTATTTACTAATTTTCCTTTATCCAACTCTATCTTATCTATAATTCCGGATTTTACTGCTGTTACCGTTGTTTCCATTTTCATAGCTTCAATAATAAATAAAGGCTGGTTTTCTTTTACCTGGTCTCCTTTTTTGACTAATACATTAGAGAGTAATCCTTGTAACGGTGCTCCTATTTGATTTTTATCAGCGCTATCTACTTTTTTATTTTCCTTTTTATCAACCTTAATGGCAGTGTCTTTTATTAAAACATTTCGCATTTGACCGTTTATTTTAAAGAAAATACTTACGTTTCCATTTTCATCTGGAGCACTTTTTTGCATCAAAGAAATCAATACGCGCTTTCCTGGTTCTAAATCTACCAATATTTCTTCTCCTATTTCCATTCCAAAGAAGAAGTTTTTTGTTGGTACATTCATCACGTTGCCAAATTTCACATGGTTGTTATAAGCATCTACAAACACCTTCGGGTATAGCTTATACGATAAGAAATCTGTAATTTCTAGTGCTCTCCCCATTCCTTTTTTAAACATCTTTTTAAAATCGGCAAATTCTTTATCAAAATCAATTGGTTCTAAATGAGCGTTAGGTCTATCTGTGTAAGGTTTTTGGTCTTTTAATACAATTTTTTGTAATTTTTCAGGAAAACCTCCTACTGGCTGCCCTAAATCTCCTTTAAAGAAGCTGATTACTGATTGTGGAAACGAAATAGTATCTCCTCTTTCCATCACATCTTCTACTGTTAATTTATTACTAATCATGTATTGCGCCATATCGCCTACGACTTTAGAACTTGGAGTTACCTTAATAATATCTCCAAACATCTTATTTACTTTTCCATACATTTTAGTTACCTCCGGAAACTTATCTTCTAAGCCCAATGCTATTGCTTGGCCTTTTAAATTAGAATATTGCCCTCCTGGTATTTCATGATTGTAAACCTCTCCTGTTCCTGATTTCAAACCGCTTTCAAATGGGTAATAATAATTACGAACTGTTTCCCAATAATTAGAGTGCTCTGCTAAACTATCTGTATTTAATGGATTTTCACGTTTATCGAATTTCAACATTTCTACCAAAGAGTTAAAATTAGGTTGTGATGTTAATCCTGACAAACCTCCTAAAGCTACATCTACAACATCTACTCCTGCCTCAATTGCTTTTAAATACATGGCTGATTGTACAGATGATGTATCATGAGTATGTAAATGAATAGGAATATTAATTTCTGATTTTAATGCTGAAATTAACTCATAAGCAGCTTGTGGCTTTAGCAACCCGGCCATATCTTTTACTCCTAAAATATGTGCACCTGCATTTTCAATATCTTTAGCTAGTTGTAAATAATATTTTAAGGAATATTTTGTTTTTTCTGGATTTAAAATATCTCCCGTATAACATATTGAAGCTTCTGCCAATCCTTGTGTTTTATTACGAACATGCTCAATACAAGGTGCTATAGACTTCATCCAATTTAAAGAATCAAAAATTCTAAAAACGTCCACTCCAGTTTCCCAAGATTTTTCTACAAATTTTTCTAGCAAATTATCGGGGTAAGCTGTATATCCGACTCCGTTAGATCCTCTTATGAGCATTTGCAATAATACGTTAGGCATTGCTTTTCGTAATAATGCCAGTCGTTCCCATGGATTTTCTTGTAAAAATCGTAAGCATACATCAAAAGTAGCTCCTCCCCAAACTTCCATACTAAAAATCTCAGGATTACTTTTTACATAACCTTCTGCTACTTTTAACATATCCGTTGTTCGCATTCTAGTTGCTAATAAGCTTTGGTGTGCATCTCGCATTGTGGTATCTGTAAAATGAATCTTTTTTTCATTTTTTAGCCACATTGCAAATTTTTCTGGCCCTAGCTCTGTCAATAAATCTTTTGTTCCTTTTGGGTAGGCGTCCATTTTAGGACATTCAGGAACAATTGGTTTTATAAAAGTATGGTTTGCGTTTATTTTCTTTACATCTGGATTTCCGTTTACAATGGTTTCTCCTAAAAAGTTAAGTAATTTATTGGCTCTGTTTCTAGGTTCTTTAAATTCAAAGAGTTTTGGTTCGTTCTTAATAAAGTTAACGGTTACTTCTCCATCTTTAAAAGTTGGATGCCTTAATATATTTTGAAGAAATGCAATATTAGTACTTACTCCTCTTACTCTAAATTCTGCCAAAGCACGCAACATTTTTCTACATGCCCCGTCCAATGTTCTACTTCTTGCAGAAACCTTTACCAACATTGAATCAAAAAACGGTGATATTTTTACTCCTTGGTATATACTTCCTGCATCTAATCGTATTCCAAAACCAGAAGCACTACGATACGTAGTTACGGTTCCATAATCTGGTTTAAAATCATTTGCTGGATCTTCTGTAGTTACTCTACATTGTAAGGCATATCCTGAAATTTGAACGGTTTCTTGGCTTCCTATTTTTATTTGTTTATCTGATAACTTATATCCTCCAGCAATAAACAATTGGGTTTTTACCAAATCAATATTGGTAACCATTTCTGTAACAGTATGTTCTACTTGAATACGCGGATTCACTTCAATAAAATAAATACTGTCATCTTCATCTACTAAAAACTCAACAGTACCTATATTATTGTAATCCACCGCTTTACATATATCAACTGCATATTTATATAGGTTATTTTTGATTTCTTCTGATACTCCTAGTGATGGTGCAAATTCAATTACTTTTTGATAACGGCGTTGTACGGAACAATCTCTTTCATATAAGTGTACTATATTTCCATGCGTATCTGCTACAATTTGGATTTCTATATGTTTCGGGTTTTCTACAAATTTTTCTAGGAAAACGGTATCGTCTCCAAAAGCATTCAATGCTTCTCTTCTTGCTTCTGGAAATGATTTTTTTAGATCTTCTTCTGTTCTAATCACACGCATTCCTCTTCCTCCTCCTCCAGAAGCGGCTTTGAGCATTACAGGAAATCCGATTTTATGAGCTTCTTTAATAGCAATTTCTACTGTAGTGATATCAACACTACTACTTTGTATAATAGGTACTTGATTTGCTACGGCTACTTCTTTTGCCATTATTTTGTCTCCTAATGCTTTTAAAACGCTTACTTTAGGACCTACAAAGACAATTCCGTTATCTTCACATTTTTGAGCAAATTCTGCATTTTCAGATAAAAATCCATACCCTGGATGGATGGCATCTACTTTGTTTTCTTTTGCTACTTTTATGATTGCATCAATATCCAAATACGGTTTTAAAGGCTCATCATCATTTCCTATTTGATAACACTCATCTGCTTTATACCTGTGTAAGGAGTATCTATCTTCATAAGTATATATACCTACTGTTTTAATGCCTATTTCTACGCAAGCTCTAAATATACGTATTGCTATTTCACCCCGATTTGCAACCAGCACCTTTTGTATTTTCATTTAATTTGTTTTTAAATAGTTTTGTTTGTTAAATAATTGTGTTGAAAACGAAGCTAAATTAAATTTTAAATATTGATTTTCAAGTAAAAAAAACATTTTTTTATCCTCTTTAATTTTTTTATTTGCCCCTGTTGTTCTTGTCTTTTTATTTTGATGGTATAAGATATAAAAAACAGTAATTTTATACTCTTATTTTTTTTCTTTTTAAGAAAACTTTAAGCTAAATATCGGATTTTCTTGCTATTAAGGTTTTTATATTTTTATAGTTTTGTTTCTTCTTAAAATTTTATAGTATGAAACTAAAATCTATTGCATTATTAACTGCTATCTTTTTTATTTCTTGTGAAAAGAATGGCAAAAAGAAAAAAGAAACTTTTCCTATAAAAGAGCAACAAACTTGGCAATTAGCAGCCAAGGTTAAAGGTTTGTCTCAACCTGAAGGAATTACCTTTGACCCTGCTCGCAATGTATTATTTATTTCAAATCAAAATGATAAGGAAGCTGGCTTTATAAGTAAAATGAGTCCTGATGGTAAATTAATTGCTAAAGAGTGGGTAAACGGTTTAGCAAACCCTAAAGGAATTGAAATTGTAGGCAATAAACTTTATGTGAGCGATGATGGCGTTTTGATTGAAATAGCTATTGATGAAGCTAAAATCGTTAATCAATATAAAGCTAAAGATGCTAAATTATTAAATGACGTAACTTCTGATGTTAATGGTACTATTTATGTTTCTGATATGCTTGCTTCTGCTATTTATAAATTGGATACTCTTGGAAATTTTACCAAATGGTTAGAAGATCCTAAATTGGAGTTTCCTAATGGGTTACTTGTTAAAGATAAAGATTTATATGTTGCTGCTTGGGGTGAAATTCCTAATGAAAAACCTATGGAAGCGCAGCAAGGTAATGTGTTAAAAGTTTCTTTATCTGATAAAAGTATTACCAAAGTTAGTACTAAAAAAGTAGGCAATTTAGATGGCATACAATCTTATGAAAATGGTTTTTTACTGTCTGATTGGATGAATGGAGCTATTTATCATTTTACAAACCATACACCTCATTTATTATTTACCTCTTCAAAAGGAAGCGGTGATATTGCTTATGCTAACGAAAAAATATACATTCCAATGGCTTTAGAAGGAGAAGCTTTAATTTATCATAAAAAATAATGGTTTTTTAATGTACACAAGACGAAATTATACGGTAAAAAGTATGCTTCTTTGGACGCGAAGAAGCATTTATATTTTTATTATTCTATCTACTATTCCTGTTTTACTATATACGGTATTACGTTGGTACTGGTTACACTTGCCTTGGTTGCCTATTGGTTTAGTAGGTACTGCTGTAGCTTTTATTACAGGGTTTAAAAACAATACTTCTTATAGCCGCCTATGGGAGGCTCGTAAAATTTGGGGCGGTATTGTAAATACTTCTCGTTCTTTTACTATTATGGTCAATGATTTTATTGATGTAAAAGAAGGAAATGCTTCTATTACGAAAAAAGAGCTTGCTGACATAAAAAAAAGATTAATCATGAGGCATATTGGTTGGATGACTTCTTTACGTTATGCTTTACGCTCTCAAAAGCCGTGGGAGCTTAGTTATGTAAATAAGGCAGATAGAGAATATATTGACAGCAGAATTAAGGTTTCGGAGCATACTATTCCTTTAGAAGAGGCATTGGCTCCTTATCTTTCTGATGCAGAAAAAAAATACGTTTTAAATAAAAAAAATAGACAAACTGCTTGTATCAACCTACAATCAAAAGACTTAAAGACACTAAAAGACAATGGTTTTATCTGGAAATTTTCGTATTTAGAAATGGAAAGAACCTTAGTACAACTTTACGATTTACAGGGAAAGGCTGAACGAATTAAGAACTTTCCTTATCCGAGGCAGTTTGCTACTTTAAATAGGTTTTTTGTTTGGATTTTTATTTTCTTTTTACCTTATGGTATGATGTGTGAATTTGACAAAATTGGAAAAAATGTTGTTGCTTTTATGGAACAATTCAAGCCTTACCCTGATGTGGGCTACCATCATCTTATAGAGCTAATTGGCATTCATTTTGTTTGGTTTACAATTCCTTTTAGTGTAATTATTGCTTGGATTTTTCATACTATGGAACGTATTGGGGAAACTAGTGAAAATCCTTTTGAAGGAAATACTAATGATGTTCCTATTACGACAATGGCACGTGATATTGAAATTGATATTCGTCAAATGATTGGCGATGATGAAAACGAGATTCCTGCGCCAATTCCTGAACAGGATCATATACAAATGTAAATGGTAGTAGGTGATGTTATAAAGGGACTCTTACGATAGAATCCCTTTTTTTACTTCATCTACTTCTATTTGGTAATCATACTGTAAATCTTCATGCAATGTTTTTATTGATTTTTCTATCAACTTTATTTGTGTTATAAGTACTTTTTGCATTCTTGGACTTTTATGTATAGAGGGAGTAACTTTTTTTAATTTTGTGCAGAAATATAACAACAATACTACTTCTGTTTCTTTTTTCTTTGAATAACGGATATATTTCTTTGTATTCGTTAAAATTTTACGAATACTTTTTCGGATATAAAAATAGCTCTTTGTGTTAATTTCACTAAATAACACATCCAATTCTTCTTTAACTTCTAGGATATATGCTTCTTCTTGGTAAGATGCAAATAGCACATAAGTAAGTAGCTCTTTATTTTCTTTCTTAAATCGAGCCAGCTTCAAGCATACATCTATCAGTTCTTTCGTATTTTTATGCGCTAATTCTTCTTTTAAAACTTTTATTGAAACTGCTTTCATATTTCTTTTGAGGTGCATATCAATTACCCATTGAGTTTGTTGACATCATTTCAAACTACAATTGGTATAAAGCGGTAATATACCTAAAAAACCTCATAGGTTTATGTCCTATAAGGTTTTAATATACTCATTATATAGATACGCTAATTGTAACTTATTGAATACTCGGTACTGCTACCATTTCATTTACTTCAGCATTATAATCTACACCTGCTACTTCAAATCCGAATAAATTAAAGAAATCATCACTATACCCTTTTAAATCTGCTATTTCTGGCAAATTTTCAGTAGTTGCCTGTTTCCATAATTCTGCTATTTCTTGTTGAACGTCTTCACGCATTTCCCAATCGTCAATACGGATTCTTCCTTTGTCATCTAACGTAAGTGCTCCTCCATATAATCTTTCGCTATATAATCGTTGAATTTGTTCTATACATCCTTCATGAATTCCTTTTTCTTTCATTACCTTAAATAATAATGATATATATAATGGAATTACAGGTATTGCAGAACTTGCCTGTGTAACTAATGCTTTATTTACTGAAACATATGCCTTTCCTCCTATTTCTTTTAAAGTGTTTGTAATTGTAAATGCAGTAGCTTCTAAATCATCTTTTGCCGCTCCAATGGTTCCTTTTCTATATACTGCTTCTGTTAATGAAGGCCCTATATAAGAGTAAGCAACTGTAGTTACTCCTTCTGCCAATACATTTGCTGCCTTTAATGCATCCATCCACATTTTCCAATCTTCTCCTCCCATTACTGTTACTGTATTTTCTACATCTTCTCCTTCTGCAGGTTTTATGGTAACCTCTGCTACTTTTCCTGTATGAAAATCTACGGTTTTATTAGAAAATATTTCTCCTATTGGTTTTAATACCGATTTAAAACGTTTTCCGCTTACAGGATGAGTTCGCACTGGTGACGCTAAGCTATAAATTACTAAATCTATATGTCCTAAATCTTCTTTTATCAAATCAATCACCTGCTCTTTTACCTCATTTGAAAAAGCATCTCCATTAATACTTTTTGCATATAATCCTGCGGCATGGGCTTCTTTTTCAAATGCTGCTGTATTGTAAAAACCAGGAGATGCTGGCCTTCCTTCACTTGCTGGTTTGTCAAAAAATACGCCAATAGTTGCTGCGTCTGAACCAAATGCACTGGTTATTCTTGACGCCAAACCGAATCCTGTTGACGAGCCTATAACCAATACTTTTTTGGCTCCTTTTATTTCTCCTTTTGACTGGATATAGGCTATTTGTTTTTTTACATTTTGCGCGCAGCCCGTTGGATGGGCAGTTAAGCAAATAAAACCTCTAGTTTTTGGTGCTATTATCATGGTTTGTTTGTTTTATTTTTTTTATAGCAAGTTGATTTTCTCGTATTTTTTTTTCAATCATTGCTAAGATTCTTTTGTTTATTTCCGTATCATGTTTCTCGTAAAACAAGAATTCACTTACCGTAAAATGCCCTACAATGCCCCCTATTAATTGATTTCTTGAAGGGATATTCTTTTTTAAAATACCTGCTATTACTTTTTCATATTCTTTTTCTTTTATGTTAGAAAGAGCTACTTTTTGTTTGCTACAAAAAAAAGCGGCCATTTGTAGGATGAATGAATGTTGTAATTTTAAAATTGGACGTAGGGTCCTATTTTGAAAATCTTCAATAGGAATTGTTGATGACAAATTTAAAGCAGGTCTAATACTTAACTTTTTATTATCCATTTAAAAAATTAACCACATTTTTTTCTATACGATGTAATACTTCTTCTGTATTTGCTTTCACAAATTTTTCTCCTGTTATTTGCTCGTATAATTCAATATATCTGTTAGATATTTCATTAATTTTTTCATCTGACATTTCAGGAATCTGCTGGCCTTCCTTTCCTTGAAAGCCATTTTCAATTAACCATTGACGTACAAATTCTTTTGACAATTGTTTTTGTTTTTCTTTTTTTTCTTGGCGTTCTTCATAGCCTTCTTTATAAAAATAACGCGATGAGTCAGGAGTATGAATTTCATCTATCAATACAATTTTTCCTTCTTTGGTTTTTCCGAACTCATATTTGGTATCTACCAATATTAAGCCACGAGCAGCTGCTATTCTAGTACCTCTTTCAAATAATTTATATGTGTATTCTTCTAATATTTGATACTCTTTTTCTGATACAATTCCTTTGGTTAAAATTTCTTCTCGTGAAATGTCTTCATCATGCGCTCCATGATCGGCTTTTGTTGAAGGGGTTATTATAGGCTTTGGAAATTTGTCATTTTCTTGCATTCCTGCGGGCATTTCAACTCCGCAAAGTACTCTTTTTCCTGCTTTATATACACGCGCTGCATGGCCTGACAAATAGCCTCTAATTACCATTTCAACCTTAAAGGGTTCGCATAAATGCCCTATGGCTACGTTTTCATCAGGATTTGCTATTAACCAATTCGGAACAATATCTACAGTATCGTTCATCATTTTGGTTGCAATTTGATTTAGTATTTGTCCTTTAAATGGTATTTGACGTGGTAAAATAACATCAAATGCTGACAGCCTATCAGAAGCTATCATAACCAATACTTCATCATTAATATTATATACTTCTCTTACTTTTCCTTTATAAACAGATTTTTGCTTTGGAAACTTGAAATGAGTTTCATTAATTGTGTTCATATTATTGTTGTGTTGTTGTTGGCTGCAAAAGTACGCTAAAAACTATTTTTACCAATAAAAAACGACAGTCGATTTGCCTCTTATTATAGCGCTTCTTTTTTGCTTTATGTTGTTTCTATACTTTTATAAGCAGTAATAATCTTTTTTATCAAACGATGGCGTACTACATCTTTATCGTCTAAATATATTTGCCCTATTCCTTTAATATCTTTTAATGCTAATAGAGCTTGCTTTAATCCTGAAATTTGTCTTCTTGGTAAATCTATTTGCCCTGGATCACCAGTAATAATAAACTTTGCATGCATTCCCATTCTTGTTAAAAACATTTTCATTTGCGCATGGGTTGTATTTTGTGCCTCGTCTAATATTACAAAAGCATTGTCTAAAGTTCTACCGCGCATGAATGCCAAAGGAGCTATTTGGATGATTCCTTTTTCTAAATAGGATTCTAATCGTTCATGCGGTATCATATCTCTCAATGCATCGTATAAAGGTTGCATATATGGATCTAGTTTTTCTTTTAAGTCTCCTGGTAAAAATCCTAAATTTTCACCTGACTCTACCGCTGGGCGAGTTAAAATAATTCTACGAACTTCTTTTTCTTTTAAGGCTCTTACTGCCAAAGCTACTGCGGTATAAGTTTTTCCTGTTCCGGCGGGTCCTACTGCAAACAACAGATCGTTTTTTTTCATGGATTCAACCATTTTTTGTTGGTTGATTGTTTTTGCTTTAATAGGTTTACCACTTACGCCATGCACTAAAACATCTGTGTCTTTTCCGGAAGTTGCTTTTTCTTCTTTTCCTGTAGAAGTTAGCAAACGTTCAATGCTATTTTCGTCTAGCTTATTGTATTTTATAAAATACTTTACAAGCATTGCTAAACGTTTTTCAAATTCATCTAAAATTTCGGGTTCTCCGTATATTTTAAGGGTATTTCCTCTTGCTACAATTTTTATTTTCGGATAGTAGGTTTTTAATTGTGTAATGGTACTGTTTTGTGCACCAAAAAAATCGTTAGGATTTATTTCCGTTAGCTCAATAATGCGTTCGTTCAAATGATTTATTTTTAAAGTTATCTTATTTTAGTGTTATAATCTATGATTCACAGTTATATAAAACAGTCCTTTGATTACAGAAGAAATTTAGTAATAATTTTGAATAATTGCGTAGCTTTGCCAAAATTTTTTAGCATTTTTTTTACAACTAATTAATAGAAAGCTTTTTAATGTCTCTGATTACATTAACAACAGATTTTGGAACCAAAGACCACTTTGTGGGTGCCGTAAAAGGAGCTATCTATACAGAGCTTCCTGATGCTAGAATTGTAGATATTACTCATGAAATATCTCCTTTTAATATTACTGAAACTGCATATATTTTAAAAAACTCTTATAAAAGCTTTCCTAAAGGCACTATTCATATTGTTGGGGTAGATTCTGAGTTAAGTGTAGAAAATAAACATATTGCTATTGCCTTGGATGATCATTTTTTTGTTTGCCCTGATAATGGCTTGATTTCTATGATTGCCTCTGAAATAAATCCTACTAAAATTGTTGAAATTAATATTCATGATCGTGTTGAAAGTAGTTTCCCTGTTTTAGATGTTTTTGTACAGGTAGCTTGTTTTATTGCTCGTGGCGGAAGCTTGGATGTTATTGGAAAGGAAATTCAATCGTATAAGAAAATTATTGAAATTCAACCTAAGGTAAATCAAGCAAAAACAACCATTATTGGTGGGGTTATTTATATTGATAATTATGGAAATGTTATTAGTAATATCCATAAGAAAATGTTTCATGAAATCGGTAGAGGGCGTCATTTTAAAATTACTGCCAGAAGGTATTCTTTTACAAGAATATATAGTAAGTATAATGATATTGTTGACTATACGCTGGATGTAGAAAGGCGTCAGAATGATGGTGATAAACTGGCTATTTTTAATGCTGCTGGTTTTTTGGAGATTGCCATATATAGAAGTAACTTAAAAACTGTTGGTGGGGCTTCTTCATTACTTGGTTTGGGGTATAGAGATTCTATTACTATTGAGTTTATAACTCCTGTTACCCCTGAATTTACAGTCTTAAAATAAAAAATATGTTTGTTCGCATTGTTAAAATGAGTTTTCATCCTGAAAAAATTGAAGCGTTTCTCTTTAATTTTAATGAAAAGAAAGAATTTATACGAAAATCGGCTGGTTGTCGTTTATTAGAGTTGTATAGAGATAAAACAAATCCTAGTATTTTTTTTACGTATAGTTACTGGGATACGGAACAGGATTTAGAAAATTATCGGAATTCTGATTTGTTTAAGGGCGTTTGGGCTAAAACAAAAGTTTTATTTAATGACAAACCGCAGGCTTGGAGCCTTGATAAACTAACTTCTTTACCGTAATATTAATTAATTTTGAAATTATAACTAATGTTTCCTATATTAAGAAAAGAATTTAATTCGTTTTTTGCTTCTCCTATTGCTTATTTGGTTATTGGGGCTTTTTTAATGGCTAATGGTTTATTTTTATGGGTTTTTAAAGGCGATTTTAATATTTTAAATGCTGGGTTTGCTGATTTGAATAGCTTTTTTTATTTGGCTCCTTGGGTGTTTTTATTTTTGATTCCTGCTATTACAATGAAAAGTTTTGCGGATGAGTTTGGTAGTGGTACTATTGAAGGCTTAAGGACTAAACCTTTAACTGATTGGCAAATTGTGCTTGGTAAATTTTTAGCGTCGCTTTTGTTAATTGTGCTTGCTTTGCTACCTACTTTAACTTATGTTTATACGGTGTATGCTTTAGCAAATCCTACTGGAAAAATTGACCTAGGGGGCACTATAGCTTCTTATATTGGCTTGTTATTTTTAGCGGCTACTTATACGGCTATTGGTTTGTTTACTTCTACATTTTCTAAAAGTCAAATAGTTGCTTTTATTGCTAGTGCTTGTATTACTTTTTTCTTTTTTTATGGATTTGATGCTATGGCGGGTTTATTTGACAATAGTTATGCCATACAGCAATTAGGTATTTATGAGCATTTTAAGAGTGTGAGTCGTGGGGTTATTGATTCTCGTGATCTTGTTTATTTTATCAGTATTACTTTTTTCTTTTTATTTATTACCAAAATACAATTAACTAATGAATAAAAAACTATCACCTATTGCTTTCTTGCTTTTTGGAATATTCATTGTAACTATTATTAGTCGTAAAATATATACGCGTATTGATCTTACGCAAGATAAGCGTTATACTTTATCTAGCACTACTAAAAATAGTATTGCTGCTATTGATAAGCAACTGATTATTAACGTGTATTTAGAGGGAGATTTTCCTGCTGAATTCCAACGTTTACAAATAGAAACTCGTCAGTTTTTGGAAGAATTAAGAGCTCTTAACCCTGCTATTTATTTTAGGTTTATTAATCCTGATAGCCATCGAAAAGCCTTGGTTAAAAAAGGAATGATGCCTAGCCAATTAACGGTAGAGGAAAACGGAAAACTGTCTAATGCCATTATTTTTCCGTGGGCTGAAATAACATATGGGCATCAAACAGAAACGGTTTCTTTATTACCCAATTCAGTTGCTAAAACTCAAGAGGCTCAATTGCAAAATGCAATTGAAGGTTTGGAATATTCTTTTACAAGTGCGATCCATACTGTTGTGAAAAATACTAAAAAAACAATTGCTGTATTAAGTGGTAATGGCGAGCTAGAAGATCTTAATTTGTATAGCTTTTTGAGTGAGGTGGGTAAAAAGTACCGCTTGGCGAAGTTTACTTTGGATAGTGTAGCTGTTGCGCCTGAAAAAACGCTGAATCAGCTTACTAAATATGACATGGCTATTATTGCTAAGCCTACTCAAAAGTTTACTTCTGAAGAAAAATTTACCTTAGATCAGTTTATTGTACATGGCGGAAAAACACTATGGATGCTTGATAATGTGCAGGCAGATCAAGATAGTTTATTGGTGGACGGAAAAATGTTGGCATATCCTAGAGATTTAAATTTGACGGATCTTCTTTTTAATTATGGGGTTCGGGTAAATGGTACTTTGATTAAAGATTTGTATGCTGCTAAGATTCCATTAGCAACGGGTACTATGGGAAATCGGCCTCAATTTCAGCATTTAAATTGGTTTTTTCATCCTCTGGTACATGGAAATCCTAATCATGTTATTACTAAAAATACGGCGCCTATACGCTTGCAGTTTGCAAACCCGATAGATACTTTACAAAATGGTGTTAAAAAAACGCCTTTATTATTGAGTTCTATGTTCACTCAAACTGTGGGGACTCCTAAAATTATTGAGTTGGCTAGTATTGCTAAAACACCGCAACAAAATGCTTATAAGGGCGGGCATCAATTATTTGCTGTGCTTTTGGAAGGGGCTTTTACTTCTGCTTATAAAAGTAGGGTGCATCCTTTTACAACGCCTTTATTTATGGCTAAAGGTATGCCTAATAAAATGATTGTTATTGCTGATGGTGATGTTGGTAAAAATCAAATTTTAAAAGGAAAACCTACCGATTTGTCTATAGATAAATGGACGGGGGAACAGTTTGGTAATAAGGATTTTTTGTTAAATGCTGTTGATTATCTTTTGGATGATAATGGTATTATTGACTTGCGTAATAAAGCTATTCAAATTAATCACTTAAATAAACAACGTGCTTATAATGAGCGTACTTTTTGGCAATTTTTTAATATCGGATTGCCCCTTTTAGTTTTGTTTGTTTTTGGTTTTGGTTTTAATTATTGGAGAAAGAAAAAATATTCGTAAGTTTTTAATGCGTAATTATTTCTTATTTATCTAGTAGCATTATACGCAATTAATTCATTGATAATTGTTGGTACTCTACTTTCAAAGCTCTTTTGACTCAGTTCTTTTTCATGTAAAGAACTATTTTTTAAGGCTATTTTATTAGTTGCTACTATTATATCTTCTATGGTTGTAATTTTAAATATGGTGTTGTTTTTATTTAAATAATAGCAGGTAGGGTATTCAATGTTTCTTATTCCGTAAATCATTTCTCCATAACCGTCTTCCAAACCTTCTAAATTTGCGGTTGTAAAATAAATGATATGGATGGATGGGTGGTACTTATTAGGAGTGCAATCTTCCGGAGATTTTTCTCTATATAGTTTGTTATTACACAACGGATTGGATTCGTGGTTTTTGTTAATCAGTAAAATAAAGGTAACTTTATCTTGGTATTTTTCAACCAAGATATTCAACGCTTCCAGCTCTCTATTGCACTGCTCTACTCTTCTGGAAAAGGTTTGAATGTAAACAGGTTTACCTGTTTTATTTAAATGGATAGTGGTTCCTTTTTTATCTTTGAAGGTTAAATTACTCATTTTCATTCCTACAAGTTTTTCATCTAAATATTTTCTCAATGGGTTTTTAAAAAGTTTTCTTTTTCCAGAAGATAAATAGTCTTTTCTGCTTTGCTCCAAGCATTCGCTAATTGCTATTGCATATGTAGGGACTCTTTTACAATGGATAAAAGAGCATAAAATAAGTGCCAAAAAATAGTCTTTTACTTTCATAGTTTTTTACAATTAAGGAGTAAATATACTATTATTCAACAATATAGTATAAACTGTATTTGCTGTGTCTTGTTTTTTTCTCTCGTAAAAACGCTGTACAAGATTTCAACTTCATTTTTTGTACAGCGTTTTTTTCTCTTGTAAAAACACTGTACAAGATGTTAACTTCATTTTTTGTACAGCGTTTTTTTCTCTTGTAAAAACACTGTACAAGATTTCAACTTCGTTTTTTGTACAAGGTTTGGAATGCGTTCTAAAAAGTTTGTACAGATTTCCCCTAAAAATCAATGGGTTATATTTTTAAGTTAAAATAATCATCCCTTTTTTTTATGAGGGGAACGGGATTTTTATCATGGTATTTGGAGAGGATAGAGTTTTTTTAGGGGGTAAGTTTATTGTACCTCAAACCAATTTTGATGAACAGGCTCGGCATCCATAGCAATAAAAATGCTTTTTTAGTTTAAAAAGAAGTATTCTTAAGTAATTTGAATTTACCCTTTTCAATTCTATATTCTTTCCAATTATTACTATGAATACCCTCCTCACCTTCATTAAATTCATATATATATATATATATATCATTATTTTTTATATAAAAATAAGTACTCTTATTAACTAAGGCTTCGATATAATTTTCATAACTAAAAACAATTAGAGAATCTTGTTTTTGATTATTTTTCGTAGAGTATAGATTTACAAACTTATAGTCATCTGAATCAGATTTTTTGTTAGCTAATGCTAGGTAGTAATCAATATAATTATTATTAAACAGCTCTTTTTTTTCTTCTAAACCTCTAAAAAAATCGTATTCATAATTTATCTTATAGAAGTTACACTTTTGATTAAACTCTTCTCTTTCTTTTTTACTATCGCTTAATATTCCCGAAGGCCTCCTACAACTTTTATCTATAGTTTTTATAAAACTGATATTAGAAATTAAAGAATCTCCTAATTCAAAATTTATACTTTTTAAAGCGTGTTTTTCCTGAGTATTCTTATCTTTTAGTGATGACTTACAAGAAAGTGATAATAAGGCTAATAAAATTATGTAGGCTTCCCCTTTTTCGAACTGATTATTAATCCAAATATATGAATTTTACGTTTTAAAACAGGATTGACATTTTTCATTATATTTTTTTATGTCAATCCTGTTTTAAAATGCGCCCAGCGGCAGCGACACAATGTTGTTTCGCATACGGGATTGGAGCCATATCGTCCAAAGCATCATGCGGTCTAAAATTATTGTAATCGTGCATCCATATCTGGGTTTGCTCTCTGACTTGATGAATGTTTTCAAAAATATATTTATTTAAAACCCCTCGTCTATATGAACCGTTAAAACGTTCTATAAAAGCATTTTGTGTGGGTTTTACTGGTTCTATATATTTAAAATCAATTTCATGCATAGCACTCCAAGTAGCGGTTAAATTAGCTATAAATTCCGGACCATTATCCATACGTATCTTTTGTGGTTTACCTTTACGTTTTAACAGATGATTTAAAACGTAAACTATTCTATTACTAGGTAACGAAAAATCTACTTCTATATGTAAAGCCTCTCTATTAAAATCATCTATGATAGTAAAGCCTCTAAATCTTTTTTTATTCTCTAATACATCTGTTACAAAATCCATACTCCAAGTTTGGTTGAGTTCTGTAGGAACTATTAAAGGTTCTTTTATTCTTGCTGGCAAACGTTTCTTCACCTTCCTTCTCAGTGGTAAACCTAGTGCTACATAAACTCGATGAACTCGCTTGTGATTCCATGGATTCCCTTCATTGCGTAGTCGTTTATAAGCTTTCCAAAATCCTTCCTCACAATGGTCAATAGCCTTTTGTTTTAAGGCTAATTCAATTGGTGTATCGTCTTGTAATTTTGGCTTATAATAATATACGCTTTTACTCATTTTTAAAACCCGACATGCCCTGCTTATGCCGTAATGAGAAAGGTCAATACTTAAGGAGCGCTTAACGCAAGGCTTTAAAGCTTTTTTTCGATAATCTCCTTTGCCATTTGGTGATCTAATGCAAGAGTAGCATACATTTGCTTTAATTTTCGATTTTCTTCCTCTAATTCCTTTAGACGTTTGAGCTCTTTAACATTCATACCTGCGTATTTACTACGCCATTTATAAAATGTTGCCGAACTAACTCCATGTTCTCTGGAAATTGCTTCTACGGTTCTACCGTTTTCGTATTCCTTTAAAATCTTTGCGATTTGCTGGGGGCTAAATTTACTTTTCCTCATAATTACTGTTTAAATTTAATACTTTTTTTTATACTTTTAAACAGTTCGGTTTGTAGGGAAGCTTACAATTAAACCAATATTTAAATTATTCATTACTTATTTTTTTATGACTTTTACATTATTTTTATCAAAATCCCCCGAGTGTAGATGCGAATTGTGAAGACTACCTCCATCTTCACAATTATCAAAATCTGAAAAATATTTTTTATTACCTACTAGAATTTTAGCGAAGTGAAATTTATCCATAGCATTAATTATTTTTTGGTCAGTCTTTTTTACCCACTTATATATAGTATCAACACTCTTGCCATTAACATGTTCTGAACTTGGAAAACACGAACCTTCAGAAAAGCAACTTCCAGTAGTGGTTATTTGTGTTTTTAAATCTGCTAAAGCTCCTATAAAACCAGCTAAACATTCAGGTCCAGTATACCTTCTTTTAGTGCTAGAAAATTTATACTCTATTGATAGACCATCTTTTTTATACGATAATGAATCAGGCATCTTGACTAATTCTACATCATTCTTTTTGGCTTTATATAATCGCCATATCTTTCCTTTTGTTGGGTGTTTTCCATATTCAGCTATGTCACCATTGATGTATTTAACTCGTCTTTCAGTGCTACCTTCACTAACTGTTTTATCAGACTCAATTTTAGAATGAGTTGGCTTGGTTTTATGTGTTACTCCATTTTTCTTTTCTTTTGTAACATTACTTTTAACGGTACAAATCTCATGCTCTTTTCCAGATGAATCGTGATAAATATATTTGTATTTATTTTGTGAATTATTTTCACCATAAATAAACTTTTCAATCTTCCCATCTTGATAAATATGATACTCATTAATTTTGTCACTTTCTCTTAACTCAAACCAATTCCCTTCACCATAATACCAAAGGTTAGGGCGATTATCAAAAACCTCTTCATATTTTACCTCAAACCAATTTTGATTAGCGGGCTCGGCATCCATAGCTATATAAAAAGGACTGGTTTTTCCTTCGGCTTTGTTTAAGGCGTCTTTGTATTGTTTGTTTTCTTGTTGGTCTGTAGATTGTAAGGTGATTTTAGCAATGGCATGATCTTTAAAATCAGCTGCATTGAGCGCATTACTTTTTTGGGAAAACTCACCAACAACCGCCTTAAAAGCAAATACTTTTTTATTATTTTGAGTTACATATATCGGTTCTTTCGTTGTTGTTAGTGCATCGGTATCTCCTCCTTGTTTTAGGTTTAAAGTTATTTCTCTATCTGGCATATATTGTGTTTGTATAACAATATATACCTCCTCTCCTAATTGCGCACTGGTTCGTTTGGTAAATTTAATCTTTTAAAATAACCAGTGCTGTCTATTTCATACTTATTTAAATATTCTATTTGTTCAATTTCTTTTTCTTCTTCAAAATCATAGCAAGACTGTTTGTCTATTATTTTAATAAAATAATTTCCATCAATATTAAAACTTCTATCCCAACCACATTCATAAGCTTTTCCTCCTACCTCTATAAGTTTATCGATAGATCTATCATTAGTGTTTATAGTTTGTAATTCGAAGTATGGTAAATAACAATCTTGTTCTTTATTTAGATAAACAAATAATAGTACCTTGCATTTGTTTTTGTTAGGTAATCTTTTATAAAAGTATGCGCTTCCTTGGTAAGGATATCCAATTGGAACATCTATCATAATCAAAGTGACACACTTAATCTAAAAAGCTGATTTTCAGTGATTTTTAAGGTTTAAAAGCTCCATTTTGCCCCATTACCATTTTGTTTTGTCCTCTATGTCATAAAAAAAATCTACAGGATTATATTTATCTTCTTGATCTATAACCCACTCGTTAAAAGAATTCCATTCACCACTGCAAAAGAATTCCTGATTTCTTTTGGAAAGTTTTCTATTCTTTATATCTAAAAAAATACAATAATACTTTTCAATACTTTCTTTTTTATCTCTTACATCTAAAATTCCTCTTTCCAAAGAGTGAAGTGTTAGATATTTTTGATTAGGAGAAAAATCATCTAACGAATTACTTTCAAAACATAATGACTTATCTGTATTTAATAAAAAAACTTGATTCTTAACTTTATCTTTAATTTTTAACATATTCCAACATTCGTTTTCCTTATTTAGAAAATAAATGATGTAGTTATTCAATTCAAAAATTAAACTGTCTTGTTTTATTTTCTTTTCTACTAGCTTAAGTTTTTTTGGAAAAATTTTATTGTTTTCTACTTTAAGCTTAACTACTGATTTCGTTTCTTTTTGTTCATTTTTTTTACATGAGTTCAAACAGACAAAAAAAATAATTAATAATTTACTAAATTCTTTTATCATAATTCTGCTTTTAAGTGTTTGTATCTGCTAGGAGCCACGCTCTTACCATTACTTTTTGACATTCTTCTATTTTTACCATAGTCGTCTAATATACTCTTTTCATAAGTCGAATGGTTATTTTCCCAATCATTAGGATTTCTTGAAACTTTGCTTTTATGTTTCTTTTTATCTTTCTCTTTTTTATTAAACTCTTCTACTTCTTTATCCTTTTTTATAAAGAAATTATCTAAAGCCTTACCTAAATCGGTCTTCACATACGCAGGTCTATTAATATGATGATCTAATACAACAGCTTTACCTAATTTTGATTTTAGAAACTCCTGAATTTTATAATTGTATTTTTTTGGCGTCAATCTAATAACCCTTGATAACCTTTTCTGGATATCAACCACCTGTAAACTCTGAAAGTCAACATCTTTGGAAACTTTCACTATTGGTTCTAATAATTTACAATCTATTTTTTTTGCATATGTGGTACTATCAAAACCCTTCCTTATTTCTTTTTTTAATTTACTTCCGTCTAGTTTTTTATTTAAATCTTTAAAATACATTTTTGTGTCACTCTCTAATATCCACCCACAATCTTCAAAGTATTCTTCAAACTTCTTTGGATACTCTTTCTTAAAACGGCTGACTTGCTTTGGAAATTCACCTTTACCTTCTATATTAACAGTTTTCTGTATAGCTCCTACTGAAAATATCTCACTATCATAGGACTGGACTGAATCAAGTTTTCCTTCATTTTTAGTAACAGCAACTATAATCTCTCTTTCTTCAGTTGTTACTTTTTTATTCTCGATTAATTTTTTCCAGCCACTATATGTTTTTGTTGAAATACTACCAAAATAAACAGGTCCGTATTGGATTATAGAACTTCCTGTATATTTAACACATTCAAATTTCAGGTTTAAACTTTCTCCACAATCGCAGCCTTTCTTCAACTCAAACCAATTTCCATCCATATCCAACCAATAGTTTGGAGTACTCCGCTGGTCTAATTCACCATTTTTATCTGGATTCGTACCATTATAAGCTACTTTTATGTTATTTGGGCTATGGGCATCTACCAATAAAAATAAAAAAGCTTTTTTATTAGGTAATTTTTCAAGTGCTTCTTGTTCTTTTTTATTGTCTTTACTACCCAATGTTATTTTAAATATTGCCCAATCTATAAAATCATCTTTATTGGTGATACTATTATCATGTGCATACGCCCCTATTTTTGCTTTCGCTAAGGTACTTTCCCCTTCATCATGCTGTAATAGTAAAGATGAATTGTTTCCGTGTAATTCTGGAGTCTCGGTTTTTCCTTGCTTTACATTTATGGCAACGGTATAATTATGTAAATTATCGGTTTTTACCAATACATATACCTCATCGCCTAAATGGGCAGAATTTAAACGCTTAAAGTTTACTTTTGTTCCTTTTTCTTTTTGATTTTCAACTATTAAAGCATCTCCTACTTTTATCGCATTGCTTGTTAAATTATTATCTTTTTTTAGTTTTGCAACCGTAGTTTTTTTCTTTTTGGCTATTTTGCTTAAATGATCGCCTGCTTTTACGGTATAGGTTTCTTTTACCGTTTCATATTCTGGTTTACTGATGCGTTCGGCAAAATAGGCATCTAATACGCGATTGTGTTTTATGTTAAGTCTGTTTTCTGGAAATACGGTTAATCTACTCATCTTTTTCTTATTTAGCGTTAATTGCTTCTTCTTGCTGTGCGACTACTTTTAGCTTTATTTTATGGGTATTGGCGGTAATATGAAAGTTTTTAATACAATCATCTTCAATTCGTTCACCATTATATATAAAGTCTTTGGTATGATTGCTAAGGTCAATAGTTATGATTTGTCCTATTAAATTTTGAGTGCTTACTACTGCATATATTTCCTCTCCTGTAGTGGGGTTGGCTTGTGTATTCCCTTCTAAGTCCGTATAAAAACACTTCATTCGAGGCCTCGTATCCTCCATGCTTTGAGGTTTGTATTCGTGCCTAGGAGTCCAAGACTCATTCCAAGATTTAATTAATGGAGGTAGGTTTTTAAAATATTGTATAGCAGCAGAAAGGGTTAGCTCAGTAATCATTCCCCTTTGTACATCAAAGTACTCCTTATAATAAATAGGCAAGCAATCAACTAACTTATATTTAAAAAGGATTTGCCCATCAAAATCGTCTTGATAAAATACCACTTCGGCATTTTTTAAAGTATATAGGTTATAAGGATACGCAATCGTTTTATCCTCCATTCTATGTGTAAACATCCATTTTAAAATATGATCTTCCTCTCCTTTGGGTGTAAAAAAAACAGTAACATACCCGCCAAGAGTTTCAGTAGCTGGTCTTCCTGTTTTTCGAGTATAGCGCTCGTATTCTACCAATACATGTTGTAGTATTCTTTCTACATTTCCAATATATAATTTAGCAACAATAGGCATTCTTTTACTTTTTAATAACAGTTTTTCTTCTTCAAATGTATTTAAAAAAACAATAAAAAACAAAAATCTAAAAATAAAAATACAAAGGCTAGTGTGTTTTAAATGAGCGGCTTTTGATTCACAGCGTATAACTACGTATTCTTATGCAAGTACAATTACGTAGCACCAAAAACAAAGTAACAATATTCTTTATTTTATTTGTTTTTTGTTTTTTTTAAAAAAATTAAACACCCCTCTTTTAGTTATATAAATTGGGAGGTTTCCTTTTTTGTACAGCGTTTTTTTCTCTCGTAAAAACACTGTACAAGATTTCAACTTCATTTTTTGTACAGTGTTTTTTTCCTTCGTAAAAACGCTGTACAAGATGTTAACTTCATTTTTTGTACAGCGTTTTTTTCCCTCGTAAAAACACTGTACAAGATTTCAACTTCATTTTTTGTACAGTGTTTTTTTCCCTCGTAAAAACGCTGTACAAGATTTTATAAAACTTTTTTATCTTTTTTTTAGGGGGTTATGGAAACCCATCGGTACGATTGCTTCCTTTGTTATTAGTTTTGAATATCCATATACTATAACTGCGCTGCTATAAATGCTTGTTGAACGATGAAAAACTTCTTTTTTATTTTTAATATAATTACCGTCTTATGATTAGAAAAACCCTTTTTTTTACGAACAAATGTTCTTTGACTACTCAATATGAACAATTATTAATTACAACTGCTCATCGCAAAACATCTATTCCTATGGAAGATATTGGCTTTGTGGTTATAGAACATCAGGAGGTTTATATCAGCATGCCTACTATTTCTAAATTGAGCGATTATAATATTGCTGTTATTTTTTGTAACAATAAGCATTTGCCACAAAGTATGCTTTTAAATTTGGATAGTCATCATATACAACAGGTGCATTTTAAAAATCAAATAGCAGCTTCTGAGCCTTTAAAAAAACAATTGTGGCAGCAAATTATAAGGACTAAAATTACGAATCAAGCAATATTGTTACAAAAGATAGGCAAGGGCAATACTCCTTTGTTGTTTTATGCTGCCAAAGTGTTAAGTGGTGATAGTAATCATAGAGAAGCCGTGGCGGCGGCTTATTATTGGAAAAACTTGTTTGATTTTGATTTTAAACGGGCTCGTAATGGTTGTTTTCCTAATCTTTTTTTAAATTATGGTTATACTGTATTGCGTGCTGCTGTGGCTAGAGCGCTTTCTGGTAGTGGTTTATTAAATACTTTAGGGATTCACCATCATCATAAATACAATGCTTTTTGTTTGGCGGATGATATTATGGAACCTTACCGACCTTTAATTGATAAAAAGGTGCTGGATATTATGGAGCAATTTGATGGTACTTTTTTAACGCCTTCTATTAAATTGGCTCTTTTAGAAACGTTGACACAAACGGTTTATTTTGATGGTAAAAAGCGTCCTTTAATGGTTGCTTTATCTGTTACAACTAGCTCTTTACAGCAATGTTTTTCTGGAAAGACTAGAAAAATAAAATATCCGAAGCTATGGATTTAAATGCTTATAGAGTTATGTGGTTATTTGTTTTTTTTGATTTGCCTACAGCAACTAAAAAAGATCGGAAAAATGCACAGTTATTTCGTAAACAGCTTTTAAAAAATGGTTTTACCATGATGCAATTTTCTATATATATTAGGCATTATGCTAGCAGTGAACGTGCTGATGTACATGAAAAAAGAATACAATCTGTATTGCCTCCTTATGGAAGAATAAGTATTTTAAGAATTACAGACAAGCAGTACGGAAATATGATGAATTTTTGGGGTAACGCCCAAGAAGCGTCTCCTCCTCCTGTTTTACAACTAGAATTGTTTTAATACCTTATTTATTAAAGTGGTTTCAACTTTTTCTGATGCCTGCAAATTGGTCTTATTACACGCTAATTTTAACTTTTTATCACAACATAACGAAGCCTATGTTAGTTAAAAAAACTATTTTTTTGCTTCCAAACAAAAAGTTGCCACCAATTTATTGATAAAAAGAAAAATATACAATAGGAATAAAAAAATGCTTCAAATAAAGCCTTTCTATCTTTATAAGAAGCATTTTTACAATACGATACAATACCTTAACTATATAGTTACCAAGCGCTAAGCCGCTAACGAATATCGTTATCTCTAATCTTTTATCAAACCACAACAAGGTGTTCAATACTGTTACTTTAACTTCTAATATCGTTATCTCTAATCTTTTATCAAACCACAACAATCGCTGGAACATATTTTTGCGCACTACCAATATCGTTATCTCTAATCTTTTATCAAACCACAACTAACAAGGTTTATAATGCTTTTGGTAAACGAATATCGTTATCTCTAATCTTTTATCAAACCACAACCAAAAAATTGTAATTTCAAGAAGTTTAATAATATCGTTATCTCTAATCTTTTATCAAACCACAACTCATTAAATCTCTTCCCTTCTTATAATTCTAATATCGTTATCTCTAATCTTTTATCAAACCACAACAAAGTATTCAATACTGTTACTTTAACTTCTAATATCGTTATCTCTAATCTTTTATCAAACCACAACTTAAAAAGATTAATATTTTCAATCCTCCCAATATCGTTATCTCTAATCTTTTATCAAACCACAACCTGGTTAGGTACACAAAGCTATATTCAAATAAATATCGTTATCTCTAATCTTTTATCAAACCACAACTACGTCCGTTTAAGACAATCATTTTTTTCTAATATCGTTATCTCTAATCTTTTATCAAACCACAACAAAAAACCACTTAAAAAGTAAGTATATCAAATATCGTTATCTCTAATCTTTTATCAAACCACAACTGTACTTAGGCGTTCTTTAATTAAATTTAAATATCGTTATCTCTAATCTTTTATCAAACCACAACAAGAGTTAAAAACCAAAGAGTACGAATATGAATATCGTTATCTCTAATCTTTTATCAAACCACAACTACGGGTAATACCATAATCCATTAATTCTTAATATCGTTATCTCTAATCTTTTATCAAACCACAACTAAATCATGTTTAAACAATAAAATATGAAAAATATCGTTATCTCTAATCTTTTATCAAACCACAACGTGTCTCCCCAAATATAATTATCCTCGTGGAATATCGTTATCTCTAATCTTTTATCAAACCACAACGCTTATACGGAAACGCTCAATTCAGAAATTAATATCGTTATCTCTAATCTTTTATCAAACCACAACTATGTAATGTAGTAAGCTCCTCCGCTATCTAATATCGTTATCTCTAATCTTTTATCAAACCACAACTATAACGGACGAATTGCATGACTTTACCCTAATATCGTTATCTCTAATCTTTTATCAAACCACAACCTCGTGGTTGGTTTTATACATTACACGCAAAATATCGTTATCTCTAATCTTTTATCAAACCACAACTAATTCACTTAATTTTACGTTTTTTAATTTAATATCGCTATCTCTAATCTTTTATCAAACCACAACCAAACCATCTAAATCAACGTGAAAGGTATCAATATCGCTATCTCTAATCTTTTATCAAACCACAACAAAGGTGTTTCAAGTATGAAAGATTTTTCCAATATCGTTATCTCTAATCTTTTATCAAACCACAACACACTAAGCTTAGTTTCTATTAATAACAAAAATATCGTTATCTCTAATCTTTTATCAAACCACAACTGTTCAGAAAGGATATTTAGATGTAAGTTAATATCGTTATCTCTAATCTTTTATAGTTCAAAAGATGTTTATATATTTCAAAGAACGTTAATGCTATAAGCACTATGCTTTTACTATTTTTCCTATGCTATTTAGTTTTACCTTAATAGGGTTCATTGTTTTCCATCCTTTTTTTCCTTCTCCTAAACTAGTAATACGAATATATTCTTTTTTTGCGGCTTCGTCTGGTCTTGCATCTGAATGTTTTCTAAAACTATAATCTTTGCTAGATATTTTTTGCACTTTGTATAAATGCTCTTTTAGCAGGCTGTTATCTTGCCATGCTTCCTCAACTGTTTCTATGTCTAAGCCAAGTACAAACATATCATTTTTTTGGAGTATTGCTAGTTTTTCTTTCCCCTTTTTTGGCATTTTAAACACGTCTATTTCTTGCTTTTTGCGTTCTACCGCTTCCCAAAAGCTAACTACTTCTTCTTCCATGATTCCTTTGGCATTTTTATAAATTAATATATGGTGATTGTTTTTGGGGTTTACATATTGGTTGACAGTATTTTTTAACGGTACTGCCTTTCCTATTACCTCTCTTATTCTTACTTTTTTAATAGGAACAGGAGCTCCGTTTTTATTGGGTAAGAAAATTTGAGGCACTCTTTGTCCGTTTTCTGCTAGTTTGTAAAAGGTTTCTGATGGTATTTTTCCTTTTACAAAGCCTCCTAATTTTTGTATTCTTTTAAAAATTAGATTTTTAATTGTTGGATCTACTACTTTTTCTAATTTTTTTTCAGTAGTTATGCTTTCTATGGGTTTTCTTATATGATAAGCTTCTTCTTTACCAGGAGCTTTTCTTTTTCCGTACACTGACTCTTTGTGCAAGAGGCCTCTTGCGGCTATTCCTTTATTGGTATATGGCTGTCCGTTTTTTATAACCGTGTGTTTTCTTACGGTCAGTAATTTTTTTTCTTTTTTATGAGATACTAAAATGCCCGTTATTGCTACTGCTGCATCTACTCTAAAAGATGGCCAAGGCATTGCAAAGTCTTTTAGTTCATAATTTCTGTCGTACCTATTCCACTGGCTTAGAGCTTGTACATGCCCCGCTGTTATACAAGCCATTACCAAAGCATCTATAGCATGGTGCCTATGGTCATGCCTAGTTTTTGCGTTTTCTACTTCATTTAAAATACTATTTAATCCCCAATGGTGGCGTAGTGCCGCGGTTGCTTGCCCTGATGCTACAAGTACGTTATTGCTTATTTTAGACAGGTAATTTTTAGCTTCTTTGCTAATATATCTTGTGTCATTTAATTGACGACTTACAAAGTCTTCTTCTCTTTTCTTTTGCACAAAATGTTTAAACTTATTGTAAGCATTGGGATAATTCGGGTATTTGTTTTTAAAGCATGCTAAGGCCTGTTGTTTTACTTGCGCCCATTTTTCTTCGCCTTGCTCATCATGATAAAATTCATAGGGTGTTTTATTTTTTTTCGCCCTATTTTCATTAGCATAACAAAGTGTTTTATTCATAAAGCTATCATTTAATGAACGGCTCCATGGGTAAATGTGTTCTATTTGAATTTCGCCTGTAAAAAGCTTATGAATAGGAATTTTTGTATTGGTATATGGGCAAGTATGGTTGCATTCTTCCCATAGTTTGTATTTTAATATATTGGTTGGCGTTGCTCGTTGTGCTAAATTTTCCAATTCTTTTTGTATTCTGTTATTTTCTTTTTCTAAAAATTGTTGTTGTTTTCTTATTTCATACCTATTTTTTTTTGATGTTTTTAAATCTCTTGCCAATTCTATCTTTATTTCGTCAGGTTTTCCGTAGGTAGTTATTAGCTCGTTTACCAGTTTTCTGACTTCAAAAAGGGCTTTGATTACGATTGGGTTTTTTATTTTTTGTATTTCTTTATCAGCAATATCTCCTACTGGTAATTTTGGTGCTATAGTAGTAGCTTTTATAGCACTACTATGGTGGTATAACTTTTTGAGCTGCGTGGGGGTACAGGCCAAGGTTGCTGCTAACATTTTTTTTAAGGGTGCTAAATAGCCTCCTTTTATATTTGCACGTACTATTTCAGGCACATTGTTTTTTACAAATTCTTGGTGTGTTTGCCAAGTGTTACCTAAAGCATTTTTAACCCCTGCCAATGCTACTGCTACATCATACATAAAGCCTTCTTTTAAAAAAGGTAAAATTCCGTTAATGGCTTTTCTACTTAGGTTGGCATAACCTTCTTTTAAATTGAATTTTGAAATTTTAATGGCTTTTTCTTCTGTAAATTGCCAATGGGTCATGGCATAGTTTTTTAATTTTTCACGATCGTCAAAAAAAGACAATATGTGCCAAATATTTTCTTGCTCTTCCTGAGTAAAGTTGAACCATTGCTTGCCAAAAAACTTCTTATTTGATAAGTTACTAATGGTGTGTGTACCATAAATAATAGCGTCATCTTTATAATTGAACTGGTATTCTTTTTCTGTTTTTCCTATGGCTTTTCGTATTTTTTTAAATGCTACTTTTTCTGCTGATAGTAATAGTGTTATTATTTGATGGCGCTCTTTTTGGCTAATGGGATGGTGGTTTCCGTTAAAATCGCATGCCAATGTATTTATCCATTGGTATATTCTAAAATACTCAAAGGGAATGGAACTTATGCTGGCTTTTGTTTTTTTAGGTTCCAAGGTACAGTTGCCTACTAGATGTTTTTGAGAGCGTAATGGCCTTTGATGAAACAGGATACCATCTTTTTTATAGCCGTCTTTTTTTCGTCCTCCCAAATGGGTTTTTAGAGAGTTGGTTAATACTGCATGAAATTGTTTTTGAAATTCCCAAATCATTTCAAATTCGTCTATATACATTTGCCTAGTAGTATATCTATTTCTTATACGTGCTACTTTTTTTACATATGGGGCGTGCTCTTTAGGTTGTATTGTATGCAAGTAACTTCCTAAAGTGATGCTTTGGGCTATGCTTTGTTGAGTACTAGCGATCCCTACTTTCTCTTGTTTTAAATCGCCTTTAAAAATAGCACTAGTTTCTTTGGTTGCTGCTCCTGCGCTTCTGCTATTGCTCAAAAAACCTCTGCGCTGTATCATATGATAAAATATGCGTCCTATTTCATGCAAAGAAATAGGTGCTTTAATAGCTTTGGCTCTTAATTCATACGGATTAAGTTGAAACCATTTTTTTAAAACTTCGGTGTCAAAAACAGTGGTTTGATTCCAATTTTCTAAGGCCTCTGGGGCTATGGGGCATAGTTGGTGTTTGGCCAATTCTTTTAATAGGTACCGCTTGCGTAACCTGCGTCTAAACAATTGTCTTCTGACTCCTCTTGCTACTGTTCTGCTAGCATTTTTTGACATTTCTTTTCCTTCTCCGCCTCCTAAATCTACTACCCCTTCTGAAAATACCCTACTTCCTACTCCTATTATTTTTGAGGTTGTGTTGTTTATTAAAGCCCAACCAATGGAGTTGGTACCTAAGTCTAATCCAAGTATTGTTGACATTGTTTTAATAGCTTTTAATTTCTTATAAAAATAAAAATTGTTTGGGGGCTTAACAAGCTTTTTTTATTATATTTGAACTGTGAAAAAAATTACTCTAATCTTTAATTCTTATCACAATAAGGCTATATGCCGTAGAAGAAATTCTTGAGTCCTGCTTCGTGTAGGACTTTTTTTATAGCATCTATTTTGGTTATTGTCTGTTTTTTATTGAAGTTTTTAGTAGCCTCTCGTTGTTATAGCTATCCTTCCTATTTTAAGAAGGATCTTTTGCTTTTGGATTCCTTTTTTTGTACAATTTTTTGCCCCTCTCTAAAAAGTTTGTACAAGATTTCAACGTCATTTTTTGTACAGTGTTTTTTTCCCTCGTAAAAACGCTGTACAAGATTCCAACTTCGTTTTTTGTACAGTGTTTTTTTCTCTTGGACTACCTAATAAATTTGGGACTAATTTGATCAAGCCGCTTTGTTAAAATTCATTCTTATTTTGACTTCCATTTCTAAAGGGGAAATATACCCTAGGCTAGAGTGAAGTCTTTCGTTATTATACCAATTTATGTAATCTTCAATACTGCTGAATAATTGTTTATAAGAACTATATTTAAAACGGTATAACCATTCGTGTTTAATTGTCTTAAAAAAGGATTCAGCTACTGCATTATCCCAACAGTTTCCCTTTCTACTCATACTCTGTGTTATTTTTCTATTAAAAGAAAATAAGTTAGTTATTTTATTAGAAGCATACTGCACTCCTCTGTCTGAATGAAAGATAAACTTATTTGTAATAGCTCTATTATTACTTGCTAAATTCCACGCCTTCATTATTGTATTTTCAGTGGTCATATCTTTACTTAAAGACCATCCAACTACCCTTTTATCTGCTAAATCTATTATTGTTGTCAAATAATTCCAATGATCATTTACACGTATATAAGTAATATCAGAAACCCATTTTTCTCCTAATTTTAAACTTGTAAAATTTCTATCTAATTCGTTTTTAGCAATCGATAAATTATGATTGGAATTAGTAGTTGCTACATATTTCCTTTTTAGAATACTTTTTAGTCCTAGTTCTTTCATTAGTAGCCCAATGTAAGAACGTGCATAAACTAAACCTTCTCTTTCCAACATTTTTTGAATACGATAGCTTCCGTAAATTTCTCTACTTTGTTCGAAATGAAATTTAATTCTCTTTTTGAGTAAAACCTTAGAGGGTAGTATTTTTATTACATCCTTGTGTTTTAACCAATAGTAATAAGCATTTTTGCTAACTTTCATACATTTACACATCTTCTCAACAGGATATACACTTACATTTTTTAAAATGAATTTATATCTCATTTGTCGCTCTTGGAGAAGATGCTCACTGCCTTTTTTAATATATCGCGTTCTAACTTAACCTCTCTAAGTTCTTTCTTTAGTGCTTTTAATTCTTGCGCTTCTACCGATAACTCACGTTTCTTAGAGAAATCTCCAGATTTAGCTTCATACTCACGTTTCCAACGTCTTATGACTCCGTCATTAACACCGTATTCTTCACTAAGAGATTTTGCTTTTCTTCCTGATTTTAAAAGCTCTACTAGCATTACTTTAAAATCATTATCATACTTTTTTGCCATAATTCAAATATACTATTTATGGACTCAATTAATTCGTCTCAACAAATGTAGACACTCCACTCTCGTAAAAACGCTGTACAAGATTTCAACTTCGTTTTTTGTACAGTGTTTTTTTCCCTCGTAAAAACGCTGTACAAGATTTCAACTTCGTTTTTTGTACAGTGTTTTTTTCCCTCGTAAAAACGCTGTACAAGATTTCAACTTCGTTTTTTGTACAAGGTTTGGAACGCGTTCTAAAAAGTTTGTACAGATTTCTATTGAAAATCAATGGGTTATGTTTTTAAGTTAAAATAATCATCCGTTTTTTTATGAGGGGAATGGGATTTTTATCATGGTATTTGGAGAGGATAGAGTTTTTTTAGGGGGGTAAGTTTATTGTACCTCAAACCAATTTTGATGAACAGGCTCGGCATCCATAGCTATATAAAAAGGACTGGTTTTTCCTTCGGCTTTGTTTAAGGCGTCTTTATATTGTTTGTTTTCTTGTTGGTCTGTATTGTAAGGTGATTTTAGCAATGGCATGATCTTTAAAATCAGCTGCATTGAGCGCATTACTTTTACCTTATTGAGATAAAATGGTTAATGATATATACTTCGCTTTTTTTCTGTCTTTTTCGCTAATAAATTTTAGATACAAAATATTTTGATCTTTCCAAAAAAAGCTTTCTAGATAGGTATCTGAAAAAAAATGATATGGTTTAAAATATACTTTTTGCAATTGTTTTTTTACATACTTATATATGTACACATCTTCCGATGGAGGGAAAATATCGTTATATGTTTCATAAGGATTATAATCAACTACAAATATGATGTTTTTGTCTTTAGAAAAGTAAGGATAGCTTGGTATTGTATCAATACTTTTATCGTCTTTATCTAGTAGAAGAAAATAATCCCTTTCATATTCTTGAACGCTTATTATAAACTTAGTAGCTTTTTTACTTTGGACTTTGCGGTATTGGATGCTGTTTTCGTCATAGGGGGTTCCTAAATTATCTTTGAAAAAAATAGTTTCTCCATTATTTAAAAATAAATTGGTAATCGTATCATTTTTATTTTTTTTCTCTAATTGAAATCGTGATAATGCATTGTTGTTATCAAATTCGTTTTTGCTAATTATAGATTCATAAACGCTAATTTTCTTTTCAGAGTTTTGCGATTTACACGCTGAAAGGAACATTACGGTCAATGAAATTATTGATAATAAGTATTTCATTCTTTTACTTCTGTATAATCGGGTTTATAAGATTGAATATGTAGATGGTCATTGTGATTGTTTTTCTTATCGTTTTTACAGTGATTTAACAGCTTGGTAGATTCCCCTTTTTCATTTCTCTCTCCATAATATTGAGAAATCATGCTTTTCCATCCAAATTTAAATAATTCATCATGAAACTTGTTTTGCCTTATTTCGTCTAACCCTTTCCATCCTATCGATTTATTGTCAACAGAAAGGTCTGTTTTTCCTCCTTTTTTATTATCCCTTAAATATCTAAAATCTCCATTATATCCATTTTTATGACTTACACTAGGTTTAGAGCCTCCATTAGAATGACTAAACCCATTAAAAACAAAGTCTTTATAGCCACAAGATAACATTGCTCCAAGTAAACTAGCCAGAGTTTTACTATTTAGATATTTTCTAGATGAATTTATTTTTATTTCGAATTTAGTTTTACCATCATCGCTTTTATAATTTTCTAATTGATCAATATTTATTAAATCTACTGTTTTACCTCCGTATAGTGCTCCATATTTATTTTTTATGGTTTTATATTTAAAAATACCTAAGTCATGTTCATTTTTTTTCTTGTCAATAAATAAATACTGATATTTCTTTTTGTATTTTTCTTCTATGGTTTTAGGAATTCGTTTTTCTATTTTTCCATTATCATATATATAAAAAGTAGGTAAATTTAATTTTTGAGTAGCTCTTAACTCAAACCAATTCCCTTCACCATAATACCAAAGATTAGGGCGATTATCAAAAACCTCTTCATATTGTACCTCAAACCAATTTTGATGAACGGGCTCGGCATCCATAGCTATATAAAAAGGCGTTTTCTGTAATTTACTTAATAATTTCTTAGACTAATTTTTCTATTTATTTTAGCTATTGTTAATTCAAGATAATTTTATGTAATCAGTTTTAAAAACTAACCTTATAACAAGCGATTTAAATGTTTAAAATTTATGCTAAACCTATACTCATTTAACAATACCTATTTTAAATTACCAATTACGAAAGATGATAAGGAGTCTTTTTTATAAATATATCTATCTATATACTCAGTGAAGCCAGAGTTTTTAATTTTCCTTATTTCTTTGTCTAACCTCTTTATATATTTGCTTTTAGCATCTAAAAAAATACTGTCTGTTACAAATAAATTATTTGTGTTTTTCCATAAGAATATCTTATCGTTATTAAAAAATAATGAATCTTTAATATCTTCAAATGTTTCTGTTACTAACAATAATTTATTGTTTTCGTAATAAAAACCATAGTATTTAGATATTTTTTTAGCATGAAAACCTATTTCTTCTCTTGAATTTTTAGATGAAACCCAAGTGGTTAAACCATCATAATCATAATCAGGATGTCCATATACATCACTATTGTCATCTAAAGGATCTTCAAGAAAACCTTTTTTTAATTTTAGTTGAGTACTTTTATAATCTCCAATTAATTTCTTATTTATTTTTTTAGGAAATATAGATTGATAATTAGGTTTTGCTATTGCATATTTCGGAATAAATAAACTATCATTTTTCTGTTTTTTTGCTATATTCTTTTCTGATTTTTTTTCTTTACAAGAAAACAAGAGAGCAAGAAAACAAGAAAACAAGAAAATAAAATTGTTTTTCATAATTATTTATAATTTGGATTAAAATTTTCTTTACGAAGGTGTAAATGATGATGATGATGAGCTAAATGAGTAGTATGACTCTCTTTAAGTCTAAAAGTTTTTTTGTTTAATATAATATCATAACTATAAAAACTACTCCAGCCAAATTTAATTAAGGCATCAATAAACTTCTCTGTTCTATCAACATCTAAATCATTAGGGCTTGTATTTATATGTAAAGCTGTATTTCTTTTGTCTTTTCTTAAATATCGAAAATCTCCAGCAATACCGTTATAATGTGATACGCTTGGAGCTCCCGTACCATCTTTTGAAGTAAAGCCATTTATAGCGACATCTTTATAATCATTTTCTGCTAACGCTCCCAATAAACAAGCATAAGCTTCAGGATTTATATATTCTCTATCCGTATTATCTTTAAGTGTAATCTTAATACCATTTTTATCATAAGAAATAGGTAATTTCAATTTAATTAATGGTACTTTTCCTATATCGTATTTATAATATCTGACATCTTTTCCTACTTTGATTTTTTTCCACTCTTTTTTGTAAATTGAAGAGCCCTTCTTCCATTTTTGAGCTTTAACAACATCAAATGTTCCTAAATTATGTTTACCACCATTTTTATCATGATATACATAGCTAACTTCTTTTAAACCTTTAAAATCCAATTTACTTATTTCTCCTGTATGGTAAATATTCAGAATATTATCTACCTTCAACTCAAACCAATTCCCTTCACCATAATACCAAAGGTTAGGGCGATTATCAAAAACCTCTTCATATTGTACCTCAAACCAATTTTGATGAACGGGAACATCATTTATTATAATTCCAACCTAGTTTAGCTAGTATAAAAAATTACTATTTCAAAACATTATTTCTTTCTAAAATAATTTTTTCTAAAATCCTTTTTCCTTCTTTGTAATATTCAAATACATAATGTAAGCTTCCCTACAAACCGAACTGTTTAAAAGTATAAAAAAAAGTATTAAATTTAAACAGTAATTATGAGGAAAAGTAAATTTAGCCCCCAGCAAATCGCAAAGATTTTAAAGGAATACGAAAACGGTAGAACCGTAGAAGCAATTTCCAGAGAACATGGAGTTAGTTCGGCAACATTTTATAAATGGCGTAGTAAATACGCAGGTATGAATGTTAAAGAGCTCAAACGTCTAAAGGAATTAGAGGAAGAAAATCGAAAATTAAAGCAAATGTATGCTACTCTTGCATTAGATCACCAAATGGCAAAGGAGATTATCGAAAAAAAGCTTTAAAGCCTTGCGTTAAGCGCTCCTTAAGTATTGACCTTTCTCATTACGGCATAAGCAGGGCATGTCGGGTTTTAAAAATGAGTAAAAGCGTATATTATTATAAGCCAAAATTACAAGACGATACACCAATTGAATTAGCCTTAAAACAAAAGGCTATTGACCATTGTGAGGAAGGATTTTGGAAAGCTTATAAACGACTACGCAATGAAGGGAATCCATGGAATCACAAGCGAGTTCATCGAGTTTATGTAGCACTAGGTTTACCACTGAGAAGGAAGGTGAAGAAACGTTTGCCAGCAAGAATAAAAGAACCTTTAATAGTTCCTACAGAACTCAACCAAACTTGGAGTATGGATTTTGTAACAGATGTATTAGAGAATAAAAAAAGATTTAGAGGCTTTACTATCATAGATGATTTTAATAGAGAGGCTTTACATATAGAAGTAGATTTTTCGTTACCTAGTAATAGAATAGTTTACGTTTTAAATCATCTGTTAAAACGTAAAGGTAAACCACAAAAGATACGTATGGATAATGGTCCGGAATTTATAGCTAATTTAACCGCTACTTGGAGTGCTATGCATGAAATTGATTTTAAATATATAGAACCAGGAAAACCCACACAAAATGCTTTTATAGAACGTTTTAACGGTTCATATAGACGAGGGGTTTTAAATAAATATATTTTTGAAAACATTCATCAAGTCAGAGAGCAAACCCAGATATGGATGCACGATTACAATAATTTTAGACCGCATGATGCTTTGGACGATATGGCTCCAATCCCGTATGCGAAACAACATTGTGTCGCTGCCGCTGGGCGCATTTTAAAACAGGATTGACATAAAAAAATATAATGAAAAATGTCAATCCTGTTTTAAAACGTAAAATTCATATATTTGGATTAATAATCAGTTCGAAAAAGGGGAAGCCTACAATATGAGGTTGATAAAATTGATTTTTCGATAAATAATTCTTCAGAATTCATCATGTTATTATTCTCTATACGCTTAAGTATACTTTTAGCTTTCTTTTTATCAATCTCTCCATATGAATTAGACATCGAAACATTTGTCCAATAATCTTTATTTATTTTTTTTGCTACCTCAATAAACTCTTCTTCAAAATTTAAGACAGGTTCTGAAATTTTATAAATTTCGTTTTCACAAAACATTTCCTCTTCTATATTTTTAGCCAAATTTAAAGCTATTTGCTTTTTCTCTTCAGCAAAGAATACAAAATCAACTCTGATTAAACATTTGACTTTAATTGAATTTATAGATTTACTCTGAATCATAAATTCGTTGTCGCCTAAAAATTCTGACTCTAAATACTTCTGATGAATAACTACTGTATTTCTTTTATTTGCTATCTCAAAATCTAAACTAGGGGCATCTATTGATCTAACGTTTTTGAATATTATATTAAAATCTTTTAAGTTTACTAAAAATTGATTATCGTATATTTTTAGATTTTCTTTGAGAATACAATTTTTATTCGAGTTAAATTCATCTTTATTTAAATTATTGACGACGAATTTCTTCCGACTCTTTTTTTTGTTTAATTGTATTTCACAACTAAAAAAAGAAAATAGTATAATTAATATGTATTTATATTTCATCCTATCTTAAATTGATTTGATTGTCTCTATTTGTTGATTCGATAGTCCTATATGACCATGATCTTTATGATAACTTATGTCTTTTGTGCCTTTTATATTTTCCCCTAAAACAGTTTTCATATTTGTACAATAGTTTTTTCTAAAACCGTATTTATATGCTATTTCAAAAAAGATTTTATTCTTTTCTTTACTAAAATCAGATTGATCATTATTTCCATGAAAGCTTACTCCTTTTTTGTTTAAATATCTGAAATCGATATCTAACCCTTTTCTACCTCTCTTTCCTCCATGTCCACTATGATGTTTAGAACCTGGTTGCCAAGGATCCTTGCCATCTTCTGAAGACATATCTCCTAAATGAATTTCCCATCCTTTATTATGAATTTCATTAATCACTCCAAAAATTGAAGCGGCAGTTTTTGGTAATAAATAATGATCCCCAGCACCATGATTTTTATCACCTTTATCAATAGTTCCATAACGGTTGAAGCCGTTTCCAGAAGCAGGAAATTTTACTAATCCATAAGAGTTTTCTTCTAATGTATAGATTAGTTTAAAGTTTCCTGAATTGGTTTCGATTAAATAATCATTTTTTAAATTTTTACCTTTTATTAATTTTATATTCCCTGTTTTGCAGATATAATATTGCGAATTATCAATTTTTACCTTCAACTCAAACCAATTCCCTTCACCATAATACCAAAGGTTGGGGCGATTATCAAAAACCTCTTCATATTTTACCTCAAACCAATTTTGATGAACGGGCTCGGCATCCATAGCAATATAAAAAGGACTGGTTTTTCCTTCGGCTTTGTTTAAGGCGTCTTTGTATTGTTTGTTTTCTTGTTGGTCTGTAGATTGTAAGGTGATTTTAGCAATGGCATGATCTTTAAAATCAGCTGCATTGAGCGCATTACTTTTTTGGGAAAACTCACCAACAACCGCCTTAAAAGCAAACACTTTTTTATTATTTTGAGTTACATATATGGGTTCTTTCGTTGTTGTTAGTGCATCGGTATCTCCTCCTTGTTTTAGGTTTAAAATATCTCTACAATCGCAGCCTTTCTTCAACTCAAACCAATTTCCATCCATATCCAACCAATAGTTTGGAGTACTCCGCTGGTCTAATTCACCATTTTTATCTGGATTCGTACCATTATAAGCTACTTTTATGTTATTTGGGCTATGGGCATCTACCAATAAAAAACTTTTTACTTAACAATTCTTTCTAAAACTCGCTTTGGAATTATAACTTCCTTACCTTTTTTTTGCATTTGTTTTACATATATCTGATACGTTTTTTTTGCTTTTTCAAAACTTCCTACCCCCCAATATGAATCTCCTAAATTGATATAGGCAACTGTTCTGTTTGGATATTGTTTGATTATTCTTTCTAATAAGTAAATGGCTTCTGTATATAATCCTGATTGCTCTAAGTAATAGGCTTTATCATTGTAAAAAGTCAGATTCGTATTTTCTATTTTCAGTTTTTTTACTAAACTTATAAATTTAAGACTACAATAAGAAATACGTTCATAATAGTTTGTGCTATTACCATAATTTTGAATGAATATAGTATCTCTCGAATAAATACATTTAAATGCATTATCGAATATTAATTGTTTGCTCTCATCATTATCTATTAAAGATAATTTCCCTGTTTTTTTTACTTTAGAACCATTAAAAAAAGTGTATAAATATTCCTTGCTATTTTTAAGGTGAATTTTTATCCAAAAATCACAATCCTCATTATATTGATCTGGAAAATAAATACCATCAACTAAAAAAGTCTTTTGACTTCTCTTTTTTTTGACTTCTTTTTTAATTAATATTTTACTTTTAGTATCTTTTCTATTTTCTCTACATTGAATAAAAAAAACAAATATTACTAACAACAACAAAAACTTATTATTTTTCATCTTTTAATTGTTTTATTCTTAATTCAGCTGCATCTCTTACTTTTACATAGGTCTTTTTATTTTTACCTTTACCTTCTGTTTCTTTAATCGATAAAAATTCTGAAATTGACTTGATACCATACCAGTTTTTTTTTGAATAATTAGCATTCGTTAATTCTACAAACCTTTCGTACCCCTCAAATGATTTTACTTTATCTTTTGTACAACCTGACTTAGATAAATCTGGATCATGCCATAACCCCCAAGCAAACGAAGCTCGTTTATCATTATAAGCAGCGCTTTTATTGAACTCATAATTGTAAGCTTCCCCTTTTTCGAACTGTTTTTTAATCTTTTGAATCGGAATAAGAATATTTTACTTTTTTATAATTATGCCTTCAGAAGTAATTAAATATTGTGAAATTTTAGAATAATTAAAATTATTTTCCTCCCCTTCATTAAAGTACCTTATTCGTATATTGTAGTCTTTATCTATAAAAAATAATTTGGTTCTAGATATTATTCCATCAGTATAGCTAAAATAGATATTCATTTCATCAACTATTTTCAAACTTGAGTTAAGAATAACAATATCTTTCCTACTGATATTTATAGGGTTTCCATCATAATCAAGTGCTGATGATAAACCATCAAATATTAATATTGAATAATTATTTTTTTTAGGAAGTACTTTTGTTAATTTGAAATAATTATAAGTATCATTAGTTCTAAGAAAAAAAACGTCTTCCTCATTTCTTGAGTCTGAACTTGTAGGCTTATAAAAAGAATTATATTTTAAGTTTTTTATTGGTTTAAAATACAGGCTTGGTTCACCATTTATGGTATCATAATAATTAAATAGTTTTACAGAGTTGATATATTCATTATCTAACTTTTCTTTAATTAACTCTTTTTTTCCAATAGGTAATTTTGACTGTAAAAGAGAAAAATCTTCTTTATTTTCTATCTGAATAACAGTTTTGTTTTTATCTAATTTATTATGGTTTTTTGATTTACAATTAATAAATAAAAACAAAGAAATTAACATTAAAGTTTTATCTAATTTCATTTTATTATTTTTTATAATTTGGCTTTAAAACACCAGAGTGTAAATGATTGTTGTGTAGTTTACCTCCATCTGTGGTGTTAGTGTATTTTTTCTTACTTGAACCTCTTAGTTGAGAGGTGAATCCAAATTTATGCATTGCATTAATAAATTTCTGTTCATCCTTATCATTTAAATAACTCGTATCTATACTTTGCCCATTTATATGACTCACGCTCGGATAACAAGTACCATCTTCCTCACAAGCTCCTCCAGATTTAAGTGTTAACCCCGTTTCTGCCAAAGCCCCAACAAAGCAAGCAAAATGCTCAGGTCCACAATATCTTCTTGTAGTCTTTGTAAAACTATAAATAACTGATTTATCTGTAATTTTTTTATTAATACTATCAGGCATTTTTACTAAATTTTTTGTCCCACTCCCTTTTTTATAAGTTACTAAACGATGAGTGGTTTTCTTATCAGGATTATAAAATTTACCATATGTTCTTATAGTTCCGTTAGGGTACGAATATTTTTTTCTGCTAGAGTCATGAGAATATGTTATAACACTACTAGTATTATAACCGCTTTCTACAGTGTGTTTCGTTTTTTTATCACTAGAAACGCCTTTTAACCTCTCATCTATTTTTAATAACTCGCAAGTACAAATGTTATGTTTACCACCATTTTTATCATGATATACATAGCTAACTTCTTTTAAACCTTTAAAATCCAATTTACTTATTTCTCCTGTATGGTAAATATTCAGAATATTATCTACCTTCAACTCAAACCAATTCCCTTCACCATAATACCAAAGGTTAGGGCGATTATCAAAAACCTCTTCATATTTTACCTCAAACCAGTTTTGATTAGCGGGCTCGGCATCCATAGCTATATAAAAAGGACTGGTTTTTCCTTCGGCTTTGTTTAAGGCGTCTTTGTATTGTTTGTTTTCTTGTTGGTCTGTAGATTGTAAGGTGATTTTAGCAATGGCATGATCTTTAAAATCAGCTGCATTGAGCGCATTACTTTTTTGGGAAAACTCACCAACAACCGCCTTAAAAGCAAATACTTTTTTATTATTTTGAGTTACATATATCGGTTCTTTCGTTGTTGTTAGTGCATCGGTATCTCCTCCTTGTTTTAGGTTTAAAGTTATTTCTCTATCTGGCATATATTGTGTTTGTATAACAATATATACCTCCTCTCCTAATTGCGCACTGGTTCGTTTGGTAAATTTAATACTTTCCTTTACCAAAGCAATGTCTATACAGTCGCCTTTAGTATAATTGCTTTTACTTAATGCTGCTACAACCTGTTCTAAGCTTGTTTGTTGTTTATTAATGAGTTTTCCTTGTAGGTTTTTATAAATTATTTTGGCTATTTTACGTTTTCTTTTTTTAGTTCCCGTGTTATTATTTCCCTTAAAAGTATAAGAAATAGCCTCTGTTGTTTTTTCGGTACTTACAATTTCTTTTTTAGCAAAATAAGCCGTTTTTACCGTTTGTACTTTTATATCGAGGGAGTTGCTAGGGCGTACTATTAAATTTTTCATAGTGTTTAATTTGTTAAAATTTCTCTATCTTCTTCTTGCTGTGCGACTACTTTTAGCTTTATTTTATGGGTATTGGCGGTAATATGAAAGTTTTTAATACAATCATCTTCAATTCGTTCACCATTATATATAAAGTCTTTGGTATGATTGCTAAGGTCAATAGTTATGATTTGTCCTATTAAATTTTGAGTGCTTACTACTGCATATATTTCCTCTCCTGTAGTGGGGTTGGCTTGTGTATTTCCTTCTAAGTCCGTATAAAAACACTTCATTCGAGGCCTCGTATCCTCCATGCTTTGAGGTTTGTATTCGTGCCTAGGAGTCCAAGACTCATTCCAAGATTTAATTAATGGAGGTAGGTTTTTAAAATATTGTATAGCAGCAGAAAGCGTTAGCTCAGTAATCATTCCCCTTTGTACATCAAAGTACTCCTTATAATAAATAGGCAAGCAATCAACTAACTTATATTTAAAAAGGATTTGCCCATCAAAATCGTCTTGATAAAATACCACTTCGGCATTTTTTAAAGTATATAGGTTATAAGGATACGCAATCGTTTTATCCTCCATTCTATGTGTAAACATCCATTTTAAAATATGATCTTCCTCTCCTTTGGGTGTAAAAAAAACAGTAACATACCCGCCAAGAGTTTCAGTGGCTGGTCTTCCTGTTTTTCGAGTATAGCGCTCGTATTCTACCAATACATGTTGTAGTATTCTTTCTACATTTCCAATATATAATTTAGCAACAATAGGCATTCTTTTACTTTTTAATAACAGTTTTTCTTGTTCAAATGTATTTAAAAAAACGATAAAAAACAAAAATCTAAAAATAAAAATACAAAGGCTAGTGTGTTTTAAATGAGCGGCTTTTGATTCATAGCGTATAACTACGTATTCTTATGCAGGTACAATTACGTAGCACCAAAAACAAAGTAACAATATTCTTTATTTTATTTGTTTTTTGTTTTTTTTAAAAATTAAACACTCCTCTTTTAGTTATATAAATTGGGAGGTTTTCTTTTTTGTACAGCGTTTTTTTCTCTCGTAAAAACACTGTACAAGATTTCAACTTCGTTTTTTGTACAGTGTTTTTTTCCCTCGTAAAAACACTGTACAAGATTTCAACTTCGTTTTTTGTACAGTGTTTTTTTCCCTCGTAAAAACGCTGTACAAGATGTTAACTTCATTTTTTGTACAGTGTTTTTTTCCCTCGTAAAAACGCTGTACAAGATTTCAACTTCGTTTTTTGTACAAGGTTTGAAACCCGCTCTAAAAAGTTTGTACAGATTTCTCCTAAAAATCAATGGGTTATGTTTTTAAGTTAAAATAATCATCCGTTTTTTTTAGGAGGGGAATGGGATTTTTATCATGGTATTTAGAGAGGATAGAGTTTTTTTTAGGAGAGGCATTATTCTTATACAAAAAATAGATTTGAAATATGCCTCCTATTTCCTTTTGAGGAGGAAAGGTTTAAGTTTGCCTGTCTTACTTGTTTTTATACTTTTATTTCAGATTTTTTTATATAAAAGCTACGTAATTCTACTAGAATTCAACTAAGTAGTTTTACCAGACAAAAACATAAGGTACTCAAAAACAAAGAATTAACAAGCAGCACTGTTTTTTACCTCAGAGCTTCCATTATAAAAAGGAAATTATTTTTACTAGCTTTGAATATTGGTGTCAGACATTAATTATATGTTGAATGTATCCTAAAAATAAATCAATACCGTTTTGATGTAGATTTTCTTTTTTATTGAAGTAGCCATAAAAAAGAAAGCTTTACTAGTGCTACTTTCACAGAACTCATTGAAACTTTTTGAACTTAAAAAAGTTTATTTTCTAATGTAGCCTCTTATTACAACTAGCTACTGTATTAAAAAACATACAACTTATTTTGTTGTCAAATACTGCAAAAACAATAAATACCACTGTTATACATGATGCTTATTTTTTCCCTTCTCTTTTTCTTATTACTTGCTTTCTTATTAATTAGGTTATTTATTATTTGGTACTTTAAAACAATTAAAAATAGATACCGTCTTGAAAGCAACTATCTATTCAAATATGCAATCGGCATCTTATTTACTGCATTTTGTATTATCAACTCCCAAATTACTCCCCATATTATTAACTGGATCATTGGTAATATAAACCAACAATTCCGTACAAATTATACTCTATTAAGTGTACAACTAAATACGCCTACTATCATAACCTATGGCATATTTTGCTTAGCGGTAATTATTTTATTGCACATGGCTTTTAAAACAAGAAAACAAAAAGCTTTTCAAAACTTTTTTGCCGGAAAAGAAGAACCTAAATCTGAAAAAAAAGAACTGTTATTTCCAAAAGATCACTTTTACGAGTCTCCAATATTTTACGAAAGAATAAAAAGATACATTGAACTTAAATACAAAAAGCAAAAACTATTTTTAAATGTATCTACCAAAGATCAATTACTGTATGGTTCGTATAGTGAAGGCTTTAGGCACTACTTTATAATTATAAAATATGTAGAAAATAATACTGATACGGTTATTTCTGAAGTAACACAACAACGCGCTTTACAAGAAATGAAACGTTTAAAAACGGTATTAAAACACAATAAAAGCAATATTACTTATTTATATGATTATTTTTATATCATCAATAAAGGTAGCTTTGCGCCTTCTGCTATTCCTGGTTTTTATACAAAAACAGAAGATGCTATTTTAAATGAATTGATTGATTTTAATAGTTATTTGAACTCGCTTATATTCAAGTATAATAACAATAAGATATTTTCAGCAATTGCCAAAGACTCTGAAAAGAAAACACTTTCTGAAACATTTATAATGCCTAGCTATTCGTTAGATAATAATAGCCAACCTACACTTACTTTAGAAGAGTATGTAACAGATTGGCTTGAAAAATCTCCTACCTCTAAACACTTGGCTTTGCTGGGCGATTATGGAATGGGTAAAACCTCCTTCTTAACCTATTATGCAAGTAATCTTGCCAAAGATATTTTAAGTAAAAAAAGAATCTTACGGTTTCCTGTATGTATTTCTTTAAACAATACTTCGCCTAGGCACGGAGGTATAAAAAAAACAATTAGTGCTTTTGTGGCTGAAAACTTAGGGGTAGATTATGAATTGTTTGAAATACTTATTCATAAAGGCAAAATTCTTTTTTTACTAGATGGTTTTGATGAAATGGGATTTGTTGGAACTCATGATGACCGATTTAAACAAATTAATGAAATATGGAAATTGGCTTTTAAAAAGAATAAAATACTCTTAGCTGGACGTGCTTCTTATTTTCCATCAAAATTTGAATTAGAGCAAACCTTAAATATTATTAAAGAGAGCGATCATATAATTCAAACACAGCCTTATTGTAGTAGCATTCGTTTAAAATTACTGGACGAAACTAAAATAAAAAGCTACATTGCCAAATACTATAAGGTAGAAAGAACTGCTGAGTTTTTTGCTTGGCTTGAAAATTCTCCTAGTATATTAGAGCTATGCAAACGCCCTTCTTTAATGCATATTATTAGAGAAATGCTCCCTAATTTGTATAGAAGAAATGCTACGGAAATAGAAAACCCAGGAAATGCCATAGAAAAATATATTGATTATTGGATTAACCGACAAGAAAGCAAAAATATTCAATCGGCTTTTTCTAACAACAGTCAAAAAAGAACCTTTATCAAATCGTTTTTTAAACATATTGCTGCTCAAATATTTATTTCCAAACAGTTTAAAATACGTCCTGATTTTATTAAAGAGGAACTACAACAATGGGTTGAAAAATATGCGATTAAAAACTTATCTAAAAAATACCAAAAAGAGGGATTTGAAAATGAAATCCTGACAGGATATTTTATTGAACTAGAAAATGATTACTTTAAGTTTGTTCATAAATCGTTTTTTGAGTTTTTTGTAGCAGAAGAAATTATTAACGCTATTAAAACAAATAAATTTAAAAGTAGAATTTTATTTGAAGATTGGTCTAACCCTATTGTTAATTTTATTTATGATTCCATTCCTAACAATTTAAAGCTTAACAAAAATATTCCTGCTCTATTGCTTTTAATGCAAAATGGCTGGCGTAGTAAAGTTAAAAATTTTATGGCTAGAGTTTTTCTTAAAAATGGAGAGTTTATTATTGGCTTAACCATTCTTTTCATAATTATTGCGGCTGTATTTTTTTATTTTACATGGGTACCCTTGTCAATCATGGCCTTATTATTTCTTTTTATTCCTTTTTTATTGGGCTTAATCATTACTATTTCTATATTACAATACGCTTTAATTCAGTTTTTTAAAGTTAATAAAAACACCAAGTTTATCATAAAAGCTTTTAAAGTGGCTTTTATAAAAAAACAATTTGAAGTTCAAAACAACCTTGATGTGGTATTGCCATTGTTAAAACAACGCTCTTCTCCCCACATTCCTCTAGAAAACATCACCTTTACCTCGCAACTTTTTAAAAATTGTAATTTTTACCGCCTTCGAAATGTAAAGTTCTATCGCTGTAAATTCAATATCCCCATACTTACTAGCTGCCATTTACATCAGGTAGATTTTGCCGACTCAAAAATGGATCCTATTATCTTTCTCAAATGCCGTTTTACCAATGTTAATTTCAGCAACTTAAAACTTATCCTTTCTGAATCGAGAGCGCACCTGCCTCATAAATTGACTCCCCATAAAAACACAACTCCTTTAATGTATTTTAAAGATTGTAAATTTGATAATACTACCTTACATAATTTAAAAAAGTTTATGAAAAACAACAATTTACCAATGGAAGCAAATGGTATTAGTGGTTGTAGCAACTTTAAAAAAAGTATTCGTGCTACATTCGATATAAAGAAAATTGACCCGTCCACACTTCCTAAAGTAAATTTTTTTAAGGAGCTTGTTTAATTTTTTTCAACTTCCTAAAAAATGCTACTTTAAGCACCTTATTAACTTTTTGAGGAATATGTATAAATAACTATGTAATATAGAAAGGTAACCTTCTATACTTATTCCTTAAATTTGTACAAACTAAAAAAACAATGAAACTCAACATCAAAGACAAGTTTAATAAAGAATTACCTTCTGATCCTGTGCTAGCAAACACCCGTAGGCAAGTAAAAGAAGCCTGCTTCTCTTACGTAACTCCCAAAAAAACGTCTGCTCCTCGCATAATACATACTTCAGAAGAAATGGTATTTGCTTTAGGGCTTTCTAAAAATGATGTGAATTCAAACTTTTTTAAAAATGTTTTTACAGGAAATGAACTACTTCCTAATACCCAACCTTATGCAATGTGCTATGGAGGACATCAGTTTGGAAATTGGGCGGGACAATTAGGAGATGGCCGTGCTATTAATTTATGTGAAGTGGAATACCAACAAAAAAACTGGGCTTTGCAGTTAAAAGGTGCTGGAGAAACTCCTTACTCCAGAACAGCTGATGGGCTGGCTGTTTTACGTTCGTCTATTCGCGAGTATTTATGTAGTGAGGCTATGTTTCATTTAGGAGTACCAACTACACGTGCTTTGTCATTGGCACTTTCGGGAGACAATGTATTAAGAGATGTTTTATATAATGGAAATGCTGCTTATGAAAAAGGAGCTATTGTTTGTAGAACTGCCGAATCTTTTTTGCGCTTTGGTAATTATCAAATTTTTGCTGCCAGAAATGATCAAAAGAATTTAAAAAAACTGGTAGATTATACCATAAAACACCACTTTTCTTTTTTGGGAACTCCTTCTAAAGAAACGTATATCAACTTTTTTAGAGAGGTTGCCAAAAGAAGCTTAGAAACAGTAATTCATTGGCAACGTGTAGGATTTGTTCATGGAGTTATGAATACTGATAATATTTCAATACTAGGACTCACTATTGATTATGGGCCTTATGGTTGGTTGGAAGGATATGACCATGGCTGGACTCCAAATACCACTGATAATGCTCTTAAAAGATATAGATATGGTACACAACCTGAAATAATGTACTGGAACTTATATCAGTTAGCAAATGCTTTGTATCCTATTATTGGGGAAGCTAGCCCTTTAGAAGAAATTTTAACAACTTATGCAGATGATTTAACGGATGCTTATTTAAGCATGATGAGAGCTAAATTAGGACTTTTAAGTAACAAGGATGGAGATTTAACGCTTATTGCCGATTTGGAAACTTTGCTGCAACAAGCAGAAACGGATATGACTATATTTTTCAGGGTATTAAGCAATGTTAAAAAATCTGATACTAGTAAAAAAGCAATGGATATTGTTAATGAAGCTTTTTACAAACCTGAAGAAATTCAAAAAACACTCCAAGAAAAATGGGCACAATGGTGCAACTCTTATATTACGCGATTACAGGAAGAAACTACTACTGATGAAGATAGAAAACATGCAATGAATCGTATAAATCCTAAATATGTTTTACGTAATTATATGGCGCAATTAGCTATAGAAAAAGCAGATACAGGAGATTATACGCTTATAGAAACATTGCATCAATTATTAAAAAAACCTTATGACGAACAACCTGAAAACGCAAAATGGTTTGCCAAAAGACCAGAATGGGCACGCCATAAAGTGGGCTGCTCTATGCTTTCTTGTAGCTCATAATGAACTCGCTGTTCAAAAAGTTTCAAAAGACCAATAAACAAATACTATATGTTAATGAGTACTGTTAAAAATGGATTTCCTACCTTTTTATGGAGAGTGACTTAAAGGAACATGAAAATGAGTCTGACCTGCCATAAGCCTATCTTTTAAAGGTAGTGCTATATTTGATAGCACTCAAAATAGTTGTCCTGATATGGTTATTGGAAACGTACACCGCCTTTTTTTTAATCAACGTATAAAATAATGCATCAAAACTTTAGTACTCTTTTAAGCACAATAAAGAAATGTAATACTTGCGCACAATTTCTTCCAACCCCTCCCAATCCTATATTTTCAATTTCAACAAATTCAAAAATATTGATTGTGGGACAAGCTCCTGGAAAAAAAGTAGCTCAAACAGGCATTCCTTTTAAGGATAGAAGTGGTGATAACTTAAGAAACTGGCTACATGTTAGTAAAGAGCAATTTTACAATACTACTAACTTTGGCATTGTTCCTATGGGCTTTTGCTTTCCTGGAAGCAATCCTAAAGGAGGGGATTTTCCTCCAAGAAAAGAATGTGCCCCTCAATGGCATCCTGAACTTTTAAAATATAGTACTAACATTAAACTCATATTGTTAGTAGGCACCTACGCTCAAAAATATTATTTAGGAAAAACAATGAAAAAAAATCTAACAGAAACAGTTAAGCATGGTTATGAATACCTTCCTAAGTTTTTCCCACTAGTGCATCCCTCTCCTTTAAATTTTAGATGGCAAGCTAAAAACCCTTGGTTTAAAACAGACGTGGTTCCTATGCTACAACAAAAAGTTGCTGAAATTTTACATAGTTCTTAACCTTACTTACTCTTCATAAATCATGCATTATCATACAGCTTTTAAAACAACATAAAATACCATGTTACACTATTTAAATAAAATTAAAGAAGGCTTTTCAGAAGGAGTTTATGAGAATAAAAAATACGGCATTACGAAAACAACATTTAACCAAGGAAAGTCAATAAAACTGTACGCAAAAGAATTAGGAGGCAACAATTTCATCAGCCTTAATTATTATATCACCAAAGAAAATGAATTTCTAAAACCTTGCGAAATGCCTACACAAAAAGTAATTACCTTTTTACAAGATGTGCAATTAAATGAAGCAAGCTCTTCTTAAAAGAATAAATTAACGCAACGAGCAAAATATACCTCCTTACAGGAATTATGTCCAATTATTAGCGCTCGTAAATTCGTAATTTTGTAAGAGCAAAAAAAGAAATAACATCAATAAATCCTTAAAATTAAAAAGCATGAACAATTATAAAAAAGCATACATAGCAGGTGGATGTTTCTGGGGAATGGAAGATTTATTTAGAAAGCGCCCAGGAATTAAAGATACAGAAGTAGGCTATATTGGCGGTCAAAATGAACACCCTACTTACAAAAATCATCCAGGACATGCTGAAGGAATTGAATTGACCTACGATCCTTCTGAAACAAGCTTTAAAAATATTTTAGATTATTTTTTCAGAATACACAATCCAACTACCATTGATAGACAAGGAAATGATATTGGATCCAGTTATAGATCTGCCATATTTTTTCAAAATGATGAAGAGAAACAAGTTGCAAAAGAAGTCATACAAATAGTAAACGACTCCAGAAAATGGGAAGCCGATGCAGTAACTACCCTAGAACCTTATACTACGTTTTGGGTTGCTGAAGAATACCATCAAGATTATTTAGAAAAGAAACCTAACGGTTATACTTGCCATTTTGAAAGGTTTGATAGCTTTTTAAAAAACTAAATAGACCTTGCCGTAAATTAATAGCACTAAAGGGTAACTATTTTTGAACAGTATAGTTTTATAAAAATAAACCATAACTTTAGTGCTTCCTTTGCTTGTTGCAAAAAAGTCATTCGTAATAGCCATTACAATTTGGTAAACAATCAAGTGCAAAGGAATAGTAGTTTTAATTATTAAAATGCTACTATACTTTACCACCACCAAAATAAACCTTAATAAAATGAGTAATCTAAAATTTAAAAACACCCGATTCAATCCAGCAACAACTCCTTTTCTTGATATTGCTAAGCAAATGGCTAAAGCATTTGGATATACTGCCGATTTAGCTACTGATAGAAAACTTGCTCAATTATTACGCTTGCGCGTAGCCCAAAAAAATGAATGTGCCTACTGCACCATTTTACATGCAAAAACTTCTAGAGAAATTGGTATTCCAGAAGCAAAAACAGATAATATTTCTTCTTGGTGGAATAGTGAATTATTTACCGAAAAAGAAAAGATCGCATTGGCTTATTGCGATATCCTTACAGAAGGAAGTAACAAAAACTTTCAAAAATATCATGATGCTATGACCACACAATTTTCAGAAAAAGAAATTGCAGAAATAGCGGCAATTGTTATCAATATGAATGTTTGGACACGATTAAAATTAGCACAAGGAGAAATTCCTTATTTTGAATAGCCATATATGAATGCTTGTAAAAACATAGGGTTGGGTACTGCTGCAATAGGAAGACCTAGCTATATTAATATAAAAGATACCTTTTCAAAAACAAAAACTTTTTCGCAAAGTGCTTTCAAAAAAAAAGGGATCGCATTGCTTGATATTGCCTATGAAAATGGCATAAGATATTTTGATACAGCACCAGGATATGGAATTGCAGAAACGCTATTGATTGACTGGGTGAAAACTAAAAATGACCCAAGCATTCTTGTAGGTAGTAAATGGGGATATACTTATACTGCTAATTTTGATCCGAATGCCATACAACATGAAATAAAGGAGCACAGCCTAAGCAAATTAAACGCACAATGGCAAGTATCTAAACAATTACTTCCTTATTTAAGGTTTTACCAAATTCATTCAGCTACGTTAGCTACTGGAGTTTTAGAAAATCAAGAGATTTTAGAAAAATTACATCAATTAAAAACAGTCCATAACCTTCAAATAGGAATCACAACCTCAGGAGCCAATCAAACAGCAATATTACAAAAAGCACTTTCCATAAAAATAGCGGGGGTAGCATTATTTTCTGTATTCCAATGTACTTATAATCCTTTGGAACAAAGTATATACGCTATTGCCAAAGAAATTAGCAACCAAAATAAACAACTGATTCTTAAAGAAGTATTAGCAAATGGTAGGGTATTCACCAATGAAGCATATCCGCATTATACCAATTTTTATAATTATTTGCATGCCTTAGAAATAAAATACAAGGTAAGTAGAGATGCTATTTTAATGCAATATGCTGCAACACAATTTCCTAAAGCCATTGTACTGAGTGGAGCACATCATAATTTACAATTGCAAAGTAACCTAAAAGCGCTACACCTGAGTATATCCCCTGACGAATTGGCTACTCTTTCTAGCTTTAAAACTGCTCCTGAACTATACTGGAGTGAACGCAAACAACTCAATTGGAATTAAAATGGAAAATACCATGTTATTATTACAACATCCGTTGCCTGAATGGCATATAGAGCCTATTTTTAATACAGAGGCTCCTACTGTTAAAACTTATAAAGGAAAACCATTGCTTATTTTATTTTTTAACTTGGGTTGTCCAGGGTGCAAAGGACGAGCACTTCCTTATGCTAATAGAATGGTGGTTGAAAACGGAACTCAATTAAATGTTATAGGCATTCATTCACGGTTTGAAGGACCTGAATATAGCTTTTCTGATTTTAAAGAAGCGCAAGAAAAATACTACATACGTTTTCCTTTTTATAAGGATAGTGATATGCTCAAAACTTTCAAAAAATACCATGCAGGAGGCACTCCCCACTGGCTATTAATAAATTCAGAAGGGGTACTTGAATATAGTATTTTCGGCTCTGATCCAAACAATGCATTGCTCCGTTTAGACTTAAAAATAAAGGAATTAATTTCTTGATAAATGGACCTTTCCCTTATGCTAAATAACAACAACTCTATTTCAAAAAAATAAAGAAAATTCACTTTATTTCGACTAGATATAAATTAGCAGAAACAAATACCTTAACGCTAGATTTTAAGCGCGATTTTCGTTAAATTAGTAGCTGAAATATACTATTTCATACTTAAATTTAACCCCCTAATTATAATGAAAAAATTAGTACTCTTAATTCTTTTCAGCATAACGATATGCTGTAAAAAAAACAATGAAAAAGATCTTATTTTTCTAGGAAAAAACGCTTATGAATATCCCGTTTGGGAAGAAATGCTCCTCCTAGATAAAGTAAAGTTTTCTGATATTGTAGTAGCTTTTAAAGCTTATAAATCAAACAATATTTTAGATAAAGAAACCATAGAGCATTTCGAAAAGCTTGAAAAAAGGATAAAACCAACATTAGATAGTGAAGGCTACTATATTTCTAAACAAGCTCAATATCAAAACCTATTGGCGTATAGAAAGGCCAAACCTAATGGCAATGCCTCACAAACAATATACGGCAAATCTGCTTCTTTTGTTAGTGCTGAAATACCTAATAAAGATAGCTATGGAAGATGGAAAAATTTGGGACCTTTTGGTGACCCAGAAGTAAGATGGTCTGCTACTGGAAATGGTGCTATGCAATATATTAAAATGCACCCTACAAATCCTGCCATTATGTATGCTTGTTCTAGAAATGGTGGCCTATGGAAAACCATTAACTATGGTAAGAATTGGACTCCTGAAACAGATTATTTTGCAACCAACAATACTTCTTGTATTGAAATTTGCCCTAAAAACCCTGCCATTCTTTACTTAGGAGCTGCGGAGGATCAAAAAATTTGGTATTCTTCTGACGAGGGTAAATCTTGGGAAGATAGAAGTACGGGAATTTCTGGTACTATATACGATATACACTCAGATCCTATAGATGACACAAGAGCAATTGCTGCTACTTCTAATGGTATTTATATCACGCAAAATGCTGGAATGAATTGGACTTTAAAACTTAGTGGAAGATATACAGATATTGATTTAACAGATAACTGGGACTTAATTGTAGTGGCTAATGATCATAATGATCTAGCTCCTGTCATCCATTTTTCAAAAGACAAAGGAGATTCTTTTATAGCACAACAAGTTACCACAGAACTTAATGAAGTAGATAAATTTTATGTAGGTATTCACAAACCAACATCGGGTACTGGGCCTACACAAGTTTTTGCTTACGGACTTGTTAACGGTAACACCCCTACACTATTTGTTGGATTATGGAAATCTGATTATATCCCTACTCCTACGAATGGTGCTTCTCATTTTAATTTTGCTAGAATTCAACATCCTACCTATGCTTATCCTAACGGACCAACGCCATTAACGGCTGCTGATAATGATGATGGATTCAAGGCGGAAACTTCTGATTATTATGGAAGTGTGAATCCTAATACAACCTCTACTTGGATTGGTGATTTCTATGTAAGTCCTAATGATCCTAATAAACTACTAACCTTAAGAGAAAAGTTTTGGGGCAGTAGAGATGGAGGAATCATCTGGGAGTTTAAGCCTAGCTATGGAGGTAGCAACTGGGCAGATAATAGATACGTAACTACAAATGTTGCTAAAGATTCTGTTTTTTGGTGTAATGATGGAGGTATGTGGGCCATTAAAGAAAGTGATTTATTTCCTACTGAGGCTATACTAACTGCTGCTGGCTTATCTGAAAGTGCTTATATGGCTAGTAAAGTTGTTGGTAAAAATGGAGATATTTGTGTGATAGAAGGTAGCCAAATGGATGTGAGTCAAATGAATAAAGGTGTATTCATTACAGGCGGGCAAGATATTGGTCAAATATTTACTAGAAATGGAAGAGATTCACATGTAGCTTCTGCGGATGTGTATAGAGGTCGTATCAAACCTACTAACGATAAGCAATTCATTACGGGGGGCTTAAAAGTTCAATTAGAAGGAGAAACAGGAACTTTTGAAGTGTATAACCATATAGAACCCGACCATTTTAACGCAAACCGATTATACGGTTTTACCAAAGGAACTACTCGATTGGTTCGCTCTCCTGATGGGCAAGATGGATGGTTAGTCAATGGTTTTAGAGGAGAAAACCGAGCAAATGCAGGAGGGCACTCTTGGACTCCTACTCATAATAATTGGGAAATTGTTGCTATTGAATCCTCTGGTATTACCAACTTAAGAGCAGGTACTTTTGAGCAATCTAGAGCAAATGCCGAACTTGCTTTTCTAGGAGATGAACAAGGTGGAAAACTTTTTTATACCGAAAACTTATCTGCTGATGCTCCTACTTGGATACAACTACCAAATGCTCCTAAAGTATCTCGATACAGAATAGCAACGCACCAATACAATGAAAATATTATTGTTGTTGCCAGCAATTCTGGAGTGTATATTTCAAAAGACAAAGGTCAATCTTGGGCAGCTAGAGGCGCTTTCCCTGGAAATAATCCTGCCGCTGTTTTAATGGATAGAAATACTTCAGAAGGAATTTATGTCATGACAGGACTCACAGTATATTATATTGATGAAAATTTAACGGAATGGGTAGAATTTAACCAAGGGCTCCCGCTGCAAAATCTTTCAGATATGCGAATTGCTTACTACCCTAATAACGATAATAGGCTGTATGTATCAAAATATGGACGTGGTGTATGGGCTTCTAATTTGCAATCTACTTTAACTGAAATTCAAAACAAACCTATTGCCGATTTTTCTATTCATGGAGGCAGCTCTAATGAAATTTTGATCGGAGAAAAAGTACAATTACTCAATCAATCATCTAATAGCACTGAATTGGCATGGACAATTGAAAACGGAAACGATGTTTTTAATATTTCTAATGAAAATAGTCCGAAACTAACATTAACGACTCCTGGATACTATAAAGTTACCTTAACAGCTACCAATGCTGAAGGAAGTGATACCGCCATAAAGGAGCAATTTATTTATGTTAAACCAACGCCTATAACGCCTAACTGTAAAATAGAATATACTAGAGAAATTACCTGGTTTAAACGCTTTAGAGTAATTCGCATGGATGAAGATACTTTTAACACCTCTTCTAATGCCGATTATATTTCTTCTCAAAAAGAATTCAAAATAAGAAGAGGAGAAACAGTAGATGTTTATATGAAAAATAACTGGTATCAAGACACCAAGTATTTCTATACAAAAGCGTGGATTGATTATAATAACGATGGTGTTTTTAATGAAAATACCGAAGAAGTTGTAGACAGCAAAGGAATAGCTGGTGAATTTACAACTACATTTACGGTTTCTAAGGATGCGGAACTAAACAAACCTCTTTTAATGAGAATTGTAGCTTTAGAATCAGATACCGCTCCTATACCTTGCCAAAAAACGGGGTATAAACAAATTATTGATCTCTTTGTACAAGTTGTTCCTTCTGTAAATTTTGAATCCTCGCATAGCAATGTTACCTCCAATAGTGCACAACTACAAACCAATTATACAGGAACCACCCATCCTACAAGTGCTGGTTTTGTATATGCTAAATTTGATGGAGAACTTACTGTTGACAATGCCGAAGTAATTACGCACAATGGTACTTTAAACAACGATGACAACTATACCTCATTAGTAACTGACTTAGCTTATAATGCTACCTATTATTACAGGCCTTTTGTGCGCGATGCTTATGGAATATACTATGGAAATAAACAACAATTTCAATTAGCTCCTTATAAAATGCCATTAGCTGAAGGAGTTATTGCCACAAACCTAGGAAACAATCAATGGAAACTAAAAGGATTGGTTATTCCAGAAGGAGCTCTCCTTGATGAGGTAAGCATAGAATACGGTGAAGATCATTTTAACAATAGCATTGCTTTTAATCCGAATTCTTATGACATGAATACTAGTTTTAACATTACTACAGAAATTAACACCGTTTTAGGAAGCGCATATCAATTTCGAGTAAAAATGGTTGAAGGCGACAAAACGTATTATAGTAATAGTATCAAATTTGATACTAACCAAACTATTTGTACACCTGTAATAAGTAATAGTCCTTGGTACAAACGAATTAGAAATGTCACTTTTGATGGACATAGTAATAACAGCTCAGGAAGTGCTGGCTATGAGGATTTTACAGACATTGTATTTGATACTAAAAAAGATCAAACTTATACTATTTCCGTAACAGATTCATATGCTCCTGGATACAACCTAAGCTATCTTGTATATATTGACTATAATAATGATGGTGATTTTAACGATTATCACGAAGTGGCTGCTCAAGGAACTCCTAATGCTGAAACCTTTACAACTACCATTACCATTCCTTCAGAAGACGTTGTTTATAATACCAATTTAAGAATGCGAGTGATGGGATATAACGGATCCGCTAATCAATGTAGTATTGGTACGGGGCAAATTGAAGATTACACTATCAATATAGCAGCTCCTGTATCAACTCTAGCACTAGAAAAACACGAAGACAATACGACTCTTAAGGTATTTCCTAATCCAGTAGATGCTACGCTTTTCTTATCTACCGAAAATTTAGAAGGAAACACCCTCGAAATTTTCAATAACAAAGGAAAATCAATGCACACAAGTAAAGTATTTACAACAAGCCCGACAAAGCAAATAGACGTTAGTCAATTAACTCCTGGAATTTATATTCTAAAGGCCAGAAAGGATAAAAAAGAGAAATCTATAAAATTTATAAAAAGATAATGAAAGCTGTTTGAAATAACCAAATAATTGCAGAAAGTGAAACTACAGAAATCGTAGAAGGAAATCATTATTTCCCACCAGAAAGCATCCATAAAGTTTTTTTTAAACATAGTAAAACACAGAGTACCTGCCCTTGGAAAGGGCAGGCCTCTTACTATACGTTACTTGTAAACGGGCAAGAAAATAAAGATGCTGCTTGGTACTATAAACATCCCTCAAATAAAGCAAAGCATATTAAAAATTATATTGCCTTTTGGAAAGGTGTAAGCATAAAAATATAGGATATGACACAATGGTACCTACCAATTACAATACTACCAGCCATAGGCATGCTCATCATGTCAACTACAAGTCAAATGATGGCATTGAGTACAGAGATTAATTTGCTACTCTCCGAAAAATGTACAGATTTTCAGCATTTAATTTCTGCCAAAAAACTTAAACAACTAGGACTTCTAACAAGGTCTAGTGCTTTACTTTACTTGGCTGCGGGAATTTATGTACTATCTGGCATTTCTGGAGCTGTATTAAAAAATGAATCATTTTTTGACCCTCCTAGCTTACTACTATACCTAGGTACCGTATTAATTTTTATTGCATTCGTATTGTTAATCATCTATGCTTTTAGAGCAGTTGGCATACGAAAGTTACAATTTGAAAATAACCATAACTTATAAGCAAATGTTAATTAAAATAGCATTCGGTGGAGGTTGCCACTGGTGTACTGAAGCTGTTTTCCAATATTTAAAAGGGGTCCAAAAGGTACATCAAGGATGGGTTGCCTCTACAGGAGATCATAGCAGTTTTTCTGAAGCTGTCATCATACATTTTTTTCCCAACCAAATTTCCTTAAAAACGTTAATAGCAATTCACTTATACACGCATAAAAGTACTAGTGAACATTCTATGAGAAAAAAATATCGTTCTGCCATTTATACTTTCTCCGAAGAACAAAAATTTGAAAGCATGCAAATTCTAAAGGAGTTTCAAAACGAGTTTGACAATAAAATTATTACCAAAGTATATCCCTTTTCTGCATTCAAACCTAATACAGAAAATTTCCAAGAATACTACAAAAAGAATCCTAAAAAACCCTTTTGCGAAACCTTTATCAATCCAAAATTAAGGTTGTTATTAAATATGTTTTCTAAAAATGTAAAAACAGAAGAGCTCTCTCACTTAATCAATTAAAAAATGAACACACTACAACTAAACATTACCAATTCAAAGGAATATAAATTACGTGCTTATATGGAATTACCTGCAAATCAAAAACCTCAATATTATGCGGTTTTTGCTCATTGCTTTTCTTGCCATAGTAGTATTAATGCTGTTAAAAATATTAGTAGATCATTAACCAATCATGGTTTTGGTGTGGTTCGATTTGATTTTACAGGCTTAGGAAGAAGCGAAGGAGATTTTTCTGAAAGTCACTTTTCCGCCAATGTTGATGACTTGATTGCTGTAAATAATTATATTACTGAAAATTTTAGTGCCCCATCATTACTTATAGGACATTCTTTAGGTGGAGCTGCTGCAATAGTAGCCGCTTCCAAATTGGCTAATATTAAAGCTGTTGCCACTATAGGAGCTCCTGCAACTGTTAACCACGTTACGCATTTATTTTCTCATGCTATTGAAGAAGTGAAAACAAAAGGAGAAGTTGAAGTTAATATTGGAGGCAGACCTTTTAAAATAAACCAAGAGTTTGTAGCTGATTTTAGTAAAACAGACCTGCCCGCAATTACCAGAAAACTACGCAAACCACTACTCATCATGCATTCTCCTATTGATAAGGTTGTTGAAATTGAAAATGCACACCAACTGTACCATGGAGCTAAACATCCTAAAAGCTTTGTGAGTTTAGACAAGGCAAACCACCTGCTTACAGAACGTAAAGATAGCTTGTATGCTGGAAATATGATAGGAACGTGGGCGCAACATTTCTTTGAGCCTCAAGAAAATATCATGCTAGCACCTGATGGCGAACAACTCGTAGCACACCTAAATTTAGTAGAAGATCATTTTACCACTTCTCTACAAACTCAAAAACATTCCTTTATTGCTGATGAACCTACTAACTTCGGCGGAAATGATTTCGGTCCTTCTCCTTACGAATATTTAAGCGCTAGTATTGCTTCCTGTACCACTATGACTTTAAAGCTATATGCACAAAGAAAGCAATGGGACTTAAAGGAAGTTTATGTTTATATATCTCATTCTAAAAAACATGCAGAAGAACTTGGCTTAGATACTCTTGGTAGCATAGATCATATTTCAAAAAAAATAAAACTGATTGGCAACTTAGATGATAAACAGCGTGAACGGTTAAAAAATATTGCCTCAAAATGCCCTGTACACAAAACAGTAGCTAGTGAAGTATTCTTTGAAACAAACTTAATATAATGCCATGAATAAAAAGGAAAGCTTATTATTAAGATTCAAAACTACTCGGAAACAAACGGAGGTATTTTGTAATCCTCTAAAAAATGAGGACTATTCTGTTCAACCTGTTGTAGATGTATCTCCTCCTAAATGGCATTTAGCTCATACTACTTGGTTTTTTGAACAGTTTATACTGGTCAAATATCTTCCTAATTATAAAGTGTACAACACTGATTTTGCTTATTTATTTAACAGCTATTATAATAATGCTGGAAAACGTGTTTTAAGGCCTAATCGTGGATTAATGACGCGTCCTACTGTAAAAGAAGTATATTATTATAGAGCTTATATCACTGAGCAAATTTTAATGTTGTTCCATAATAATGTTGTTTTTTCTAATGAAATTGCACAACTTATAGAAATAGGAATCCATCATGAAGAACAACACCAAGAGTTATTAGCTTATGATATCAAATACATCTTAGGGCATCAGCCTACCTTTCCTGCCTTTGAATCTTCATTACAGCTTCCTATTGAAAATGATACTTTAACATATTTTAATATCGAAGAAGGTGTCTATAAAATTGGGCACCAAAAAAATAGTTTTTCATTTGACAATGAATTAGGGGTTCATAAAGTATATCTCAATCCTTTTTCCATAGCAAACAAACTCGTTACCAATAGAGAATTTATCGAGTTCATAGCTGATGGCGGCTATCAAAACTTTAATTTATGGCATGCTGAGGGCTGGGATTTTATTCAAAAAAATGCTATTAAAGCGCCTCTATATTGGCACCAAGTAAATAACGAGTGGAAATATTACAATTATAATGGACTCCAAAGTATCAATTTAGATTTACCAGTAACACATATTAGTTATTATGAAGCTTTTGCATTTGCTGAATGGAAAAAAATGCGCTTACCTACAGAATTTGAATGGGAAGTAGCTTCCGATAAATTTAACTGGGGAAATCTATGGGAATGGACAGGCAGTGCATACCTTCCTTATCCTAATTATAAAAAAGCAGAAGGTGCTCTGGGAGAATACAATGGAAAATTTATGGTAAATCAACATGTACTTAGGGGGGCTTCTATTGCAACACCTAAAGAACATCGTAGAAAAACTTATAGAAATTTCTTCCCTCCTAATTTGAGGTGGATGTTTTCTGGAATTCGTTTGGTAAAATAAAGACTAGATTTTTACTTTAACTCTCTCTGTTCATTTTTACATTCACTATTTACCCTCTTTTTTATTATTAATAAATAACTAAAAAAACAAACCGATTCATGAATCATACTTTTGCCAAAGATATTATAAAAGGTTTTTCTAGTAAGGAAAAACATCTTTCTTCTAAATATTTTTATGACGATAACGGGAGCAAGATCTTCCAAGAGATCATGCAAATGCCCGAATATTATTTAACAAATAGCGAATTTGAAATACTATCACTACAAGCACAACAAATAATAGAAGCTGTAAATTTTAAACAACCTTTTAATATTATTGAGCTTGGCGCGGGTGATGGCTTTAAAACTTTTAAACTACTTGAACATCTCGTTCATAACCACATTGATTTCCAATACATTCCAATTGATATTTCAGAAGGAGCAATGAACAATTTAGTACGTAATTTAAAAGAAAGGCTCCCTAACTTAAAAATAAATCCTAAAATAGGAGATTACTTTGATGTTTTAAATAAAGAAAATGTGCACACGCAAACCCCTAGCCTTTTATTATTCTTAGGAAGTAATATTGGAAATTACCTCTATAAAGATGCTGTAAACCTAATGGAGCTCTTTAATAAAAATATGAAAAAGGGAGACAAACTACTACTCGGAGCTGACTTAAAAAAGAATCCTAGAGTAATTCAGTTTGCATATGATGATCCTCACAAAATAACAAAACGTTTTAATATCAATTTGCTACTTCGAATCAATAAAGAGTTTGAAGGAGATTTTAAAATAGATGATTTTGATTTTTACTGCCATTACAACCCCATCAACGGAGAAGTTAGAAGCTATCTTATAAGCCTCCGAAAACAAACTGTTTACTTAAAAAAAATAGCTCAGCATTTTAACTTTGATTATAATGAGCTGATATGGACAGAGCTGTCTAAAAAATATGATCTTGAAGAATTGAGCTCTTTAGCTCAAAAAACAAATTTTAGTGTGGAAAAGCATTTTTTAGACTGTAAACATTATTTTACAGACACACTTCTAAGAAAATAGTTATTTTTATTTAAAAAGGGCAAAACTAAATTAGTATTGCCCTTCTTAAAATTACCTTTATTTGGTTATTATTTTTCCTCTTTGAATTTTATCTTTAGTCATTATTGTATAAAAATAAACTCCTGCCTTTTGAATTGCTTTTATCCTTTGATTTTCCTTTACTACTGACTTGTAGATAGCCTTTCCTTTAACATCAAAAATTGATAAAACAGCTCGCTCTCCTATATTTTTAAAAGCAAACCCATCTTTTTGAGATGACAAGTTAGGATACAAAACAATCTTCTTTTCACTAGCAATGGCTCCTTCACTTGACAAGGTACTCACTGCTGTTGATTTTAACATTAATTGCGTTGCTGAATTCAATTGCGGCTCCCCATCTCCTACTGGTTGTAAATTAGCTATATCAATGGTATTAAATACTGCTATTTGGTTTTCTGATGAATCCGTTGCTCCTATAAGTGTCCATTCTTCATCGGTGTTCCTTTCTCTTTTATAGATATTGTAATCAATGCTAGGATCTAAATTATCAAACCCATATAACTCTAACTTATCCAACGTTCCTATAGTACTCTCTGTTCCATAATTATCAATAATATAATACTCCTTATGGTACTCAAACCCTTCTTCAGGAACTATATTTGGATGCAAATTTATTTTTGAAGCATACACTGCGCCATTAAAGTTATTTGCTCCTGTAGTCAACCTCAATTTAACCTCATCAAAATCATAAACCGTATGATTCCCGTCAATTACCATCTTTTGAGAAACTCCTGGTCCAACAGGACAAGTAGATTCTTCTATAATAGCATTATTAATCACAGATAAATCATTACTTCCTTTTACATCATAAATTACATTACTCCCATTAATATCATTAAATTGGTAGTAAGCAAAAATAGCAGCATCCATATTAATAGGCTTCGTTAAATGCCTTTGCGCTCTAATTTCATCAAGAGTAAGTGCTCTATTCCAAAAAGTAGCCTCGTCAAGCATTCCTTTATACTTCCTATCATTTCTAAGATTATGAATACCTAAATCAATTCTTTTTATATCCAAGGAATTAAAACTTCTATTAATTTCATACGTTTTTTCATTAAGTACTAAAGTTACTTTACTAGTAGTATATATTAAAGCTACGTATGACCATTTATCTTTAGGTACAACTAATCCTGAATTATACCACCAAAGCCCTCCTGAATGGGTTCCTAGTTCATTTTTACTATTTTTAAAATCTAACGTAGGCCCCCCTGGAATAAAAAACACTGAAGAATAATTAGGCTGAATACCGTTAGGCTTAATCCACCCTGTAAATGTAAATGCATCTGTTTGAATAGATTCTTTTGGAGAAGTTGTTAAATATTGATTATTTTCTCCTGTAAAAACAACTGCTTTTTCCGGGCTAGGCTGTGGACTACACAAACTTCTATTAAATTTAATAATATTCTGAATAGTTTTAGTACTAGTTCCTTGAGGGTTCGTTATTGTTAATGTAACATCATATTCTCCTGGAGTAGCATAAGTAACTTTTGGGTTTCTAACAGTTGTTGATGATACTGATTGAGCTCCTGGAAACTCCCACTCCCAAGTAGCATTTGTATGATCTAAAATAGAATAATCTTCAAATTGGATTTCCTCTCGATTACAAAAAGCTTCTTTATGAGAAACCATTGGCTGTGCTTTTGGTTTCGATAATTCATAAAAATCTCTTTCCCAAACACCTCTGTTACCTGCCATTCTTATTTTACTCTTTTTATAAAATAATTTAGCATCTAATAATCTAAAGCTTTTAGGAAGACCTGAAGAAATATTCACCCAATCAGCCATAGTATTATTCTTATAAAAAGCCTCTCTTGATCCGAATACATAAACTCCTCCATCCGTTCCGTCTTGAACTTCTATATCTCTTAATACAATTCCATTTAATGCATCAGTTGATAAATTTTCCCAATTTTCTCCTAAGTCTGTCGATTTATATACTTTTTGCGAAGAATTCCCCGACTTATCAAAAGCTATGAAAAGCTCATTTTCAGCATTTAAACTAAGTGTATATTTATTAGAATATATCGGCAAGTTCAATTCCTCCCAAGTTACGCCACTATCTACTGTTTTATACAATTTCACAGAAGCTCCAACATGTAAATTTACGAACATAATTGCCGGATTAGCTCTAGAAATTTCTATTCCTCTAACAGTATTCCCCGCTATTCCAAATTCTTTTAGTAACTCATAATTCTTACCATAGTCTTCACTTTTCCATAATTTATTTTCACTTCCTAAATATACATTGTTCCACCATCTAGGATCATTAACTATTTCACTTTTCTCAAGGCTATTTCCTGATTTAGGATATTTTGAAAAATTAGGAATTGATGTGACATTTCCTTGCAAGGTTTCTGGAATTAATTTACCTCCTATGTCATCATGATATACTTTTCTATTTTCTCCTAGATTTACAAATCCAGTTGCACTCTCACCACCACCTAACCTTATCGTAGTTCCATTTTCGTAATTTTCATGATAAGCCATATTTCCATTATGGTATCTCCCTCCTACAAGAACATCTTCATTCCATCCTTGGTCAAACCCCCATAATTCACAAGTTGTAATTCCTTTCATTCTAGATTCTATAATTTCTAAATCAGGACCATAATAATCAATTCCACCATCACTACATACCCAAACATCATTCCCTTGGATTAGAATATCTTGTTGATCTGGATGTCGGTAATACGGCTTACAATTGCTACATCCATACCCTCCATGTACCTTAAAAGTAACTCCTCCATCAGAAGATCTAAAAAGATTTAACATCCCCACTAAAAATTCATCTGCATTCGTATCTGAAACATCTATATCTGCATTATAAAATCCTTGGTCATAACTTCCTCCGCAAACATTAAAAGTTGACATTGCCCAGTGATCACAAGAATAAGGTCCTCCAGGGTTATTATCAGGTTGCCCATCACCATTACCATCATAAGGTAGGGTCCAAGTTTCTCCTGCATCATCACTTCTATAAACTCCCAGATAATTTAAATCTTCTGCGTAGCTAACATCTGATCCTAGCAATAAAACATATAACCTATTACCGTCTGCCTTTGTATTTGCTATTTTAGCACCTTGCGCATGAGCTGCCTTACCATTATTAGTAGGTGTAAACCAACCTGTTATTTTTGCTTCAAAACTAAGTCCATTATCCATAGATTTCCATATTTCGTAGTAATTTCCTGTTGTATTATATTTTGCTGCAAAAACAGTGCTTGGATCATCACTCTTAAACTCAATATCAGTTACCTTATCCGTTAAAATATCAGTCCATGTTTGCCCAGCATCAGCACTTCTTTTAAGACCAAAGTTACCTGCCAAATACAATATGTTTGTATTCGCATAATTTATTTCTATATCATATTGGTAACTTGTATTTAATATAACATTCCAAGTTTGACCTCCATTTGTAGTTTTATATAAATCTCTATTCAAGGCTATATATACTATATTTTCATCAGTAGGATCTATTTTAATAGCTTGTGCATTGCTTTGGAAGATATCAGCTCCTACTTCTATCCAATTCAACCCTTTATCTACTGATTTAAACACTGCTCCTGTTTCTGTACTACAAAACAATACATTAGGATTTGATGGAGATTGTGCCATAGCATAAACATTTACTTGAGCAGATACAGTAACTCCTCCATTATCTAGAGCAATAGTTTGTATTGGAGCTACAGGAGACCAATTAGTACCCAATGTACTCTTTGGATACACCGATTTTTGTTCTTGGATGCCTTCTTCTTCTGAAATAAAAATATCTCCTTTATTCGTATAATAATGATTTTGAGATACAATTCTATAAAAATGCTTATAATTTTGCGTATGAGTTGTTTTTTTAAGAAGATTCACGCTATAATACTTATCATAAGCTTCTTTTATTTTAAAAAAATTAGGGTTTTTACTATACATTAATCGTACCCATTCTGGATCAGAATCTTTTATTGGTGTACCTAATGTTTTAAATAATTCTGGGTATTTAGGATTAGGAAATCCATTCTTGGTTTGAGCAAATGAAATTGCTACCAAGCAAAAAAATGCTAAAAAAAGTTTTGTTTTCATATTGTTTACTTAGATAAGTAAAATCAAAACCAATCTAATTTATTTTGATAACTATACAAATATTAATTAGGAAAGGGTTCAATTCTTTTGGGGGTTATATTGAAAGGGTTAAAAATATTTTAGACAATAATAAACAACTAAAAATAAAGTGTTTAAAACACAAAAAAAGTTTATTTTATTATCAATAAAGTTATAGGTAAATTTATGAAATATAACTTAATTTTAACAATTTAAAATTGAAAAAGTATCGTTTAAAAGAAAAATATATTAAGTCCATATAAGAATAAAAGATTACAAAATCGAGCCCGTAAATCCTTTACCTTTTTTATGATTTTTTTTACAAAATTGTTTTTCTTTCAAAAAATGCTGTGAAATTTCGCTTTCGTATCTCTACAAAACGCGAAACTTTAAAAATCAAAAAAATAGAATTTCTTCAATTAAATTGCCAACAAATCATCATACTGAAATACATAATTCAACTTTCTTTGTAATTTTTCTGAACTAATAATTTTATATGACAATATTGCTTCCTCTATAAACTCAGGAACTTCTAAACCTAGTTTCAATTTTGCATTTGTATAAAACTCTCTTCTAGTCGGATGATGATTTGAACAGGCATTTAACGTTTCATTCCAGCATTCTTGATTGATAATTTCCTGAATAACACCAATGCAATCCTCTCTATGAATCATATTTACAAAACCATTGGGCTGCCCTATTTTTCTCCCTTTAAACCAGTTACCTGGATGCCTATTTCCTCCCAATAATCCTGCAAATCTTATTATCGTAGCGCCAAAATCAGACTCCTTTCTAAACAAGTTTTCAATATCAATTAGCGGTGAGTTTGATGTAGCTTCCTCTTCTTTTATCACTTTGTTTAAATTTTCATATACCGATGTTGAACTTATAAAAATGACTTGCTTTATAGTTGATTGCCTTATTTGAGAAATCAACCTGTTAAAACTTTCATAATCTTTTGAGGTAATCGCTACAATAAGAATTTCCGAAGCTAAAAACTCACCTATTTCACTTTCTTGAGAAATATCTATCAGAAAAGGAATTATTCCTACTTCTCTTAATGCTTCCAATTTTTCTTCTGAAGTTGTAGATCCTTTTACTACATACCCTTTTTTCAACAAAGAGGCTGCTAGGGGTTTTCCTAGCCAACCACAACCTAAAATACTAACAGTTTTCATCACAACAGTTATCGTTTTTTACTAATTTACAAGATATTACAGCTAATAGTGCCCCCAATACAGGTGCCAAAATATACAACCATAAATGTTCCAAATGCCCAGATATCAATGCAGGAGCAATAGAACGAGCAGGATTCATTGATGCTTTTGTCATAGGGCCTGCAAAAATAGCCTCTAATAATACCATACCTCCAATAGCGATACCTGCCATGGTTCCTACTTCTCTACTCCCTGTAGATACATTTATAATCGTTAACATTAAAAAAAAGCTCAATAAAAATTCTAAAATAAAAGCTCTCCAAGATTCCATAGAAGGAATTGTTGCGCCTAAATACTCACTCTTAGGAAATAACAACCACAATACCACACTTGCTAAAATGGCTCCCAAAAGCTGAGCTACTATATATTTCGGCACCTCTCTCCAAGAAAACTTCTTCGCGTATGCAAAAGCAATAGATACGGCTGGGTTTAAATGTGCTCCAGAAACTTCTCCAAAAGCATAAATCATTGCCATTACAGCAAACCCCCATGTCAAACCAATCCCTACGTGCGTTACCTCTCCTCCTGTTACCTCATTTATAGTCATAGCTCCTGTTCCACAAAAAATTAAAATGAATGTACCTATAAATTCTGCAAAATATTTTTTCAATGGTCTTTTATTTTCTTCAAATATACAACCCTTTATTTTAAGTTTTCATTAACATTTACAATTGTAATTCATTGTAATTTTATCGACATAAAGTAAAACAAACCTTTCTATTATGAAAAAAATATTATTAAGTTTATTAATTATTACGGCTACTGTTAGTACAAACGCACAGGTCAAAACTCCACAGCCTAGTCCTTCTTCTAAAATCGAACAAAAAGTAGGATTGACGGATGTTACCTTAGAATATTCAAGACCTGGTATGAGAGGAAGAGCTATATTTGGCGATTTGGTTCCTTTTGGTAAAACTTGGAGAACTGGTGCTAATGCAAATACAAAAATTACATTTACAGATCATATTACCATTGACGGCAAAGAGTTAAAAGAAGGAACTTATGCTATTTATACAATTCCTAATAAAAATTCTTGGGAAGTTATTTTTTATAATGATAGTTCAAATTGGGGAGTACCAGAAAAATGGGATGAGACCAAAGTTGCTTTAAGAACTTCTATTAAACCGACGCCTATTTCAACTCCTGTTGAAACATTTACTATTACTTTTGACAATTTAAAAAATAATGCTGCTACCTTAGGAATATTATGGGACAAAACATATGTAGGAATTCCTTTTTCTGTACCAACAGACAGTACTGTTTCTGCTAGTATAAACAAAACAATGCAGGGCCCAAGTGCCAATGATTATTATAAAGCTGCTGTTTATTATTTACAAGAAAACAAAGATATTAACCAAGCTAAAACATGGATTAATAAAGCTGTTGCCATGACCAAAGATCAACCACGCTTTTGGTTTTTACGTCAACAATCTTTAATTCTTGCCAAAGCTGGTGATAAAAAAGGAGCTATAAAAGCTGCGAAAGCTTCTTTGGCTGGTGCTAAAAAAAGAGGAAATGCTGGTTATGTTAAAATGAATCAAGAGTTTTTAGCTAAAATGAAATAATACCTTTCTACAATTATTTTTAAAAACTCGTAACAATACATAATAATTGTTACGAGTTTTTGCTTTCTATAATATGCTCGTTACTCATGAATACTTATTATAAAAAAATATACCATTAATAATCAATAAATTAATTAAATTTAAAGGGTAATTAAAAAACCAACTAAATGAAATTCCAAAAAACACCACGGTTCCTTTTTATTTTATTTTTATTTATTTTTCAAATTAATTATTCCCAAAGTAACAATTATACTATTGGGGTAGGAATATCAGACATTACTGGCCAAATTGCTGAAAGTGCATTCTTTGGCTATGGAGATCCTTTCTTCAAAAATGGAGGTATCAGAGACAGACAGTATGCTAGAGCTTATATTGTAAAAGATATTCATCAAAATAGCGTCGTATATGTTTCTATTGATAAAGGAGCCACTTTTCAATCTGTAAATCTAGCTGTCATTGAAAAACTCCGCGAAGCATATGGTAATTTATACACAGATACTAATGTTGTTATAAGTGCCACACACACACACGTTTCTCCAGGAGGATACTCCCATTATGGGTTATACAATACTTCTACAGGCGGTTTTTACAAAACTAACTTTACTATTTTAGTTGATGGAATTTTTAATGCCATCCAACAAGCACACAATAATTTGGCTCCTGGAAGAATCTATTATAATACAGGATCTTTAACAAACGCTAGTATCAATAGATCTCTTGTAGCCTATAATTTAAATGCTGATGCTAATGACTACATAAGTATTGATGACCAAATGACCGTGCTAAAATTTATTCAAGGAGACACAGAAGTTGGTATGATTTCTTGGTTTGCTGTACACCCTACAAATTTATCAAATAGCTATAAATATGCAAGCGGAGATAATAAGGGGCATGCTTCCTTAAAATTCGAAAGACACAAAGGTGCTTCCTATGGAAAGGGAGCCGCTACCTTTGTTGCTGCTTTTTCAAATAGCAATGCTGGAGATATGTCTCCAAATCTAAATCAACCTCTTCCTAGTGATCTATACACCAATGCTACAGGGCCTGGCAACAACGAAGAAGAAAGTACTGAAATTATAGGAAACCGTCAGTACTATAAAGCTCTTGATTTATACAATAATGCACACATACAATTAATAGGAACTATTAAAGCTGTTTCAAGATATAGTGATTACTCTAATATTCTTGTTTCCCCAAAATTCACCGACGGATACTATCAAAGCACTTGCAAGGCCGCGCTGGGCATTTCTTTTAGAGCTGGCGCCGAAGATGGTAGAAGTGGAATTGGTAAAGAGGGGCAAACAAGATCAAATCCAACTGCTGGATTCGAAGTTGATAGATGTCATATGGAAAAACCTATAGATCCTCTTTTTTATGTAGGAGCTAATAACAATGATCCTAAAACTCCAAAGATATTACCTACCAGTATCTTAAAAATAGGACAATTAGGAATATTAGCAGCTCCTGCTGAGTTTACTGTTATGGCAGGAAGAAGAGTTAAAGCTACCGTTCTTGAAAATAAAAATACAGAAATTCAATATACTGTTTTTGCGGGATATTCAGACGCTTACTCTGGCTATGTTACCACTAGAGAAGAATATGCTTCTCAACAATACGAAGGAGCAAGTACACAATTTGGTCCATGGACTTTAGCTGCATACCGGCAAGAATTTGAAAAACTAACCTCCATATTAGCAGATCCAAATGTGACACCTTGGGATACCCCAGCCCCAATACCTCCTAGAAAAAATTACATAGGTAGTGATAAAACTGTTCCTATTCTTTTTGACGATATACCTTGGTTCAAAAGTTTCGGGAGTATTTTTTCTAATACGAATGACAACTATTCTACTGATGAAATAGCAGAAGTTACTTTTTGGGGAGCTCATCCTAATAACGACCCTAAAACTAACAGTACTTATTTTAGAGTGCAAAAAAAAATAGGAGATTCTTGGGTTTCCAAATATGAAGATAGAGATACTAATACTAAATTAATTTGGAACAGAGACGGGGTTGCTAATTCTAAAATCACTATACAGTTTAAAATTACCTCCGATGTTGAAAGTGGTCACTACAGAATCATCCACCATGGAAAATGGAAAAATGGATGGAATGGAAAACTGACTCCATATACTGGTATTAGTAATACTTTTTACATCCATCAAAATTTTAATAGAGCTGTACCTACCTCTAAAAATACAATTAATAACATTCTTATATACCCAAATCCTACCTCTGGAGCTTTCACTATTATAAACGAAAGGCTATTAACGGGGAATTATAGTATTACAAACGCGATGGGGCAAATAGTTAAAAAAGGAAAATTATCTTCAAAAAGCCACCATCTGATAAATATGGATGTGCTTCCTGGAATGTATTTTATAAAAACAATATTCCAAAATGGAGAAACAAATACCATCTCTATCGTAAAAAAATAATTTTAACCAATAAAAGTAAAACATTAACATTACCAATAAATTAACAAAAAAAAGAAATACTATTTTACCATCAGAAACCTATTCAAACTAAAAAAAAGGCAATAAAATACCAATAAAAATCATAAAAACAACCTTTTATATCTAATCTTATAAAAAATCTGTTTTTCGGCATAGTTATTGATTTAACACTACTTTAACATAAAACCAGAACCGTATGAAAAACTATGTATCAAACAGTTTAAAATTGGTGGGATAATTGTTAAAGAAAAGGAAGAAAGAAAAACTGAAGTATTTTTACTTCAGTTTTTTCTATTTAAACATATAATAGTTTGTTAATTTCTTTGAAAAGAGGCACAAAAAAGCTATTTTCGGTGCTTATAAACAATTAAAGAATTAAAAACCTAATAATGAAGAGACTACTACTTTTATCCCTAATAGGAGTTGTTATAGTTGCATGTAAAAAAGAACCTGTGAAAGATTATTTAGTTTTATCAGGTAAAATTGGCAATTTCAAAAAAAGAGACATAACTTTAAAAGGCTTTGGCTTCGAAAAAAAGATTTCTTTTGACAAAAGTACTAACTCTTTTGTAGATACCTTAAAAATTCCTGATGGCTACTATACTCTTCAAGCAAATAAAAAGCTCGTAAATTTATATTTAACTAAAACTGAGGATACTGAAATCTTCTTTGATTACAAAAAAATAGATTTCATTACTTTTAATGGACCTAATGCTAGAATTAACAACTACTTTGTAGAAAAAGCTGATAAATTTCCTAAGATTATAGGAAATGCAAATAAACTATTCTCTCTAAATGAAGAAGAGTTTCTTAGCAAGATGGAAGCATACAAAGAGGCTCTTACTGAATTAGCTATTAGCTCGGAGTTATCTCCTGACTTTCTAAAGAAAGAGGTTAGAAATATTGATTATGAATACATGAGAAATCTTAATAATTATCAAGATTATCATAGACTATTATCTAAAGACAAAGAATTTGTTGTTTCAAAAAACTTTCCTACTGTAATAAACGACTTAAGCTTTGACAATGGAGATGATTATAAGAATTCTTTTTCTTATCGTAAAATATTAGCAGAACAGCTAAAGAAAATTACTACTAAAAAAAATGGGGAAGATGGTGATTATGATTTAACTTACTTAGAAACCGTTCAAACAGAAGTAAATGATTCTTTGGTTAAAAATGATTTATTATTTAATAGTGCTAAAACAAGTATTACCTACACAACCCATCTAAAAGAATTCTACAAAAAATTCATGGCATACTCTTCTAACAAAGCACACAAAGATGAAATTACGAATATCTTCCATTTGTTAGAATTAACTTCAAAAGGAAAACCTTCTCCTAAATTTGTAAACTACGAAAATTATAATGGAGGCACCACTTCTTTAGATGATCTGATTGGGCATGGCAAATACCTATATATAGATGTTTGGGCCACTTGGTGTGGTTTTTGTAAAAGAGAAATCCCTTTGCTTAAAAGATTGGAGCAACAATATGTAGGAAAGAATATCGAATTTGTTAGTATTAGTGTTGATTCAAAAAATGCTTATGATAAATGGAGAACTACTATTGAAGAAAAAGAAATGTCTGGAGTTCAATTATTTGCCGATAAGTCCTTTGCTTCTGATTTTATTAAGAAATATTCTATAAAAGGACTTCCGAGATTTATATTAATAGATCCTGAAGGAAAAATTATCAGTCCTAATGCACCAAGACCTTCTGAAGGAGAAAAGTTAATTAAAACACTGGATGAATTAGGAATTTAATAAAATAACAAACAAAAAAAGCCGCTGATTAGCGGCTTTTTTGTTTTAAAACCTATTATCTCCATCCAAAATATTCCCCAAACCGCCCAAAATACTGCCTTCTCCTCTATCTCCTGAATTGTTGGGAGCCATTGCCAAAACCCTACCTGCTAATCTACTAAATGGAAGCGATTGAATATACACTGTACCAGGGCCTTTTAAGGTAGCAAAAAACAGCCCTTCTCCTCCAAAAATTGTATTTTTAATTCCTCCTACAAACTCAATATCATACTCAATATCATAAGTAAACCCTACAATACAACCCGTATCTACTTTTAATACCTCCCCTGAAGACAATACCTTTTTTGCCATAGTTCCTCCTGCATGAATAAATCCTAGACCATCTCCCTCCATCTTCTGCATAATAAATCCTTCTCCTCCAAAAAGACCTCTTCCTATTTTTTTGGAAAACTCAATCCCTATAGAAACTCCTTTCGCTGCACATAAAAATGCATCTTTCTGACAAATAAACTTTCCATTAAACGCCGTTAGATCAATTGGTATTATCTTACCGGGATAAGGAGATGCAAATGAAATCTGCTTTTTACCATGACCATTATTAGTAAAAACAGTCATAAATAAACTCTCTCCTGTCAGAATTCTTTTTCCTGCTGAAAAAATTTTACCCAATAATCCTTTTTCTTGATTAGATCCATCACCAAATATCGTATTCATTCCTATTTCATCATCCATCATCATAAAGCTACCTGACTCTGCTACAACCCCTTCTCTTGGATCTAACTCTATCTCAACATACTGCATCTCTTCTCCGTAAATGCGATAATCTATTTCATGTGCATTCATATTTTTTATTTTAATCATTTTTTACAAAATATAAGAAGTCAACCCCTACAATTTGTTACATGTTTTTGTGCTAAAAATCATTCTTTTAACTTAATACTCCACTCGAACTCAAATTTAGAAACAGAAATTCCTTCATTATTAACCCCAACTGATTTCATTACTACAACTTGTCCTTCTCTTGTTTCAATAGACTTATGTATCGCTTTTCTAATCAATTCACCATCTTTACAAACAAAAGTAATTTTTCCAGTAGCTTTTTTAGTAAAGGTCGCATTCATATTAGTAACTAACATAGATATTTTTTTTCCCGAATTATCTATCTCTTTCATTACCAAAGCTCCTGTAGCCAATTCAGCTGCCATTCCTTGAATTGCCCAAAATAGCGATTTAAAAGGGTTTTGGTTTACCCATCTATGTTTAACAGTTACACTACATTCACAATCATTAATATGCTTAACTCTGACCCCTGTAAAATATGCAGCAGGCAATTTTAGCATCGTAAAAGCATTAATTTTTCTAGGTGTTAATTTCATTCATTCTTTTTAAATGTTCCAAAAACAAAGTTATTTTCAGAAAAAGTGTTAAATTTTAATTTGCTTCACAATGTATGAAAAATATCTAACCTCGTTGTATATACTATAAAAACAATATTTTTTTTATAAAAACAGTACTATGTATTGCATAATACCTTTTAAAAACTATATATTTGCATAAAAAAGTATTATACAATAATCTTAAGTCATGAAAAATAATAGCGATCATATCAATACTTCTGTAATAGATCTAGCAGGGCTCTCAAGATACTTACTTTCTATAAGAAGTATCATTATCACTTTAGTAGTATGGCAGGTATTAAAAAAAAGAAGCATTTTTCTGGACGGTCATGAAAAAGAGGTCTTAAATTTTAACATGAGTCTCGCTTTATATATCTTTTTACTTAATATTTCTTTTATCCCTCTATGTTTCACTTCTTTCTTTAGTACATTTCAAGGTTTACAGCAAACGAATAAAGAAGAAAAATATCATTCCTCTCTTACCACCATTAATCTTATAAAATAAACACCATATATGAAGATAGAAAATACCAAAGCACAAATGCGAAAAGGTGTACTAGAATATTGCATTTTATCTATCCTACAAAATGGAGATGCTTATACTTCTGAAATATTAACTACACTTAAAAGCGCAGAGATGATTGTTGTTGAAGGAACTATTTATCCATTATTAACACGCTTAAAAAATGCAGGACTCTTGACTTATAGATGGGAAGAATCAACCGCTGGTCCTCCAAGAAAGTATTACGTCTTAACAGAAAATGGAAAAATGTTTCTTAAAGAACTTGACAAAACATGGGGAAACCTAGTGAATGCAGTTAACTTAATTACAAGCACAAAATCAACTAAATAATGAATAAAACAATTAATATAAACCTCGGAGGGTTCTTCTTTCATATAGATGAAACAGCCTATCAAAAACTAAAGCGTTATCTAGATGCTATTGCCTTATCCCTTAGTAACGATCCACAAGGAAAGGACGAAATCATTGCCGATATAGAAGCACGAATTAGTGAGCTACTACTAGAACGAATTACAGATGCTAGACAAGTTGTTAATAATACTGATATTGATGATATCATTACAATCATGGGGCAACCTGAAGATTATACGGATACCGAAGATGCTTTTACGGATTCCTCTTCTTCTAAAAGGAAAACAAACGTTAGAAAATTATTTAGAGATGGTAACGACAAGTTTTTGGGTGGGGTAGCCTCTGGACTTTCTCATTACTTTAATATTGATGTTATTTGGGTTCGTATTGCTTTTATTGCATTGACTTTTGGCTTTGGTTTTTCTCCTCTTGTGTATATCATGTTATGGATATTACTTCCTGAAGCAAAAACTACTTCTGAAAAGTTGCAAATGGAAGGAGAAGATGTAAATATTGATAATATCGAAAAGAAAATACGTGACGAATTTAACTATTTTTCTTCAAAAATTAAGGATGGAGCAAGTGAACTAGGTGATAAATTTTCTAGTGCAGATTATGAAAAGTTACGGAATCAAACAAAATCAGGGCTTCATGATTTTTTAAATACCTTGGGAAAAATAACTACTGCCATCTTCAGCATTTTTGGTAAATTCATAGGCGTATTGCTGATGCTTGTAGCTGCTATTGTTTTACTTTCATTAATTATCGGTGGTTTTTCAATAGGGAGTCTTGAATTCATCAATATAGGAAATAACATCACCTACTACCCCGCTTTCTTCTATGATTCTATTCTTCCTAAATGGATACTCATTTTATTGTTCTTAATTGTCATAGGAATTCCTTTCTTAATTTTATTTATTCTAGGATTGCGAATTATATCAAGTAGTATCAATAAACTTACTAAAACAACTTCTTTAACTTTATTAGGAGTTTGGATTTTAGCTGTTTTCGGACTAACATTTACTGGAATTGAATATGGTACTACAAAGGCATATGATGGTCTTAAAGTTACAAAAAGTAATCTTCCTTTTAACTCAAAAGATACCATACATCTAAAAGTGGTAAATAATGATGAATTATACTATAGACACAATTTCAGAAGAAGAAAAAGCCATCACATAGTAGATTTTAATGGCAAAGAAAAATCATATTGCAATAATGTAAAAATAGATGTTCAAGAAAGTGACATCAATATTCCTTTTATAGAAGTAAAAAAACACTCCGAAGGTAAAAATCGTAGAGAAGCAAATGAATATGCCAAAGAAATCCTTTATCAATTCAATACAACTAATAACGAAATTATACTAAACGGATATTTTTTAAGCTCCCCCAACAATCTCTATAAAGATGAAAGTGTTCTCGTTACTATTTATATTCCTAAGGGTACAACTATATTTTTCACCCATTCTTCCAAACATTTTCTATATCAAATAGATAATACCGAAAATATCTATGACAAAGATATGATTAATCATTATTTTAAAATGGGGTCTAAAGGATTTTACTGCACTGATTGCTATGCATACGAAACCTATATAGAAGAGAAAAAAAATAATAAACCACCCCAATTAAAAGCCAACGATAATCGTGCACAAATTGAATTTTAAAAACTCATAAAATATTATAACTATGAAAAATATTTCTAAAACACTTATACTCTTGATACTAGCTACCACATTATCTTCATGTCTCTTTAATAACATTAAAGGGATATCAGGTAATAGAAATGTAATCGAGCAACAACGAGAAGTAAAAGGAAACTATTCTAGCATTGCTATTAGTAATGGTTTAAATGTGTATATCACCCAAGGAAAAGAGAGCAACATAAGAATAGAAGCAGACGAAAACCTACACAACGTCATAAAAACAGAAATCCAAAATAAAGTCTTAAAGATTTATGCTGAAAAAAACATAAAAAGTGCTAAATCTAAAGATATTTATATTAGCACCCCTTCTATAAAAAGCATTACCAGCAGTAGCGGAAGTTATGTAATTACTGAAAATACATTAACTGCCAATACCTTTACTATACAAACTAGCAGTGGTTCTTATGTGAAACTTCGAGTAAAAACAAATATTCTTTCATCTAGTTCTTCAAGCGGTTCTAATTTAAATATTATAGGAGAAACCGACCAATATACTGGAAATGCTAGTAGTGGAAGCACTACAAATGCTTATGATTTAACAAGTAAAGTAGCTATCATAAAAACTAGCAGCGGAGCTAGTATTCAAGTTTTCACTACAAATGAAATCAATGCAAAAGCTAGCAGCGGAGCTAGTGTAAGCTATAAAGGAAACCCTAAAAGGGTATTTAAAAAATCTTCTTCTGGAGGAAACATTCACGCTTATTAAACATCTCAAAAAAAATCAAAAAAATGACAAAAGAAATGATATATCTATTTTCCACCATTTTAATAAAACTTGTTATTCTCATTTTTACCTTATTACTTTCCTGGATCGTGAATATATAATGAAGTGGTTTAAATTTTTTTTGATGCCTGCAAAGTTGTATTATTTCACCCTAATTTTAGCTTTTTTTCACAACGTAGCGAAGGCTATGTTACTCAAAAAAGACGTTTTAGGGCAAAAAAACCTAAATTTTCGCTTCAAAACAAAAAGTTTAAATCACTTCAAAAATACCAATAATAGCTTTCATTTGGTAAATAATAATATGGATGTAGTTGGCATCATAAACCTAATTACACACTAATACTTGGTTTTATTAGTTTACTTAAAAAGGTCGCTTTATGCGGCCTTTACTTTTTAATATCCGTTCTATACTTTCTAACAACAATTTTATATTACGAATTCTTCTATTTAGGAATTAAAATTACCGAAACAAAACTAACATTTTAACAAAATTCTTAAATTGGCATCACATCAACTTGTAAATATCTTTATCATCAAAGATCTCCACCCCTTAAAATAATATACATATTGGTTTTAATATATTTTCAATTAAATTAGCATTTTTATAACCTTTATGCCTTAATAAAACATGAAACAATTTATACTACATATTTTGCTACTAACATCACTGTCCGTAGCAACCCAAAATTTACCTAACGGTTTCGTGTATTTAAAAGACATAGCTCCTTCTATAAAATCTGATGTACGCTACTGCTCTCACAACAATTTTATAGGTACTCCTATTGACGGTTATGAAAACAATATTGTAATCACTACCCTTCCAACAGCAAAAGCTTTACAAAAAGTTCAAAAAAAGCTCCTTTCAAAAGGGCTAAGTCTAAAAATTTTTGATGCTTATCGTCCTCAAAGAGCTGTCAACCATTTCGTTGCATGGGCCAAAGTCTTAAAAGATACTGTAATGAAGCAACAATACTATCCTAAAATTCATAAAAAGCACCTTTTCAAACTGGGGTATATAGCTTCTAAATCAGGGCATACTCGTGGAAGTACAGTGGACTTAACTATTGTAAATTTAAAAACAGGAAAAGAACTAGATATGGGAAGTCCTTATGATTTTTTTGGACCTATTTCACATGTACTCTCCAAGCAACTTACCCCGAAGCAACATGCCAATCGCTTCTTACTAAGAAAACGAATGCTCGAAGAAAACTTTAAACCTTATAAAAACGAATGGTGGCACTTTACACTACGAAACGAACCTTTTCCTAAAACTTATTTTAATTTTCCAGTAAAGCTTTAAGAAATCTTATAAAAATAAAAATGGTATCATATTTGCTTAAGAAATAAATCATATGAAACACCTATCACAATTACTTTTATTAATAATGAGCTTCACAAAGCTTCATTGTTTTGCCCAGCTAGACAATTCCTTTGGAGGAAACAAAAATAAGGGGAGTTCCTTAGAAACTATCTCCGCTCCTGTTACCACAATTAAAAAGCCCACATCACTAGATTTTAATAACAGCAATGGGTTTAAAACCGCTCATAAAAAACAGCAACAAAAAGAAAGGAATATTGCCCTAGAAAAAGCCATAGAAACTAAAGGAATTTTCACCCCAAAAATGCTAGCAAAACAACGCTACCTAAAAAACATGGAGGGCTTTAGATCCGAAATACCTATGATTGATAAAGACTTAGGATCTTTTAACACTAAATCCAAAAACATTCATATCAGTGGAGCTGATTTCGGTCAAATAGATGGAGATGTTATTTCTATTTATAGAAATGGTGTCAAATTATTTTCTAATTATACCCTAGGAAGAAATACAAAAATTTTCACGATCCCTCTTGAAATAGGCTTTAATAAAATAGAAATTTTAGCCATTGATGAAGGAAAACTCAGACCCAATACTGGAGCATTTACTATTTATGATGATTATAAAAATGTATTTTTATCTGACCTATGGTCTCTTGCTAAAGGGGCAAAAGTCATAGCCCATGTCATAAGAGAAAAATAAGCTTAAAAGTACCTAACTACTGCTATGAAATAGTAAAAATGGTTACAAATCAAACCATTTTTACTATTTCCTGTTAAACTCTTTTTTTAAGTTATAGAAAACTACTACTTTTGTAGTTAGACTTTATTTTTTTTAAGTCAAACAAACATTAAATAAACAACTATTCATAATGAAAAAAATCACTAAAGAAACCTACGTCAATTGGTATAGAGATATGCTATTTTGGAGAAAGTTTGAGGATAAATTAGCAGCAGTTTATATTCAACAAAAAGTAAGAGGTTTTTTACACTTATACAATGGTCAAGAAGCCGTATTAGCAGGTGCCTTACATGCTATGGACTTATCTAAAGATAAAATGATTACTGCTTATCGTAACCACGTTCAACCAATAGGTATGGGAGAAGATCCTAAAAAAGTAATGGCTGAATTATACGGAAAAGCAACAGGAACCTCTAAAGGTATGGGAGGATCAATGCATATTTTTTCTAAAGAATTTGGTTTTTACGGAGGTCATGGAATAGTTGGAGGTCAAATACCTTTAGGAGCAGGTATTGCTTTTGCTGACAAATACAAAGGAAGTGATGCTGTTACTTTAACCTACTTTGGTGATGGAGCTGCTAGACAAGGTTCCTTGCATGAAACATTTAATATGGCTATGAACTGGAAGTTACCCGTTGTTTTTATTGTTGAAAACAATGGATATGCCATGGGAACATCTGTAGAGAGAACTGCAAACCATACTGATATTTGGAAACTCGGTTTAGGTTATGAAATGCCTTGTGGTCCTGTTGACGGAATGAACCCTATTAAAGTTGCAGAAGCTGTAGATGAAGCAATTCAAAGAGCTCGCCGTGGAGATGGCCCTACTTTTTTAGAAATGAAAACATATCGATATAGAGGTCACTCTATGTCTGACGCGCAACATTATCGTACGAAAGATGAAGTTGAAGAATATAAAAAAATAGACCCTATAACCCAAGTTTTAGATATCATTAGAGAGCATGAGTATGCTTCTGAAGATGAAATCAAAGCAATTAATCAGGAAGTAAAAGATAAAGTGGCAGAATGTGAGAAATTCGCAGAAGATTCTCCATTCCCCGAACTGAATCAGCTACATGATATGGTATATGAACAAGAAGATTACCCTTTTATCAAATAAATTATGGCAATAGTAATAAATATGCCGCGTTTAAGTGACACCATGGAAGAAGGTGTTGTGGCACAATGGATCAAAAATATAGGTGATACTGTGGAAGAAGGTGATATTTTAGCTGAAATTGAAACGGATAAAGCTACTATGGAATTTGAGTCTTTCAATGAAGGTACCCTTCTACATATTGGAGTTCAAGAAGGTGAAAGTGCTCCCGTTGATAGCTTATTGGCTATTATCGGAGAAAAAGGAGAAGATATTTCTGCTTTACTAAGCGGCGCTACCACTACTTCTTCTTCTGAAGAAAAAAAAGAAGAATCTCTTGAAAAAAGCACATCAGAAACTACTACAACTTCCATTCCTGAAGGCACTGTAATTGTTACAATGCCACGTTTAAGTGATACTATGGAAGAAGGGACTGTTGCTTCTTGGTTAAAACAAGTAGGTGATTCAGTTGAAGAAGGTGATATTTTAGCCGAAATTGAAACAGATAAGGCTACTATGGAATTCGAATCCTTTAACGAAGGTACTATATTGTATATTGGTGTTCAAGAAGGTGAGAGCGCTCCTGTTGATAGCCTATTGGCTATCATTGGTAAAGCAGGCACAGATATTTCAAACCTTACAAAAGGAGGCAATACAAATCTAACCGTCACTAGTACTCCTAGAGAAACAACAAAAGAAGCCCCTACAACTGAAACAAAAACTACTGATAATAAGACAAATGAAGTTGCTATTAGTAGTACTTCTACTCAACGAATTTTTGCATCTCCTCTTGCTAAAAAAATAGCAAAAGATAAAGGTATTTCTTTACTAGACATCAAAGGATCAGGAGAAAACGGACGCATCATAAAAAAAGATGTTGAAAACTATACTCCTAGCATTCAAACAGCAGAAATTGTTTCTCCAAAAGCAACTACCAATACAATCAACCCTTCGCCTATTACAGATAATACAATAACTTTTGGTGAAGAGCATACTGAAGAAATTAAAAATTCTCAGATGCGAAAAGCAATCGCAAAAGCCTTATCTGGCTCAAAGTTTTCGGCACCTCACTTCTACTTGAATATAGAAGTTGACATGGAAAATGCAATTGCTTCTCGTAAAACAATCAATAACGTTCCTAATGTAAAGGTTTCCTTTAATGACATGGTTGTAAAAGCTTCTGCCATGGCTTTAAAAAAACACCCACAAGTAAACACTAGCTGGACAGATAATACCACGAAGCACCACAGCCATATCCACGTAGGCGTAGCAGTAGCGGTAGATGAAGGGCTAGTAGTTCCTGTTGTAAAACATACTGATGCATTGAGCTTAACTCAAATAGGAGCTTCTGTAAAAGATCTTGCTGGAAAAGCTAGAAATAAAAAAATTACCCCTGCTGAGATGCAAGGTAGTACATTTACCGTTTCTAACTTAGGAATGTTTGGCATCGAAAGCTTTACTTCTATCATTAACCAACCGAATTCAGCTATTTTATCTGTTGGAGCAATCATTGAAAAACCTGTAGTCAAGAATGGAGAAATTGTAGTTGGAAATACTATGAAATTGACCTTAGCTTGTGACCACAGAACCGTTGACGGTGCTGTTGGAGCTCAGTTCTTACAAACCTTAAAAATGTATATAGAAAACCCTGTAACCATGTTAGCTTAACCTGATTACCAGTGTTTTACAATAAAAAAAGCTCGGATATCCGAGCTTTTTTTATTATTTTTTCATAGTTTTGTTTTGTTAATGAAAAAGAAAAACTATGGAAAAGAAATTATTATTCTTGATTCTTGCGTGTATTTATACCTTAAGAAATTACTCTCAACAAATTTGGAAGCAAACTAACAACTACTATAATGGTAAACAGAATCCTACCAAATATTACAACTCTTTACAACTCAACAAAGACTATTTCTTAACAATTGTCAAAAATGCTCCTAGCAGCACTCAACGAGAATCTTTTTCTAAAATAACACTTCCTATCAACGAAAAAGAGTTTGAAATTTTTGAAATTTTCAAAACTTCTTATCTAGCTCCTGAATTAGAAGCGAAATACCCCTCTATAAAATCTTTTATCGGTAGAAGTCTAACTTCAAACAAAATTGCTAGAATTAGTTATTCTAAATATAGTGGATTTCATGCAGCTATAAGTACTAGTAAAGGAACATACCTCATAAAACCTCATCATATAAAAAGTAACAGCTATTTATGCTACGATAAGAACAGTGGTCCATCATTTTCTAACTTTGAATGCAATACTATAGCAACTGTCAGAAATATGAATAGAGGCAAACAAAAATACGTAGCAAATGATCAATATTTAAGAAAATATAGACTTGCCATAGCAACAACAGCTGCATATTCTAATTTTTTCTTAACAGGAAATGAAAAAAGCAACGCCGAAAAAAAAGCTATTGTTCTTTCTCATATCAATAACTCTATCACAAGAATAAATGGCATATTCGAAAGAGATTTCGGTATAACAATGGAACTAATACCTAACAATGATACTTTAATTTTTTTAACCCCTGAAACTGACCCCTTCAATAGTAATGATTATAATAATAGCTTACAAACTACCTTAGATAATTCTATTGGAAATACCAACTATGATATAGGCCATCTCTTTGCTTATGAAATAAGCATACACGGAAACGCTGGTTGTATTGCTTGTGTTTGTACCGATCAAAAAAAAGGAAGTGCTTTTACTGCTCACAATGCTCCCGATTCAGATCATTTCAATTTAATTGCTAGCCATGAATTCGGACATCAATTTGGAGGGTACCACGTGCAAAGTAGCGCGAATTGCAGAAGCTCCATAGGTTTACAGGAAGTTGAACCTGGCAGTGGTAGTTCTATTATGAGCTATGCTGGTATCTGCTCTCCTATAGTACAAGAATCACCCGATGACTATTTTAACTATGTTGATATTAGAGATATTATTCAATGGACTCGAAATGAAAGCTCTTGCGCTGAATTAATCCCTACAAACAACACTCCTCCTAATGCCAACGCTGGAGACAACTATATCATTCCTAAATCAACTCCTTTTATTTTAACTGGATCAGGAACTGATATAGATCATTCCTCTATTTTATCATATTGCTGGGAACAAAACGACCCCGAAGATCCTAAATCTGTAGAAAGTCCCCAGCCAAGTTGGACAAAAGGTCCTTTATTTAGAAGCAGACCTCCTATATACAAACCAACTCGATATATTCCTCAATTATCCGACGTAATTAATGGAAATTTTACCCCTAAATGGGAAGTACTTCCTGCTGTTCAAAGAACAATGGATTTTGCATTAACCGTTAGAGATAACGCAATTATTGGAGCTAAAACAGCATCTGATGAAATGACGATCACTGTTACTGACAATACTGGCCCTTTTATCGTTACCTCTCAGAATACTACAGAAACATGGCATGTTGGAGAAATAAAAACAATTAATTGGAATGTAGCAAATACTAACAATCCTCCAATTAACACTTCTCATATAAACATATTATTATCTACAGACGGAGGATATACATATCCATATACAATAGCATCTGATTTAGAAAACAACGGAAGCGCTATAATAACAGTTCCCGAAATAGAAAAATCGACCAAAAGAGGTAGAATTATGATACAACCTAAAAATAATATTTTCTATGCAATAAATGCAATGGATATACATCTCAATACCTCTGAATTTACGATGAGTTTTCCTGAAAGCCATAAAGAAATATGCAAACCGAACGAGATTATTTATAATTTTACTTATAAAACTTATGTAGGCTTTAATGAAATTACCACCTTTACTACTGAAAACCTACCTCAAGGGTTCAATGCTACATTTAATCCTTCTGCTGCTTCAAAAAACAACACACCTATTACACTTACAATATCCAGTACGAATAGCACCCCCACAGGAAGAACAGATTTTAGTGTCATTGGTCTCTCTAACACGGTTAGAAAAAAATCTTTCCTTTCCTTTCATACCTATAACAATTTCTTAACCTCTCCTACCTCTCTTAAACCAGCCAATAATGCCCAAGAAGTAGATACTGACACTGCCCTAGAATGGAATTTTGACATCAATGCTAAAAACTATACTATACAACTCTCTAAAAATCTCGATTTTTCTAATATTATTGAACAAGCGAATACTACTGAAAACATTTATCATCCTAATCGACTTGCTCTAAATACTACTTACTTCTGGAGAGTAAAAAATGAAAATATATGCAGTGAAGGAACGTACTCTAAAGTTTTTTCTTTTACAACCAAGTGCTTCCCTCCTGAAAATATCCTTATTACGAATATTACTAAAAATTCAGCAAAAATAACTTGGACGGATAGCTATTCATTAAACTGGGAGGTTCAGATTGTACCTGAAGGAACCTCATTTACTAATACTGGTATCAATACATATACTCCTTCATATACCCCTTTATACTTAATACCTAGAACTAATTATGATGTTTACATACGATCTTTATGCAGTAATACCAACCGTAGTTCATGGGTTGGTCCTTTTTTATTTACCACACTACCTGATTATTGTAACGGAGGGCTCTTTTATGACACAGGTGGCTTTCATAGAAATTACTTAAATAATGAAAATACGATTACTACAATACTCCCTTCAAAAGCTACAGACATTGTTGAGGTCTCTTTTAGTAAATTTCATATAGAAGACGGCTACGATTATTTGCTCGTATATAACGGTAATAGTACTAATAGTCCTCTTATAGGTAATTACACAGGAAGTACCTCACCTGGAACACTTCGTTCCAAACAAGGGCAAGGTCTAACATTTTCTTTTATTTCCGACGATTCTATAACAAATACTGGCTGGGTTGCTACTGTTGACTGTATCACAATCACCTGTCCTCCTCCTCATAATTTATCTAGTCATAACACCACTTCTAATAGTTCAAATATTAGCTGGACCAGTAATGGAACTGAAACCGAATGGTTACTAGAGTACGGAGTTAAAGGGTTTACGATTGGGAAAGGCATAAATAAGATTTCAAAAAGTACCACCTATACATTAACAAACCTTATTCCACAAACGGAATATGATGTTTATCTCAAAGCTATTTGTGGAAACCTTCCTAATGATGATGACAGCAATATCATAGGTCCTATTAGTTTTAAAACCTCCTGTGGCATCTTCAATGCGCCATATTTGTACAATGTTGAAGATCAAAATCTAAATACTCCCATTCATGATTGTTGGTCTACTACTCCTAGCCTACAGGAAGCTCATTACTTTTGGGAGGTGCAACGTGCTACTTATAGCGAATCTAAAACAGGACCTTACAAAGCTCACGAAGGAGATCAATATTTCAGAACGACCTCATATACCAATGCTTCTTCTGGAGATGTTGCTGTTTTAGAAACTCCTTTTGTAAATATTTCTTCTCTAGAAAACCCTGTATTACATTTCTTCTCATTTCTATACGGAAGTCATATAGGAAGTCTCCATATAGATATATTCAGTAACGATACTTGGATAAATGACATTTTAACTTTAAGCGGAGCGCAACAAAACAGCTCTAAAGACCTTTGGCACGAACATCTAATCAATTTAAAAGATTTTTCTGATATTGTAAAGATTAGGTTCAGAGCAATTGCTAACGGCAATACTTTTAATGAAATTAACATTGATAAAATTAGCTTTACCGAAAAGCCTTCTTGCCCATCTCCTACCAATATTCAAATTTCAAATACAACAATAAATTCTTCTAATATTTCTTGGAGCTCTAATGGGGAAGAATCTGAATGGGTTTTAGAATATGGAGAAGAAAACTTTCATATAGGTAATGGCACTATCCTTACTATCAACTCAACTCCTTTTACGCTAAACAACTTAAAATCAAACACCTCCTATGACTTTTATTTAAAAGCAAATTGCAGCAACAAAGAAAGTAATAACATTGGTCCTTTCAAAATAAAAACAAGGGCTAATTGCACTGGTGATAACTTCTATGATTCTGGTGGTTTTGACACCATGTATTCTAACAATGAAAATTATACTACTACTATATTTCCTCCTAATGAAACCCATAAAATTACTGTAAATTTTCATTCTTTCGAGCTAGAAAGTTGTTGTGATGAGCTGCTCATTTTTGATGGTCCTAACACTGATGCTCAACTAATTGGTATCTATACAGGAAACAACTCTCCTAACAAAATAACATCTACCCATTACTCAGGTGCTTTAACTTTTAAATTTACCTCTGATAGCTCTATAACCTATCCTGGATGGGAAGCCTCAGTTTCTTGTGAAGGGACTCTTGGCTATCCTTCAATTTTTGAAAATGAAAACTTTCACTTTTTTCCCAATCCTGTACATGAAATACTAACAATTTCTTCAAATGACTACATCAAGCTGATAGAAGTTTATAATATCATCGGGAAAAAACTATTAAACCTTACTCCTCACAAAGATTCTTTGTTTTATAAAATTGATTTCACCTCCTTCTCCAGTGGTGTATATATCGTTAAAATTTATAGGAATAACAATGTATCTTCACTACGAATACTGAAGAATTAGCACTATCCAATAAAAAATACCAGTAACCTATTCAGTACTGGTATTTTCATCGTTTTAGTTAATACCTAAACATTGATTGTTCTTTTATATATAAAATTCTCTTATAATTTTCTCATTTTATTCAATAACCAAAAATCAGCTAACACCAAAGCAGCCATCGCTTCAACAATAGGCACTGCTCTTGGTACTACGCAAGGATCATGTCTTCCTTTTCCCTTTATTTCAGTAAGCCTTCCTTTTGAATTTATAGTCTGCTGATTCTGCATAATAGTAGCAACAGGCTTAAAAGCAACCCTAAAATAAATATCCATTCCGTTACTTATACCTCCTTGAATACCTCCTGATAAGTTTGAGGTAGTTTTCCCTCCTTCTTCAAAAGTATCATTATGTTTGGAACCTTTCATCTTAGCACCGCAAAAACCGCTTCCAAACTCAAACCCTTTAACGGCATTTATAGATAACATAGCCTTTCCTAATTCTGCGTGTAACTTATGAAAAATTGGTTCTCCTAAACCAACCGGAACATTTTTAACAACACAAGTTATCGTTCCCCCAATAGTATCCCCTGCTTTTCGTATTTCTTGGATTTTCTCAATCATATTTGTTGCAGACTCTTCATCTGGACAACGGACAATATTACTTTCTATTTTTCGAAAATCTAAATCTTGATATGGTTTATTTATAAAAATATCACCTACTGATGAAGTAAATGCATTAATTTCTATCTGCGCTATTAATTGCTTCGCTAATGCTCCCGCAACTACCCAATTAGCTGTTTCTCGAGCTGAAGTTCGCCCTCCCCCTCTGTAATCTCTTATCCCATACTTCTTATCATAAGTATAATCTGCATGTGAAGGCCTATACACATCTGTGTTATGATTATAATCCTTTGATTTTTGATTGGTATTTTTTATCACAAATCCGATGGAAGTACCCGTCGTAATTCCTTCAAAAATACCCGACAAAAATTCTACTGTATCAGGCTCCTTTCTTTGCGTTACTATTTTAGATTGCCCTGGTTTACGTCTGTCTAATTCAAATTGAATTGCTTCAAAATCTACTTTAAGACCTGCTGGAATTCCATCTATAACTCCTCCTATTGCCACTCCATGAGATTCTCCAAAAGTTGTTACCTTTAATGTATTTCCAAAAGAATTAAACATACTATCAAATTTTATACTGAGTTAAGAATGCGAAATTAGCATATAATATTATAAGAACATAACTTTATTTTATAGATATGATTGTAAATTATCGCTACTTCTTAATACCCCTAATTTAAGAGATCTCTTCTCTACTAAAAAAGCACACTCATAATTCACTAATAAACAACACACTATCAAAAAACCATAAAAAAAACAGTGTTTTTTTTTTGTATTCTATAAATAGTACATATATTTGCACCCGCAATCAGACAATGATCTGGTGAGACACTCAGGAGAAATGGCAGAGTGGTCGAATGCGGCGGTCTTGAAAACCGTTGACTGTAACAGGTCCGGGGGTTCGAATCCCTCTTTCTCCGCAAAACCTTTACTATTCTTAGTAAAGGTTTTTTTGTTTTTATAATTAAGTAAAAAATAAAAGAGAAAATATTTTTATATTCCAAAAAGGATTATATATTTGCATCCGAAATCAGAGAATATCTGATAAGGCGCTCAGGAGAAATGGCAGAGTGGTCGAATGCGGCGGTCTTGAAAACCGTTGACTGTAACAGGTCCGGGGGTTCGAATCCCTCTTTCTCCGCGAAACCTTTACTATTCTTAGTAAAGGTTTTTTGTTTTTATTAATTACTCCCTATAATTTAAGAATAGTTAGAGATCATGGATCAACCTCATTTGTTCTGGTTAAGCAAAAATCTGAGTTAATCTGTATAGGAAAAATTCTGCGTTTCTCACCCCTCTAAATTGTGTTCTAAATGCTTTTACCTTTGCATTGAAAGATTCCGCGGAAGCATTTGGGATTGATCCCTTGCCCTGCCTTATTTCTCCATACTATTTATCAAACTTTGATAAATAGTTTTTCGAATTCCTTCCCCAGAAATAAACCAACCTCCATATTTTTTATCATATTCTTGAGTTATTCTCACAGCAGCCTCTACCTCTTCAAGGGTTTTTCCTTGAAAGATTTCCTCCTTAATACGATCTCTAAGCACCACTAACATTTCCTTATAAGAAGACAGTTCTTTTTTATTTGAAACCTTCCGATGCCCCGGAATAATTTTAGTTTCTTTGTTCGCTAATAACAATACCTTATCAATCGCATTGATATATCCTTGAATACTCCCTCCCGACTCCAAATCAATAAATGGATATTTTCCTTGAAAGTAAGTATCCCCCATATGAATTACATTACTTTTCATAAAAAACACAATCGCATCTCCATCAGTATGAGCATTATGAACATGGGATATTAACATATCTTCTCCATTTAAATGAATCATCATATCTTCTGTAAAAGTTATAACAGGCAATGCTTCTTTTGATGCAGCTTCTTTCTCTTTTCCTCTAACAAATTGTTTTACACTCATTCTTCTCCTTACATTTTTATGAGATACAATTACCGCTCCTTCCTTTCTCATATTTTCATTTCCTCCTGTATGATCGCCGTGCCAATGCGTATTTACTAAGTATTTTACAGGTTTTTTTGTAATGCTCTTTATTGCAGCGAGTATTTTAGGTGTTAAAGGAGCAAACTGATCATCTACCATAAACACTCCTTCATCTCCTATATGCAACCCTATATTTCCACCTTGCCCTGTTAACATATATACCTTATCGGTAACTTTGTGTGTTTTTATAGTAACTTCTTTTTTTTGCCCCCATACTCCAAGAGTACATAAAATTGCCACTGATATTAGTATTTTTTTCATCAAGGATAAGTTTTGTATCTATCTTTATTCAAATTTCGAAAATTGATTTCTTTATAGTACGTATGTTTGAATATCCGTCGAATAGCATCTTAACTCATTACATATTTTCTCATCAAAAAATGAGTCCCTATTAACTTTACCTCAAAAGCCTTTCCTATAAGATCAAATCCTTGTTCTTTATAAAAACCAGCTGCATTATCTCTTGCATTACACCAGAGTACCCTTATAGTTCTATCTCTTAAAATAATTAAAGATTTCTCCAATATCATTGCTCCTATTCTCCTTTTCCTCCACAAAGGTAGTACAGCCATTCCTCTAAGCTGGTATTGACTTCCTCTAAATAATGGATTCTCAAACTCCATAAAAGTTGCCACACCCAATAACTCATTTTCTTTAAAAGCACCTATATGGAATGTATTTTCGTCAAAATCTCCATAAAACTCAAAAGGCAACTCAATTCCTTTTCTTAATACCTCAATTCTAATAGCATAAGTTTCTGAGGCCTTTATTTTTTTTATTTCTATCATTTTAATAGTATTATATATCTTTATATCAAATTATAAAAGCAATGAATATCCATTTTAGTCCTATTAAAAAAGAGCATATATCAATAATACTCCCTTTATTACAAAAGTTAAACACTAAAACACCTCCTAACATCTTAAAAGATCGCATTTTAGAAATGGTAAATTATCAAAATTATGAATGCCTAGGCGCTTTTGATCGCACAAAATTAATTGGTATTTGCGGTTTATGGTATAGTTTAAGGCATTACATCGGTAAAAGTGTTGAACCAGATCACGTAATTATAGATGAACAGTACAGGGGGCAAAATATTGGTAAAAGATTTTTTGAATATATTTATGAGCATACAAAAGCGAAAGGCTGTGAAGCTATAGAATTAAATACTTACACTGGTAATACTAAATCGCACAAATTTTATTACAACGAAGGTTTTGATATCTACGGTTTTCATTTTCTGAAAGTTATGCGTAAAGACAAAAAATTTTACTAATTTTTTTCGAGAAATTCTTTGTAGATACTAAAAAACCTTCTATATTTGCAACCGCTTTACTGCGGGAGTAGCTCAGTTGGTAGAGCGTCAGCCTTCCAAGCTGAATGTCGCCAGTTCGAACCTGGTCTCCCGCTCTAAAATTTCCTTTTAGGAAACTAAACATAGACAAGTTGTAGTAAAATACAATTTTGCTTTACTGCGGGAGTAGCTCAGTTGGTAGAGCGTCAGCCTTCCAAGCTGAATGTCGCCAGTTCGAACCTGGTCTCCCGCTCTAAAATTTCCTTTTAGGAAGCTAAACATAGACAAGTTGTAGTAAAATACAATTTTGCTTTACCTGCGAGAGTAGCTCAGTTGGTAGAGCGTCAGCCTTCCAAGCTGAATGTCGCCAGTTCGAACCTGGTCTCTCGCTCTAAAAACCGAAACAAAAGTTTCGGTTTTTTTTATTCATTTCATTTAAACCTACATTTTTTGTAATCTATCTCCAAAAGCTAATAACCCTATAATAGGAACCGCTAAGAATGCAATAAACATTTTATTTTCTGAAAACAACGCAGGAAATAATAATAAGGTAATGATGAACCCACCAATTGCTCCTCCTAAATGAGCAGCATGTCCTACATTTCCTAATTGTTTTTTCATTCCATAAATTGAGTATAACAAATATCCTATTCCGAAAATATAACCTGGCATTGGAATAGGAATGGGAAACATTATTAATTCCATACCTGGATACAACATGATTGCTGCATATACAATTCCTGAAACAGCTCCAGAAGCTCCTATTGCGCTATAATAAGGTGCTCTTTTATGTCTATAAAGTGAATACATGCTTCCTCCTAGCAAACTTCCTATATAAACAACCATAAAATTTATGCTTCCTAGACTATTTGCTACAATATCTCCAAACAAATACAATGCATACATATTGAAAAATAAATGAATATAATCTGCATGTAAAAACCCCGAGCTAAACATTCGAAATTTATCACCGTTTAAAATTTCACTAATTTGAAATTTATATCTATCAAAGAAAAAACGGTCATTAAAGCCTTTTAAAGAAACCAAAACCGTAGCTATAATTACTACTAATACAATTCTACTCATATTATATTACATTTTTTAGTTAGCAAACATAGCTAATTCTTGCAATAGTCTTGTGTGTTTTCAATTTTTATATTCGATATTTGCAACTTAATTGAAGTATATGTCCTTTTTAGTATTTGCACTTACTTACCCTTTTATTTGGCTATTATCTAAATTGCCAATGTGGTTTCTTTATTTAATTTCAGATTTCTTTTTCTTCCTAATTCACTATGTTTTTGGTTATCGAAAGAAGGTTGTTGAAAGTAATTTAAGAATGGCTTTTCCGCAAAAAAGTAATGCTGAAATAAAAAGTTTATCCAAAAAATTTTCTCGCCACTTTACGGATTTAATCATGGAAAGCGTTAAAGCTTTTTCTATGAGTGAAAAGAGCATGCGAAAACGTTATGTTTATAAAAATATCAGCCTTATAAATGAGCTTGCACAAAAAGGAAAAAGCATTGTTCTTACGGGCTCTCATCAAGCTAATTGGGAGTGGTCTTTTGGACTCCCTATGTTTGCCAAACTTAATTGCTATGGTACTTATACCAAAATCCAAAACCCCTATTTTGAGAAAGTAATAAAATCTTCAAGAAAAAAATTTGGTTATGATGGTACTGTTACTACTTTATTCAACAAAAGCGTTAATGATAGAGTTAAAAAAAATATTCAAAGCTTATATATTTTATTAAGTGACCAATCTCCACAAGTAGAAAAAACGAAATATTGGGCTAACTTTTTCAATATAAAGGTACCTGTTCATACAGGTGCTGAAATATTAGCTAAAAAGCATAACTTTGTAGTGGTTAATATGAACATAACGAAGAAGAAACGTGGATATTATGAGGCTGAATTTCAATTGATAACAGAAACTCCTAACAAGTTAAAAGACTTTGAAATTACGGATAGATATTTACAAATAACAACACAACATATAACCAAACAACCCGAATTCTATTTATGGTCTCATAAGCGTTTTAAGCATAAAGACAGGTATGACGAATGGCACAAAAAGCAAACTTTAAAAAGTAGCCATATTCCTCAATCTGTTTAAGTTAAAATAGATGTATTACTACTCTTTTACTTAAAAGTAACTATAAGAATTCTTGCTTAGAAAATATTTTTATACGTATTTATACTAGAAATCAACTAGGTATAAATACGGAAAACAAAGTCTAAATACCTGTAGGACAAAAAAATAAATAGCACTCTCTTAAAATTACATATAAGCACCTTATAAATAATTCCACATTTTTTAATATTTTTGATAAATAAGGGGAGCCTTCCCTTAAAGAAAAGCTATATCATAACCTTCTAATAAAAACTAATAAAAAAATAGCAATGATGAATCATATCGAAATAAAAGAAACAGAAAACATTTCTGAAGAATCCTACCAAAAAAATTTATCTAAAGTAAAATTGAAATTAGAAGAATCTGTTGGCACTTATGATTTAGAGCACGCTGAATTTGTTGCTAGCAAGGTATTTAATAATACTCCTGGGCTTTACAATAGGTATAAAATTTTAAAAAACAATGAGCTCATTGCTTTCTTAGAAACTTTTAAAAGCAAAAACCTCATACAAATTTACACTAGCCCTGTAAACCTACAGTAGAACAATATTTAACCATATAAAAAAATCAGCGTTACTTAAAAAAGCAACCCTGATTTGATCTCTAATATTTCGATTTACAGATAATTATTATAATAACGAAGTAACAGATGATTGGAGACCTCTAAATTCATTTATAATATCTTTAACAACCTCTTTTGCCGGTTTAATTTTATGAATTAGGCCCGCTATTTGCCCTATTTCCAATTCTCCTTCTACTAAATCTCCTTCAAATATTCCTCTTTTAGCGCGCGCTCTTCCCAACAATTCTTTTAGTTCTTCTATAGACGGGGACTTCTGATACAACTCTTGAATTTGTTTATAAAATTCATTTTTAACCAAACGTACAGGAGCCAATTCTTTTAAAGTCAAGTGAGTATCTCCGTCTTTAACGCCTATGATTGCTTCTTTAAAATTATTATGTGCTGAAGATTCTTCTGTAGCGGCAAATCTACTACCTATTTGAACCCCATCCGCTCCTAGAACCATTGCTGCTAACATTCCTTTACCCGAAGCTATTCCTCCCGCAGAAATTACAGGTATTTGAACCTGCTCTTTTACCATTGGAATCAATGTAAATGTAGTTGTTTCTTCTCTTCCATTATGCCCTCCTGCCTCAAAACCTTCACAAACAATGGCATCAACCCCTGCTTTTTCTGCTTTTAATGCAAATTTTACGGAACTTACCACATGCACTACTGTAATACCCTTTTCTTTTAAAAAGGAGGTCCAAGTTTTAGGGTTTCCAGCAGAAGTGAAAATAACTTTTACACCCTCTTCTACTATAATATCCATTATTTTTTCAATATCAGGATATAACATTGGTACATTTACGCCAAAAGGCTTATCTGTTGCTTTTTTGCATTTTTGAATATGTTCTCTTAGTACTTCTGGGTACATAGAACCTGCTCCTATCAGCCCTAATCCTCCTGCATTAGAAACTGCCGATGCTAATTTCCATCCACTAACCCAAATCATTCCCCCTTGAATAATTGGATATTTTATATTCAAGAGTTTTATTATGCTATTTTCCATTTATTTTTTAATTAACTTCACCGTTTTTCTCAAAGCTCCTTTACTCAACTCTAATATATAAACTCCTGACTTTAAAGATGAAATATCCATAGAGTTCCGTTTATTTTCAAAAAATAGTTGCTTTCCTAAAACAGAAAACACCTTTACCTTATAATCTTCCAAACTTCCTTTATCTATCTTAAAATTAAGGTATTCATCTACAGGGTTAGGGTAAATTGTAATTCCTAAATCTTGTAAAGTATAAGGTTTTATACTCAATGTTTGCTTTGCTAATTCAAAATTAGGGATTCCATATCCATAACGATCGTCTGGTGCATTATATCTATCTGCTGACTTTTTTATAATATCTACAATTTCAGCATGTGTTTTATTAGGAAAGGCTTGCCAAAAACACGCAACAACTCCTGCCATAATAGGAGAAGAAAAAGACGTACCATTAGTAGTTCTCGGTGTTCCTGTTCTATAATCAATTACATAGGCTGATTGCCCTTGGGCTAGCACATCTGGTTTTACTCGACCATCTGAAGTAGGACCATAAGAACTAAAGCTGGCAATTCCTTTTGATGAGTTTACAGCTCCGATAGTAAATACTGATGGTGCATCTGCAGGTACTCCAATATATTTCCAACTATCATTTCCCGAATTCCCAGCAGCATTGACCAAGATCATTCCTCTTGAAACTCCTATTTCAGCCCCTCTAGTTATAAAAGCGGTTTTACCGTCCATATCGGCATACGTATAGTTATACTTAGCATTATCAAACGTAGTATATCCTAAAGAAGTATTAATAACATCTACTCCTAAACTATCGGCTCTTTCCGCTGCTTCTACCCATAAACTCTCTTCCAGAGGTACCTCATTAGCAGCATCTTCTGATATAAATAAATAAAAAGATGCATCTGGCGCTGTTCCTACAAAACTTCCTTCTATATATCCTCCTATATCAGATAACACATGAGTTCCATGAGAATGCCCTGTATAGAAATTTACATTTCTATTTACGAAATCGTACCCTCCTAAAATCTGATTATTATCTCGCAATCGTTTAAAGCCGGCTAATGTATTTACATTGGGAAAACCTGCATCTATAATTGCTATTTGCATTCCTGTACCGGTAAACCCTTCTCTATGTAAAAAGTCTCCTTTTAACATTTGTATTTGATTGGCTGCATTACCGTAATCAAAGTTTGTGGTAATTTCAGCGAACTTATTTGAACGATTCGTATTATTACTCTTTGCTATGATATTTCTCCCTTTGCTCAGATTCTTATTAGCAAATTCTATTTTATCAATAAAATTAAAATCTGTTTCCAATGCCCTTATCACAGCTTCGTTACCTTGTACATGAATTGCATTTAGCCATTTGGACTTTGCTTTTACTGTAATTCCTTCTTTGTTTTTTATTTGTACATAATAGCCTGCATCTATAGGGACGTCTTTATTATCTATGTTTATATTTTGTCTTGCTCTTCTATCTAAAGACCGTTGAGAAAGCATTGTTAATGGGTTTGCTATAAAGGTAGCTGCGTTCGGCTTATCTTTTAAAAAAACCCATGCATCTTCTTGAGAGTAAGATGTAGTAGTTGTGTACGCCGTAAGTAAAAAAAGTAGTAATTTCTTCATATATCGAAATTACTACTTTTTTCTTATTTATACCATTTTACCTTTTAAAAACAAACGAATAAATCGTCTTTTTTACGGAAGTACTTTTAAAAATGGTGTATGGTTATTTTTGATTCATTTAGTTTAAGAAATAACCCCTGACCCTAAAAGTTCTTCATGAACATACCAAGCTACAAATTGCCCTTCTTGTATGGCGGATTGTTTGTTTTCAAACTCCACAAACATCCCTTCTTTTACTTTATACAAAGTAGCTTTTTCTAAGGCTTGCCTATATCTAATACGCGCCTCAACTTGCATTGAATTTCCTTCTTGAAGCGCTAAATCTTCTCGAATCCAATGTAACTCTTCATTTGACACAAACAACACATTTCTATACAAGCCTTGATGGAGCTTTCCTTCTCCTGCGTAAATTACATTTTCAACTACATCGGTTTCTATCACAAAAAGAGGCTCTTTAGTACCTCCAACGGCCAACCCTTTGCGTTGTCCTTTAGTAAAATAATGAGCTCCTTGGTGCGTTCCTACTACCTTACCAGCTTCTTTATGATATACAAATTTCTTCGAAAAATATGTTAGTTCTTCTTCTTTACTACCAAATTCTGGAATTGAGGTTGTGTATTCTGAAAAATCATTTGGTATTTGTACAATAACTCCTTCTTTAGGTTGTAGTTTCTGTTGTAAAAATTCAGGTAGTCGAACTTTTCCTATAAAACACAAACCTTGGGAATCTTTTTTATCGGCTGTAATTAAAGCTGCTTTTTTAGCTATTTCTCTAACCTCTGGCTTGGTTAGTTCACCTATGGGAAACAAGGCTTTTTCCAATTGGGCTTGTGACAATTGGCACAAGAAATAAGATTGATCTTTATTCATGTCTTTTCCTGCCAGCAACTTATATACTGTTTTACCTCCAATTTCTTCTTCAGCTTTCCTACAATAATGCCCCGTTGCAACATAATCTGCTCCTAATCCTAGCGCTATGTCCATAAAAACATCAAATTTTATTTCTCGATTACATAACACATCTGGATTAGGTGTTCGACCTTTTTCATATTCGTCAAACATATAATCCACAATACGATGTTTGTATTGCTCACTTAAATCTACTACCTGAAAAGGAATTCCTAGTTTATCAGCTACAATCATAGCGTCATTACTATCTTCTAACCATGGGCATTCATCAGAAATTGTTACACTATCATCATGCCAATTCTTCATAAACAAGCCTATTACCTCATATCCTTGTTCTTTTAATAAATAAGCGGTTACGCTACTATCTACCCCTCCTGAAAGTCCTACTATTACTCTTTTCATTTTAAAAAAAATTGGCTACAAATTTACAAATTTATAGCCAATTTCATGGTTAAAAACCAAATGATTCCCTTTCTTGAAATCATTCTACTTTTATGGTATGCTTTCGTCTTCTCTTTGAATTTGAAACAGCTTCTCCATCCATATAAAACTCCCATTTCCCTATTCGCTTTCCTTCTTTATAAACTCCTTTTTCTTTAATTCCTCCTTTTAAATCGAAGTACCTAGCAGGGCCTTCTAATTTTCCTGCTGCATAATTTTCTTCCTCTATCAAAATGCCATCTTCTGTATATTTCTTAGAAATGCCATGCTTTACATTATTTTTGTAATTGCTTTCTTCTGTAACCTGCCCATTACTATAGTAGTTTTTCAAAACGCCATCTAACTGCCCATTCTTATAAAACTCTTCTGAAAGTAATTTTCCATTGGTAAAAAAGTAACTCCATTTACCTACCCTTTTCTTACCTACCATCGTTCCTTTTGTTTTTAGTTTTCCTAAAAGAGTGTAAAATTTAACCTCAGCAGAATCAGAATGTTTCGAAAATTTCTTAATCATTACTGGTTTCCTCGGTGCTTTAATATCATAATACTTAAACACTCCTATTTCCTTCCCATTTTTAAATTGGCCTTCATATCTAATTTTCCCATTTTTATAGGTCTTTCGCCAAATTCCCTCTCGTTCACCGTTTTCGTTGCATTGATTTATCTTTTGCCCTTGTACTTCTATTCCACTAAAAAGCAAGAATAAAGTAGGAAATAACAGTAATCTCTTTATTTTTAACATAAATTAGATTTTTTTCGAGAACAAATATACACAAACCATACCAACCTAAAAGTAGCTTCTTTTATTACTCAATTAAAAAAACAGGAAACTAAATCGTAAAAAATAATGAATATTACAGCTCCGCTTCTTTAGCTTTTTATTTAAACATTCTTATTTACTTTATTCGTGCAATCATAAAATACCTAAAAAAAACATGGCAAAATGCCTTTTTACTACTAACTTACTGAAATACATGTATTAAGATTAGCATAGCAATTCTTGTTAATTTATATAGTGCTACGGTGTATGGTCTTTCTAAAAAAAGGAAGTCATCTATCCTGTAAATTTTATGTTACATTTACTATCAGTTTGGCGCGTTTTTTGAAATCATCACTACCTAATAAAAAACAACCAATTTTTAACATCACTATTTATCATGCATCATTTTTTTTATATTTTAATCATTAGCCTCTTCTTTAGCAGTTGTAAAACAAATAAGCAAAAAGAAATGGTAGCTCCGCACTCTACCGAATATGCTTTGGATTATGAGGGACTTTATAAAGGTACTTTTCCTTGTGCCGACTGTAGTGGCATTCAAGTGAGCTTGCTGCTTACTAAAAACAATACTTTTCGCTATGAAACTACTTATCTAGGAAAGGGGCATTATATAGAAAAAGGGAACTATAGCGTTAAAGAAAAGATCCTTACTTTAAAAGAAGGTAACAGAAGCATCTACTTTCTTATAGGAAAGAACAGGTTGTCTTTTCTTGGCGAAGACCTAAAAGCTGCTACTGGCCAATTTGCGAGCTACTATGAACTAAAAAAACAACAGGAGTTTAATTTTATAGGAGCATACGAAACCTTTAACGAATCAAAAGGGGGCTATACAAATACACTATCTATTCAACCTAAAGGGAAAAATTTTGATGTCCAATTTTCTGCTTCAAAAGTTAATGGGTTTAAAAATTGTAATTTCAAAGGAATTGCCCATAAAAAAAATGATACTCTTTGGGTAAATATCGCTCATAAGAGCGACAATGAAGCTATACAGATGTACATTGCTCCTTCTCATGATAATTTGGGAGTGGAAGTTTTTACCTCTGATTTTGAAAAACGATTTACTATGATGTTCTATTGTAGGGGTGGCAGCTCTATTGCCGGAAATTATATGAAAAATACCATTACTAATAATAGTATTGGTGTTTTTAACAACCAAACTACCATCAGCAAAGTACTTCATCAACTTCCGCTTGCACAAATACAAAAAAAAGAAGGATATGGTGAATTTAAAGATGCTATATATGATGACTATGAAATATCTAGACACTACGGTGAGCCTCTTTTTACGATTACTCCAAAAGACACAGGAAATGTACATCAAAAAATAAATAGGGTTCTTGTTCTTAGCCCCTTTTTTAAAACAGAAAAAGGAATTACAAAACATGCTACATATGGGGCTATCAAAAAGGCTTATACTATTGATAAAATGGAACCTACCAAAACCCATATTGTATTAATCGTTGATGAAATTAATGCTAGTTTTAGTATTTTAAAAAGTGAATTGAATAAAGGTTGGTGGGATGATACTACCAATACGATTGATTCGAGTAAAATACCTCTTGATGCTAAAATAGATGATTTTGTGCTTTGGTGGAATAAATAACAATCATTGCACCAATATCGATACGTTTTAAAAAGCAGCTTAAGTTTGTCATTACTTAAGCTGCTTTTTATAATAAAATAAGATACTTTTTTTATAGTTCTTCAATATTTGTTGGTCTTCGATATCCTTGAAATGGTTGCTTTAACAACTCTTTTATCTCTCCATTTTTAACCTCATTAGGAAAAGTATCAACTCCATATACTATTTTTTCACGATCAAGTTCCATATAAGTACCTAAAAGTCGATCCCAAATAGAAAAGATGTTTCCATAGTTAGCATCTGTATAAGGTAATAAATTATGATGGTGTACTTTGTGCATATCGGGAGACACTATAAAATAGCTCAATAACTTATCTAGCTTTCTTGGCATTTTGATATTTGCATGCGTTAGTTGCGTAAATATCAACGACATTGATTGGTACAACATTACAATAGCAATAGGAGTGCCTACTATAAAAACACCTAATAGCGTAAATGCAAATCGGATGATACTTTCTAAAGGATGGTGCCTATTGGCTGTCGTTGTATCTACCTTATGATCTGTATGATGAACCAAGTGCACCATCCATAATAATTTTATTTTATGTTCTGTAAAGTGTGCTAAATAAGCACCAAAAAAGTCTAATAGTAACACTCCTAAAAGAGCATATAACCATAAAGGCATTTCTGGCAACCAATTAATTATTCCAAAATTAGTTACGGTTACCCAATCTGCTGTTCGTAGTAATAAAAAAGCAAGTGCAACGTTGATGATAATTGTAGTTCCTGTAAAAAATAAATTTGGAATTGCATGTTTCCATTTTTTATACTTAAAATCAAATAAGGGAACGGCGCCTTCTATTATCCAAAAAAAACTGATTCCTCCTACCAAAATCAGACTTCTATGACTTGATGGAATGGTTTCAAAATAAGCTAGTATTGTTTCCAAATAAAAATATTTTCTTTAAAAGTAAGAAAAAATCACTTAAAACCACAATAAATACATACATAAACATCTATATATCAAAACAATATCTTGTTTCTTTTTATGTAAAATAAATTATTTTCTTTTTATTTTCGGATTCGATTTTAGCGGTAAACGTTTTTTTAATTTTTCTATGATTCTATAAGTTGCAGGGCAAATTTCTGTGTTTTTTAGTGTTAAATCTGCTATTTGAATAAATTTTCGTCTATCGGTATGCGGGTATTCTGCACAGGCTTTTGGACGAACGTCATAAATAAAACACGTATTATCAGTCGTATCTAAAAATGAGCAAGGTGCAGTTTTCAATACCATAAAATCATCCGCATCTCTCTCTAAATACTGTGCTACAAAATCACGTACCTTCATTCGTAAATGTTTCGCGATCCGTTCTATATCTTTTTCTGTAAAAATTGGACTGGTTGTTTTGCAACAATTTCCGCACGTTAAGCAGTCTGTTTTTTCAAACTCTTCTTCATGCAATTCCTGCATTAATACATCTAAATGCTTAGGGGTACGTTTTTTTAATGTAGCAAAATATTTTTTACTCTCTTTTACCGCTTCTTTTGCTAGTTTGGGTAAGTGCTCCAAATCTTTATCCATTGGGCAAAAATACTTATATAATTTGATAGAATCAGTTTAAATACCATGCGCGAAAAAATCAAAATAATTTATGTAATTTTGCTCTTCAATTTTCAATCGCAAAATGAATATTCAAAATCTAATAGAAACCAAAGTAAAAGAAGGATTTTTATCCTTATATCAAGTAGCAATCCCATCGGTAGAATTTCAGGCTACTCGTAAAGAGTTTGAAGGTGATATTACTGTAGTCGTTTTCCCTTTATTAAGGTATAAAAAAGGGAATCCTGTTCAAATTGGAGAAGACTTGGGAAACTATTTGGTAGCTGCTATTCCGGAAGTTACAAATTATAATGTGGTAAAAGGTTTTTTAAATTTAGTGATTGACGATCGCTTTTATACGGATTTTTTCAATAGCATTCATACAAATGTAAATTACGGACTGCAAGCTACTGCTAAAAATGAACAAGCAATGCTCGTGGAATACTCCTCTCCTAACACTAATAAACCATTACATTTGGGGCATGTTAGGAATGTATTACTAGGGTATTCTGTTTCTGAAATTATCAAGGCTTCTGGTAAAAAAGTATATAAGACTCAAATTATTAATGATCGAGGAATTCACATCTGCAAATCAATGCTTGCATGGCAAAAGTTTGGCCATGGAGCAACTCCTGAATCAACAGGTTTAAAAGGGGATAAACTGGTTGGTAATTATTATGTGAAGTTTGACCAAGAGTATAAAAAAGAAATTGCCGACTTAATAGCTCATGGACACCCTGAAGAAACTGCTAAAAAGGAAGCGCCTTTATTTTTAGAAGCACAAGAAATGCTTCGTAAATGGGAAGCTGGTGATAAAGAGGTGGTGGCTTTATGGGAAATGATGAATGGCTGGGTATATACTGGTTTTGATGTTACTTATAAAAATATTGGGGTTGACTTTGATAAGTTATATTATGAAAGTAATACTTACTTATTAGGTAAAGATATTATTGAAGAAGGATTGTCAAACGGTGTTTTTTATAAGAAAGAGGATGGCTCTGTATGGTGCGATTTAACGAGTGATGGCTTGGATGAAAAACTGGTGTTGCGTTCTGACGGAACGGCTGTTTATATGACACAAGATATTGGAACGGCTGTGCAACGCTCTAAAGATATGCCTGATGTTAATGGTATGGTATATACGGTTGGTAATGAGCAAGATTATCATTTTAAAGTATTGTTCCTTATCTTAAAAAAACTAGGATATTCATGGGCTGAGCAATTATACCACTTAAGCTATGGAATGGTTGATTTGCCTTCTGGAAAAATGAAATCTCGTGAAGGAACTGTTGTAGATGCGGATGATTTAATGGATGAGATGACAGGAACTGCGAGAAGTATTTCGCAAGAATTGGGTAAATTAGAGGGCTATTCTGAAGAAGAAAAGGAAAAACTTTATAAAATTATTGGGCTAGGTGCCTTGAAATATTTCATCTTAAAGGTAGATCCTAAAAAAAGAATTTTATTTGATCCAAAAGCTTCTGTTGATTTCCAAGGAAATACAGGACCTTTTATTCAATATACCTATGCTCGAATTCAATCTATTTTAAGGAAAGCTACTTTTGATTATTCAAAGGAGTGCACGGTAGCACTACATGAAAAGGAAAAGGAACTTATTAAGCAATTAACTTTATATCCTGAAACTATTCAATTAGCCGCTGCAAATTATTCGCCTGCTCTTATTGCCAACTATACGTACGAGTTGGTAAAAGAATTCAATTCTTTTTACCAAAACGTATCTATTTTAGGAGAGGAAGATCAAAATAAAAAAATATTTAGAGTACAATTGGCAAAAAAAGTTGCCGACACTATAAAATCAGCATTTTCTTTGTTAGGGATTCAAGTTCCTGAAAGAATGTAAAAAATAAACAAACAACAATAAAAACATACACATGAAATACGACGTATTAATAATCGGAAGTGGACCTGGAGGTTATGTAACGGCTATTAGAGCCTCTCAATTAGGCTTTAAAACCGCTGTAATCGAAAAAGAAAACTTAGGTGGAATTTGTTTGAACTGGGGGTGTATTCCTACAAAAGCTTTACTAAAATCTGCACAGGTTTATGATTATTTAAAGCATGTTGACGAATATGGCTTAAAAGCTGAAGCTATTGATAAAGATTTTGAAGCCGTTATTAAACGTAGTCGTGGCGTTGCGGAAGGAATGAGCAAAGGGGTTCAATTTTTAATGAAAAAAAATAAAATTGACATCATTGATGGTTTTGGTAAGGTAAAAGCTGGCAAAAAAGTAGCTGTAACTGCTGCGGATGGTAGTATTACGGAATATAGCGCTGATCATATTATTATTGCTACAGGTGCTCGCTCTCGCCAATTGCCTAATTTGCCGCAAGATGGTAAAAAGGTAATTGGATATCGTGAAGCAATGAGCTTGCCTAAACAACCTAAATCTATGATTGTTGTAGGATCTGGCGCTATTGGAGTGGAATTTGCTCATTTTTATAATGCAATGGGAACTGAGGTAACTATTGTTGAGTTCATGCCTAATATTGTTCCTGTTGAAGATAAAGATGTTTCTAAACAAATGGAGCGCTCTTTTAAGAAAGCTGGTATAAAGGTAATGACAAATTCTTCTGTTGAATCTGTTGCTACTTCTGGAGAGGGAGTAAAAGCAACTGTTAAAACTAAAAAAGGAACTGAAGTTATAGAGGCTGATATCGTACTTTCTGCTGTGGGAATTAAAACGAATATTGAAAATATTGGTTTGGAAGATGTGGGAATTATTACTGATAGAGATAAAATTTTGGTAAATGATTGGTACCAAACTAATATTCCTGGGTATTATGCTATTGGCGATGTTACTCCGGGTCCTGCTCTTGCTCATGTTGCTTCTGCAGAAGGAATTACTTGTGTTGAAAAGATAGCAGGAATTCATACTGATGCTATTGATTATGGTAATATTCCTGGTTGTACTTACGCTACTCCTGAAATTGCTTCTGTTGGTTTAACGGAAGAAAAAGCGAAGGAAGCTGGCTACGAATTAAAAGTTGGAAAGTTCCCTTTTTCCGCTTCTGGAAAAGCGAAGGCTGCTGGAACTCCTGATGGATTTGTTAAAGTTATTTTTGATGCGAAATATGGAGAATGGTTAGGTTGCCATATGATTGGAGCTGGGGTTACTGATATGATTGCTGAAGCCGTTTTAGGTCGTAAATTAGAAACTACAGGGCATGAGGTGTTAAAAGCAATACACCCTCACCCTACTATGAGTGAAGCTGTTATGGAAGCTGTTGCTGATGCTTATGATGAAGTGATTCATTTATAGTATGTTGCAATAAATATCTTATAAAAAACCTTGCACTACACTTGCAAGGTTTTTTATTGTTCTACATTGTACTATTTAGTTTTACATTGAATATTTAAAAACAATAAGAGTATTAAAATCATTATTCTCATTTTAATTCTACTTTGGTTAACCGTAGTAAACTTAATATATCTTTTTCGTGAGCAATAAAGCGATTATAATCAAAAAGTGGAGGATTATCAGTATAGTATGGCATTATATCCATTTCTCCATTTTTAGGATATGCTTTTGCGTTTGAACTTTCGGATTGAGTTATCGTATTGACACTTCCTTTATGACCATAAGAATAAAATGTACCTCCATAGGCTTTTAAAATAGTGTGACCAATTTCGTGAGCAGAAGTATCCATAAATTCTAGATTTTCTCCCAAACCAGAAGTTGTACTTTTTTCTTCTCTATATGGACTACCTAATTAATTCGGGACACTAACCCAGTTCATGGGGTTACGAAAAATAAATACTATTAGTTTAATACAAGTAAATAAGGTAATGCATATGGCTGCCATCGCTTATAACCTAAAGAAGTGCTTAAATTTTCTAAGAAAAAAGGTAATTAGTTATTTTACACATCTATTTTTATATCCGTATTATACAAAACTTTATTTCGATGTTTAATTTCATTTGGTTCGAAATAGTCTCCACCTCTGACTTTCAACCAGTTTGTTTCTTTCATTAAAGAAACAACTTCGTTGTTTACTAAATCTCTGTGCTTTTCCTTATCATGTTTAGATATATTTTTCACAGAAACCAGTTCAATCGGCTCATACATTTCGCACCATTTATGACCTTTTTTGTTGAATTCTTTGAGTATTCCAAGTTTAATATTTTTCGCTGTTCCCACAAAGAATTTCCCCATCTTTAATTTAAGTACAAAAATGAATACTCCGTGATAATTTAGATTAAATCTTTTTGGGTTTTTTATTGGTAATAGTTCATTACCAAGGTCGGAATTTTTACAAAGTAAAAACCTTAATCTTTCGATGTCAAGAGTGCAAAAATCTCCACCTCTCACATTTTTCCAACCATATTTTTTCATAAATTCAATCGTTATTGAATTCTCTAAAAACATTGCTTCGGAAAGTTCTGTAAATCTTGTTTCAATTATTTCAATTATCTCAATTGGCTTATTCAATTTAGTCCAATCAGAGCTTGATTTGCCTTTTTTATGCTTTCCAAATCGATCTTCCACGTCTTTTGTTTGTCCGACATAATATTTATCATCTTCAAGTCGTAAAACGTATATTTTAATCATTCAAGTTTTCTTACTTATGAGAGTGAGTTTAATTAACTACAACGTTCTCGGCTATTAGTTTTTGCGTGAATTTAGGAATAAATTTTATAACAAAAAAGGTAAAAAGTGACCATAGAGTATCATTTTTGATTTTATTCAATACAAACCTCTTTAAAAACAAACAGCGGTTGGTTTTGAGCTCATTCTATTTTAGTTTTTGAAGGTCTCCTAAAAAAAACAAAAGCCCTAAAAAGGGCTTGGTTTTATATCTATTTTCGTAAAATTATAGGCTTGTACAACGGTTACCATTGTTAGGCAATGTTTTTATTTTCATAGAACAAGTATTATTAGTTTTTCTATTCGTGCCTTCAGAATAGGTATGACTGTATCGGTATATTATCTTCTTTTATTCAAATTACTATAATTCTACTTTATTTAAGTAATATTTTGTTAGGTCTTTATTATTTTCTAGGAGCCATTCTTGCCAATCTTTTGAAGCATTATATTTTTTGAAGAGTTTGTGTTTCTCATTTTCATTTAAACTTACCCAAGAAGGGAGCCAAGATTCTGTTGCATAAATCTCTTGAATGCCTTGCCTCCAACAAGGACTTCCGTGAAATGAGTTTGGAAAGGCTACCCAAAAAGGGTATAAATTGGTGTTGTCTTTAAGCTCTTTTTTTAAGTTTTCTAACAAATCAATATCCTTTGTATAAACAGAAATGGCTACATAATATTTAGAAACATAATTTACTCCTATTTTTGAAGTACGTTTTTTATTAAATGTAGTATCTAAGATTTTATTTATTTTTTTACTTACAACTTTTCTGTTTATTTTTTTTTGATCAATTTCAGGGCGTAATTTTTCTACCCACGGAATAGGTAAAAAAAAATCAGTACTGTATTTATAATTTTTAAAAAAAGAAAACATAGTTTATTATTTTAATTTTCATTTATATGGTCTGCTATCCAATCTGCTCCAAAATAACCAGCAGTACCAAAAACAAGACCTCCAATAGCACCACACAGAATAGCACCAGGTCCACTAACTAAACTTAAAGTTGCACCTGCCGAAGCTCCTATTTTAGCACCAACAATTGCACCTCCCCATCCACCAGCTTGTCTAATCATTTCAGCGACGATTGGTTTAGAAGAATCTTCTTCTATAGATTCGTTAGTAGCTTTGCCTAGCTCATAGGCTGATAAAACTATTCCAACTACGGCAACTACTCTTAATCCTTTTACTAATCGTATTGTCCCTTTAGATTTAATCATATCTGGAGCAACATGTCCTTCTAATAATACTTCTTGCTCTGTATTTTTAACAACGTTTATAAGTTTATCAATTCTAGCTTTAGCACTTTCTGTAAAAAGTCCTTCTTTGTATTTTTCTAAATGAGTTATAATCTCACTAGTACTATAAATCTTTCCTCCTGATTTTTCAAATTTATTCTTATCAATGTAATGAAGAGTTCCTTCGATTGTTGGAGCACCACTTTTTAGTGTACTTGCAGATAAAAATTTAGAAGGTTTATTGTTTGCTACATGTTCTGCTATTGTAGCAGCTGAATTAGGAGCTTTGGCTTCCATTCCAAAGTATTCGGAAGGAGTACCATGAATTATTCTGTCAAAAAACATAGAAGTGTTTTTAATTGGAGGGACTCCAACTTTTCTAGTTATTTTACCAGAAGGTAAAATTTCTTCAAATATTATAAATGTAAAACCGTGTCCTTCTTTTACAATTTCTAGAAAATCATTTTCTTTAGTGAGTAACGGGTTTTTGATATCATTTAGAGTTGTCTCCCAAGATAACTTAACACTAAGATTATCTACATCAGGCTCATTAGCAAATACTTCGTCCCAAGCTGGGTCTAAATCTAAATTGATAACGACTTTATTATTTTTAACATTAGTTTTATAATTGACAGTTATTTTCTCTTTGTTTCCAATAATATTTACCCCTTGATCTATCAAGTTGAAATTTAACTCCGTATTATCGGGAATGTTTTTTGTTTTAATATGAAAATAGGTGGTTTCTCCAATAGAAGCTTTATTGATTTTATTTTCACCTTCGAAATCAGAACTCCACCAACTATCTATGATTTCTTCTTTCAGTTGCTTTTCAGTTTCTTCCCCTTGAATTTCATTTACAGGTGTTTCATATACCGGTGTTTGGTATTGTTCTGTAATAGAAAAAGTTTTTCTCCAATCAGTAGTGTATTCTAATTCAGAGTTTGGAGTTTTAACACCTGCAGAAGTTATTTTTAACCTGTTTATCATCGGTTCTTCATTACTATTGGAAAAAGTGGTTTGAAAACCTATCAAATAACAGTCGTAAAAGGTCATAATTTTAGATCCTCCGTTTAAGTAAGGATAGAAAATTTGAAGTTCAATTTTTTCTATAGCTCTTTCGCTAGTCATCCATTCTTCAAAGTATATACTTTCAGTAGCTTCAATTTCCATTTCAAGACCTTTAAAACTTGTTAGTTGTATAGGCCTACTTTGTTCATTGACTTTTTTACTAAATCCGAAACGATATGATAGTAAATCTATTTCCTTATTTTCTATAATTAATTTGGCTACAAAGCTCATTTTTTGTTTTAAGGGTTGGTTTGGTTAATGTTACCTAACGTTCTCGGCTATTAGTTTTTGCGTGAATTTAGGAATAAATTTTATAACAAAAAAGGTAAAAAGTGACCATAGAGTATCATTTTTGATTTTATTCAATACAAACCTCTTTAAAAACAAACAGCGGTTGGTTTTGAGCTCATTCTATTTTAGTTTTTGAAGGTCTCCTAAAAAAACAAAAGCCCTAAAAAGGGCTTGGTTTTATATCTATTTTCGTAAAATTATAGGCTTGTACAACGGTTACTATTGTTGGCTTTAGTTTTTTAATTCATCAATTGTCTAAAGTTAGGTAAATCTTCAGGTAATTCATTTGTTATTGTTAGTTTATGAGAAAAATCTGTTGGTTCAAGTTTTAAAACTTTAGTATTGTCATCGATAGTTATTTTGTGGTTGCTTTTCATTTTAAAAATTTCTTTGTGTTCAAGATGAAAACTTTTAATGCCTGTTCCAATATCGACTATGAAATATTCACCATAATTTATTTGTCCGAAAGATTTATCATTCACAAGGACATTTACTTTAGTTGTAGTTCCGCAAGTTATAACAGGACAATAATAATGTCCGTTGTATATCATTATTCTTCCATTTCCAAGATTGTCTAAATTAACTTCTTGATATGGTAAATAGACATATTTTTTTTCTGAAACTAGTGGTTTTATAGCACAAGAAGACATAATAAGAATTACGCTTAATAGTACAATCTTTTTTATAATAGTTTCTGGTTGTTTCATTTTTTTTAGAATTAAAGTCAACGTTCTCGGCTATTAGTTTTTGCGTGAATTTAGGAATAAATTTTATAACAAAAAACTTAGGATTGAAAATCCTTTCGGGTTTTCATAAGTAGTCGAGAAGTAGCAAGTACTTATAGCCATTGTTACAAATAGTACTTCATCTAAAATTCGGTTCTTTTATCCCAAACATATATGTCTTTTGGTGTCATTTCATCATACCAAACCGTTATAAAATTCAAACTATCTTTTTCCCATGTTAATTCTTCTATCTTTATTGTATTACTTAATACTTCCTCTTTCGAATAAATATTAAGTAACTCTATTCTAAATTCAGTTGGTCCATCATTTAAAATAAAACTATCATATTTAAAAGGTTTTCCATATTTTTCAACTGCTTTTATTTTATTTAAAACCTTTAAGTCATTAAAAACTAAACTATCTTGAGTTTCCATTATTTCAATATCTTCCAATATGTTGCTTGGTAATTGTTTTCTCATTTTAGAATTTTTAGAGATGTTGTCACAACTAAGAATCAAATAAGACAAACAAATAATATATTTTTTTACCATAATTAATATTTGCTAAAGGTAGATCTTGTTATCATTGTATTTAATTCTGATATTATAAAATCTAAATGACGATCTCTTAATTCATCACCTACATTCATAAGACTGTTTTTATCCATAGAATAGGAAGATGAGTTGTATTCGTCACCATGACCTACAGCAATTGAATTTCCGGCGGAGTGTCCAAATTCATGAACAACAGGATATTGAAAATAGTTTTTACCTTGAATAATTCTTTTTTGTTTCGATGTATCTAAAGTATCTAAGTTCATTTCTTTAGAATACCATTTGACATTGCTTTTCATGAATGTCTTTGAAGGATTTTTTTTCACATTAACTTTCCAATGTTCTCCATATTGTACCCATTCAATATCAAAATTTACATCCCATCTTTTCTTTATATTTCTTATTGCAAAATCAGAAGTTCCTTTAACTTTTAAAAAAAAGTGTTCACCCCAACTATTCCAAATTAAATTATCTACTTCTTTATGGAATTTTTGTTTTTCCGAATATGTCCACCTTGAAGTATTCATAGAATTAAACCAAAAGTATCGCCATTTTTGTTTTATTAAAATTGTTCCTCGACTTTCTTCAATATGAATATCCATTCTGTCGGTATACTTTGAGTAATATCCCATAATCTCGTTCTGTATTATTTGTAACGTTCTCGGCTATTAGTTTTTGCGTGAATTTAGGAATAAATTTTCTAAGAAAAAACTTAGGATTGAAAATCCGCGAGTATTTTCATAAGTAGTATGGAAGTCAAAACAAGAATGGGGTTTAACAAAGCGGCTTGATCAAATTAGTCCCAAATTTATTAGGTAGTCCAACTTCATTTTTTGTACAGCGTTTTTTTGCCTCGTAAAAACGCTGTACAAGATTTCAACTTCGTTTTTTGTACAGCGTTTTTTTCCCTCGTAAAAACACTGTACAAGATGTTAACTTCATTTTTTGTACAACGTTTTTTTCTCTCGCAAAAACACTGTACAAGATTTGGAGTTGGTTTGCTGTACAAAGTTTTAGACATACTTAAAAAAGTTTGTACAGATTTGTGTTGAAAATCAATGGGTTATATTTTTAAGTTAAGATAATCATCCATTTTTTTTATGAGGGGACTGGGATTTTTATCATAGTATTTGGAGAGGATAGAGGAATTTTTAGGTTTATAAACTAAATGCTGCTTCCTTTTTAGAGAAAAAAACAAGGCAAAATTACGGTAGTACTTATATAATGGTTGCGCTAGTAATACCATGTTTTAGTTTGTAAATAGTGTAATTTTCTATGTATAAAAAACAAAAACCTTATCTTAGCTAGTGAAGTAATTGCAACTTTTTATTTTAAAGAATAAAAACATGTGATATCTTCTAACTTTTAAAATACTTAAGTCACCCAATTGGTCATTTTTATTGTATGAGATTTATGAAAAAACAAACATACTACTCCGTTTTTATATTCCTATTATATTTATGTCATAATAGTTTTTCTCAAAATGCGATGGGAAAACTCCGAGGGTATATTTATGATGCGTATGGATTTCCCTTGGTGGGGGCTACTGCTATTTTAGAGGGTACCGAAAAAGGAGCTACTACCAATATTGATGGTCTTTTTATTATTGAAAATATTGTACCGAATACGTATAATGTTACTGCTCGTTATGTAGGTTTTGAAGCTACTACAGCGTTTAATATTATTGTAAAATCTGTTGGAAATCAACCTTTCACTTTTACATTAAAAGAAAGTAGTAATACACTGAATGAGGTTCTTATCAAAAATAGCCAGGTATCCAAACCAAAAGAAACGCCGGTTTCTTTTCAAAAACTTTCTGCGGTAGAAATTGCTACTTATCCGGGGGAAATAATGATATCGTAAAGGTTGCCCAATCTTTACCTGGTATTTCGCCTTCGCCTGGTGGTTTTAGAAACGACTTAATTATTCGGGGTGGCGGTGCTAATGAAACGGTGTATTATTTAGATGGGGTTGAAATTCCTAACATCAATCATTTTAGTACGCAAGGAAGTGCTGGTGGCCCTGTTGGTTTGTTAAATGTTTCTTTTATGGAAAATGTAAATTTATCAAGTTCTTCTTTTGGTGCTCAGTATGAAAATCCGCTTTCTGGAGTTTTACAATTCAACCAACGTTTTGGTAATAGAAATACATTTGCTGGCAATGTTAGGGTAAGTGCTAGCGAAACGGCGCTTACTTTAGAAGGGCCTTTATTTAAATCGGATGCTAAAGAAAGTAATACTAGTTACTTAATTTCTGTAAGACGTAGCTATCTTGAATTTCTTTTTAAGTTGATTGGCTTGCCTATACGACCTAATTATTGGGACTATCAATATAAGGTTACTCACCAATTGGGAAAAAATGATGAACTGCATCTTATAGGCCTTGGTAGTGTGGATGATTTTTCTGTTGAAGTTCCTGCTAATTTTGACCAAGAGCAGCAGGCAACCTTAGAGCAAGCTCCTTTTATTGAGCAAAAAACAAATACGATAGGGCTTTCTTGGAAGCATCGTTTTCAACATAGTGCTAACTTTATTCGTACGGTTTTAAGTAACAATAGATTGCAAAATACGTTTACAAGGTTTGGGGATAATGAAAATGAAAAAGATCCTTTTTTTGTAAATGATGCTGTTGAACAAGAAACAAAACTGCGGTTTGCATACCATTCGTTTTTTAAGGGCTTTACATTAAAAACAGGTTTTAATGCTCAAATTTCAAACTATCAGAATACGACTTTTGACGAACGAAATGCTTTGCATTACAATAGTAATATTCGTTTTTTTAAATATGGTGCCTTTGCCAACCTTACCAAATCGTTTATAGCAAATACATTGGATGTTTCTATGGGGTTTAGGGTGGATGCAGATACGTTTACTCGTACGCGTTTTTTGGATACTTTTTCTCCAAGAATTGCTGTTTCTTATGAATTTATAGATACTTGGAAAATGAGTGCTTCTGTGGGTCGTTATTTTAAAATAGCTCCTTATACGATTTTGGGATTTAAAAACCAGCAAGGAGCTTTGGTGAATCAATATAGCAATTATACGCGTTCTGATCATTATGTACTGGGGCTATCTAAAGCGTTTAGCAAATCGGTAAGTCTTTCACTAGAGGGATTCTATAAAAATTACGACGATTATCCTGTTTCTATAAGAGATGGAGTGTCATTAGCTAATAAAGGAGCTGGTTTTGAAGTATTGGGTAATGAACCAATTGCTATGGTTGGTAAGGGGCGTGCTTATGGTTTGGAATTTTTATTTCAACAAAAATTGACCCGTAATTTTTATGGAATCTTGTCATATACGCTTTTTTATAGCGAATTTACAGGTCTTAATTCCAACAAATACCTTCCGTCTGTTTGGGATAGTAGGCATCTTATTTCTTTTACGGGGGGATATAAACTGCCTCGTAATTGGGAGTTAAGTTCTCGATGGCGATTTGCGGGAAAAACGCCTTTTGTTCCAGTAAATGTGGAGGCTTCAACACCTGTTTATCCTGATATTCTTTTGGATTATGATCGTTTGGGGGAAGAAAAACTGAATGTGTTTTCTCAGGCTGATGTTAGAATTGATAAAAAATGGAATTTTAGTAAACTTTCTTTAAACTTATTTCTTGAAATACAGAACGTACTTTTTCAAGATATTCCGAAAGCTCCTAAATTTGGGCTTTATCGAGATGCTAACGGAATGGTAACATCCCCTAGAACATTGCAAAAAATACAAGCGAGTAATAATGCACCTATTCCTGTGATAGGTATCGTTATAGATTTTTAATGTGACTGCCTATACAACGTTTTAACAACCTGATATTAAATAACTTTAAAATGGCTCCTCTATTGGATGTTCCTTAAAGTAATCTGATATTATTTTTCTTTTTTCATCATTAGACTCAAAGTTCTCTTGCTTTATCCAATAAAAAGACCCTCGATACCCGATCTTACTATCAAATGTATAAATAGCTATTTCTTTCTTCGGAGCAAATAATGTATGCATCGTATAGTCAGTATCTACCCGATGCTCTGTATTTTCATCAATTCCATCGCCATACTTAAAGAAAGTCAAAGACCATTTTGCATTTTTATTTTTATACAAAAAGCTGTCTTTTTGGATATAATTTACCACAAAGCTATCTACTTTAGTTTTATGTTTTTCGTTCTCTTTATCAAAGTTTTTTATCGCAAAAAAGTCATCTCTACTCAACTCATAATATTTTTTATTTTCTTTATAATGAGGAAATTCACCTATATCATTCGGTTTTAAATGGTATATCTTAAGACTTTTGTCTTTTTCTTTGGACTGGCATGCAAACAATAAGCCCATTATAAGCACCCCATAAAAAACCATCCCTTTTAAATGTTTCATATTAACTAATTTTACCATGACTCCTTTATTGGATGTTCCTTAAAGCAGTCTGATATTATTTTTCTTTTTTCTTTTACCACTGAATCTCCATCCTTAAAGTAGTAACCCGTTGCTATATACCCCTTTTGGAATCTCGAACTAAAAGAATAATAGCACCGCCGTTTTTCAAAAGCAAATAACGTATGTATGGTATAATCCGTATTATATGCATGTTTGGTATTTTTATCAATCCCATCACCATACTTAAAAAAAACCAACGACCAATAAGTGTTTTTATTTTTATACAAAAAGCTGTCTTTTTGGATATAATTTACCACAAAGCTATCTACTTTAGTTTTATGTTTTTCATTCTCTTTATCAAAGTTTTTTATCGCAAAAAAATCACTTCTAGTTTTTGAATACCATCCATATACACCAACCGTGTCCTTCTTTATATATAAACTATTCGGTTTTAAATGGTATATCTTAAGACTTTTGTCTTTTTCTTTGGACTGGCACGCAAGCAATAATACCATTATAAGCACCCCATAAAAAATCACCTCTTTTAAATGTTTTATATTAGCTAATTTTACCATGGCTCCTTTATTGGGTGTTCCTTAAAGTAATCTGATATTATTTTTCTCCTATTCTTATCTATTTTTTTAGGGGAGTACTCAATCCAATAATTAGACCCAATATACCCTACTCTACTGTCAAAATAAAAATTACATATTTCTTTTCTTTGAGCAAATAATGTATGAATGGTATAATCAGTATCTACCCGATGCTCCGTATTTTCATCAATTCCATCGCCATACTCAAAAAAGGATAAAGAAAATTCTGAATTTTTATTTTTATATAAAAAGCTGTCTTTTTGGATATAATTTACCACAAAGCTATCTACTTTGGTTTTATGTTTTTCATTCTCTTTATCAAAATTTTTTATCGCAAAAAAATCACTTCTAGTTTTTGAATACCATCCATATACACCAACCGTATCTTTATTTACATGAACAAGATTCGGTTTTAAATGGTATATCTTAAGGCTTTTGTCTTTGGGTTGGCACGCAAACAATAAGCCCATTATAAGCACCCCATAAAAAACCACCTCTTTTAAATGCTTTATATTAGCTAATTTTACCATGACTCCTTTATTGGATGTTCCTTAAAGTAATTTGATATTATTTTTCTATCTTCATGCACTATGGAATCTCCATCCTTAAAATAGTAATTAACTTTTTTATATCCCTTTTTATATCTTGAATTAAAAGAATAAGCAATTTGTTGCTTCTCAAAGGCAAATAACATATGTATGGTATAATCCGTATTATATGCATGTTTGGTATTTTCATCAATCCCATCACCATACTTAAAAAAGGTTAAAAACCACCTTGCATTTTTATTTTTATACAAAAAGCTGTCTTTTTGGATATAATTTACCACAAAGCTATCTACCTTAGTTTTATGTTTTTCGTTCTCTTTATCAAAGTTTTTTATTACAAAAAAGTCATCTCTACTCAACTCATAATATTTTTTATTCTCTTTATAATGAGGAAATTTACCTATATCATTCGGTTTTAAATGGTATATCTTAAGACTTTTGTCTTTGTCTTTGGATTGGCAAGCAAACAATAAGCCCATTATAAGCACCCCATAAAAAACCACCTCTTTTAAATGTTTTATATTAGCTAATTTTACCATGACTCCTTTATTGGATGTTCCTTAAAGTAATTTGATATTATTTTTCTATCTTCATGCACTATGGAATCCCCTCCTTTAAAATAATATGTAGGAATATGATCTCTTAAAGCAAATGAGTAAACAACTTCTCTCTTTTTAAAGGCAAATAATGTATGAATGGTATAATCAGTATCTACTCGATGCTCCGTATTTTCATCAATCCCATCACCATACTTAAAAAAGGTTAAAAACCACCTTGCATTTTTATTTTTATACAAAAAGCTGTCTTTTTGGATATAATTTACCACAAAGCTATCTACCTTAGTTTTATGTTTTTCGTTCTCTTTATCAAAGTTTTTTATCGCAAAAAAATCACTTCTAGTTTTTGAATACCATCCATATACACCAACCGTATCTTTATTTACATGAACAAGGTTTGGTTTTAAATGGTATATCTTAAGACTTTTGTCTTTGTCTTTGGGTTGGCACGCAAGCAATAAGCCCATTATAAGCACCTCATAAAAAACCACCTCTTTTAAATGTTTCATATTAGCTAATTTTACCATGACTCCTTTATTGGGTGTTCCTTAAAGTAATCTGATATTATTTTTCTCCTATTCTTATCTATTTTTTTAGGGGAGTACTCAATCCAATAATTAGACCCAATATACCCTACTCTACTGTCAAAATAAAAATTACATATTTCTTTTCTTTGAGCAAATAATGTATGAATGGTATAATCAGTATCTACCCGATGCTCTGTATTTTCATCAATTCCATCGCCATACTTAAAAAAAACCAACGACCAATACGCATTTTTATTTTTATACAAAAAGCTGTCTTTTTGGATATAATTTACCACAAAGCTATCTACCTTAGTTTTATGTTTTTCATTCTCTTTATCAAAGTTTTTTATCGCAAAAAAATCACTTCTAGTTTTTGAATACCATCCATATACACCAACCGTATCTTTATTTACATGAACAAGATTCGGTTTTAAATGGTATATCTTAAGACTTTTGTCTTTGTCTTTGTCTTTGGATTGGCAACCAAACAATAAGCCCATTATAAGCACCCCATAAAAAACCACCTCTTTTAAATGTTTTATATTAGCTAATTTTACCATGGCTCCTCTATTGGATCTTCCTTAAAGTAGTCTGATATTATTTTTCTTTTTTCTTTTACCACTGAATCTCCTTTTTTAAAATAGTAACCAGTGGTTTTATATTTTTTCTGATAATAAGTATCATTAGACTCAAAAGAATAATAGATTTCCCGCTTTTCAAAGGCAAATAGCGTATGTATGGTATAGTCCGTATTATATGCATGTTTGGTATTTTCATCAATCCCATCACCATACTTAAAAAAAACCAACGACCAATACGCATTTTTATTTTTATACAAAAAGCTGTCTTTTTGGATATAATTTACCACAAAGCTATCTACCTTAGTTTTATGTTTTTCGTTCTCTTTATCAAAGTTTTTTATCGCAAAAAAATCATTTCGAAGTAATTCGTAATACCTTTTATTTTCCCTATACTCTGGAAGTTCACTAATATCATTCGGTTTTAAATGGTATATCTTAAGACTTTTGTCTTTGGCTTTGGGTTGGCACGCAAACAATAAGCCCATTATAAGCACCTCATAAAAAACCACCTCTTTTAAATGTTTCATATTAGCTAATTTTACCATGACTCCTTTATCGGGTGTTCCTTAAAGTAATCTGATATTATTTTTCTTTTTTCATCATTAGACTCAAAGTTCTCTTGATTTATCCAATAAAAAGACCCTCGATACCCGATCTTACTATCAAATGTATAAATAGCTATTTCTTTCTTCGGAGCAAATAATGTATGCATCGTATAGTCAGTATCTACCCGATGCTCTGTATTTTCATCAATCCCATCGCCATACTTAAAGAAAGTTAAAGACCATTTTGCATTTTTATTTTTATATAAAAAGCTGTCTTTTTGGATATAATTTACCACAAAGCTATCTACTTTAGTTTTATGTTTTTCATTCTCTTTATCAAAGTTTTTTATCGCAAAAAAATCACTTCTAGTTTTTGAATACCATCCATATACACCAACCGTATCTTTATTTACATGAACAAGGTTTGGTTTTAAATGGTATATCTTAAGACTTTTGTCTTTGGGTTGGCACTCAAGCAATAATATCATTATAAACACCCCATAAAAAATCACCTCTTTTAAATGTTTTATATTAGCTAATTTTACCATGGCTCCTTTATTGGATGTTCCTTAAAGTAGTCTGATATTATTTTTCTATCTTCATGCACTATGGAATCTCCATCCTTAAAATAGTAATTAACTTTTTTATATCCCTTTTCATATCTTGAATTAAAAGAATAAGCAATTTGTTGCTTCTCAAAGGCAAATAACGTATGTATGGTATAATCCGTATTATATGCATGTTTGGTATTTTCATCAATCCCATCACCATACTCAAAAAAGGTTAAAAACCACCTTGTATTTTTATTTTTATATAAAAAGTTGTCTTTTTGGATATAATTTACCACAAAGCTATCTACTTTAGTTTTATGTTTTTCGTTCTCTTTATCAAAGTTTTTTATCGCAAAAAAATCACTTCTAGTTTTTGAATACCATCCATATACACCAACCGTATCTTTATTTACATGAACAAGATTTGGTTTTAAATGGTATATTTTAAGGCTTTTGTCTTTGGGTTGACACGCAAGCAATAAGCATAAAAAAATAAAAAAGGGAAAAAATCTAATAGTCGCCATAGCAAAAAAATGAAAAGTTAAACACCGAAGTAAATGGCTTTTTCCCACGTTGGTGTTGCAGTACCCACATATCAGTCAATCCTCCAATCCCTAATTTAGCAGCAGGAGAAGCCTTCGTCAAATCGCCTTCCGTAACTCCAAAATCGTCTCGTATTTCAACAGAAATTAAGGCTGCCCAATTGCATTTTTTAGGATTGTAAAAAATTGCCGACAAATTGACAATGAGTTTTTGAGTACCTCCTACTAAAATTTTTAACGTAGGGCTAGAATTCCATGAAAAACTAGGAGTTCTATAATCCTTCTCTTTTAACCCTACTTTCGCAAAATCTCCTCCATAAGCAAACATCAACTCTTTAAACTCGGTAGATATTTGCTTTATTAGGTTTTGTCCTTCAGGAGAATGTTTGATTGCATGAGAAAGACCTCCATCATCATACCACATTTCTCCTTGTTTGGTCATAAAATGATTTACAAAATCCTTGGCATAATAAGCAGCATCCGCCTGATCTATATGTTTTTCCCAATAAGCCCCTGCATAAATTCCTGTCTTTAAGGTCAACTCTAAATCAAAAGCCAAATAAGCATCGCTCATAAAACGAGTAGGAGCTACCAAGGTTTTTACCAAAGCACTGTTGGGTTTTTTACTTCGAGAAAATTGAAAATCAGGCCCTCCACTACTAAACTTACCAATATTCAAAAGTTCATGAGGTAACTTTCCTTGCACAGTGGCAGCAATGCTATCCAAACGGAATCCTAGTTTATCAACTTTTTTGTAATCAGGAGAAGTCTCTCTCTCTATTTCATGAATAAGACTTCGGCAATCTCTTAAATCAAATGTAATCATACGTGTTCTTTTTTTACATGGCATTCATTTTTGCACCATTACTAACTTATTTCTTTTTACTAAAACAAAAAAACAAGAAACAAACGAATCTTAAAATCAAAATGATCAAAAAAAAGAGCTGTAAGGTGCTGTAACAAAGCTACTAAAAATAAGATTAAAATTATTTTCATATTTTTTATAAAAAAAAGAAACCTAAAACCAAAAACCCTGATTATTAACATGTTGAATTTTAAGCTACGTAAAAACACCGAGCCAAAACCTAGTAAAATTACGTAGCTTTTTTTTTATAAATCAAGTAGAAAACAGTAGAAAAAACACCTAAAAAAACAATCTTTTGCGTAAAAAAAACAGTAGAATTTTGTTTTCAAAAAGAGTACATTCAAAATTGATGCCTAGCACTATGCCAAAAAAATTTATTTTGTAAAAACGAGGCTTCTTTCACCTAACTTAAAAACAGCATGATTTTTATGCTCAATAACACCATTACTGTATCCTTATTTCTTGGTGTATTCACAAGTTATTGAGCAATTTTATTATTTTTATTAAAACATGGAATAGCCGGCCTATCTATTCTTTATTCGTATATTTCAACAAGGAGTTTTTTACCCTTATAAGAAGCTTACTTTCTCTTTTTTCTTAGAGGAAAAATAAAGCCCCATTTGCCTAAAGCATTATTATTTTACTTACCCCCTTCTTTTATTATAAAAACAGCGCCATTTTACTAGTAAATTATGGCGCTTTTTTTTGAAATAACTGTATGCAGGTAGCAATTCCCATTACCAAAACGCAACCTAACAAATTTAGCCACAAATAAGGCAACCAATCAACATACCAAACCAATACAATAAGTATTTGAGTAATGATTGCGGCTATAAATACGGCATTTCCTTTGACAAATTTCACAAAAAAAGCAAGTAAAAAAATTCCCAATACATTTCCATAAAAAATAGAACCTATAATATTTACTAACTGAATTAAGTTGTCAAATAAATTAGCTACACAAGCTACTAAAATTGCCAAAATTCCCCAACCTAATGTAAACCATTTTGACGCTTTCACATAATGCTCTTCACTCCTATTAGCCGCTACATTTCTTTTATACAAGTCAATAGCCGTAGTACTTGCAAGGGCATTTAGCTCAGAAGCGGTAGATGACATTGCTGCAGATAAAATTACCGCTAGTAAAAGACCTATTAAACCTCTAGGCAAATTGTTTAATATAAAATGAATAAACACATAGTCTTTATCATTTGTTTCTACAGAAGCATCTGCCTTTTTTATGATTTCTTTTGCCGCATCTTTAACTTCAGCATCTTGTTCATTTAAAGCTTTTATACTAACCAATTCATTGGTTTGTATTCCATTAAGCAGTAACTCTTTTTTACGTTGCTCTATTTCTTGATGCGTTTCTTGAAGTTGTTTATAGGTTGTTGCATACGCTGATGAATAGACCGCCTCATTAGCTTTCGGATTAAAATTCAATGGCGAAGGGTTGAATTGGTAAAATACAAATACCATTACCCCTACTAATAAAATAAAAAACTGCATTGGCACTTTTAGCAATCCATTAAAAATCAACCCCAATTGACTTTCTCTAGCTGATTTTCCTGATAAATATCGTTGTACTTGGCTTTGATCTGTACCAAAATAAGAAAGCATTAAAAAAGTTCCTCCAATTAACCCTGTCCAAACAGTATAACGATTGCTAAAATCAAATGAAAAATCCAATACATTCATTTTTCCACTTGCTCCTGCAATTTCCAACGCTTTTACAAATGTAATCTCTTTAGGTAGGTATTGCATTACCAAATAAAAAGCAATTAACATTCCTAAAAAAATAATAATCATTTGTTGCTTTTGCGTAACATTTACCGCTTTTGTACCTCCTGAAACTGTATAAATAATTACTAAAACTCCAATAATGATGTTTAAGCTTATCAAATTCCAACCCAATACTGCTGATAAAATTATTGCAGGAGCAAAAATGGTAATTCCTGCTGCCAAACCGCGCTGCACTAAAAACAAGAACGCTGCTAGGGTACGAGTTTTTAAGTCAAATCTGTTTTCTAAAAATTCGTAGGCTGTATATACTTTTAATTGGTGATAAATAGGTATGAACACCATACAAATAACAACCATGGCAATTGGCAGCCCGAAATAAAATTGTACAAACCCCATTCCACTATGAAATGCCTGTCCTGGGGTTGATAAAAAAGTAATTGCACTTGCTTGAGTGGCCATTACCGATAGCCCTATGGTCCACCATTTAGTATCATTCCCACCTCTTATATAATCGTCAACACTTGCATTTTTTCGAGTTACATAAGTTCCGTATCCTACAATAAATACTAGTGTAATAGATAAAACGATCCAATCTAATAATTCCATTTCTAGAAATTTTATAAGGTGAAATAATTTGTAATTACATAAAATAATAATATGTACACTACATTAGCTATTAAAACGGCTGTATATTCTTTTTTCCAAATATATTTTTGTCCACTCATAGTATTAGTACACTATCTTTTTTTATAAAAATCGTCTGTCAAAGCTGTTTTACTCAATGTTATTTCTTCAAAAACAGTAGGCTCCTTTGCTGGTTCTAATGGAGCTCCATTTTCATCTCTTTTATACCATGTCATTGACTTCGGTAACAATACTCCGTCCACTTCTGTCCATGCTCCATATTTTATCAACTTTACAGTATCACTTGCTTTTTTGCTAAAAAATGTAACGGTGTATCCCAACCATTCCATTTGATAAGTCTTAGGATTGTAATATAAGTAATAATTATCTTCAGGAGAAACTCCTACTCCACTATTGTATGAAATTTTAATTCCAGGATAGCTAACTCCTTCAAAAGTAATCGGTGCAGCTTCTTCATATACAATACCATCATCCGCTAAAATAAACGGCATTGCGTAAAAGTAAAAATACAAATTGTAATAAAAATCTGCATTTCCCTTAAAAGAAGCAGTATCTTTTTGCTGTACCCACGGCTTTTTTCCATCAAAACCAATTGTATAATCAGTTCCCGCTATCAATGCTTTTCTACTATATAAATCAGTAGTATGCTCCTCATCTCCTTTTCTAAAAGACAGTACTTTTTTTTGTTTCCAAGTTGCTAACCCACCATGTTTTTTAAATACTTTTACTAAAGCCTCTGGATACCCTTTATAAACATTAGCTTCTGTTGCTTGTTGCTCCTTTTTTGCTGTTGCTTTTTCTTTTTTAGCACAAGATGCAAAGCCTATCATAGCTACTATTATAAATACAGTTATTTTTTTCATTGTATGATTATTATGTTTTATTAAACACTCGGTCGGAATTCAATAATAAACTTACAATGAAAACTAACAAATAATGCAGTCATTTAAACTTTTTGCTTGGAAGCTAAAATTAGGGGAAAAGTGAAACCAATTTGTAGGCATCAGAAAAAGTTTAAATGACTGTAATTTTAATTTATCAATTGATAACTATAAAAATAAAAGTCTTTTCTTCTTTAAAAATAGTTTCAAATTACTACGATTATAAAACGAGCTTTTAAAATAACCAAACAATACTAATCATCATGTTTTGAATGCGCTGAATACGTCCTCCATTTTTCCAAACAAGTAGTAATATCGTCTGGTACTTCTGAATCAAATTGTAAAAACTTACCTGTTACCGGATGCGTAAACCCTAATGTTTTTGCATGCAGGGCTTGCCTTGGCAATGTTTTAAAGCAATTTTGAACAAACTGCTTGTATTTTGTAAAAGTAGTTCCTTTTAAAATTTCATGCCCTCCATAACGTTCATCGTTAAAAAGTGTATGCCCAATATGCTTAAAATGTGTTCTTATTTGATGAGTTCTACCTGTTTCTAATTTACATTGTACTAAGGTAACATAAGTCAATCGTTCTAATACTTTAAAATGTGTAACAGCATGCTTTCCATAATCTCCTTCAGGAAAAACATCCATTTGCAAACGATTTTTAAAACTTCGCCCAATATTTCCTTCAATGCGTCCTTCGTCTTCTTCAATATTCCCCCAAACAAGCGCATAATATAAGCGTTCAGTAGTACGATCAAAGAATTGCTTTGATAAATGTGCCATGGCAAATTCTGTTTTAGCAACTACTAATAACCCACTGGTATCTTTGTCTATTCTATGTACTAAGCCGGGGCGCTCATTACTATTACTTGGTAAATTTTCTATATGATGAATAAGCCCGTTAACCAAAGTACCTGAATAATTTCCATGCCCAGGGTGCACTACCATTCCTGCTGGCTTATTTACCACAATTACAGCATCGTCTTCATATACGATATTCAAAGGAATGTTTTCTGCCACTAATAAATTTTCTGGAGGCGGATACGAAAGTACTACGCGTACTACATCATTTGGCTTTACCTTATAATTTGACTTTACAACAACATCATTTACTAATATGTTTCCTGCTTTTGCTGCTTGCTGAATTTTATTTCTGGTTGCATTTTCTATAAAATTCATTAAAAATTTATCGACTCTTAAAGGCACCTGCCCTTCACTAGCAGTAAATCTATAATGCTCATATAAATCATCATTTTCTATTTCTTTATTCGTATCTTCCTGCATAAAATTCTGCTTACTCTTTTATCAAATTATTGTAAGATATGATATCGTGGTTAATGATTTCCATCACCTAATATCAAATCTATTGTACTATTTTTGGGTAGTTTTCCTCCTATTTTTAATTCTTTTCCTTTATATTTTAGCCCTCTTACAACATCTTTTCCTATATCTTTTACATAGCTATAGTTGGTACCTACTAAAAAACCTATAGAGCGTAAATGCGTAGTGGCTTGCCTTTTGGTACGTCCATTTAAATCTGGGATTTCAATATCTCTGTACTTTGACGGATTTAAGGTGATGTATATTTTACGTTTTTCTTTTACCAAATCTCCTACCTCTGGATTCTGTTCTATTACCGATTTTGCTGGGTAAGCAGGATTATAGCTTGCGGAATCAAGTACTATAAAATCTAATGTAAGCTCTGCTAATTTTTGTTGTACTTCTTTTAAGGACATTTTGTGCAAGTCAGGCACCTGTATTTTTTGGTTGTGATTGGTTGTATTTCCTAACCACCACTGTAATCCGAAAACAAATAACAATAGTCCTACAAATGCAATGACTAATTGTTTTAAAAATAATTTACTTTTTATAAACTGTATAAAACTCATAGTTGTTTTTTTTAGCTGCACAAATATATAAAAACTAAACGTTGGTCTTTCAACTTATATTTTGATAAATTTGCTATTACCAAATTTTAATCATGAAAAAAACTATTGCCATTGTCACGGGAGGGTATTCTTCGGAAGTAGAAATATCTTTAAAAAGCGGAAATGTTGTTTACCATCACTTAAATAAAGAGCTATATACTCCTTATAGGGTGCTTATTTTTACTGAAAAATGGGTTGCTTTAGATGACCAAGGAAATGAGTATGCTATTGATAAAAATGATTTTTCTTTTAGTCTTGGCAATCAAAAAATAATATTTGATTGCGTGTTTAATGCTATTCATGGAGCACCTGGTGAAAATGGAGCCCTTCTTGCTTATTTTGATTTGATAGGAATGAAACATACTTCAGCTCCTTTTTACCAAATGGCATTAACCTTTAACAAAAGAGATTGCCTAAGTGCTGTAAAACAATACGGTATTCCTACTGCTACTGCTGTTTACCTTAATAAAGGAGAAGCTATTAATATTACTAAAATTATAGACAAAGTAGGGCTTCCTTGTTTTGTAAAACCTAATAATGCTGGGTCAAGCTTTGGAATTTCTAAGGTACATAAAGCAGCAGAAATGCTTCCTGCTATAGAAAAGGCTTTTCAAGAGGATCGTGAAATTTTGATAGAGTCTTTTTTGGATGGCAAGGAAGTTTCTGTCGGTGTTATTCAATACGAAGGAGCTACAAAAGTACTCCCTATTACTGAAATCATATCTGAAAATGATTTTTTTGATTATGAGGCTAAGTATGAAGGAAAATCCAAAGAAATTACACCTGCTCAATTAACTCAAGAAACTACTCAAAAAGTGCAAGAAATTGCTAAAAAGGTATATACTGCTTTAAATATGCGTGGGTTTTCTCGTTCTGAATATATTTTGGTTGACGGAGTTCCTCATTTTTTAGAAATGAATACAGTGCCTGGAATGACCGAAGAAAGTATTTTACCACAACAAGCAAAAGCTGCCAATATTAGTTTAGCTGATTTATTTGGAAATGCTATTGAAACTTCCTAAGTATTTCAATATATACAGTAATTTATTTACTTTTATATCATAATCCTTTTCTTCTTTTTTTTGAAGAATATTAAACGAGACTAACAGACATGAAAAAAGCAGTTTTCCCAGGTTCTTTTGATCCTATTACATTAGGGCATATAGACATTATTAAGAGAGCAATACCTCTATTTGATTCCATTGTAATTGCGATTGGTGTAAATACCGATAAAAAATATATGTTTTCTATTGAAGAGCGCAAAGCTTTTATTGAAAATGCCTTTGCTGAAGAACAAAAGATAACGGTTGAAACGTACCAAGGGTTAACCGTTGACTTTTGTAAAAAAATGAATGCTGATTTTATTTTGCGCGGGCTTCGAAATCCTGCCGATTTTGAATTTGAAAAGGCCATTGCACAAACTAATCGTAAGTTATCAGGAATAGAAACGGTGTTTTTATTAACGAGTGCTGAAACTTCTTTTATCAGTTCTTCTATTGTTAGAGATGTTATGCGTAATGGTGGAGATGCGTCTCTTTTAATTCCCGATGCTGTTTCTAATCGTCAATAAACAATACGATTCTTTTTATAAAAACTTAAATTATTAAAGCTCAAATTCCACCTATAGGATTTGGGCTTTTTTTTGATTTTTTAGCGAAAAAAAACGACGCAATAAATCCAAACTCCGCATTGCTATTGAAATCAACATATAGCTCAACAGAGTTTGGATAAATTACTTCCTTTTATATTTTAAAACTTTCCTACATAAAGTAAACAAGTACAAGAACTACTATCGCTGTAATAAAAATAAAGGGGAATCCTAATTTAAAATAAGACAATAGTTTTCTATTATCTACAATATTTCGGTACACTAGTAATATAATTGAACTGGTAATAGAAATGTAACTAAGAATAATAACAGACTCTAAAAACGTATTATATGGCAACTTAGGTAAAAGGGAATTAGAAAAAAAATTGAATGCCACTACGGTTAACAACAAAGTAAATCCGATATTCAATTGATCTGTATAGGATTTAATCCAAAAAATAACCCAAGATGAAAATACTATCAAAAATAAAGGAAAAAGAACTTGCCATAAATAATAACCTGCTTTTCTTTTAAATTTAATTACGAAGGACGCTCTAGAATACGCATCTTCTTTGTTATTTGAGCCTTCAAAAAAACCTCCTTTATATTTCATTACCTTTATCTTAGCATAGTGTTCTTTAATTTTCCATTCAGGATCTATACTACTAAAAGATGCGTCATAAAACAAATCAGGATCCACAAATACAAGCTCATTTTTTTTGTATAAAAAAGATTCAAAATTTATTTCAAAAACCTGTGTATCAAAAGGAAATGTAATTAAATTCATCTTAGAATGAAAAGAACAATTAAAGCGCCTTCTAAATACAACAAAGCCATCTTCTCCAATCGTTAAAACTTTATTATCTATAATAACGTCATCTAGCTTATTCATAAATTCTATATCAGGCATCCAAAAAAAGTCCTTTTTTAATTCTTCTATTTGATTAGCGTAATATATAGCACTACCTTTTGTAAACTTTGTATTTTTAATGTCAGCTTTACTAGCTTTCCATTTTAGAACTAAATATCCATCAACTTGAAAAGTCGAATTGATCGTTTCTATATCATATATCTTATTTATATAAAGTTCTATTGTTACTTGCTTTGCCTGAGCTAATAACGAATTAAAAAAAAAGAAACAAAAACCAATAAAAAATACATTTCTAATTTTCATACTATTTACTAAGTTAAATATTGTTGATTTTTAAGTACGTAAATGCACTATTGCCACTTTAAATAATCCTACTATTAACTCACTATAAAACCTACCAAATAACATTTTAACATACTGCAAATTAACTACACTCATAAAGTATAGCTACTTTATTGTACTCATGAACAATGGGCTAGGTAAATATGTTTCGTTAAAACTAAGTATAGACAATTGCTTTAAAAACTTCTATTACATTTTTTAAATAGGCTGTAATACATAACCAAGTATCAGATTCTTATTCTCTTTTTGATGCATCAAAATTACTTGGTTAATTAGAAATTTCTTTTCTTGATTAGACTTATTCTTAGATTGATTATAAATCATAGACAAGACTCCGTATTCAAACCATGGACGAACAACTTTTAAAACAGCATATTCTACTCTGCGGTTTTTATGAAAAAATAATTTAGCATCAGTTTTAACTGAATAGTTACTTAATAAAGTAATATTAGTTTCTCCAACAAATGTTTCTATCTTATTTAATGATTGGTTGGCAAGTACTTTTTTAATTAAGCCACATTTTAAATTTACTTCAAAAGATTTTTTTGTACAATCATAAAGAGCTAATTCATTAGAATAAAAATCATCTAACCCTTGAGTTAATGGATAAAATTTGGTTTTATCTTTTTTGTAAATTGTATTAAATATTTTGTTAAAAGAGTACAACTTGTTTAACTGCATTCTTGCAGAATCTGCATTCGTTGATTTTGAAGACAAAAACGATAATGAATTAGAATCAATATTAAAAAATACCCGTTCATAAAACAAATGCCTTTTCTCGTAATCAGATAATTCAAGATCAGCTATACGAGACAAAACCTCAGCATAAGTAGGGGCTTCATTGTTTATACGGTTGCTTTTGCTAATATGGCTTGCTTTGCAACTTGTACAAAGCAATACACCATAAGTTAGTAGTAGTAATATATATACTCTAGTGTTTGGGGGTTTTAAGAAGTGCATGTAACGGTATATTCTATTATTCTTCTGTATTTTTACTCTTTTCTTTATATTGATCTCCTTGTATATCTGATCCTGTAATTAAAATACCTAATGAAGAAGTTATTCGTTCAATAACACTGTAAAGTATTCCAGAAATCATTCCTCCAAAAAAAGCAAAAAGGAACTTTCCAAAGTATATTTGAGAGGTTTGGATTTCTGGAATATTAATATATAGAATTTCAGAAAGTATGAATCCAGAAAAAATTCCTTCAATTAAATACTCTATTCTAAAAGACTCTATTTTTTCACTAATTAAAGAATGTAATAATCTAAAAGATGTACCTAAGCCAGAAATAACAATAGAAAACATCAAATTGTAAAATAACATATAACCAGAGCTATCTAAAATAGTTACTTGACTACTTTTTTCATTAATACTCTCTAAAATAGCTAAGGCTACAAATAAGAGTAAAAATACAGCCGCAATTACAGAGGCTTTGGTTGTTTCTCCTGTTTTAAACAAACCATTAACATTGCCAAAAATAGATTTTCTATTACCATCAACAATGGTTTCTAGCTTTCCTTTTATAAGGATTAATTTATTTAAAGGAAATGACTCTCCTACATTTAAAGCTTGAACATCTTCTACTATTTCATTTGGAAGCTCAACACTTTTAATTTTTATTGCTCTTGAAAATATACGATTAATGCGCTTTATTAAAAAGTTTCTATACCTCTTATTTGTATCTATTGTCATTTATTAGTAGCTTTTATAGTTTTTCTTATAATGACTTATTCTAAAACTTAAGGCAATACCGTATGCATATAGTTTAAGAAAGTTTAGTCAAATGGTTTGATTATTATATTCTTTAATTAGTAATTTTTTTATGTAAAATCTGAAATATCAGGATTGGTGTTAGGAATCACAGGGTTTTTTTCACATACAAATCCAATTAATTGCATTCCTTTAATTTCAATAGCACCTTCACTTACATTCGTTGTCAGCTTGCTATCAGATTCTTCTCTGTTATAGTTTGCCGAAATAGATATGGGACCAAACCCTGCTTTGGTTTTGGTATCTAACTTGCTTTCACTTTCTTTTAACGCTTTAGCAAGAGAAGAAGATTCTATAGTAACATCTTTAATAAAAACAGCTGATCTTGACAAAAAAGGAAATTGACCTTTAGGAGGTGTTTGCCCATCTGAAAATAACGTTATTGGCGAGTTCTTTGAAAATCTCCAACCTGAGCTTCTAACAAACTCTGGTGAAAACCAAGGTCTCGAAATTGGTGCTTGAGCAAGTGAAAAAGTAATTTTGAATTTTTCCTCTTTTAGATCCAAAGAAGAATTTTTAGAAGAATAATTAGTCTCATTTGATCCTGAAAAAAGCCCCCAACGTGCTTTTACATCAGTTTCTAAAGATTGTGAAATTTTATTTTCATGTTTATCTACCTCTTCTTTATTAAAGGTGAATTTTGTCCAATTATTTTCTGTAAGAAAAGTAGCTGGATACAAAGTTGTTTGATAAAAATCTGTTCCTGAAGTAGGGTTAGTTATTTTCGCATTTTCAAATTTAGTTAATAAGTCTTTTTTATAAACCTCTAAATTTCGTCGAGTTATAGAATCAATTGCAGCAACAATTTGCTGGTATTCATTTTTAAACCCTTGAGAAACCCAAGCATCATACGCTGCATTTACTTTTTGACGAAGAATCTTACCATTTAAAGAAAATTCTTGTACAGCTCTGGCATCAGTACTATTTAAAGCATTTAATTTTAACGAGTTAAAAGAAACCAAGGCATCTCTATAATGACTCTCGTATTCTAAGTATGCCTTTTTTAATTTACCATCTACTACTTTCGTCTTTTTCTCACCTGTAATTATATCCTCAAATTCAACTGTTTCAGAGAGAAGCTTTCTAAATCTATCTATTTTTTTCTGTTGATCTTCTGTTAATTCTTGATGTGCTACTTCTGAAAATCTTAAAAGGATATCATAAACAGCATTAATACTTTCACTTTTAGGAGAATATATTAATTGGGTTTTTGCGTCATCTATAAATTTACCTGCTGCAGGAATGGCATTCACTAAATTAGCAAAATTTTCTGCCGAAATATATCGTTCTCTAACAATATCAGCCTTTTCTCTTCCTTTTCGATCTCCCAATCCTTGTTGGCTTCCAAACCCATAAAGGTTAAAATCCAAATCTTCAAAAGAAAAAGGTATTCCTGGCATAACCCAAGACACAGCGAAATCACTTGAAGATAGTTGATCTGTTCCTGCTGTTATAGTTTTAAAAATTTTTGATAATAAAGACTGAACGACTTGTTCTGGTTTATAGTCCATAGTAGTTATTTTTGATTTAATGATTAAATAATTTTCAATTTATTTTTACTAAAATACCTTGTAAAAACCTGTTTTTTTTTAAAAGTTTAAAATACTAAGTGCTTTAGCTTTTATTTATGAAGAGGAAGGTGTTAAACGTTAAAATAAGTTTCTGCTACACCATGCTCAAATGCATTGGAAACAAATGACTCCCCTAGAGATAAATTAGGAAACTTTTTAGTGAATTGAACGGCAATTAATGTTGCTATAAGCTTGTAAGCTGCTTCAGTAGGGTGCGCTTTATCTGATGTTGCAAAAAAGCCAAATTTTTGAGCAATCACTAACGTTAATATTTTTTTGAAAGAACTATCCTTATCCGTTCTTGTTAAAATATCTGATAGCGTATTATATAATGCTACGTCTTTTTTATATAATTCACTAGTTAAAGATGTTAATAGGTTTTTTGAAGAAATTTGATCAATTACAGCTTGAATTTTACGAATATCTTCAACATGTTTATCTTTTTGTGTTGCATAGTATTTTATCGCAAACTCTACGCGGTTTATAAATAATCCTGAGGTTAATAGAATTAGCTTTAATGCTTTTGTAAACTTCTTATTTGCTTTTTTAATTTTAGGTAAAATATCTAGTAACGTTTTCGAAACGTTTTTATGTAAAACAATTTCGTTATCCGTTTTTAAAGCTGTTTTTATTTGATCATTAATCGTATTTATAAACTCTCTTAATATAGTACCTTCTTTTTCTTTTGATAAGTCAATTGAATTTAAAAAATTTCTTAAAGCTTTTGACAATGGCACAGGATCTTGAGAGTCAGAATAGTACTGAACAGGAACCCCAGCTGCTTGATCTATTTTAATAATATCTAAATTATACAAGTTTTGCTGTAAAAAGGTAAATGCATCAAGTACTGTAAACCTACTATCTTCCTTAGCTGGAAAAGATTCTTTAAGAAGTCTGTTAAATTCTATAGTTGCATCACGCAAACCTCTTACTTCTTCAGACTCTGGATTTTCAATATATCTTACAGCACTAGAAGGATCAGGATTATTAACAATAATAAAATGGTTTTCACTAGCACTATTATGTGCCTTAGTAATTTCATCAACCTCATGACACAATGCTGTTAAACGCTGTACCGTTTTTTGCATTAACTCAATTCCTTTTTGATTTGTTACAATATCATTCAGTCCAAACCAAACTATGAATAAATTATTATTCGGTTTATCGTTTTCTGTTTTTTCTAAGTCTTTTTTATAGTCACTAACTTGTTCTTCAAAAGTTGTAAGCGCAAATTTGTGTATCAAGCCTTTGGGTGTATCAGCAACAGCTCCTCCAGTAGCGTAATTACAATACGATAAATTATTATTTTTTGAACCTATTCTAGACTTTTTTAACGACAGATGATTTGATGTAAGTTTATTTGCTTCTTCTGGAGAAAGCCCATCTACCAAACTACTACCGCCTGACCATTCCCATATAAAATCTGACCAGTTTTTATTGTCACTAAATCTTTTAATCTCGTTTACTCTTACTTCTCCAAGTAATCTACCAAGAATTCCTGTTCCTGTATCTGCTTTTACACCAATATCAGAAAGGCTATCTCCGAAAACAACGATTCTTTCTACGTTTTTCATTTTTAAAAATATTTTAAATTTATTTATACTTTAATTTCTATTCGTTTTATTTCTATCCAGACGTGTTTTTACCAAACAATTGTCTCGTTTTTTTTAAATTTGTTGAAATAATTTATATGATTTGTGTAATGCAAAATGTAGTATTTCGACTTACACTTGTATATTGGAAATCTCCATCTCCTGATGAGAAACTTCTTTAATTTGGAAGTACAATTTTACGCAATAAAATCCCTTATTTACCCCTTTAAAAAATCATTATTCCCAATAGCTTTATAGCTATATTTTATAAAAATTATAAGCAGAAATACAATCTACTTTTTAAGAAAAACACATTTGAATTCTTATGAATTTTAACACTCTTTATGATTCTTACTAAAATCATCTAGAAGCCAATTTTTTAAATCTAAAAAAAATTAAGAAAAAGCCTTTTTGAGAGCATTTCACATCATTTTACCTCGCCAAAAAGATCACCCTCAAATACACCTACACACCGTTCACACCTCTCTAAAAAACAACTGTAAAAGCTCTTTTTATGCTTTTTTTAACCCTTTACCTACCCCTCCTAACAACAAGACACCCAACCTGCTTAAAACCGATAAAATGTTATTTCACTGAACACTAATTAGATATGATTATTGACCTTTTTTTTACTAAAAAGCGATTGTTTTAAACAATGCTTACAAATAGGCTTACTACTTAATTTAATCAGTCAAAAATGTATTAGATATTCCATAATTAACATCTCTAGTTTTAATTGTATTTTTTTGTTTAAAAACGTCATTGCAGTACCACGATTTGACATCCCCCGACTTCAAAAACAAACACTCTATAGTTTGCTTCGTGACTTACAATGACGATATTTAAAAATTCCTTTTTATTTAAAGAAAGTACTATTTTTTTGATCTAAAATTCTACCCGAAGTTTTTAAATCTTAATCCATAAATGAATAATCTGTATAACCTATTGATGTGCCCCCTCCAAATAAAGTGCGACTCTGATCAATCCGATTCATTTTTGCATTTAGTTTTACACGTTTTGGATAATCAGGATTCGCTAAAAACTTTCTACCAAAACCAACTAAGTCAACCAAATTATTAGCTAATAATATATTTGCCTCTTGCGGCGTTTTATTTCCTGTCGCTATTATTGTTTTACTAAATACTTCTCTTAATTGCATTCTAAAATAAGTAGGTATTTTAGGGGCATCATCCCAATCTGCTTCACATAAATGAATATAAGTTACCCCTAATTTTTCTAATTCTTGAGAAGCTACCATAATCGTATCTAAAATTTCAGGGTCATTCATGTCTTTAAAGCTAATAAATGGTGACAAACGAACTCCTGTTTTTTCGCTTCCGATTTCGTCAACTACTGCTCGAGTAATTTCAGTTAATATTCGAACTCTATTTTCTCTACTTCCACCGTACTCATCTTTTCTTATATTTGAGTTACTTCTCAAAAACTGGTCTATCAAATAACCATTTGCTCCATGAATTTCCACACCGTCAAACCCTGCTTCCATTGCATTTTTTGCGCCTACCCTAAACTCTTCAATAACCTGATTAATATCTTTTTTATTCATTTCTTTTGGTTCTTCTACTGGTATAAAAAACGCATTTCCATTTGATGCTCCATCAAATATATACACTGTAGTTTCTTTCGCTATTTTAGCCGATGGGGCCAATGGTTGTAACCCATTAACTTGCGAACTTGAAACACGACCAACATGCCATAATTGTAAAAATATTTTACCTCCCTTTTTATGCGCCTCATTAGTTACTAGCTTCCATCCTTCAATTTGTTCTTGCGTATAAATACCTGGGGTTCTTGCATAACCTTTTCCTTGTAAAGAAACTTGAGTTGCCTCTGTTATGATTATCCCTGCAGACGCTCTTTGTCCATAATATTTTGCCATCAACACATTAGGCACATCATTTGGCTGCGTGGCTCTTGAACGCGTCATAGGAGCCATTAAAAAACGATTCTCTAATAAAATTCCGTTCATATCATAGGGGCTGTGCAATGTATATTCCATAAGTATGTTATTTTATTTCTTTTTTGCTTAAGTAGCTAGCGTTAACACCCTAGTTTATTTTTTCAATATCTAATAATTTAAAGGCATCTTTATTATTAATAGACCGTTGCTACTTTTGCTTGTTTATCATTTTAATATTACTTTTTGATACTGCAAAATTAGAGAGGTTGGTAATCGCTTTTATTGTATAAATGCATTGTATATTTGTACAAATACATCTTTTTAATGCCGCAACGATTTTACATCACTAAAAATTTAGATCTTCTTGAATTTGAAGCAATCAACGAATGGGGCTATCCAAGACATAAGCATAACTTTTTTGAACTTACCTATATTTTAAAAGGCAGCGGACAACATCTTTTAAATGAGAGTACTATTGATTATACGAAAGGGGATTTGTTTTTTTTAACTCCTAAAGATGAGCACGAATTTATAATTAATGAACCTACAACTTTTGGTATTCTAAAATTTACAGAACAACTACTCTTAGAGAAGGCTAATTTAGCTGCAAGTATGCATTGGAAAAAAAACTTAGATACCGTTATACTTCATACCAATAATATCCCTAAAAGTATTATTACCTATGACACTGATAGGTTACAATTATTTTATTTGTATGAATTGATAAAGAATGAAATAGAAAATTCTTTGATGTATAGTAGAGATGTTTTACTCAACTTATTTGGTACCTTATTGATGCTGGTTTCAAGAAACTTAAAATCGAACCTCTTAAAAATAGAAAAGCCATATGACTCCGAAAAAGAAAAAATAAATTCCATACTAACTTACATAAGACAAAATGTTCTTAATAAAGAATTGATTAAGATAAAGGCTATCGCTGAAATTTTTTATATGTCTCCCAACTATGTAAGTATTTTTATAAAAAAGCACGCAGGCATTTCTATCCAACAATACGTATTAAAAACTAAAATAGAAATAGCAACACGTCTTTTAAAGCAAACTAACTTAAATATTTCAGAAATAGCAGATAAAACAGGTTTTTCGGATTCTAGCCATTTTAATAAAACTTTTAAAAAATACACAGGCAGAAATCCGAGCGCTTTTCGATAATTAGCTTGCCATGAATTGGCTTCTTCTTCATTTTTTATTTCTAAAAAAATATATTATAAGTCATATTACGAAGAATATATCAATATGCCATTTATAATGAGTTTTTTACGCTAATTTATTAGGCCATTTTACCCCTGCTGTTTCATCATGATATTGAATAGCAGCATTCATCGCTACGCTACCAAACTCTCTTACTAGATTGCAGGTAGCATATTTAGTAGATTTTTGTGTATATTCTTTTAACCAATTCGACAATACTTGCTCTTCCTCATTGCTTCTATTCGGATAAACAACTTTTATTCTTTTTTGCTTGATTCTATAAGGCTTAGGCGTAAGACGGGCACGATAACAATTCTGTCTTATACACAGCAATCTATATAAATGATCTGCATTAAAATCAGCCATCATTCTTTTGGATTCTTTGCTTCTAGGATTAAAATCTTTATTGGTCACTAAAACCCTATACCCTTTGCTCGTTTCATAAACCCTAAAACCGAAGTCAGCATATTTATGCTGTTTGATGGTTTTTACAATTTTTTGAAGCATTAATTCTTTCACTGGTATCTTCTTCTTAAAAAGCATCTCCAAAATTGATTTTGAATAAGAATCGATATCTATAAACATCATATTTTTTGAATTCAAAACCAAAGCTCCATACCTATTTCTTGTAACGATATTTTGCTCATCAATTTTTTCAATAATCTCCTCGATGATATCCGATTCATATTCCGCATTTTTTTCGAGTTCACCATTAATTATTTTCTGAACGCTGTCTAATTTCCTCTCAGCGTCTTTGATAGCGTCTAATTCAGAGATATTAGAGCCTCCAAAAACCTTCGATGATTGTTTTATTCCGTTAAGATTTAACTCCTTTGAATGTTCAATCCAGAACTTAAAAATTCTCATAATTTATTTGCTATTAGCTATTTTTTCTACCAAAAATAACCAATATTATTATACTATTGACTTTTAACACAAAAAACGTACCTCCGTTTTTTCATTTTATCCAAATATTTAATGAAATGATTTAATTTTTTTGTTTTGAAGCGAAAACTGCTTTTTACCCTAATAAATTCTTTTTAAGCAACATACCCTTCACTAGGTTGTAAAAAAAGCTAAAATTAGAGTAAAATAAGACCAATTTGCAAGCACCAGAAATAGTTGAAACCACTTCGAGAACTACTTCCTTACTAATTACTGTGCTTTTTACATATTTTAACAACTAACTTTACCGCTTTACATATTAATTCTTTCATTTTTTGGAAGAAAAACAAAACAAAAAATCAAGATTATAATAAGAAATTACTTCGTCACTTTTTTCGTAATTCCACGTGCTACAAGGTACATTGCAATCCTTATTTCTTAATTTATTCGTAAATTGTAAGTAAGTTTTAAGGACACATGTAACAACTGCTTGTTATCGTGGCATCATCTCATTTTCATAATAATAGTCTTTTGCTTTCAGAAAATGAGTAAAGAAATTGAAATTTCAAAAAAAACACCTATTAAAATCGCCAACAGGCTATTCTGGTTACTTTATTCCCTTGGTGCATTGGTATTACTTTAAACTCTTTTACCCCTAATTTTTTACTAGATTTTTCTAGGCTTTCTATATTATCCTTTTTAGAAACTAAACTTGTAAACCAATTACTTACCGTCGAGTACTGAGAACTTTCATATAAATAAGTATGTAAAAAAGCTTTCTCTCCTCCTATATACCACAGTTCATTATGATTCCCTGAAAAATTCCGAACAGCATTGTTTCCTAAATTCCTAGACTTTCTTCTATTTGCCCCTATTGCTTCTTCTGCTGATTTATAAAAAGGTGGATTACAAATTGTTACTGAAAAAGCATCATTTTCTTCTATAATCCCCTTTAAAATATGAGTTTCATCAAATTGCTGCCTTAATTTAATAAAAGCATCCAAATCATTATCATCAATAATATCTTGAGCACTATCCAATGAATCTAAATCTATATCTGTTCCAACAAACTTCCAACCATAAACGGCACTCCCTAAAAGCGGATACACACAACTAGCACCTGTACCAATATCTAAAACAGTAACTTTTTCATCTCCTTCAATTAAATCTGCTAAATGATGAATGTAATCTACTCTCCCAGGAATTGGCGGACATAAATTTGCCGCAGGAAAGTTCCAATGCTTTATTCCATATTCTGATGATAATAATGCTGCATTCAATTCTTTTACTGCTTTTGGATCTGAAAAATCGATAGACAAGTTACCATACGAATTTTTTACTATAAAAGGAACTAATTTTTTATTTTCTATTGATAGTTTTTCAAACGCGTAACCATTTCTATGCTTGTTCTTAGGATGCAATCCTAATTTTAATTTTGTCATATTTCTAGTACAGTAAAATCCAACTGCAACGGCTTTAGATTATTTTTTAGTATTGTAATAAATTCCTTGCCATACTCCAAATAGTATTCAGAAAAATTTCGTTGTCGCTCCTCTAAACTTTGATTTGGTAGTATTTCATTTTGCAAAGCTACAATTCTTTCTACTAAGTCTTTTTGTTTTCTTTTTTCTGCACGCAATAAACGTTTTTCCAAATTTAACAATCCCTTTAATTGCTTTTTTTCTTGGGCATTTACAGCTCCTAAAAAAGAAATATCTGTTGCTGTTGCTACTTTTTTTAATGTTTGAAATTGCTCTTGTAAAAACGCTCTTTGCTTTGTAAAATCTATAGCACACTCCGTTTTTTCTAGTACTTTGATGCTTAGTAAATCATTTTGCTTCAAGAATAGCTCTTCCACTGAAACATTTAATTTTGCTAATTTTCTTGCTTGTTTTTCAGAAATTACTTGAACCGAATTACGTAATAATAAAATAGGATACGGTACTTTTACTGCTTCAAAATACCTCTTTAGCTCCAGCCAATACGCCTGCTCTCCTCCTCCTCCTATATAACAAAGGTTGGGTAAAATTACTTCTTGATATAGTGGACGCATGATTACATTGGGCGAAAAGCGCTCTGGAAATTCAGCGACTTCTTTTAGTATCTCCTTTTCATCCCATGATACATTAGTGTTATTCACCTCATAGCTTCCCGCTTTGTAAACAATACGCTCACGAAGATTATTCGTTAAATAAAAAAGGTTGATTTCACGTGGATTCACTTGTACTTTATAACGCTTGCTAAATTCAGTTATAGTTTCAGTAACTTTTTTAAAAGAAGTCTGCTTCAATAACTCTTCTTCTATAAAAGGAGTAAATTCTCGCTTTAATGCTTTATCATCAGCATCTATGATTACCAAACCATATTTTCCTAACAACTCATTTGCAATATAACGGGTTGCCGCTGCTAAATTTGTATGTTTTAAGTACCCTTTTGCAAATAGCTCTCTTAAATAAGTAGCATTTTTAGAAGTCCCTAAATGTTCTGAAAAAGCTTCAAAAACCTCCTCTAGCCCTATTGTTGAAAAGCGCCCTACGGCTCCTCCATCAGGACGGTTCCATTGTACTTTTTTTCCTTGAAAATTAAAATAATTTATTTCTTCAAAGTCATGATCTTCCGTTGCCATCCAATATACAGGCACAAAATTATGAGCAGGATACTCTGCTGATAATTCTTCACATAAATTAATTGCTGAAATTATTTTATATAAAAAATACAAAGGACCTGTAAACAAATTTAATTGATGTCCTGTTGTTATTGTAAAAGTGTTTTCTTTTAAAAGGTTATTTATATTGCTAAGCGTTTGCTCAGAAGTTGCTAAGTTTTCATATTGCGATTTTAAAGCAGTTACCAATACTTTTCTTGTGCTATTTTTAAATACTAATTGCTTCTCTTCTAATTGCTTTTTAAATCCTTCTAAATCAGAAAAATTATTATAAAAAGGGGTTATCTCTTTGTTCTTTTCTAAATAATCTAACATTGTTTTAGAAAAGAATCCTGTTTTTTTAAATGGAATACTGGTTACTTTCATAAATAATTTTTTCCTTTAAAACATCCTTTCTAAAGGCTCTTGTTGTAATGTTGTTAAAAGATGGCTGGGTGAATTGTTTGCATAGCTGAACAAATGCTTTAAGTTAGCATCATCCACTATTAGACTGAGAGTTTTACAATCATTTTCGTTCGTCGTCATACTCCAAAAGTACAAATTTTTGATGGTTGGTCGCGCTCTAACCTATTTTCTAACACATTTTTAACTTGTTTCTTTTTTTAACCATCTATTTAGCTATTTTTACATTCAGATATAACAACTAATATGCAGTTTAAAAATCCTGAAGTTTTATACTTTTTAGCCTTGTTAATAATACCTATTCTGGTACATTTATTTCAATTACAAAAATTTAAAAAAACATCTTTTACAAATGTTGATTTTTTACAGAAGTTAGTTTTGCAAACTCGTAAAAGCTCTATATTAAAAAAATGGCTCATTTTATGTACCCGTTTATTATTATTAACGGCTGTCATCATTGCTTTTGCTCAACCTTATTTTTCTTTAAAAGAGACTAATGAGAAGCAACGTAACTTTATATATTTAGACAATTCTTTAAGTATGAGCGCTGAAGGAGCCAGTGGCAAGTTACTTCCTATTGCTACTCAAACAATACTGGAAAATATATCTAACGACGATTCTTTTTCTTTGTTAACTAATGCTAATTTTTACAAGGATATATCTTCTTCTGTGTTGAAATCAGTTCTTTTAAAAGTTACCAATACCCCTAAAAAGCGCTCTATAAATGATATTCTATTAAAAATTGAAGCGACTCATAAAGATGGAAATTCTTCAAAAAATATATTAATTTCTGACTTTCAGAATGTCAATACTAGGAATTTCAAAAACACGTCTCAAGCACTTACACTAGTACCTCAGCTAGTATCGCAAACTAACAATCTTGCTATTGACAGTGTTTTTATAACCGCTAATAATGCTACTAGTTTTACCTTAAAGGTTCTTATCAAAAACCAAGGAGTAAAAAAAGAAAATATTCCTATTGCTATATTAAATGATCAAAAATTAGTAAATAAACAATCTTTTTCTATAGAAGAAAATAGCACTAAAGAACTCTCATTCTCTATTCAAAAACAAGCTGTTTTTTTAGGAAAAATCCAGTTAACCCATAACGATGCTTTTTCTTTTGACAATATATTTTACTTCGCAATAAATAACACGCAAAAAATCAATGTTTTAAGCATTGGTAAAACAACTGATTTTCTTTCCAAAATATATACTTCTCAAGAATTTAATTTTACGAGCACTACGGTTAAAAATACCAACTACAATACAATTCAACAACAACAACTAATTATAGTAAATGAGCTTAAAGAAATTCCTTTAAGCTTAATTGCAAGTTTAACTGAATTTTCTAAAAAAGGAGGGCATTTAGTTATAATTCCAAACGCCGATTCAAATACAGCTTCTTATAATTTATTTTTGAAGAGTTTAAAGGTTGGAAAAATTGCTCCTAAAAAAACGGATTCTTTAAAAATCACAGCCATAAACTTTAGCCACCCCTTGTTACAAGATGTTTTTTCAAAAAAAGTCCAAAATTTCCAATATCCAATAGTGCAAAGCTACTATCCTAGTTCTTTTAAGCGCTCAAGCAACGTATTATCTTTTGAAAATACCACAGCTTTTGTTAAAAGTATAAGTGTAGCTCATGGAAAATTATATTGGATAGCTTCTTCTTTAACAAAATCGAATAGTAATTTTACCAACTCTCCGCTCGTTGTTCCTCTATTCTATAATTTTGGGCAACAAAGCTTACACCCCTCTAAGTTATACTATACTATTGATAATTTGAATACTATTGATATTCATAGTAAACCTAATAAAAATACCATATTGCGAATGCAAGGAAACGAGACTACTTTTATTCCGCTACAGCAAAAATTTCAAAACAAAGTGGTACTTAGCACTCTTGAACAACCTTTGATTGCTGGCTTTTATAAAGTTTTAAATGAAGATAAAATTGAAAAAACGATTGCTTTTAATTATGCAAAAGAAGAAAGCTCCTTGCAGTTTTTGAATAGCAGAACGCTTTCTAAAACTCATAAAAATATTACTAGTAATACCTCTATTAAAGATGTATTTCAAAAAATTAATACAAAAAATGAAGTTCATTGGCTTTGGAAATGGTTTTTAGCCTTAGCCATTGTATCTTTGCTTCTAGAAATTTTTATTTTAAAATTCTTTAAATCATGAGCACGCTCATTAAATCGGCAACAATTATAGCCCCTATGGGCTTCCTACACAAGCAACAAAAAGATATTTTAATTACCAATGGTGTCATTGAAAAAATTGCTGACACTATTATTCCTAATAAAGGAGATACTGTTGTAGAACTAACTAATTTACATGTTTCTTCTGGATGGTTTGACACTAGTGTTTCTTTGGGCGAACCAGGTTACGAGGAAAGAGAAACTATTCAACACGGAATCGAGGTTGCTGCTAAAAGTGGATTTACAGCCATTGCACTCAACGCAAATACAAATCCTTCTATAGATCATAAATCGGCTGTTGAATTTCTTATTCATAAAGCACATGGAAATGCTACCAACTTACATCCTATTGCTGCTTTAACCCAACAAAGTAAAGGAATAGAAATGGCTGAATTGTATGATATGCAACAGTCTGGAGCAATTGCTTTTGGCGATTATAATGCTCCTATTGAAAATGACAATCTTTTAAAAATAGCCTTGCTATATGCTCAAAATTTTGATGGTCTTATTTTAAGTTTTCCTAAAAACAATAAGATTGCTGGAGAAGGAGTGGCTCATGAAGGGGTGAATAGTACGCTGCTAGGACTTAAAGGAATTCCTGCTTTGGCAGAGGAAATGCAAGTTGCAAGAGATTTATTTTTATTAGAATATACAGGAGGAAAATTACACATTCCTACAATATCTACAGAAAAATCAGTAGCACTCATTAAAAATGCAAAAGAAAAAGGTTTGAATGTTAGCTGTAGTGTTGCCGTTCATAATTTATTTTTAACGGATGATGAGTTACATGGATTTGATGGAAATGCAAAGGTTACTCCTCCTTTAAGGACTTCAAAAGATACAGCAGCACTTATCAAAGGGGTACAAGAGGGAGTTATTGAAATTATTACTTCAGACCATAATCCTATTGATATTGAGCATAAAAAAGTAGAATTTTCTACAGCTAAAAATGGTACTATTGGATTGGAAAGTGCTTTTGGAGCGTTAAATACGCTTTTTGATACTGATACTATTGTAAAATGCTTAAGCGACTATCCTAAAAAAAGGTTTGGCATTCCTCAAAATGAGATCAAAGAAGGAGCACAAGCTGATATAACGCTATTTACACCTGATTTACCTTATACTTTTGAAGAAAAAGACATCTTATCAACTTCTAAAAATAGTATATTTATAAACAAAAAATTAAATGGTAAGCCTTATGGGGTTTTCGCCAATCGTAAACTAATTTTAAATACATAGAAAATGGAGTTACTTAATGTTAATGAAAAAGGTAAAACAAATGCCATTATAAGTTACCTTACCATAATAGGAACTATTGTTGCCATCATTTTGAACAACAATCAGAAAAATCACTTTGCTAGTTTTCATATTCGACAAATGATTGGACTCCATATTTTATCCGTGCTAAACTCTTGGATTATCGCAACCTATTTTAATTTTTTTGCTTCTATGGTTATTAGTGTACTACTTTTAGTACTTTGGTTCATTGGTTTTATGGGAGCTATTAATGGAGAGGCTAAGAAAATTCCGATATTCGGAGATCAGTTTCAAGAATGGTTTAAAAATGTTTAACAAATTTATTATCAATACGCAAGTACATCCTAACCAATCTGCTTGCTTATTTTTTATATACTGGACCCTTTTAATCGCTTTGATTTTACATGAGTTCACTTAAAACTTTATTTAAAAAATGCTACATCATATTGTAAGAGCTCCTAAAAAAACGAGTGAAAACCCACCTTTATTAGTTTTGCTACATGGCTATGGAAGTAATGAACAAGACTTATTTTCTTTTGCAGAAGAATTGCCTGAAGAATTATTAATTGTTAGCGCACAAGCCCCATATGACATGGGCGGATTTGGTGGTTATGCTTGGTATGCTATTAATTTTGACGATCAGAATGGTAAATTTTCTGATTTAGAACAGGCCAAAACCTCTGTCCACAAAATTGCTTCATTTATTGATACGCTAATAGCTAAATATCAAACTAACAGCTCCAATACATTTGTACTAGGCTTTAGCCAAGGAGCTATTTTAAGCTATGCCTTAAGTTTTTTGTATCCTAATAAAGTACAGCATGTAATTGCTTTGAGTGGCTATATTAATGAAGATTTATTACCTAAGGAAATTCCTACGGGAATTAAAACGGATTACTATATTTCTCATGGAACCGTTGACCAGGTTTTACCTATTGAGTGGGCTAGAAAAGCTCCTAAAATTCTAAGCGAATACCAATTGCATAATGATTATTCAGAATATCCTGTCGGACATGGAGTAGCACCTCAAAATTTTTATAGTTTTAAAAAATGGATTGAAAACCGCTTGTAATTTTTATGCTAAGCTCTTTTATTTTTTTTAGATGGAAAAGAAAGTCGTATTTTTCTTATGCTTCAGCCTTAAATATTTAAAAGAGTTTCCTAGAAATAAAGGGGGAAATCCTCTGTTTTTACCTGAAATTATATAAAAAAAGCTACTTCTTAACTTTTGTTATTCTTTTTTTAATATTAGTTGTATATATTTGTGGTTTAATAAGGTTTTTCTTTGAATAAATATATTTTTGTTAACTATTTTATTTATTGCGGCACAGCTAAATCCTGAAATCTAATTTATATGCAAAGAAAAAATCTGATATAAACCTTTATATTAAAAACCCCTTGTTAAAATCTTAAAAAAAGCTCTCTAAATAAAGAGAGCTTTTTAAATTTCAAAAATCTACTGTTAAAGTCCTGTTTTTATATAAAATAAACCTGTATTTTTGCTTTAAAAAACATGAATGGAATTTTAAATCAAGATACTTTATACTTTTGGAGTGCTCCTTTTTTTATAGTTATCATCTTATCCGAAATCTACTTTAGCTATAAAGCTAAAGTTAAAAATTACGATTTCAAAGATACTTCTACCAATGTTTACTTTGCTTTAGTTAATTTCAGTTTGGATTTATCTATGAAGTTTTTCTCGTTTTTTGTGATGGGATTATGTTACAATTATAGATTGATAAACTGGGAAAATCAAGGGTGGATTTATTGGCTCGTTGCATTTATTGGGCAAGACTTTTTATATTATATACATCATTATGTTGACCACCATTCTCGTTTTTTCTGGGCAGTACATGTAACTCACCACAATTCAGAGTACTATAATATTTCAACAGGGTTCAGGTCTCCCGTACTACAGCCTTTATTTCGCTATATGTTCTTTTTACCATTAGCTTTTGCAGGAATAGAACCGTTACACATTATGTTTGCCTATGCGATGAATCAAAATTACGGAACGTTATGCCATACGAACTTTATAAAAAGTAAGCTTGGTTGGTGGGGAAAAATATTTGTTACTCCTTCTCATCATAGAGTTCACCATGCCTCTAATGTTAAATATCTAGATAAAAATATGGGAATGGTATTAATTATATGGGATAAAATATTTGGTACCTTTCAACCAGAAGAAGATGAAATTAAATATGAAAAAATAAGATATGGACTTACCAAACCCGTTGAAAACAAAGGTCCTATCAATATTATTTTTCATGAATGGAAAGAAATTTTTAAAGATTTTTTCAACAGAAAAAAACACCTCCCTTTTGGACTTCGACTTAAATATGTTTTTATGCCTCCTGGATGGAGTCATGATGGTAGTAGCCAAACCAGTAGAGAATTACAAAAAGAATTGAAAACTAAAACAGCTTCTAAACATTAAGTTTAGAGGCTGTTTTTTATAATAGCATTTGCTTTATTTCTTTAATTAAAATAGCATCATTCGTATGCAATACTATTTTAAAATCTGATTCGAATGCTCTTTTGTTTTTACTTTTTGTATCACATCTGCTATCTTCCCCTCTTCATCAATTACAAAAGTGGTTCTATGAATTCCATCATACTCTTTCCCCATAAATTTTTTTGGTCCCCAAACCCCAAAAGCGTTAATTACAACTTTTTCTTCATCCGCTAATAAAGGAAAAGGCAATTCATGCTTATCAATCCAGTTTTGCTGACGCTTTGCTGAATCTGCACTTACCCCTAAAATAGCATATCCTTTAGCTAAAAAAGTGTGATAGTTATCTCTTAAGTTACACGCTTCTGCGGTACATCCTGGCGTACTTGCCTTCGGATAAAAAAACAATACCAATTTCTTTCCTGCATAATCTGCTAATTTTACAAGGTTTCCTTTTTCATCCTGAGCTTCAAAATTTGGTGCTTTATCTCCTATTTTTAATGTCGTCATCTTTTAAAATTTGTATTGGAACAAATATACAAAGTAGCTAAGAAAACTTTGTAACTTTGTAGCTGTAAACTTTCTAAATAAGATAAGAAGCCAATGACTAAAGTAGAAAAAGTCCAATTCGTAATAAATACCCTGAATGAACTCTATCCAGAAATTCCTATTCCATTAGATCATAAAGATCCATATACATTATTAGTAGCAGTTTTACTATCTGCACAATGCACTGATGTACGTGTCAATCAAATAACTCCTCTGTTATTTGCCAAAGCGGACAATCCGTACGATATGGTTAAATTAACAGTAGAAGAAATTAAAGAAATTATCAGACCCTGCGGTTTATCTCCAATGAAATCTAAAGGTATTTATGGGCTTTCAAAAATATTAATTGAAAAATACAACGGAGAAGTACCTCAAAGCTTTGAAGCTTTAGAAGAACTTCCTGCCGTAGGACATAAAACAGCAAGTGTTGTTATGAGTCAAGCTTTTGGAGTTCCTGCTTTTCCTGTTGACACTCATATTCAACGTTTAATGTTTCGTTGGAACCTGTCTAATGGGAAAAGCGTTGTACAAACAGAAAAAGATGCCAAGCGCTTATTTCCTAAAGAAGCATGGAATGACCTTCATTTGCAAATTATTTGGTATGGTAGAGAATACTCTCCTGCTCGTGGTTGGGATTTAGAAAAAGATATCATTACTAAAACTATTGGGAGAAAATCCATTCTAAACGAATACTTAAAAAAAAATAATACGCTATAAACCTAAAAAAGACAAGCTATATGTAACAGCTTGCCTTTTTTTTATATTGATTTTAACATATAAATAATATTATATTTTAAGAACTTTCTCTGTTATTAGCTGGTTCTTTTCATCCAATATCCTTACAATATACACTCCTTTTGGATAGTTAGACATATCAATATTCATATCATATACATTTAGCCTATCATAAGATGCAGCTACTCTCCCATTTATTCCTGTAATCTCGACTTTTTTGAGGTGATTTATTGAAGAAAGTACCAGCATATTCGTATTCTCTTCTAAATAAACTTGCATGTCTTTCTTCAACTTTAAAGGTATATTAGCTCTTTGTACGCTAGTATTTCCTGTATATGGAGATGGAGCTACTTTTACAGGCGAATTTACATCCAAAGTTAGAGAAGTGCTTGATCCTGCCGAAGAATTTGTAGGCATGGTAAATTGCAAATGTCTAGAATTACTTACTCCTGAAACTTCTATAAAAGCATTAATCGTAGCTACTTTTTGAGTTGGATCTGCTACATGCACTTCCACTGATGTAGTACTTATCTTTTTTAATAGCATGATACAAGGTTGATCTACCTCAATTGTTATCCCATTTTTGTTATAAGTTCCTGCTTCATAAAAAATAACCTGTAACATATCCAACCCTGTATGCTTAACTGCTTGGATATTCCCTGTATTCTCTTCAATTACAATATTACTTTGATTATATGATTGCATTGCAGACGCATCTGCTGTATTAGGTACTACAATATATGCATAACTTGCGTTCATAGGAGTTGTTCCATGGTCAATCCATAACTTAAATACCTCTTTGTTAACTGCTGTGTTAGGTCTTGCATCATTTATGCTTTTCCAAGTTCCTGATTCCGATTGGTTACTTAACATTATATTTCCTCCTTGCGGAAAAACATAACCTATTTTATTATGTAAAATCCAGTTAGCTCCTGTTTTGCCATGTTTTCCTTTCGATACCATAGTGGCACTTCCTTTTTCAGAAACAATAACATCTCCTTTTAAAAGACTTTGATTCACCGTAGATGAAACAGATTCTGTTGCTGTAGAACTTATCTCTGCTCCTAAGCATACTACCTCATCATCAAAAAAGAACCATCCTTTTTTTGATGGCGTATTATACTCCTCTTGCTTATAAGCCGTAGCACCATACTTCCCATCAGAAACCCCTCCTGTAAAAGTAGATTTCCCTAACACTCCCCATTGGGCAGGTAAAGTAAGCGTTGCTAATTCTGGCACTGTTACTCCTGGTACCTTATTCCAATCCCAAACAGGAAAAATATTATCATATTCATCTCCATCTACTCGAATAGCACTTCCTCCATCAGCCAAATAATTTCCTTTTAAATTTTCTTTATTTCCATTTTCTGTTTTCTTTACCCTTGTAGAAGAAGTTCGTACAGAAAAACTATATCCTTTTCTTGAGTGCACTGTATAATCCGATCTCCAAAATTGGTTATGCGCGTCGGTTATCATATAATCAGCCCCTTGAGTTCCTTTTAACCTTTTAATAGCAGCCTCATATTCTGCTGCATTTGTAGGATCTAATGTTTTTAACTTTTCTATCGTTTTTACAAAAGAAGTTCCTTTGGTAGCATCCTTTCTACTAATCCCTCTACCAACAGTACTAAAATCAGCATACTTCCCTCTAAAAATTTTTAAGACTGTATTTCTTGCATATTGAATAAGCGCATCTAATTTATTCTTTTGTAAAGCATAGCTTGTTCCTTGCAAAAGGCTAATTGCTGATAATTCTTCTTTTAAAAATACTGCTCCGTAAGAAAAAATAGCCATTTGCGGTCCATGCTGTCTAAAAGAATAATCATGCTGTAACCCTTCCTCATCATCAGTAAGCGCTATAGATAAAAAAGCTTCATCAACTCCTGTTTTTAACACGGTAGCATCTTGTGTCAATACTCCTCTATAGACATAATGAGTTGCGATATCTATTTTATTAGCCCCTAAACCTTCTTTGTCAGGAGTTCTTCCACTTGCCATTTGCGTCAATAGTGGAGTTTCTACAGCAGAAGGTATCTTACTAGCTCCATCTCTAAGAAGTATCAAAACAACCCCCAATTCTTTAGGGCTTGCTATTTCATTCCACCACCAATTTGTTGATTTTGTAGTATAACTCCCCCAATACTTCAAACTTTCCTCTATTTTAGGAAACAAAGTTGCACTTTGATAATGCTTACTTCCTGACAATGTATAAGCAGTTGCTAATTTTTTCAACCGTTTCAAATGCTCAAACGGTTTCCATAAAGTACCCGAAGTATCTGTATAATCTATTCCTGTCCACGAACCATCTGTTTTCATTGTTGACAAATCAGTATCGACACTAGTGTCAAACGTAGTAAGATTACTAGGCGTTGCACTCCAAACACCTGCCCTTACATTATCCATTATTTTTTCATAATCACTTTTTTGTGCATACATCATAGAACAAAAATGCATCACAAAAAATACCAATATAAAATCTCTTTTTTTCATCATTATGTAAATTTATTATTTAAGTAATTTCTTTACTAAAATTACATATAATCCTATCATACAAATTGTTAAAAAAGATTTCACATAACATTTCATAATAAAGAGGCAGCTTTACATAAAACATATAAAAAATTGATTCTTAATCCCAAAAAACAAAATTAATTCTCTTAATTTTAGTTAAAAACTAACTTTTATTCACTTTAACAATTTCAAAAAAAAGAGATTTTTAACGCTTTTTTAAGATTATTTCCTTTTTCATTCTTTTCAAAAAGTGTTGTTGCTTCAAATTTCTCTTCAAACCCTTTCTTATACAAAAAAGCCTCAACGTTAGTTGAGGCTTTCTATCTTAATTCAAATTCAATTCAATAAAATGGTTCGATTGGGTTTTTATCATTTTTAAAGATTTTGAAAAGTCAATCAATAATTGAATTGTTTCTTTCTTAGGAACCTTCCTGAAATCAGCTGGTTTGTCAGAGTAAATTTGCATCATATGTACTATTTTTTATAGCTTATTTTCAAGTATTTAACGATGCTTTACTAATTATATTGCTAATGAGTTAAAATAATTTCATTTTTTTCAATAATTTTTCTCAGATTAATCAATGCATAACGCATTCTTCCTAGTGCTGTGTTAATGCTAACTCCTGTATTTTCAGATATTTCGTTAAAACTCATATCCTTATATATACGCATTTTTAACACCTCTTTTTGCTCCTCTGGTAATTCTTCTATAAGGTACCTTACCTCTCTTAGCACTTGCTCCTTTATTATTTTTCTTTCCGCATTTAGTTCTCCATCACTTAATACTGAAAAAATATCAAATTCATCGGTGTTTTTAAACGCAGGCATTCTGTTATTTTTTCTAAAAAAATCTATGACTAAATTTTGAGAAATACGCATTACCCAAGGTAAAAATTTACCTTCCTCATTATAAGTTCCTTTCTTTAAAGTTCGTATTACCTTTATAAAAGTATCTTGAAAAATATCTTCTGTAATGTCTCTATCTTGTACTTTACTGTAAATAAAACTGTACAAGCGTTGTTGGTGTCTTTTTATTAAAAACTCAAGAGACAATTCGTCTCCTTTTATATAATTGCTAATTAAAGTACTATCTGGGGTTAAATTTTTACGCATTTCAAATCACTTTAAAAAAGCTAAATAGCTTTTTAATTATAACTTAGATATAATAATCTTAAAAGTAATTTTGTTTTATATACGTATGTTTTTTCGGTTATTTTGAGGTTCAAATATGTAATTTTTTTTTCAGACATACAAGTTTTCCATCATATTTTTATAATTCTCTATAAATTTCTTTCTTTAAAAACTATTGATTCTTTTTTTCTTTTCTTATCTATAAAAATGTAATTTTATCGCTTATTTTTCAAATCGAATGAAAGCAGATATTTCTACAATTAACCCTAAAGAAAATATTATTATTAAGGGAGCTAAACTCCATAACTTAAAAAATATTGATGTTGTTATTCCTCGTAATCAACTTGTTGTTATTACAGGTCTTTCTGGCTCTGGTAAGTCTTCATTAGCTTTTGATACTTTATATGCAGAAGGACAAAGGAGGTATGTAGAAAGTTTATCATCTTATGCACGCCAATTTTTAGGTAAGCTCCACAAACCAAAAGTAGATTATATCAAAGGTATTGCTCCTGCTATTGCCATTGAGCAAAAGGTAAATGCTACCAATCCTCGTTCTACCGTTGGTACTTCTACTGAAATTTACGATTATATCAAACTGCTATATGCTCGTATTGGTAAAACATTTTCTCCAAAATCTGGGAATGAGGTTAAAAAACATACAGTTACTGATGTTGTCAACTTTATAAAAACATTTGATGAAAGAACAAAATTATTATTACTCGCTCCTATTACTATCCATAAAAATAGAGATATCAAAACTCTTTTACAAGTTTTAACACAGCAAGGATATGCAAGAATAAAGTACGGCGAAGAGATTCTTAGAATCGAAGATTTTTCTCCAGAAAACTATAAAGGTACTCCTCTTTATTTAGTTATTGATAGAATTATTACAAAGGATAACGAAGATTTTTATAATCGTTTAGCAGATGCTGTACAAACAGCATTCTTTGAAGGGAAAGGAATTTGCTGTATTGAGCATTTGCCTGATCATAAAACCACTTCTTTTAGCAACAAATTTGAATTGGATGGCATGACTTTTTTAGAACCTAATACTCACTTGTTTAGCTTTAATAACCCTTATGGAGCTTGTGCTACTTGCGAAGGTTATGGGAATGTCGTTGGAATTGATGAAGACTTAGTTATTCCTAATACTGGCTTATCAATATACGAAGGGGCTATATTTCCTTTTAAAACCGATAGCTTTAAAGAGTACAAAGAAAACTTAATAAATAATGCTTTCAATTTTGATATTCCTATTCATAAGCCTTGGTTTGAATTAACCAACCAACAAAAAAAGCTTGTTTGGAATGGTACCAAAGCTTTTCATGGAATTCATCACCTTTTTAAAAAGTTAGAAGAAAAAAGCTATAAGATTCAAAATAGAGTCATGCTCTCTCGATATCGAGGCAAAACAACCTGTTCTGTTTGTAATGGAAAGCGATTGCGACAAGAAGCTAATTATGTAAAGGTGTATGGAAAAACAATTTCCGACTTGGTAACACTCCCTTTAAATGAATTAACTACTTTTTTTAAAAACATTACTTTAAATACTTATGAAAACCAAATTGCGAAACGATTGCTTTCAGAAATTAACAATCGATTGCAGTTTTTAATCAATGTTGGGCTAAGTTATTTAACCTTAAATAGAACATCTAATACCTTATCAGGAGGAGAAAGCCAACGGATTAATCTTGCTACTTCTCTAGGAAGCTCTCTAGTTGGTTCTATGTATATTTTAGATGAACCTAGTATTGGACTACACCCTAAAGATACTACTCAATTAATTAATGTTTTAAAACATTTACGTGATTTAGGGAATACAGTAATCGTGGTTGAACATGATGAGGAAATTATGAGAGAAGCTGATTATATTATTGATATTGGACCTAAAGCGGGCTCCTATGGAGGAAATGTCGTTGCTGAAGGTACTTTTGACGAAATTTTAGCTTCTGATTCCTTAACTGCACAATATTTAGCTTCTACTTTGAAAATTGAAACGCCTAAAAGTCGTAGAATTTCTAAAAACAGTATTCAAATTATCGGAGCCAGAGAACATAATTTAAAAAATATTGATGTCACTTTTCCTCTAAATAGCTTAACTGTTATTACAGGAGTTTCTGGTAGTGGAAAAAGCACCTTGGTTAAAGAAATTTTATACCCAATCATGCAAAAGAAATTGATTGGCTACGGTAATAAAATAGGACAATATAGTGCGGTAAAAGGAAGTTTTGAAATGCTCAAACATGTTGAGTTTATCGATCAAAATCCTATTGGTCGCTCTTCTAGATCAAATCCTGTAACCTACATTAAAGCTTATGATGATATCCGTTCACTATTTTCTATACAAAAACTATCTAAAATAAGGAATTACAAGCCAAAGCATTTTTCTTTTAATGTAGAAGGAGGGAGATGCGAAGTTTGCAAAGGTGAAGGAGAAGTTACTATTGAAATGCAATTTATGGCTGATGTTCATTTACAATGTGATGCTTGTAATGGAAAACGCTTTAAGAAAGAAATACTAGAGGTCAAATTTGACGGTAAATCTATTGACGATATTTTAAATTTAACCATTGATGATGCCATCCATTTTTTTGAAAATAACGAGATCTCTAAAATTGCTACGAAACTAAAACCTTTACAAGATGTAGGATTAGGTTACGTACAATTAGGGCAATCTTCTTCTACACTCTCAGGCGGAGAAGCACAACGTATTAAATTGGCTTCCTTTTTAGTAAAAGGAACTACAAAAGATAAGGCGTTATTTATTTTTGATGAACCTACAACAGGACTACATTTTCATGATATCAAAAAGCTTTTAGACTCTTTTAATGCGTTGATTGATAGAGGACATTCCATTATAGTTATTGAGCATAATATTGAACTCATTAAATCTGCTGACTATCTCATTGATCTCGGGTTAGAAGGCGGTAAAAATGGAGGCAATCTTATTTTTAGCGGAACTCCAGAAGAATTGGTTAAATGCAAAGCATCTTATACAGCAACCTATTTAAAAGACAAATTATAATCTAAAAGGTCAGAAAATTAATTTTTAATTCTCTGACCTTTTTTAAGATTTACTATTTATTACCTAAAATAATTGGCATTAATTAACTAGCATCTCCCTGTTTTTCTATTAATTAACGGTCCAGTTTCTAGGTGTTTTTAAAACTTCAACTAGTCTGGCTTCTTCCGACCCTTCACTTGGTTGGTAATCATACTTCCATTGTACTATTGGCGGTAAACTCATTAAGATACTTTCTATTCGACCATTGGTTTTTAATCCGAATAATGTTCCTCTATCATGTACCAAATTAAATTCTACGTAACGCCCTCTACGAACTTCTTGCCAATTTCTATGATCTTCTGTATATTCTAAATCTTTTCTTTTTTCTACGATAGGTACATAACTCTCTAAAAAACTGTTTCCTATTTCTGTTACAAAATTAAATCGGTCTTCCATTGAAAACTCTTCTGTTTCTTTAAGGTAATCAAAAAATAGACCTCCAATTCCTCTAGCTTCATTTCTGTGTGAATTCCAAAAATAATTATCGCATGTTTCTTTGAATTTAGGATAGAACTCTAGGTGATGCTTATCGCACGCTGACTTACAAATGGAATGAAAGTGAATGGCATCTTCATCAAATAAATAATATGGAGTTAAGTCTTGTCCTCCTCCAAACCACTGCGTTATAATATCTCCTTCTTCATTATACATTTCAAAATAACGCCAATTAGCGTGCACGGTAGGCACAAGTGGGTTTTTAGGATGTAGCACCAAACTTAATCCGCATGCAAAAAAGTTGCCGGCTGTTACTTTAAATTGTTTTCTTAAAACCTCTGGTAGCTCACCATAAACGGCTGATATATTTACCCCTCCCTTTTCAAAAACAGCACCATTTTCAATCACTCTCGTTCTACCTCCTCCTCCTTCTTTTCTTTTCCAAAGGTCCTCTTTAAATTTTGCTACTCCATCTAATGTTTCTAATCTAGAAGTTATTGTATCTTGCAATTCTTCTATATATGCGTAAAATTTATCTTTCATTTATTGATACTCGTTTTTTACCTATAATTTTCTTCTAATTCTATTCTCTTTATTGTTTCAACAGTTGCCGCTGTTACAGATAGTGGTAGCACTAAAATCACTCCTATAAACGGAATCAATAAAAATAATATAAATACGATTCCATTTCCTATAGCTAGTCCTTTGTTTTTCCTTACAAAATTAATACTTTCTTTATATTTAAAATGCCTTTCTAATGTGTAATCCATATTTCCAAAACCAGCATAATAAGCTTGGATCAGAAATAATGCTATTGTAGCAAAAACTCCAACTACAGGGATCAATCCTAATAACAAAATAGGAATCGTTATTACCAATTCTCTCACTAGATTCCTTACGCTAATTCTACCTCCTCTTATTAATTGCTCTTGAAAAGAGGTATTTCTATGTTTATGTTTTTCTCCTCTAAGATATACTTCTATCTTTTCAGAAACGGGACTCATAAATGGAGCTGACAACGCCATTACAATATGCTTATACAAAATAAGTCCTATAAAAAAAACAACTAGCCCCCCTATAAAAGAACTTATAAAGGCTATTGTTTCCTTTCCAAACTCCCATTTCCAAAAGTCACTTATATAACTACCAATATCATCTGACAATCCATAGGATAGAGAAGCTATAAAAATGGCAGTTATTAAACTAACCAACATTGGTATTCTAAAATATTTCCATAACTTCAATTTAAAAATTAAAGTTGCTGCCCCAAAATAGGCTTTAATTCCTCTTAGCATATTTTTAATCATTTAATAAAACTATTATTTCTATAAATAGTAAAACCTCTTTCTAAATTAAGAAAGAGGTCTTATTTAATATTGTAAAAAGTTATAATATTGGTTTGATAAATGCTTCTAACTGTTCTTCATTTACCTTATTAACTTCATCCCATCCCATTTTTTTAGTTGGAGATACAGCTCCTCTTTTAAAATCAAGTATTAGTTTTCTTTTTGAAATTAAATAAGCAGAAGGATAGTCTAGCTTATGAGTAAACCCTGCTATTTTTATACTAGATTTGTTTTTCATTTTTTCTGTAGAAGGAACTAAAACAATTCTTTTATCCAATTTTTTAGCCATTCGTTCAACGCCTTCTTTTTTATCCCAAAACAACATTACGAATGCGACTTTATCATGGTACTTTTCTACTAATTTATTAAGCGCTGGTATTTCTCCCCAACACGGAGCACACCATGTAGCTGCCGTTAAAAGTAACATTGGTTTTTTAATTTCGTTCGTGCTTACTACTGTACCATCAATTGCTGTAAAATCATAGTTTGATATATACTTATCTTTGATACAATTATAAACAATATCATTTAACATAGCCGCATCAGTACTAGCCGTAGCAATACAATCATCAACAATATCTTTATAATATATTTTTTTCTGTGAAAAACCTTGCAATGTTAACAAAAACGTTAAAACCAATAATACTCTTCTCATGGGTTTCTAGGGGATTTATTACTTTATATTAAATTTTATATTCTTTGACTGCATCTATAAATGCTTTTGCATTTTCCAATGGTATATTTGGTAAAATTCCGTGCCCTAAGTTAACAATATATTTATCTTTACCAAACTCGTTAATCATTTCATGCACCATTTTTTTAATTTCTGTTGGTGGAGACAACAATCTTGAAGGGTCAAAATTCCCTTGCAATGTCATATTTCCTCCTGTTAAATATCTAGCATTTCTAGCCGAGCACGTCCAATCAACTCCTAATGCAGATGCATTTGATTTTGCCATTTCTGGCAAAGCAAACCAACATCCTTTCCCAAAAGCTATTACTGGCACTTCATCTTTTAAAGCTTCTATGATCTGGTTAATGTATTTCCATGAAAACTCTTGATAATCTACTGGAGATAACATTCCTCCCCAAGAATCAAAAATCTGCACTGCATTCACACCTGCCTTTACTTTTGCTTTTAAGTAAGTAATTGTTGTTTCTGTTATTCTTCTAAGCAATTCGTGTGCCAAAACTGGTTTAATAAAGCAAAATTCTTTTGCTTTATCAAAATTCTTAGATCCTTGACCTTGCACTACATAGCATAATATTGTCCACGGAGAGCCTGCAAAACCTATTAACGGAATTTCATCATTTAATTTTTCCTTAGTTGCTTTTATAGCTTCCATTACATACCCTAATTCTTCCGCTACGTCTGGTATTATAACACTATCTAACCCTTTTTGATCTCTAACAGGGTTTGGCAAATAAGGACCAAAATTAGGTTTCATTTCCACCTCAATATTCATTGCCTGTGGAATTACTAGTATGTCTGAAAACAAAATCGCTGCATCCATTCCATACCTACGAATAGGCTGTACTGTAATTTCCGATGCCAGTTCTGGTGTTCTACAACGCGTAAAGAAGTCGTATTTTTTTCTTATTTCTATAAATTCTGGTAAATACCTACCCGCTTGACGCATCATCCATACCGGAGGTCTATCAACCGTTTCTCCTTTTAACGCTCTTAAAAATAAATCGTTTTTTATCATGTTTAGCTGTTAGTTACTGGCTACTTCTTTTGCTTTCTTTTAAAATATGACTCCGTTTATCTTCTTTCTAACAGAATGCAAAAATAGTCTTTATTTTCTTTTTGTTTTGTTAAATATAACTTTAATTCGAAGGAATTATTTTTTAAAGCTTATAAAGGTATTCTATTTCTTTACTTTTTCTTCTTTATCAATAACTACAATTTTAAATTTAGGACCTCCTTCTATAAACTTCTCTTTTACTTTTTTAATACACCTTACTTTATTCCATATTAGCTACCTTTTCCATACTCTTGTCAATAGCTTTTGCTATTTTTTGTATATCTTTATCACTTAACGCAGAAGATAAAAACCAAGCTTCAAATTGAGATGGAGGTAAAAACACTCCATTACGCATCATCTCCCAAAAGAAAACTGCAAATTTTTTGGTATCAGAAGCTTGAGCCTCTTCAAAATTGGTTACTTTTTTAGCGGTAAAAAAGGGATTAATCATAGATCCAAATCTATTAACGGTTATTTCTATCCCGTATTTCTTTGCTTTTTCTAATAAAAAGACTTCTATAATTTGTGCTACTTCATTGAATTTTTCATAGGGGTTTTGTTTTTTTAACGTTGTTAAAGTTGCTATTCCGGCAGCCATTGCAATAGGGTTCCCACTTAATGTTCCCGCTTGATACATTTCTCCTAGGGGTGCTACCATTTCCATAATTTCATTACGCGCTCCATAAGCTCCCACCGGGAAACCTCCTCCTATTACCTTTCCTAAACACGTAATATCTGCCTTAACTTCAAACAGTTCTTGTGCTCCTCCAAATTTAGACCGAAAACCGGTCATTACTTCATCTATAATTAGCAGTGCTCCTTTAGATACTAAATATTCTTTTAACTCTTTTAAAAAATTATTTTGAGGTGTTACTACCCCCATATTTCCTGCAACAGGTTCCAAAATTACCCCAGCAATATCATCATGTTCTTCAAAATGAGCTTTTACACTATCCAAGTCATTATACTTTGCTATTAAGGTATTTTTAACAGCTCCTTCTGGCACTCCTTTACTCCCTGGCAAACTTAATGTTGCTAACCCTGACCCCGCAGCTACTAATAATGCATCTTGATGCCCGTGATAGCAACCTGCAAATTTGATGATTTTATCTTTACCTGTGAAGGCTCTTGCCAATCGAATTCCGCTTAAAACAGCTTCTGTACCTGAATTTACAAAACGTACTTTATCCATTCCTGGAAAAGCATCACAAACCATCTTAGCTAATTTTATCTCATTCTTTGTAGAAGCACCAAATGAGTATCCATTTTTTAGCGCTTTTGCTATTGATTTCTGCACTTTTTTATGACGATGCCCTAAAATCATAGGTCCATAAGACAAAACTAAATCTACATATGTATTATCATCTACATCTGTAATTTTACTTCCTTTTGCTTTTTTTATAAATAAAGGATTTCCTCCTACTGAGGCAAATGCCCTTACAGGAGAGTTCACAGCTCCTACTAAATTTTCTAATCCTTGTTTATATAGTTTTTGCGAGTTTTTAAAATTCATTTTTTAGTTTTTAGCTTTTTTCATTGGTGGGATATCACCAATGAAAAATTATTTTTTTAACAATATTCTTGCTGCCTGCTTTGCAAAATAAGTAATAATAATGTCTGCTCCCGCTCTTTTCATTGATAACAAGCTTTCCATCATCACCTTCTCTTCATCAATCCAACCTTTTTCGGCAGCTGCTTTTACCATAGCGTATTCACCACTTACATTATAGCAAGCAATTGGTCTATCAAAATTATTTTTTAAATCTCTTATGATATCTAAATAAGATAATGCTGGTTTCACCATTAAAATATCTGCTCCTTCCTGATCATCAAAAGTAGCTTCTCTCATTCCTTCATCTCTATTAGAAGGATCCATTTGGTACGTTCTTCTATCTCCAAATGAAGGTGCTGAATCTACGGCTTCTCTAAAAGGGCCATAAAAACCCGAGGCATATTTTACGGAGTACCCCATAATTGGTAAATTTGAGAAACCTGTATTATCCAACGCCTCTCTCATCATTGCAATTGTTCCATCCATCATTCCTGAAGGAGCTACCATATCTGCTCCTGCTCTTGCATGAGAAACCGTTTGTTTTGCTAGGTTTACTAAGGTAGCATCATTATCTACATCATTATCATGAATTACTCCACAATGTCCGTGATTTGTATATTCACAAAAGCAAACATCTGTAATTACATATAAACTCGGATAATTTTTCTTTATAAAGCGAATGGCTTGCTGCATAATTCCATCATCATTCCACGTTTCGGTTCCTTCATCATCTTTCTTAGATGGAATTCCGAATAACAACACCGCAGGAATATTCAATGCAATGACCTCTTCTATTTCTTTTGCTATAGTATCTAAAGAATAACGCTTGATGCCAGGCATTGAGGGTATTTCCATCTCAATATCTTTACCTTCCTCTATAAATAATGGGTAAATAAAATCGTCAACAGACAACTTTGTTTCTCTCACCAGTCTTCTTATTCCCTCTGTGCGACGTAATCTTCTTGTTCTAAACATATGCTTATTTTAGGTATTCTTTATTTTTTAACAAAATGTAAGTTTACCATTTCTATAACACTTTCTACTGTAGGCACATTTGCTACCTGCACATTTTCAAAGTGCTTTCTCGCTTCTTTTGCAGTACTTTCTCCAATACAAAAAGCTATTTTATTCGCTTTATTCTTTTCAATATAACTGGCTACTGTAGAAGGGCTATAAAAAAGTATTCCATTTACCTTTTCTGCTACTTGAACGGGACTATACATAGTTTTGTACACTTCAACTTCATTCACTACAATATTATTTTCTGCTAATACTTTAGGCAATGTTTCTAAGCGTAAATTACTGCAAAAATAAGTGACTTCTTCTCCCTTTATTTTATCAGAAAGATAAACTGCTAGCTTTTCTGCATTTCTTTCAGAATGAGCTACCTTTCCTATTTTTTGTTCAATGAGTTTTTTAGTTCTTCTACCTACGCAATAAATATTTTTAAATTGTAATTCCTCTGGAGAAAAGTTATGTAAAATAGCTTCCACTCCATTTTTGCTCGTTATAATTATATGTCTTATTTCATTTTTCACGATTTTAGGAGCAATTCTATTAAACCTAGTTTTTATAAAATCACTATCTTCTATATTTACAGAAATAGGTAATAGTTTTTTCTGCATTTCAGAAAGCTTCTTTGTAGAATAGATTGCAAATTCTCTTTCCAATCCTTCATCTTCTGCCATGATTTGTTTACCTCCTCTATTGATGATATAATCAGCACAATCTTTTGCTAGATATCTATGACGTCCTAATTTTGCATTTTTAGTAACTGATAATTTTTTCTTTCCATCTCTACTTAACAATACTCCTTTGAAATTTATTTCTTCTGTTTTCTCATCAATGTAAGCCAATGCTCCTATTGGAGCGGTACAACCTCCTTCTAATCTATTTAAAAACTCTCTTTCTATATTAGTACAAACTTGGGTTTCATAATGGTTTAACTGTTCACAAGCATCTTTTACAAAATCATCTTCCTCCAACGCAGTAATCATTATGGTTCCTTGTGCTGGTGCTGGAATCATCCACGAAAGGTTAATAGCTCCTTTAGGCCTCAATCCTATTCTTTCTAAACCTGCCGCTGCAAAAACAGCTCCGTTCCACTCATTGTCTCTCAATTTTTGCAAACGTGTATTTACATTCCCTCTTAAATCGACTACTTCGTGTGTTGGGTATCTGTTCAGCCATTGCGCTTTTCTTCTTAAACTTCCAGTGGCTATGACTCCATTAGGCTGGGCAAAGAATTCTTCATTATCCTTCAATACCAAAATATCATTATAATTGGCTCTTTTTAAAACAGCTGCCTGTATGATTCCTTCTGGTAATACCGTTGGTACATCTTTTAAAGAATGAACAGCAACGTCTATGTCTCCATTTAACATTGCTATATCTAAATTTTTAGTAAAAATTCCTGTAATTCCTAATTCATATAGAGGTTTATCTAGAACGATATCTCCTGTTGATTTTATAGGAACAATTGCTGTTTCGTAACCTAATTCATTTAATTCATTACGAACTTTGTTCGCTTGCCACAGTGCTAATTGACTGTCGCGCGTTCCTATCCTAATTGTCTTTTGCATTGATTGTTTCTAACTTTGTTCCAAACATTTTCGACATTACTTCAATTGTCTGATTTACAGAAGTTTCTTCGTTTTTTAAATGTTTAACAAACTGTGTGGTTATTTTTTGTATGAATCTTGACGTGATGACTTCTGCTTGAGTTTCATCAAAGTCTTTAATTTTTTTCTTGTGAAAATTTATTTCATCTTGTTGAATAGCTTCTAAAGATTGTTTTAATGCATTAATAGCTGGAGTAAATCGCCTATGGTTTAACCATTCATTAAATTCTTCTTTATGCTTTTCTATAATAGTTTCTGCAAGAGGTACTTCTTGCTGCCTAATTGCCAATGTTTCATCTGTAATTTTTGACAATTCATCTACGTTTACTAAAACAACATTCTCTAATTCAGCCACTTCTTTTGAAACATTTGCAGGCATTGACAAGTCTAGTATTAGCATTTTCTTATCTGCCCTTACATGCTCTTTAGTAATGGTAGGAGTATCTGCACCAGTGGAAACTATCAAGATATCAGTAGCTTCTATTTCTTCTGATAAATTAATATAGGATCCTTTCCTTATATAGGGATGTTCTTTTACAAAGTCATCTACTTTTTGTGCCGTTCTATTGATTAAGCAAACCGACTTGTTTTCTGTATATTCTGCTAGATTTTTACAAGTATGCTTTCCCATTTTACCCAATCCAAAAACTAAAATATTCTTTGTATTGTAATCTGGTAAATTTTTGGTAATGTACTGCACTGCCGCATAAGATACAGAAGTTGTTCCTGAACTTAATTTTGTTTCATTTTTTACTCGTTTACTAGCCTGCATCACATGGTTTAGTAAGCGTTCAAAATATGCATTGGTAGTTTCTATTTCCTTTGCTTGTCTATACGCCTGCCTTAATTGTCCTACTATTTCATAATCCCCTAATATTTGGCTATCCAAGCCTGTTCCCATTCTAAACAAATGGTTTATAGCATCTTGGTTTTTATGTACGTTTGAAACTTTAGCAAATTCTTCCACTGATCCGTTAGAATATTTGCATAGCATACTGATTAATTGAAAGGGATGCTGTGCAAAACCTGTTATTTCAGTTCTGTTACATGTTGAAAGTACAAAAATGCCTTTCATCCCTTTTTCTTTAGCTTCATTTAAAAGTGCTATCTGCTTTTCTTTTGATAATGAAAATTTACCACGAATAGTTGCGTCTGCCTTCTTATAGCTAACTCCTATATTGTATAAATTTGTATTGTATTGTTCCGTATCCATTCAATCTACTTCAAAAAGTCGGGTCAAAAATATAAATATTGGTCTTATAAAAATATCGTTTGAAGAACTTTTAATGTCGTTTTAAGTTTTTTAGATATTTTTTAGTCGTAAAATGTACATATTTGTTTATTTTTGCGGTGTTTACGGGCGTTACCTGTTTTTTTATATAGAATGGTTCTAAATAAAAATATTTTAAATTATCGTTTAACTCATGTCAGAAAATATCGCAGAAAGTACATTTAAAGAAGTTTCTTTAGAACCTGGTTTTTTTGTTCTAAAATTCCAAAATAACACTGATACAATCGAGCACTACAATAGAGATATCGATAGCTCATATATACAATTACATTACTGTGTTAAAGGAAATTGCAAATTCAACTTTAACAATAATAACTATAGTTTAAACGTATTGGATAGACATTCTATATTCTTATACAATCCGCAACAAAAACTACCTATTAATTTAGAAATTTTACCTAAAACCTCTTTGGTTTCTATTTTAATCTCGATTGAAAAATTTCACGCATTATTTTCAAAAGAAGCCGCTTATATTCCTTTTTTAAGTGAAGATAACAAAAATAAAAAGTACTATGATGATACTGAAATATCACCAAATGTTCTCATTGTTCTTCAACAAATACTTACTGCCAAAAACCATAGCTCTATAAGAAACCTATACATCAAAGGAAAAACTTACGAATTACTGAGTTTGCATTTTGACAGCGGAGAAAATACAAGCGATGAATATTGCCCTTTTTTAGTGGATGAACAAAATGTACTCAAAATAAGAAAGGCTAAAGATATTATTATCTCTAGAATGGCTGAGCCCCCTAGTTTACAAGAGCTCGCTAGTGAAATTGGGTTAAGCTTAAAAAAACTAAAGGAAGGCTTTAAACAAATTTATGGAGATACCGTATATAGTTTCTTATTCGATTATAAAATGGAACATGCAAGAAAACTACTAGAAAGCAATCAACACAATGTAAATGAAGTTGGACTGCAAGTTGGCTATAGTACTGCCAGTCATTTTATTACCGCTTTCAAGAAAAAGTTTGGTACAACTCCCAAACAATATGTAATTAATAATAAGCAAACAAACGAATCATAACAAGTGAAACAATTAACCCATTACGATATTAAAAATAAAGAACAACAGTTTCCTATTACGATTGTTTGTGATGCTATTAGGACACCGGAAAACATTGGAATGTGCTTTCGTATTTCTGAAAGCTTTGGTGTTTCTAAAATATATTTACATAAAACATCTCCTTCTACTGAAAATAGAATTGTAAAAAAAACTGCCAGAAATACACTTCAACAAATTTCTTATGAGCTTTATGATGACTTTGAAACGACTATCCATCAGTTAAAAAAAGAAGGAAATACCATTATTGGTATTGAAATTACTGATGAGAGTATTGCTATTCAAGATTTCAATTTTGCTCAATATGAGAAAATCGTTTTACTTTTGGGAAGTGAACGCAATGGTATAGAAAATATTAATTTGGTAGATACAACAGTCGCTATACCAATGTATGGAAAAAATTCTTCTATGAATGTCATTCATAGTTTATCTATAGCACTGTATGAAGCTACCAATCAATTAAAAGACAAATAATGAAAGGAATTTTACTGATAAACCTTGGCTCTCCAGACAGCACTCAAGTTAAAGATGTGCGTAAATATTTAGATGAATTTTTAATGGATGAACGTGTTATTGACATCCCATACTGGAAGCGTTTCTTATTGATTAAGGGAATTATTTTACGTACGCGTCCAAAAAAATCAGCCGAGGCTTATAAAAAAATATGGTGGAAAGAAGGCTCTCCTCTCGTAGTTATTTCTGAACGTTTTACTAAAAAAGTAGCAAACAATACTGAAATGCCTGTTGCTTTAGCAATGAGATACGGATCTAACAATATTGAAAAAGGATTTAAAGAGTTAGTAAATAAAGGAGTAAACGATATTTTAATTGTTCCTTTATATCCTCATTATGCAATGTCTTCTACTGAAACCGTGGAGGTAAAAGCAGAGGAAGTAAGAACAAAATATTATCCACATGTAAAAACCGAAGTTCTTCCTTCTTTTTACAACCACCCTGACTATATCAAGGTAATGAGTGATAATCTCAAAAAAAATCTAGAAGATTTCGATTACGATCATATTTTATTTTCTTACCATGGCATTCCTGAGCGACATATTTTAAAATCCGATCCAACAAAACAGCATTGTAAAATTGATGGCAGTTGTTGTGAAACGGCCTCTGTTGCCCATAAAACTTGCTACCGACATCAATGTTTTGAAACCACCAAAGAAATTGCTAAAAAATTAGGCTTAAAAGAAAGTAACTATAGTAATTCTTTTCAATCAAGATTACTAAAAGATCCTTGGCTAAAGCCTTATACTGATTTTGAGTTGGAACGACTTCCTAAAGAAGAAGGTAAAAAGAATCTTGCCGTTATTACTCCTGCCTTTGTAGCTGATTGCTTAGAAACCCTAGAAGAAATAGCTATGGAAGGTAAAGAAGAGTTTATGGAGAATGGAGGAGAAACTTATAAACACATTCCTTGTATGAATGATAATGATGACTGGGTTGCTGTTATGAATAAATGGATTGATACATGGGCTGCAAAATAACATAGATAATATATAGTTGAGGTTTGTACAATACTTTTTCTACAAAACCTCAACTTAAAATTGCCTTAGATACGATATCTAAAGCGTTACTAAATTTCAATTTTATGGATTTTTTATACGTAAAAGCGCTACACATTATTTTTGTAGTCACCTGGTTTGCTGGATTATTTTATATGGTTCGTTTATTTATTTATCATGCTGAAGCAGAAAAAAAACCAGATCCTGCTAAAGAAATTTTACAAACTCAATACCAACTAATGGAAAAGCGACTATGGTATATTATCACATGGCCTTCTGCTATTTTAGCTAGCTTCTTTGCTTTTTGGCTATTATATAAGAATCCCATTTATTTAGAAATGCCTTGGATGCATGTAAAACTTTCTTTTGTTTTAGCCTTATATTTTTACCAAGGAGCTTGCCATAAAATGTTTCAACAATTTCAAAAAAATAACATAAAGTATTCTTCTTTTAAACTTCGTATTTGGAATGAAGTTGCCACTATTATTTTATTTGCAATTGTATTTTTAGTGGTCTTAAAAAGCGCCATCAATTGGGTATGGGGAGTCGTTGGCATTCTTTTAGTATCTATTTTATTAATGCTAAGCATTCGATTGTACAAAAAAGTACGCGCCAAAAAGAACTGGGATAAACAGGTTCAAGAATTAATTGACAAAGACCAAAACAGCAATTAAAACCAAAGAGCTCACTTAAACAAATCCTATTAAGAGAAGTTAAAAAATTAATCCATAACTTATACCTTAACTTCTCTCAAATGAACAGGGGCGTTTTAATTGACAATTACTTTTACTTTTTTAATTTATTGTTTCAAAAATATTCAAATGCTTTTTCAATACTCCTGATGGAGTATTTTTTGTTTCATCAAAAACTTTTGTATCTCCAAACAAAATAAAACTATCTTTTGCTCTAGAAACAGCTACATTTAACATATTAGGTTTATTATCTTTATCAAAGAATAATGTTCCTTCATCTTCGCTACTATATACAGAACTAAACAGTACAATACTTCGTTCTGCTCCTTGCAATGCATGTACCGTTCCTAATTTAATAGCATTTACTTTAAATCCACCATCTATCAATGCTTTTGACAATTCCGTTTTCTGACTTGTAAACGGCGTGATGATTCCCAGTACTTCCTCTACCGAACTAACATCATAAGCTTCTTTGATTGCTTCCTTATTTTTATGTAACCAAGAAATAATCGCTTTTACTTCACTCAAATTACAACGACTATTATACTTTCTTTCACTTACCCCTTCTATATGATATGCCATCATTGACGGAAATATTTGATCTGCTTTTGCTTTTCCTTTCATTGGTTTCAACACTCCTCCATAAGCAAGTTCATTACAAAAACCTATTATTTCATCATTGCACCTTCTGTGCTCAAGCAACACCAATCCTTTTTCTTTTTCAGCAATTAATGCCGTTTCAAATTCACATGCATTTTGAGCCATTTTCATAATACTCCCACTCGAAGCTAAAAATCCAATATCATCCAAATAATCTCCTTGACTAGCACTTATTTCTATATTTTCGCTTGCCAAATTTCCAATATCAATTTTTTTAGGAATCGACCAAATAGGCTCTATTTGCTTTAAATCGCCTACTACAATAGCCTTTTGGGCTAAAGAAAATACAGGGATACTTACTTCAGGAGTCACCTGCCCCGCTTCATCGATAATTAACAGATCTAAAAAATTATACAAAGGGAGATATTCAAAAAGCGGGTTTCCTTCTTCGCTTTCTCCTTGGTACTGACTGTATAAGAAATGGGTAGGCGCCATATAAAAAGTTGCTACAAAACAAGGCGTTAACATTGCTCTTCTCTTCCACTTAGCTTTTACTGCATTTTCTCCTGTTCCTTTTTCGGTGCCATTTTCCAGCGCCTCCTCCGTTGCTAGCAGCCATCTAGCTTCCCAATAGTGAATTGCCAACAAAAATACCTTATGACGTAAGGTAACATCTATCTCGTCATAAAAAAAGCGATGTTCCTTACTTCCCTTTGCCATTTTTTCATACTCAAACTCCCACATTTTTGATTCTGAAACAAAAGGATATCCTTTAATATTATTTTGCTGCCTCCATTTATTTAGCCTTAAATTTGACTGCAACGCTAAATTTAGGTCTGCAATACATTTTTTTATAAATGACAAAGCTTTTTCATTGCTTGACAGCTGCTCTTCAGCTACTTTAAAAATATGATTTTCATTTGCTTCTAATAAGTTATCCGTTTTAAAATAATAGCGTATTTGATCTATAAAATTAGCTTCCTTTGCAGCTCCTTTTAACTTTGTTATCAACTCCCTCCAATCTTGCAATTGTGAAAGTTTAAAAGTGTTTTTTTGAATATAATCTTCTTTCCTTAATAAAAAACTATTTACATTGTCTATTGAATTGATATAATTGCTAGAGATTTCTACCCCTTCTATCAACTGATCTTCAATCAACATAATTTCTTCTTGAAGATTCATACAAGCTTCTTCTAGTGAATTTACACCGAAATCAAAATAATCATTATACTTATTTAAAAAATAATTTTCTGCGTCATATATATACTCCTCATTTTCTAAATCGCATAAGGTTCCTTCGTGCCCAAATAAATTCCCTTTTAAATAATTAATCTCTTTTAAAGATTTTTCATTTTTAGAATTCGAAGGCAAATAGGTTGCATAGCCATGAAAATCAGGAATCCAGCGTTCTGAAAGCCCTTCTAAACTACTTTCAGAATTGATAAAACTATCTATAATATTAGTTACTGCTTGATTGTTACTCGAACATGCTAATATAATAGGCGCCTCTTCTCCATGAATTGCTGCTTTTACTACCTCAGTTGCTACCAAACTTTGTAATAAAGTTGTTTTACCTGTTCCTGGAGGTCCATTTACTGCCGAAATAGCATTACTTTCTGCTGTTAAAAAAGATAATAACGTTTTACGTTGACTTATTGACAAAGGAAACTTATCTGACATCTGCCCTAAATGCAAATGATTGTAATTCAAAAAACCTTCGTCTGTAACAGGAGGTTTTCGCAATCTGTCATTGGGACTGATTATTTTAGATAACAAGGGCAACTCTTCTCTTTCCTTTAATATATTTTGATATAAGAAAAGAATGCTTTTTGCCGTTGCTATTTTCGAGCTTGTTGCAAAATACATTACTTTATATAAAGTATGATACCCCCTTGCTTTATAGTTACCTAAATTACTATGCGTTATCTCAGAAAAAACATCATTTATATACAACCAATAATCGCTCCATGCAACTCGTTCTTCTTCTTCATCTACAACTTCTGGCCCCTCAAGGTCTCTAGCTTCAATAACTGCATCAATAGAAGAAAAAATAAAATCATTTTTAGCATCAGCTATTGGATCTAAAAAATTTCTTACGATTAAAGGGAATAACTCTTTAGGAGCTGATAATTGCCCTAAACGATTTAATGTTGCACTGATCCAAAAAGGGTGTATTTCTTTCTTTTTTGCATTTTTATCCTTTGATTCGTAAACTAAAGAAAAAGGTGCTATCAGTATTTCTGTTTCTTCAACTTTATGCCATTTATCAGTATCTTTTTTAGTAATTCCTCTTAGCCTATTAATCCTCCTTTCCTCTGCATCAAGTATGCTCGTCGCGTTTTTTCCTATAATAGCTCCAACACTTAAATCACAACTATTTTCATTAAACAAGTTTTTAATCCTTGTAATATCTACTGCTAAATTCTCACTGTCTGATAAACTATTTTTATAATATTTCAACCAGTTTCTTTCGTTACTCATTCTGCCCCCTTTAATTTGAATTAGTAATTTATTTTCTAAAAAAAGAGTGCGAAAATAAGTTTAAAATTGGTTTTTATTTAAGAAAGAAAATTTTTTTATTAAGTAAATTATGCTATTTATAGGATAAAAATTTATAGTCTCCAAATCTCTATTTCAGAACTAAATCAACACGATACTATTTAATTTTCAGCATCTAGAACCTCCTAAAAAAATAAAAGACTGACAACACAACACTTTAAAGACTATTTTGCTACCTGTATCTAATCTTATCTTACTATTAAAATCATCACTATGCCTATTGTCAATTTCCTTATTCTTTCCTACTCTACGAAAAGTTTTATACGGGAACGTTTTATCTAAAAACAGCCGCTATCACAAAACAAGCAATTCTTTCCACTCATTAGACTCTGCAACTGATTTTATAATATTATTTCTTTTCTTTAATAAATTAGTCATGTATTTCTTAAGAAAAAGAATGTCTGCCAGTTTTCCTAAAATTCCCAGAGGAGCTTTATACTCGAAACAATCAATCATTAAAGTTTCTCTTTTCTTTGTATATCTAAAGTAATGCTTATGCTTAAACTCCTTAAAAGCTCCTTGCTCCATTTCATCCATAAAATAATTTGGTCTATCAAACGCTGTAATTCTTGAAGTTAATTTTTGATAAACCCCCATATGCTTAGCTCTCCATGTTACAAACTCACCCATAGCAATCAAACCTTTTGTTCTTCCTGCAACAGCCTCCTCTTTAGTTTCCTTTGTAGATATTTTATGTAGGTCTATGCTTCTAGAAAGATCGAAGACAATACTCTTTTCTGCTTTTATTTTAGTTTGGAGTTTTATAATTGGCATTGTTATTAACTATATATTCTTTATCGTTTCTACTAATTCTTCAATCATTAACTTAAAATTCATCATCACATCCAAACATCATACACGTTACTCATTTTTTCCAGCTAAAGGTAACCATTCCTTTAGAAAACTTACCCTTATTATCTCAAAATAATAGCGTATATTCAGCAGAAATACCTACAATAGCCTTTTTAAAAATATTTGCGAACAATCTTTATTTTTACACTTTACCTCTAAGATACTCGAAATAACATCTTTTCGCACCATAAATTTCCTGATACTATTTTTTACTCTATCGCTACAATTTATTTACTACTTTTAAAAACGATTTAAGCTTTATATTACTATGACGAAATTTATACTAACTATTATATTGACATTCCTCTCTAATTTGATATGGACTCAAAACGAACATGATATCTCCGAATTTAGCCCTGTTTTAAATCAATTTTATGATGTCAGGGATTTTTGTATTTCAAATGATGGAAAAGAAGCTTTCGTTACACTTCAGGCTCCTAACGGTGTTATTTCTCAAATAGTAACTATTACGAAGAAAAACAATAAGTGGACAACTCCAAAACTTCTTCCTTTTTGCAACACTTATAAATATCTAGAACCTTTTTTATCTTCTGATGGTAAGCGTTTATTCTTTGTATCTGATAGACCTTTAACGAATACTTCTACTACTAGAAAAGATTTTGATATTTGGTATGTGGAAAGAGCAGATATAAATGCTGCATGGTCAAGTCCTGTAAATATAGGAAAACCTATTAGTTCAAATTTGGATGAATTTTACCCTACTCTTAGTGAGAATAATAATTTATATTTCACAATGAATTCCCCGAACGGAAGAGGAAAAGACGATATTTATTTTTCAAAATGGAATGGAACTACTTATTTACCTCCGGTACTTCTTAACGAAAATATTAACAGTAACGGATACGAATTCAATGCTTTTATTTCTAAAAAGGAAGATTTTATATTATTTACTAAGTACAATGAAAAAGGAGGACAAGGAAGTGGGGATTTATATATTTCTAAAAGAAATAGCAACGGAAAATGGGACAAAGCAGTAAATATGAACACTCCTATAAATACAAAATACATGGAGTATTGCCCTTTTTATGATGAAAAACGTCAAATTTTATACTTTACAAGTAAACGGCAAAATATAGCGCCTAAAAAATTTAAAGATATTGCCGATTTTAAAGAATATATTCAACAACATAAAAATGGACTTAGCAAAATTTATAAAATACCTATTAAACTGAACAGGTAAAAGCATTTATCTTTTGAATAGCTCTTTTTTTTTATAAAAGACTTTTCCTTACTTTCGCCAGCTTTAAATGACCTTTTAAACGATAAACCATGAAAAACTTATTAATTTTATGCATCGCTATTATTACATTGGGGACTTCTTGTTCTTCTAATGATGAAAAGAATTTGGACCCTCTTATAGGAAACTGGTACAAATTTTCTGAAAACAAAAAGGAAGTCAATGACTGCGAAAAGAAAACTACTCTTAATTTTAAAGAAAATGGAGATTACTCAATAAGCTTGTATGAAGCACTTACTAATGGAGACTGTATTAGTGATGGAATGGATACTGGAAAATGGGCTAACAAAGGAAATAATAACTACGGAATTATTCTTGCGGGAGATAATTTTGAAGTCATCCAAAAAATAACTTTTGGAGAAAACAGCAGTAGTTTTACTTTTACCGAAAAAGAAGAAGACGGAACAACTTATACAACTACTTATAAAAGAAAATAAACAAGCTAAAAAACGGATTTAAAAATTTAAATCCGTTTTTTATGCTTTTAATGATTGAGAAAAAGGAATTCTATTTACAATACTTCTTCCTAAAGTTACTTCATCAGCGTACTCTAATTCATCTCCTACAGAGATGCCTCTTGCAATCGTTGAGGTCGTAATTCTATATTTTTCAATTTGCTTATAAATATAGAAATTGGTAGTATCTCCTTCCATTGTTGAGCTCAATGCAAAAATAATTTCTTGTACAACTCCTTCTTTTACTTTATCTATCAAGGAATCTATCTGTAAATTTTGTGGACCAATACCCTCAATAGGTGATATTTTTCCTCCTAACACATGATATACTCCTTTAAATTGTGCCGTACTTTCAATAGCCATTACATCTCTAATATCTTCTACTACACAAATAATTTCAGCATTCCTGTTAGGATTACTACAAATATCACATAAAATAGTATCGGAAATATTATGACATTTCTTACATAGCTTTATTTCATTTCTTAAACTTATTAAAGCCTCTGTAAGATATTTTGTGTGATCCTTAGGTTGTTTTAATAAATGTAATACCAAACGAAGTGCAGTTCTTTTACCTATTCCTGGTAATCGAGATACTTCATTCACTGCATTTTCTAATAATTTAGATGAAAAATCCATAGCTGCAAAAGTACAATTTTTGCCCTATGATTTACCATTTTATTTAGGCTAAAAAAACTATCTTCGTGGCTCAAAACAAAAACGAAATTCACAATGAGTTTAGAAATAAAAAACCTAGCACCTAAAATAGTATGGGAGCACTTTGCAGACTTGAATGCAGTGCCTCGCCCTTCTAAGAAAGAAGAAAGAGTAATCCAATTTATGGTTGACTTTGGTAATAGATTACAACTTGAAACATTTGTTGATAAAGTTGGTAACGTAATCATACGTAAACCTGCTACTTCTGGAATGGAAAATAGAAAAATGGTGGTTATGCAAGGACATTTGGATATGGTACACCAAAAAAATTCAGATACTGTTTTTGACTTTGATACGGAAGGTATTAAAATGTTTGTGGAAGGAGACTGGGTAAAGGCCAAAGGAACTACCCTTGGTGCTGATAATGGTTTGGGCGTTGCTGCTATTATGGCTATTTTATCTTCAACTGATATTCCTCACCCTCCTATAGAAGCTTTATTCACCATTGATGAAGAAACAGGGATGACAGGTGCTTTGGGGCTGGAAGCAGGTATTTTACAAGGAGATATTTTATTAAATTTAGATACTGAAGAAGATGATGAAATAGGTATGGGATGTGCTGGTGGCGTGGATATTACTGCTACCAGAAATTATTCCGTAGAAACCGCTCCTGAAAATACTATTGCCTATGAAATTGCCATCACTGGACTAAATGGAGGGCATTCTGGAATGGATATTCATAAAGGCTTAGGAAACGCTAATAAAATTATGAATCGTTTACTATTTGATGGCTTTGAAAATTTCGGACTGCGTGTTGCTGAAATAAATGGAGGTAGTTTACGCAATGCTATTCCACGTGAAAGCTTTTCTAAAGTAGTGATTGATGCCGTTTCTAAAGAGCCTTTTTTATATGAGACTAGTGAACTTATCAAACACATTAAAACTGAATTTGCTACACTAGAACCCAATTTATCTATTGATTTAAAAGAAATAGAGGCTCCTAAAAATATAATGGATTTAGGAGTTCAAGAAGGACTTATAAAAGCACTTTATACCGCTCTTAATGGCGTGTACAGAATGAGTCCTGACATTGAAGGATTGGTAGAAACATCTAACAATATTGCTCGTGTTATTGTTAAAGATGGCACTATCAAAATAGGTTGTTTAACGCGTTCTTCTTCCGAAACAAACAAATGGGATTTAGCAAACTCTTTACGTGCTGCTTTTGAATTGGCTGGATTTAATGTTGAACTTTCAGGGTCATATCCAGGATGGCAACCCAATGTAAATTCAGAAATTTTAAAGCTAGTTGCTGATTTGTATGAGAAGTTACATCATCAAAAGCCAAATGTAGCTGCCTGTCACGCTGGTTTAGAGTGCGGTATTTTAGGGCAAAATTATCCGAATATGGATATGGTTTCTTTTGGTCCTAACATTAAAGGAGCACATTCTCCTGACGAAAGGGCACAAATTTCATCTACTCAGAAATTCTGGAACTTCTTATTAGAAATTCTAAAAAACATCCCTAAAAAATAAAAACGAACCATCTTCACTTTTGAATTAATTAATAAACTTGTTTGAACTCTCAATTAGGTTTAAATAAGTCTCACCAAAAGCCGCAATTAAAAAATTGCGGCTTTTTGCTTACTTTTACCAAATGAACTTTCTTGCTCATTTATATTTATCCGCTAACAACACCAATATTATGGTGGGTAATTTTATTGCAGATCACCTTAAAGGAAATAAATTTACTCATTATTCTCAAGAAATTCAGCAAGGAATAAAACTGCATAGAGCCATAGATACCTTTACTGACAAACACCCTATTGTAAGAAAAAGTAAGCGACGCCTGCATCCTAGATACAGGCATTACGATGGCGTTATCATAGATATTTTTTACGATCATTATTTAGCTAAAAATTGGCATTTATACTCGGCTATTCCTTTAAATCTTTATACGCAATCCATATACCATTTATTGCAAACAAATACTAGTATTCTTCCTAAAAGAACGCAAGAACTCCTCCCTTATATGATTTCCTTTGATTGGTTATACAATTACCAATTTTTAGATGGGATTGCAAAAGTCTTAAATGGAATGAACACGCGAACCAAAGGGCGCTCACAGATGAATTTAGCTATCAATGATTTGAAAGACCTTTATGCAGAGTTCGAAAGCGATTTTACCTTATTCTTTAAAGAGCTACAAGAATTTTGTAACCATAAACTAATAACTAAACACTTATTAACATGAAGAAGCTAGTAACTTATGTATGGATTATTGTTTTATTTACTCTTTGTAAAAACGCTAATCAAAAAGAAAAAACAGTTGGGCTCGTAAGCTCAAAAGCAATGGTTGTTTCTGCTAGAGAAGAGGCTTCTAAAATAGGTGTTAGCATTCTTAAAAAGGGAGGAAACGCTTTTGATGCAATGGTTGCTACTGAACTTGCCTTAGCTGTTGCTTATCCTTATGCTGGAAATATTGGCGGCGGTGGATTTATGGTATATCGAAAAAGCAACGGAGAAATAGGTGCCTTAGATTATAGAGAAAAAGCACCTCTTGCTGCTACTAAAAATATGTTTCTAAATAAAGAGGGAAACATCATCAAAAACAAAAGTACTCTTGGTGCTATGGCAGTAGGTATTCCAGGAACAATAGCAGGTGTTTTTGCTGCGCATAAAAGGTTTGGAAGCTTACCGATATCTATTATTTTAAAGCCTGTTATTGAACTAGCTAAACAAGGTGTTATTGTTACCAAAAAACAAGAAGAACGCATCAAAAAATACCAACCTTACTTTTTAAAAGCTAATAAAAAACCTATTCTTTTTGATACTGTTTGGAAAAAAAACGATACCATAAAATATATGGCACTGGCAAATACTTTACAGCGTATTTCAACCAATGGCCGTGATGAATTTTACAAAGGAGAAACTGCTAAAAGACTCGTAAAATTTATGCGAGAGAACGGAGGAATTATGACGGCGGAAGACCTTGCCAAATATAAAGCTAAATGGCGAACTCCTATTACTTTTAATTATGATGACTTACGTGTTATTTCAATGTCTCCGCCTTCAAGTGGAGGAATTTGCCTTGCTCAAATTATGAATGCTATTGAACCTTTTGATTTGAATACTTTCGGGCATAATAGTACAAAAACAATTCAAATCATTACAGAAGCTGAAAGACGTGCTTATGCAGATAGAAGTCACTTTTTAGGAGACCCTGATTTCGTTAAAATACCAATAGACACCTTAATTAGCAAAGCATATACCAAACATAGAATGGATAACTTCTCTTTTGCCAAGCCAACTCCCTCTAAAAATGTTTCACATGGCACCGTTGAAATGATAGAAAGTAACGAAACAACTCATTACTCTATTGTTGATAAATTTGGCAATGCGGTTTCTGTAACAACTACTATTAATGGTGCTTACGGCTCTAAATTATATTGCACTGATTTAGGTTTTTTCTTAAATAATGAAATGGACGATTTTAGTAGCAAGCCTGGTGTACCCAATATGTTTGGTTTAGTTGGTGCTAAAGCTAATGAAATTGCTCCTGAAAAACGTATGCTAAGTTCTATGACCCCAACCATCGTTGAAAAGAATGGAAAACTATGGATGGTTGTTGGAACCCCAGGAGGCTCTACTATTATTACCTCTGTTTTACAAACCATATTAAATGTACACGAATTTAATATGGGAATGCAAGAAGCCATCAACCAACCTCGTTTCCACCATCAATGGCTTCCTGATGAAATTATGATGGAACCTCACGGATTTGACACTAACGTAAAACAGGAATTACAAAAAATAGGATATCTTTTAAATGAAGAAAACGCTCCTGTCATAGGAAAAGTAGAGGGAATTTTAGTGCTTCCTGATGGAAAGTTAGAAGGAGGAGCTGACCCTAGAGGTGATGATAAAGCTGCTGGTTATTAACCTTTAAATAAAAAACACTTCTTTGACTCTTTTAGAAACTCATCAAGTACCTTCCTTAAAAAACCCTATTCGATTACAAGAATATGGAGTAGGCATTTTTAAAACAATTCCTACCAAATCCGGATTAAAAAAAGCAATAAAAAAAGGACTTATTCGAGTAGATAAAACTACCGCAACAACAGCACTGTTCATTAATGGAAATGAACGTATTGAATTATATAATTCTCCCAAAAACACATCTCATAAACCCTTTAATTTTCCTTTAAAAATTCTTTTTGAAGATGCTTACCTTGCTATCATTTATAAACCTCCTGGCATCTTAGTAAGTGGTAACTCTTTTGCTACTATAGACAATGCTTTACTTCAAAATTTAAAGAAAAGTACTTTATCCGATGCAGTACGCCCAAGGCCTGTACATCGACTTGATTATCCGACTAGTGGATTGCTTTTGGTGGGTAAAACAAGTACTAGTATCACAGCCTTAAATCAATTATTTGAGCACAAACAAATTCAGAAAACATATCATGCCGTAGCACTTGGCAAAATGGAGCAATACGGCACTATTAACTTTCCTATCAATAATAAAAAAGCCCTTACCCATTATAAAGTACTGCAAACTGTCCCTTCGCATCGTTTTAAGTTTTTAAATTTAGTAGAACTATCTCCGAAAACAGGAAGAAAACACCAATTAAGAAAACACCTACTAGCCATTAATTCTCCTATTTTAGGAGATAAAGATTATTACATCTCTAATCTCATATTAAAAGGAAAAGGTCTTTATTTACATGCTTCTTCTGTAAGTTTCATCCACCCTTTTACTGAAAAACATATAGTAATTACTAAAGAACTTCCTAAAAAATTTCTAGCTATATTTTCTACGTCTTGAGAAAATAATTTTACATTTGTAATATACTATATCTTTTTATAGTTATACTTATTATGCTAATGAAAATGATATTAAATCAATTGAAAACTCTTTTTGATTTCTGTCTTCAATATAACGAAATCTATTTTTATTACCTACAAGAAATAAAGGCTATAAAAATAGACTTCAATAAATGTTAATACCAATAATATCGATTCCGATAGGTAAAACGAAACATACTATTGCGCACAAGTACATTAATATGAGTTTTATATAAAACCACTACCCCAAAATCATGAACATCTTTAAAAAACTATTTGGCAAATCAGAAGAAAAAAATTCTTCCAAAAAAAATAACACCTCCCACTTTTCTAAAACAAACAAGGTAGATTTCAAAAACTTTACAGATTTAATCAACCAAAATGCAGGATTTACCCTTGAAAAACAACTCAATTTTAACGATTTAACAAAGGGACTAGCTTGGAACATCGACTTAAACACAGCTACTTTATCCTTTGATAAATATCATTTTCCTATTGAGGTAATAGGCTCTTTATCATTCAATGATTACTCTTGGATGTGGGGATGGGCTAATGAGAAAAGTGGAATCCCTAAAAACCTTCTACAAAGCTCATTAATATTAAAAAAAATGGGAGAAGAAAAACAAATTAAAGAATTTACAAAAGGGCACTTTAAGGCTGAAGAAGGGTTTGAACACCAAATGGGAATTGTTGCTAGCGGGCTTCTTAAGGCAGATGCCTACTTTTGCGCCAACTATAAGCAAGGAACAATGGTATTGATCATAAAAAGTGATCTAATTCCAAAAATAAATGAACATCAACTGGATAAAATATTGACAACTTTCCCGCAAGTGATTGATGGAATTGACTTAAATCATAAAGAAAGTTTTAAAAACTATTTGATTGATCGAAACCTTGAACTGAATTTGCAATCAAAAAATAAAATTGAGGGAACAAAAAATAATAGAACCATCGTTGCTGAGTTTGATAATTTGGATAGGTTGGTATCTCTTAATGGAACTATATAGCTGGCTTATGCTTCATTATACCACATATATCAGACATTTTTTCTTAAAATAATTTATCCTCAAATTGAAAAACCAATACCTTTTTAAATCGGAGAGATTAGGGTTTCGTAAATGGAAAGAAAGCGACCTATCTGAATTTGCTAAAATAAATGCAGATTTAGATGTAATGGAACATTTTCCAAAACCCCTAACAAAGAAGGAAACTGCCGATTTTATTAAACGTGCTAATAATCAATACAATAAAAATGGTTGTTGTTATTTTGCTATAGAAATACTAAAAAGTGGTGAGTTTATTGGTTTTATTGGTTTAGCTCTCCAAAACTATAAAACAGATTTCACTCCTGCTATTGATATTGGTTGGCGACTAAAAAAAAGTGCTTGGGGAAAAGGGTTTGCTACAGAAGGAGCTGGCAGATGCATCGAATTTGGTTTTCAAAAACTAAACTTAAAAAATATCATTTCTTTTTGTACCGAAAAAAACAAAAATTCAGAAAATGTGATGAAAAAAATTGGAATGAAAAAAATAGGAACATTTAATCATCCTAAGCTTAATAAATATCCTAAATATGAAAAATGTATCTGTTATGAAATAACCCAAAAAGCGTGGAAAAAACATAGCACTAGCTTATCTCGCTAAACGACCTACAGAAGATAAATTAATGAAAAACTTTGCTTTTGAAATTGCAAAAAGAAGATTCTATTTATTGCTCTAGTACCTAGAAGGATGGTAATTTGATGGAATATGTAATTTTTAATAAAATCACACACTTATGTACTTAAAAAACAATAAACTTCTATTCAATTAACTTATCTTTTTTAGGTTTGTAGTCTCTAAAAGAAAATAAACGATCTTTTTTGTAGTAAAATGAAAAAAATAAAAGAATCCTCTACTTACACTTATTCCGAAGGTACTTATAATAGCAAAAATCTACTGGCAAGATTTTCACACAGATCAAGATTCTCCGTAGCAATTAAGCTTACCCTTGAAAAAGAATTTAAAAGTATTTTAGATTACGGAGCTGGTGATAATAAATTTTTAAAAGAGCTTGATCTTAAAAAAGGCAATTTAATCATGACTGCCTTTGAGCCCATTATGGAAAATAAGCCTATTGAAAATATTGAAATTATTACTAAGCTTAGCGATTTAAAAAAAAATAACTTCGATGTAATTTCTTGCTTTGAAACACTTGAGCATTTCAATGAATCCTCACAATTAGAAATGTTAAAAATATTTTTTGATAAATTAAAGGATAGCGGAAGAGTAATTATTTCTGTACCTATTGAAATTGGATTCCCTTCTTTAATCAAAAATATTCGAAGAAAAAGCTCTTTGAAAAATAGTATTAAATGCTTTCTAGGAATAGAAATTCCTGAAATTAGAAACTCAGAAGGATACATTTTTTCTCATCTTGGCTTCCAACATAAAAAATTAGAAAAATTAATTTCTAATTATTTTCATATTACTAAAAAAGTAAACTCTCCTTTTAACAAACTACCAGAGCAACTAAACTCACAAGTATTCTATATCTTGGAAAAGAAATGTTGATTCTCTTTTTTTCTAACCTAGCATAGCCCTAATCCAATACATCCATAAACTTATGAATAACAGATAATTATTCAGTTTTCTTTTAGTATTACAGAAGACATAACGAAATATTTCATGCAATGCATGAAAAAGAGGCTGCCTTTTCAGGCAGCCTCTTTCTTTGCATAAAGTAATGCTATAAACTACTTCTTAACTACTGATATTGTTTGCTTTGCATCAGCAGTAATCATCTCTATAAAATAAAGACCTTTCAAATCATCTAAAGGCAATACTATATCATTTGCATTTCTATACAATGAATTATGTAATAAACGCCCTTGAGCATCAGACACCTTAATTGTTACCTCTGGTAATGGTAAACTAAAATTAACTGTAACCGATGTAGATGTTGTTGGATTCGGATAAGCGTTTACTACAACTCCTAAAGGAATAGTGTTATCATTCGTATCAGGAGCAACTCCTTCTCCTTCTCCTTCTCCTTCTCCTTCTCCTTCTCCTTCTCCTTCTCCTTCACAATAATCGTCCTCTTCTTCTTCCTCTTCTAAACAATCATCCTCGTCTGCTACTAAAGATAATTTCAATATGAACGTATCTCGCTCTTTTCCTGAAATTAAATTCTCTTCTATTTCATTTACATTGAAATCAACGGTACCCTCAAATGATCCGGTTGCATATAAATTATAATCATTATCTATATGAAATCCTTCTCCATAATCTCCTCCAGTACTTCCTACAGCTCTTATCCATTCTAAACCTCCATACGCATTTACCTTTTGCATAAATATTTGTGATTCTCCTTCAGATGCCACAACCTCATCTTCATCTCCTTCACACTCCCAGTCTATTTTTATATCATCCGTAAAAAATCCTATTCCATAACTATTTCCATATTCATCTAATACTATTTCATTCAAACGACAATCTAAATAACTTTGCGTTGGCATAGCCCATAAGAAACCTCCTGCTGAATCTAATTTAATTAAATAGTTATTCGTATTTCCTATTGAACTGATTGTATGAACTCCTTCATTTGGATTCACATCTAATTCATCTTGAAAAGTACCTGAAACATACACATTATTCTCTAAATCATTCGCAATACTATAAGCCGAACTCATAAATTCATTCTTAAGCATTTTTGCCCACTGAAAGCTCCCCTCTTTATCTAACTTGGTTATAAATGTAGCTCCCCTACTCTCTGTTCGTAAAATATGCGATGCCTCACTTGGATCAAAATCCATTGCACGACCAAAGTGCCCTGCAACATATACATTGTTATCCTGATCTAATGACAACGCCTCTGTGGTTCCATAACCTGACGCTACTCCTTCAAAATGCTTTACCCATTTAAATTCTCCATCTAAGCTCATCTTTAACGCAAAAAGACTCTCTCCTTCACTAGCTATCTGAACTGCCGAACCACGAACCTCTGTTGTTAATTGACCAGTAAAAGAGCTTGTTACATACAAATGGTTGTCTTTACCCAATTGCATAAAACCTTTATCTGGTACTCCTCCTGTTCCTATTTGTTTCGCCCAAATAGTATTTCCATCTGAATCTAATTTTAATACAAATACATCTGTACCATATTTCGCAGTCATCCATAATCGCTCTTCTCCCAAATCAAAATCTGCAGTACCTTCAAACGTTCCTAATACATATAGATTGTTATCCGCATCAGCTATAATACGACTTACTTGTTGTGTAGAAGACCCCATAATTTGCTTTGCCCAAACATGGTACCCCTCTGGAGTTAATTTTTGAATATAAATATCACTCGCTTCTTTATAACCATTAGTCAATCGCTTACCATCTAAATAAGTATCAAAATCAGCTATTCCTTTAAAAGATCCCGTTACATATACATTTCCATCACAATCTGTAGTTATTGATTCTCCTTCATTATTAGAATCTCCTTTCAATTGTTTTCCCCAAACATATTCTAAGTTATATACCTCCTCTTCTTGATCCTCTTCACAAGACCAACCATCACCAACAATAGACATTTTCAATACAAATGTATCTCTCCTTGTTCCTGATGTCAATTTTTTTTCAATAGTATTGACATTAAAATTTACTTCTCCTTCAAAAGATCCTGTTGCATATAAATTATAATCATTATCTATATGAAGTCCCATCCCAAAATCAGCTCCTTCTGCTCCTATTCCTTTTACCCATTCTAATGTTCCGATTGGGCTAATTTTTTGAATAAGTATTTGATTACTTCCTTTTGACGAAACAAGCTTTTCATTGTCTTCTTTTCCGTATTTTATTGTTCCACTAAAAAAGCCTAATCCATAAGAATACCCTTCTTTGTCAACAACAATCTCATTTAACATACAAAACTTATCACTCCTTGTTGGAGTTGCCCATAAAAACGCTCCCTCTGAAGTTAATTTAAGTATAAAACTATTGCTTCCATAACGAGGTAATGCTGTAATATGATACACCCCTTCATTCGGATTTATATCTATCGTTCCTGAAAATCTTCCCGACACATATAAATTATTACGAGCATCATTCGCTAAAGAACCCCCTGAATTCACCATAGCCCCCTTTATTTTTTTAGCCCATTTAAAATTCCCATCAGTATCTAATTTCGCTATAAACATAGCTCTTTCTCTTTTTCCTTCCGTTTGTAATAGATACTCTCCTGCACTTGGATCAAAATCTACTGAAGCTGTAAAATGACCAGATATATATATACTATTGTCTTGATCTAACGATAAAGAGTTCGCATAAGTCGCTCCTTTTCCTTCAAACTGATTTGCCCACTTTAAACCTCCATCAAGTCCCATTTTTAAGATAAAAACACTTTCTCTCTCTGAACTGAAGTTAATTGATTGCCCGCCTATTGTTGCTGACAAGCTATCTCTGAAGAAACCTGTTACATACAAGTTATTATCGGTTCCTATTGCTATAGAACCTGTATCTGCTGATTGGTGAAGGAAAGACCCACCTGTACTTATTTGCTCTACCCAAATCGTATTTCCTTCTGGATCTAGTTTTAAAATAAATATATCAGAATTCCCTTTGGCTGCTAACCATTTTTCTCCTTCTCCTAAATCAAAATCTGCTTTTCCTTTAAAAATCCCTATTATATAAATGTTATTCTCATAATCTGTAATAACACGTCCTACATTTCGAGCAGAAGTTCCTTTTATTTGCTTTGCCCAAACGTGCTTTCCATTAGAATTCCGTTTTTGAATATAAACATCTCTCTCTCCATCTGTTTTTAAAATTCCTCCTTTTTCAGTTGGATTAAAATCTGTGAAATTGGCAAACTTACCAACTATATAAGTATTATTGTTAAGATCTGTAGTAACATAATTCCCTGAATTACTATCTGCCCCTTTTATTTGTTTTGCCCAAGTTAGCTCTAAATCTTGCGGATTGACCTCGTTTACATAGTCATAGTTATCTTCTACAATTTCTTCTTCAACTACTACTTCATCTTCTCCTACTGACATTTTCAACGTAAAAGGATCTGTTCTATCATTAGAAGTTAATAACTTTTCTCCTCCATTCATATCAAAATCTACTGTTTCAGAAAAACTCCCCGTAACATATAAGTCCGAGTCATTCTCTAAGTGGATTTCCTCTGCTTTCCCTCTTCCTACATTCATTCCTTTAAGTGATTTTAATTTTCCATTTACATCTATCTTTTGGATAAAAATCTGCTTCTCTCCTTTCTTTTGAATGATCTCAGTGCGGTTTTCATATTCTGCTATTATATCTCCATCAGATGTTCCTACACCATACGAATTTCCTTCACTATCCAGTACAAAATCTTCAATACTGCAAAAACTACCGCGAGCTCTAGTTGTTTTTACCCAAATAAATTCACCTTTCGGACTCCATTTAAGCACATAACCATTTGCCATACCTAACGAAGTAACCTCATGAACTCCTTCATTAGGGTCCATATCTACCTTCCCTGAAAACCCCCCAGCTATGTAAAGATTATTTTCTTGATCGTTCGCCATTGCGAAACCTTTGGTACGAACATTATCTCCATCTATTTTTTTAGCCCATTTAAAATTTCCTTCAGTATCTAATTTAGTTATATATGTAACTATAGCTCCATTAGCTCCTAATTCTCCTTCTTCTGAATCTTTATCGAAATTTATTAAGTCTGAAAATGACCCTGAGACATATACATTATTATTTTGATCGGTAGAAATTGATTCTGCATTAACAATTCCTCCTTTACCATCAAAAATTTTTATCCAGTCATACTCCCCTTCAAGGCTCATTTTTAATACTAAAGCAGCATCTCCCTCCGTTTTAAAAAATTCCTCCTTTCCGTTTTTTATGATAGATAATTCTCTAGAAAAGGAATTTGTCATATACAGATTATTATCCTTTCCTATTTTAATATCACCTTTACCATCACCTCCATATATTTGTTTTACCCAAATTGTATTTCCTGCTGGATCTAATTTTAGAATAAATGAATCATATTTTCTGTCACTTTTTGAAGTTAGCCAGTTTTCCTCCTCTCCCAAATCTATATCTATTTTTCCTCTGAAATATCCCAAAATATAAACATTTCCTTCGGAGTCAGTAATCACGCGATGTGCCTCTTTAACAACAGTTCCTTTTATTTGTTTTACCCAAAGATGTTTTCCTGCTGAATTTCTTTTTTGCAGATATATATTTGCATATTCTGAATTTTCATTTATAACGATTCCTCCTTCGTCTGGATCAAAGTCGCCATATTTTGCAAAACGTCCTAAAGTATATACATTCTTATCAAAATCTGTAATTATGGAGGTTCCGCTTCCAAAATTCCTTGTTTTGACTTGTTTTGCCCACAAGAACTTCAAATCTTGTGCATTTCCTTTTGCTACACAAAAAATCATTAATAATAATACGTACAGTTTTCTCATTTTAATTTAATTTATAAGGGGTTAATACAGCAATATATCGGTTATAAACAACTACTCACAACTCTTTTTTTTAGTAGCCATAAAAAACGGATACATTTGCTATCTAAAGTTACTCTAAACCTAGCTATCTTCCTAATAATTAAATAGTTTTACACGCGTACTGTATAAAAGCCAAGGTTTTTATTTTATAGTTTTTTTAACATTTTCTCTCTTTTTTAAAAGAGTATGTTACGTAACATCAAACAGCTTACAGTTTTCTAAAAAAACAATGAATACCATTATTTAATTTCCATTTCATCTTTTTTGTTTTTTCTTCTAAAAAAAACAAAAAAACCTCCCTTTTTGAATACTTTTTACCCAAAAAATCAAAATACCAACATCAAAAAAGACAAAAAATTATCTCTAAAAAAGTATTCAGGCTCCATAAAGGGCTAAAATACCATCACTTTATGGAGTATTAGATCTTAAAAAGATTTTTTCAAAAGGTTTCTATATTTTTCTTAAAAATGCTAAAATCAAATACTAAAAAAAGAAAACTCCTTTAAAGAAAAATAATAAATCTTGTACATTTGCAGCTATGCGAATAGATATTATTACTGTAGCTCCAGAACTACTAAAAAGCCCTTTTGAGCACTCCATGATGAAACGTGCTATTGATAAAGGCCTAGCCGAAGTTCATTTCCACAATTTACGGGAATACGGATTAGGAAATTACCGGCAATTAGATGACACTCAATTTGGAGGAGGCGCGGGAATGGTTTTAATGATTGAACCTATTGATAAATGTATTTCTAAACTACAATCAGAAAGAAACTATGATGAAATCATTTACATGACACCAGATGCCAAAACATTAAATCAATCAACTGCTAATATGCTTTCTCTGAAAGAGAATATTATCATATTAACAGGGCACTATAAAGGAGTAGATCAACGTGTGCGTGACAAATTTATCACTAAGGAAATATCTATTGGAGACTATGTATTGACTGGCGGAGAACTAGCTGCCGCCATTCTTTGCGACGCTGTAATTAGACTCATTCCTGGTGTTTTGGGAGATGAGCAATCAGCTTTAACGGATTCTTTTCAAGATAATTTACTGTCTCCTCCTGTATATACACGCCCTTCAGAATATAATGGATTGAAAGTGCCTGAAATACTTCTTTCTGGTAACTTTCCTAAAATAGAAGAATGGAGAAGTAAGAAAGCTTATGAACGTACACAACAAATAAGACCTGATTTATTAGGTGAATAGTTTTTATCCACCACTGTTTAAAATAGCCTATCAAGCTAATTATCAGATTAAAAAATATTTCAATTTTATTTTATCAGCAAAAAAATATTTCTAAATTTGCAAACTCAAAATTAACCTCTGACGAAAATCGTGAATGTTAGTTATTGAAAACCATAAAAAATAAAAAAATGGAAGCTTTAATTAAATTTGTACAAGACGAATTTGTAACAAAAAACGAATTACCAAAATTTGCAGCAGGTGATACTATTACAGTGTATTACGAAATTAGAGAAGGAGAAAAAGTACGTACTCAGTTCTTTAGAGGAGTAGTAATCCAACGAAGAGGTAGTGGTTTAACAGAAACTTTTACTATTAGAAAAATGTCTGGTACTGTAGGTGTTGAACGTATCTTCCCTATCAACTTACCTGCCATCCAAAAGATTGAAGTAAACAAAAGAGGTGTTGTTCGTAGAGCTCGTATCTTTTACTTTAGAGGTCTTACTGGTAAGAAAGCTAGAATCAAAGAAAAAAGAGGTTAAAATACCTTCTTTAATTATAAAGAAAGCATTATGGAGTTCAAATTCTATAATGCTTTTTTTATCTCCTTGAATATTACTTTGCTCATCTCCCACTCATAAAATTTAGTGTTTTCTAACAAAATTATACTGTGCTGATCCTAGTATTTTTCACTCCCCCTCTTTCCATTTTGAACGACAAGTTCATTTGAACTTTTTCAATGAGTAACAGCCTTCATGTGTTATAAAAATATTATTGCATTTATTTCTCATAGCTCTACAAAACTCTTCTTATTCTTTATTCTTTTCTTTCATCCCTCCACTTCTTCTTTTATCAAATCCTTAATAAAACCCCCTAATTAATAATATTTTAGCATTAGAAATATCATTTGGAATGCTTAAATTTGCATCACTTCAAAACTAAAATTTTAATTATCACTGAATACACACATTCTTTGTGTGTTTAAAACAGAAAACATATGAGTAAAACAGCTAAAATTATGTACACGAAAACGGATGAGGCTCCAGCTTTAGCCACTCGTTCGTTTTTACCAATTGTAAAAGCTTTTACAAAGACCTCTAATATTGAGATTGAAACAAAAGATATTTCTTTAGCAGGAAGAATATTAGCCAATTTCCCTGATTATTTAAAAGAGGAACAACGAGTTGAAGATGCTCTTGCTTTCTTAGGAGAATTAGCTAAAAAGCCAGAAGCTAATATCATCAAACTTCCTAATATTAGTGCTTCTGTTCCTCAATTAAAAGCGGCTATCAAAGAACTACAAGCTTTGGGGTACGCTCTACCTGATTACCCAGAAGAAGCTACAACAGAAGAAGAAAAAGCTATTCTTACTCGCTACAATAAGGTTAAAGGTTCTGCAGTAAACCCTGTACTACGCGAAGGAAATTCTGATCGTCGTGCTCCTAAAGCTGTTAAAAATTATGCAAAGAAAAACCCACATAGGATGGGGGCTTGGAATGCTGATTCTAAAACTCACGTAGCTACGATGTCTTCTGGTGATTTTGCGCATAACGAAAAATCTACGACAATTACGAACTCTACAGAGGTAAAAATACAACACACAGATTCCAATGGAAATGTTACAGTTTTAAAGGATAAAATTTCATTACTAGCAGGGGAAATCATCGATGCTACAGTAATGAGTAAAAAAGCACTACTTGCCTTTTTAGAAGAACAGGTTACAGACGCTAAAGACAAAGGAGTACTATTTTCATTACACATGAAAGCTACAATGATGAAAGTATCTGACCCTATTATCTTTGGACATGCTGTAAGAGTTTTCTTTAAAGATTTATATAAAAAGCACGCACAAACTTTTAACGAAATTGGAGTAAACGTTAATAATGGTTTTGGAAACTTATTGAGCAATCTTGAAGAATTAGCTACTGATAAGAAAGAGGAAATCTTGGCGGATATCAATGCAATTTATGCTAATAATCCAGATGTTGCAATGGTTGATTCTGATAAAGGTATTACAAACCTACATGTCCCTTCTGATGTTATTATTGATGCTTCAATGCCTGCAATGATTCGCACTTCTGGGCAAATGTGGAATAAAGAAGGTAAACAGCAAGACACCAAAGCGGTTATTCCTGACAGTTCTTATGCTAGCTTATACCAGACTACTATTGAATTTTGTAAAGAAAATGGAGCATTTGACCCTACTTCTATGGGTACTGTTCCTAATGTTGGCTTGATGGCACAAAAGGCAGAAGAATACGGATCTCACGATAAAACTTTTGAGATTACTGCTAATGGTAAAGTGGAAGTTATAGATGCAAATGGTACAACTTTAATGGAACACAATGTTGAGGAAGGCGATATCTGGAGAATGTGCCAGGTAAAAGATGCGCCTATACAAGACTGGGTTAAATTAGCTGTAACACGCGCTAAAGCAACCCAGACTCCTGCTGTTTTCTGGTTAGATAAAAATCGTGCACATGATGCCGAAATCATCTTGAAAGTAGAAAAATATTTAAAAGATCACGATACAACGGGCTTAGAAATTAAAATTCTATCTGTTGCTGAAGCTACTGCATATACACTGCAAAGAGTAAAAGAAGGAAAAGACACTATTTCTGTTACTGGTAACGTACTACGCGACTATTTAACAGATTTATTTCCTATTCTAGAGCTAGGCACTTCTGCCAAAATGCTTTCAATTGTTCCTTTAATGAATGGTGGCGGTTTGTTTGAAACTGGTGCCGGCGGATCTGCTCCTAAGCACGTACAACAATTTGTTGAAGAAAATCATTTAAGATGGGACTCTTTAGGTGAATTTTTAGCCTTAGCTGTTTCTCTAGAACACTTAGGAACGACAAACAATAACCCTAAAGCTACAATTTTAGCAGAAACTTTAGAGGATGCTACTGATAAATTACTAGACAATAGAAAATCTCCTTCTCGTAAAGCGAAAGAATTAGATAATCGCGGTAGTCATTTTTACTTAGCAATGTACTGGGCAGAAGCGCTTGCTAAACAAGATAAAGATGCTGAATTAAAATCAGAGTTTACAATAATAGCAAAGGAAATGAGCAATCATGAAGAAATGATTGTAAATGAATTGAATAAAATCCAAGGAACTCCTGTTAATATTGGAGGTTATTACGAACCAAATAATGAGCTTGCCGATAGCGCAATGCGTCCTAATAATACTTTAAACGCTATTTTAAGTAACATATAATTTACAATAGTTTAATAAATCCGAAAGCGAATAATATTTTTATTATTCGCTTTTTAGTTTTATGTTAAAGAACGATAAAACTATCTTTTTAGCTCCTAGAATAAGGAGTAAATTATAAGTATTTTTGACCTATGAGCTTTACAAAAACAACAGAACAAACTTCTCACTATAATCATCTTGAAAAGATGAGCATTTCTGAATTATTAATCAATATCAACAACGAAGACCAAACGGTGCCTTTAGCTGTTGAAAAAGCAATTCCTCAAATAGAAAACCTAACTATACAAATAGTCAATGTGTTAAAAAAAGGCGGCCGCCTTTTTTATATCGGAGCAGGCACTAGTGGAAGACTAGGTATTGTTGATGCCTCGGAATGCCCTCCTACTTTTGGCGTTCCTCATGAACTTGTTATTGGTTTAATTGCTGGTGGTGATACCGCTATACGAAAAGCTGTTGAATTTGCTGAAGACTCTACCCAGCAAGGATGGATGGATTTACAAAATGAAAAAATATCAAGCAAAGATATTGTTATAGGAATTGCTGCTTCAGGCACCACTCCTTATGTTATTTCGGCATTAGAAACCTGTAATAAAAACAATATTCTTACTGGCTGTATTACTTGCAATCAAGGAAGCCCCCTAGCTAAAACCGCACAATACCCTATAGAAGTTGTAGTAGGACCTGAATTTGTTACTGGCAGCTCTCGCATGAAAGCTGGAACAGCACAGAAATTAGTACTAAATATGCTCTCAACAACTACCATGATTCAATTAGGAAAGATAAAGGGCAATAAAATGATAGACATGCAACTATCTAATAAAAAGTTAGTTGACAGAGGCGAAAAAATGTTAGTTTCTGAGCTTCAAATCGACCAAGAGGAAGCAAGCTCCCTTCTTAAAAAGTATGGCAATGTTAGAGAAGCCATTAAAAACTTTAAATCACATGACTAAAACGACAACTCCTTCCTTCGAAAAAGGGTTAAAGCAACTTCTATTCTTATTAGGACTCTTAATCTTTTCTCCTATTATTTTAAGCTTTGGCTTTAAAGCACTAAGAATATATACTGAGGCACCTAAAGCTTACGTTGCTTATTTATTATTAGCACTAGGAGCTAGTTTAATTTTATTTACCATCTACTTCGGTTTTAAAACTTTTAAAACTTTTTTAGATATCTTATTTGAAAAATAACTTTGAAAACACGCATACATAAATTACTTAACTGGGAGCACTGGCCTTCATATATGTTTTATATCCCTAATTTACCTTATGCCTTTTATTTAGCGCTAAAAGCTAAACATCTTACTTTTTTTAGCGCCGCTAACCCTTCTATAAAAAGCTCAGGGAATGGAACCGAAAGCAAATACCAAACTCTTCAATTAGTTCCTAAAAAATATAGACCAAAATCAATTTTAGTACCTGCTAATATTGATTTTAAAGATGTTCTTACTGCAATAAAAGACCAAGCCATCACATTTCCTTTAATTGCTAAACCTGATATAGGATTCCGTGGCTTACTTGTTGAAAAAATATTCTCAAAAAACGAGTTAAAAACGTATTTAGAAAGGTATCCTATTGATATTATTATTCAGGAGTTTCTTGATTATAAGTATGAGTGTGGGGTATTTTACCTCAGAAACCCTAAAGATAAAACGGGGAAAATATCTTCCTTAACATTAAAAAGATTTTTATCCGTTATGGGTGATGGAAATACTACTTTAAAAGAGTTAATGCTTTCTGAAGAACGTGCCAAATTATACCTTCCTCTATTGGAAAAAATACACCAAGACAATATAAATAAGATTCCTAAAAAAGGTGAAAAAGTATTCCTATCCTCTATTGGAAATCATTCTAAAGGAACAGAATTCATTAATGGCAACCACTTAATAACAAAAGAATTAGAAAAATCATTTGATACATTAAGTAAAGTCATTCCTGGGTGGTTTTATGGGCGTATAGATTTAAAATACAATTCCTTTGAAGAATTAGAAAAAGGGTTAAACTTCAAAATATTAGAAATCAATGGAATATTAGCTGAACCAACACATATGTATGATGCTAAAAACTACACTTATTTTAAAGCTTTAAAAACAATACGTCTTCATTGGAATTCTCTTTTTAAAATAGCAACAGCTAATCATAAAGAGTTTGACATTCCTTATAAAAGTCCTAAGAAATTTGCAAATGAGCTATTGGAATTAAAAAACTATGTTTCCTTCATAAAAAAACTACGCTAAAAAATAAAATGTTCTTACTTTACCAATAGTTTCCTAGGAGTCGTTGGGTTATATCCGAAATCAGCATCAGGAAGCTCAATTCCTAATCTATCAACAATAAAACCAATACTAGCATAATGATGTATTGCATGGCTATGTGCTTGAATTAAAGCTGCACCCAATGTATAATTTGCAGTTAACCTCCCAGTACCTAAATCATCTGTTACAGATACAATGATATTAAAATCAACTTCCCTTATTCCATTCAGCTTCTCTAAAATTTCATTAAAATAAGCAATTCCAAATGCTGTTTTACGCTCCGCTAATTCATTTCTCTTTCTATCAGAAAAATCAACTTTTCTACTATCTATCCCATTAAAAACACAAGCAAAAATATCCAATACATGACGCATATTATTTCCTATACTTGAATAATAAGGAGGCACTTCTTTATTACTGTATTGTTCATCTGTAATAGCATTTAGTAATTTAATTCCTCTCCTTAAGTTTTTATCAATGGCTTCAATCATAAAAGAAATAATTTTCAAAATAGGTCGCATAAAGATACTTCTTTTTACACGTTTGTAAAAATATTTCAAAAAACCATACAACCCCATACGAATAAAGGTATCAAACATTCTTAAAACTTTTCAAAATAGCCCCTTTAACAATTTTGGCATGCTCTTTGAAAAATTAAGTAAATATATGCGGAAGCCGAAAAGCAAATAGAGTAAGCAAAATCCTAAAATTAGTCATTATGAGAACAGGGATACTTTTATTATTTAGTATGATAACATTAGCTACAGCTAATGCGAAAGAAATCAAAAAATCAACTACCAATACCAAAATTAATAATCGCTATAATGACGTTGTTACCTTTATTGAACGCGGCGTGCAATTCCATGTCTTTTTAAATGGTGATTTTGATTTTAATACTCATTTTAGAGATACGAAATATGTTGACTATCGTGGCAGACGTACTAGAGCAAAGAGTAATCATGGAGTACGTATTGAACGTGACTATCGCGGACGTGTAAGGCGAGTAGGAAATACCTTTATTAATTATGATCTTAGAGGAAATGTAAAAAGAATTGGTACTGTATATATCAATTATCGCTTTGGACAATTGTCGCAAGTAGGAAATCTTAGGATCCAATACGACCGTTGGGGAAATCCTTTATTTTATGGAACTGTAAAGTACAGCCGTTACAACGATGATTATTGTAATGACAACTTTACTCTTGACGATAATTTAGGAGATGTTTGCGATTATGATGATATTTATTTTTACAAAAAAGGATTTAGAAATAATTATCGCAAATTTAAAGAAGACAATAACTTCTATTATTACAAAGCTAAACCTAATGCTTCAATTGGAAAAAGAAATCGTATCTTAAAAAGAAGAAAACCTAATAATAATCTATATTATAAAAAATAAAAATAACTAAAAATTGCCAAACTAATACCATTCAACAACAGCCTCAAGATCGCACCTAAAAGAATGGAAATGAAATTAATTTAAAAGTCTTATACAAAGTCAGAAAGAAAGTACGCACTCTTCTTTCTCCTCTTATAAAAAAACCTCCCTTAGAAATTACGAAGGGAGGTTCAATATATTAACTAGGGCTTTATATACAAAGGATTATCTCGGTAAATATCCTGATTGGATACCTAAAATATTTTTCAATTCTCTATTATTATTTAATACAGACTGCCCCACGCAAGCTTCTATAACAGCATCGTTAGCAAAATCCATTACAATCCACCCTGATCGCTTCATCACCCCATACTGCAAAGGCCTGCTTGTTCCATAAGGAAACTGCATCTTTTCTTTAATATAAGTTGCTACTCTTGGGTTAATAGCACTCGCTACGCTAACAGGATAAGCAAAGGCGCTTGCTCCTGATGTAAAGGTGATTGCTAATTTATCTTTATTACTTCCAAATTGAGTTCTATAAATATTATCAGCAATTCTTCCAAATTTCCAATTAATATCTCCTGGAAGTATTGTGTTGATATGATAATAATCAGATACATAACCACTCACAATTTCTCCACTATTACCTCCTTTATAAAAGCTTAAATGAAGAGACAAATCAGGACTCCCTTTCCAGCCTCTATAAAAAGAAGTTCCCACGAAAGTTTCTCTACTTACTGGAAGTATCTTACCTCTTACAGCTCCAATCTTACTTAGCGGAGACCAGTTTTTTAAAAGAACACCTTCATTTGAAAAAGCATTAACCTTACCATTATAAAGATTTACCCAAGTACTCTTGTCTCCTGAATTTTCTTTTTTAGAAGACACCACTATCACCTCTGTTGGGTTTCTTTTTAGGAAAGCACTCATTTCTTTTAGTACCTCCATAAAAGTAGTTCCTAAATAAATAGGTCCATGATATGCATATAACTTTCCTTCTAAAGCATCAAACCTCAAATCGAAATACCTAATTCCTGCCTCCAACTGCCCTCTTATGCTTCTACTTTGATTATTGGCTAAAGGGGTAACATTAATAGCTGCCGAATCGTGCGTTCCTGGAATAGTAATATCTAATAATCTTGTATCATCATCTAAAGAAGACATCCAATTTTCTTTAGAATCAGTACTTCTACTCAAATTTCTTCCACCGTCTAACTTTGCCCTCATTTCATTATAAGTTAGCTCTAAGGACTCTTTCCTTTCTAAAGGCAATTCATCTGTTGAACATGAATTTAATAACAGGCTCAAGCCCATTGCATAAATGATTCTTTTTTTCATTTTGATTATATATTTGGTCATTGCTAGAACGCAATAACTAGGGGTTACTTAAGTAGATGATTTACAAAATAGCTTATAATACAAAAGGATTTCTTCCTTACGGAAAAAACCCTTCTTTTGGGGTGGAAGATGGGGCTCGAACCCACGACCCTCGGTACCACAAACCGATGCTCTAACCAACTGAGCTACAACCACCATTTGTAATTCGGTTGCAAATATATAACCTTTTTTAGTATCTACAAAGCTTTTTTTTAAATTAATTTACTTAAATTTTCAACAGCCACATAACGTTCTGATATAAAACCTTCTGCATATTCCGTTCCTATAAGCCTTCCTAAATCTTTTGCTCTATATAAGATACTATCTGTAAAGTTTTGGCTTGTAATTGGTGTTTCAGGCTCCTTACTTTCTGGATCATAAAACTGAGAAGCATATGCTAATACTGAATCCATTTTTATATCCATAAAGCCTGTTACATCTACCACAAAATCTGGACTCATATTCTTCCACTGTATATAATGATATACTTGCTTAGGTCTCCATTTACTTTGAAGCATACCATCTATTGATGTTTCTATCTTTAGCAAACCACTTAAAAAACAAGCATCCGAAACTAATCTACTTCCTTTTGGATGATCTATATGACGATCATCAACAGCATTACAAAGTACTATTTCGGGCTGGTATTTTCTCAGCATTTTTATAATTTCCAATTGATGTTTCTTGTCATTCAAGAAGAACCCATCAGCAAAACCTAAATTTTCACGAACAGAAACCCCTAATATCTTTGCGGCTTTTTCTGCTTCTTGATCTCTCAATTCAGCTGAACCTCTCGTTCCTAGTTCTCCACGAGTTAAATCTATAATTCCTACTTTCTTGCCTAAAGATATTTCCTTTGCTATAGTTGCCGAACACCCTAACTCTACATCATCTGGATGCGCTCCAAATGCTAAAATGTCTAATTTCATAATTATTATTCTAAAAACAGCTAATTTACAAAATCATCAGTATTCTCGTAATTTTTACTGTTTTAATATGAATCTAGCACTCAAAAATCATGAACCTATCTTTTTTATTTTTAAATTTTCATCTAGAAGCCTTCTTCTTGTTATTTCTCTATTAAATAAATTCAATATCTTCGCTCTTATGATTTCAATAGTAATAATAGGAAATGGCAATGTGGCAACTCACTTAACAGATGCATTTTTAGCTTCTAGAGAAGTAAATCTTGTACAAGTTTTTGCACGTGATATTGAAAAGGTGGCTCATTTAAAACATCAAACTTCTACTACCAATAGCTTAAAACTACTAAAAAATGCTGATATTATTATAATTGCTGTTTCAGATGATGCTATCTCAGATATTGCTGATAGCATCGCTTCTAAAAGCGCTTTAGTGGTACATACTTCAGGAGGCGCCTCTATAAATTTACTTAAAAATAATTCTAGAAAAGGGGTTTTTTACCCTCTTCAAAGCTTTTCTAAAGATAAAAAAGTAGATTTTAAAACGATTCCTTTATGTTTGGAAGCTCAAACTAATGAAGACCTTATCTTGCTTGAAAAATTAGCATTGACTATTGGAAACACTATATATCATATTAATTCTGAACAACGCAGACAATTGCATATAGCAGCTGTTTTTGTAAATAATTTTGTGAATCATTTATACCATATAGGAAGCGATATCTGTGAAAAACACGACATTCCTTTTGAAATACTACATCCTTTAATTATAGAAACAGCCTCTAAAATACAGCAACTATCTCCTAAAAATGCACAAACAGGACCAGCAATACGAAATGATCAGAAAACACTGATTAGCCATTTAAAATCCCTTTGCTCTCAACAACAATATATATATAAGATACTTACTAAATCAATTCAAGAAAATGGAAAAAAGTTATAAAGAATACCTGCCTTTTATCAATACACTTATTTTTGACGTGGATGGGGTATTAACAAATGGAATAGTAACCATAATGCCGAATGGAGAAATGATTCGCCATATGAATATTAAAGATGGGTACGCCTTAAAAGCCGCAGTAAATGCGGGGTTTAATGTATGCATTATTTCTGGAGGAACTAATGAAGGGGTTCGTACACGTTTGGCAAATTTAGGGATTAAAGATATTTATTTAGGGGCCCATGATAAAATACAACAATACAACGAATTAGTAGAAAAATATGCGCTAAGCCCTGAAAAGATTTTATATATGGGAGATGATATACCTGATTATCCGGTTATGAAACTAGTAGGTATGCCTTGTTGCCCTAACGACGCAGCTCCTGAAATTCAACAAGCTTCTAAATATATTTCTTACAAAAAAGGAGGAGAAGGCTGCGTAAGAGATGTCATTGAACAAATTATGAGAGTTCAAGGCAAATGGAATGAAGATTTTAGCGCACGATACGATTAAATTATTTGGAATACTCTTTGCTTAACATTAATTATAAACCATAAAAATTAAATTTATACATACATGAAAAAATCAATCATTATCATAGCATTACTTTTAGTAACTACTGCTATCAACGCTCAATCTATTTTTGGAAAATGGGAAAATAGAGATGAAGACACTAATAAAGTAGATTCTGTCATTGAGGTTTACGAAAAAGATGGAAAAGCTTTTGCCAAAATTATTGAAATTACTAATGAAGACAGAAAAAATGCTGTATGTGAAAAATGTAGCGGTAGTAATAAAAACAAACCTATCTTAGGTATGAATATCTTAACAGGTTTAAAAAAAGATGGAGACGAATGGTCTGGCGGAAAAATATTAGATCCTAAAAATGGAAAAGAATATAAATGTTATATCAAACTAGAAGGAAAGGATAAGCTAAAAATACGTGGATATATTGGTTTTTCTGCCTTTGGTAGAACTGCTTTTTGGTATAGAAAAAAATAATCACTTCTTTTAAGCTTATATCATCAAATCATACTGATATTAAAGCTTGAAAAAAGCGCTAAAAAATCTCGGTACTTTTTAAGTACCGAGATTTTTTATGTTTACACCTTTCTGATGCAACCTTATTTCTATAAAGTGATACTCTCATTTATGTGTCTAACCCTAATTTATGCCCTGAAATAGCATAATATAATATCAATCCATAACAAGGAAACAATATCCAATAACTAGCAGTACTTGCTTCAGATAACGCCATAGTTTCCTCAATTCCTTGTCGCATCAATTCACTTTTTTTAACATCTACTAGTTTTCCATATAAAGGAGGAATCATAGCTCCTCCTGCAATTGCCATGATTAATAATGCTGAAGCTGTTTTTGTAAACTTCCCTAACCCTTCTAAAGTCAAAGGCCATACAGCCGGCCAAACCAATGCATTAGCAATTCCTAGTGCTGCCACAAATAATACAGATAAAAAACCTGTACTAAATAAAATACATGCCGTAAATATTATGCCTAAAACTGCGCTTATTTTCAACGCCAAAGCTTGGCTAATATACTTAGGAATTGCAATGGCTCCTAAAGCATAAGTAACTACCATCGCCATCAAAGTAAATGTTGTAAAAAATTTAGCATCTGTTCCTGGAATCCCTAAAGAAATTCCGTAAGCAATAATAGTATCTCCCGCAATAACTTCAGCGCCTACATATACAAATAGAGTAGCAACCCCTAACCATAAATGCGGAAACTGAAAAATACTCGTTTTGCTTTCTTTTCCTTTATTCTCTTGCTCCATAGATACAGCTTCTACATGTGGTAACGGTGCTTTCCTAATTAAAATTCCTAAAACCAATAATACGGCTGCCATGATGATATATGGCAATACAACACTATCTGCCATAATATCTAATAAACGATCTTTTTCTTCTGTATTTACTGTTTGTAATTCCTCTTTAATCTTATCTATTCCTGATAATAAAATTGCTCCAAAAATAAGTGATCCCAAAGCTCCTGCTACCTTATTAGCTATTCCCATTATTGCAATACGTTTTGCAGCACTTTCAATAGGACCTAAAATGGTTATATATGGATTTGAAGCTGTTTGTAATAAAGTCATTCCAACTCCTTGAATAAAAATAGCTACTAAAAATAGCCAATAAGTCCTTGCCCCTGCTGCTGGTATAAAAATTAATGCACCTACCGCCATAATAATCAATCCTAAAGACATTCCATTTTTATATCCCGTTTTATGAATTACATACGAAGCTGGCAATGCCATCAGTACAAAAGAAATATAAGATGCTGATGCTACTAAATAAGACTGAGCATCAGTTAATTCATTAATCGTTTTCATAAAAGGAATCAAAGCCCCATTTATCCAAGTTACAAAACCAAAAATAAAGAACAACCCGGCGATAATAAGAACAGGAATCATCATTCCTTTATTTTCTGATTTTTTTTGCTGTAATTCTGACATAATTAATTGTAAAGTTTAGTAGTTTAATCAAGCTATTACCTTTATAAAGAAAAGTAACAACAAGCAAAATACTTATTTTCTTTATTAAAACAGCTTTTTTCTGCGAATCATTCTCTTTAATCCATCTCTGTTTGTAAAATAATCTGTTTTGCTTGACTTATATATTTTCTTCCTATCGGAATTCTTACCGTTCCTATTTCTACTGAATTCCCCTCTATCGACTTTACCTTCTCTAAAGAAATAATATAAGATCGATGAATTCTCAAAAACTTTTGACTAGGCAACTCTTCTAAAATATTTGTTAGTGATTTATGTACAATATAATTTCCTTCTTCTGTATATACCTTTATATAATCCTTTAAGCTTTGTATGTATAACATATTTCACTTTAACCAACTTTTTTTCTACTTTTAAAAATATAAAAGAATCTTGATCTCCCACATTCTGGACTATATTCTTTGTCAAATACAATTGTTGAGTTACCTTATTAATTGCTTTTAAAAACCGAGGAAAAGGAATAGGCTTTACTAAATAATCCAAAACATTCAAATCATAACTTTCAGCAGCATACTCTCTATAAGCCGTAGTCACAATTACATATGGTTTTACAGATATGCTTCTTAAAAACTCCAGACCGTTCATCCTTGACATGTTAATATCTAAAAACATCACATCTACTTTTTCTACTTCTAAAACAGGCAATGCCTCAATAGGATTTGTAAAAGTTCCTATAACTACTATCTGTCGGAGCTCTTGCAAATGGTTCTTTATCACCTTTACTGCTAAAGGTTCATCATCAATAATAATACAACTAATTCTCATTTTTTATACATTAAATCCTATATCTCTCTTATATACTAAACAGGAATTGTTAGCTCCACCACATAGTTATTTTTTTCCACCATCGTTTGTAAAGAAAAACGATCCTTAAAAAGTAATGCCAATCTCCTTCTGATGTTTTCATTTCCTATTCCATGTTGTTGTTCTTGATTTACTAACGGATTACAATTATTAATTACCCTAAATTTTAAATTTCCATTTTTAGTCTTCTTAAATAAAACTACTATTACGAGCTTATTTTCCTCTCCTATTCCATGCTTAAAACAATTCTCTATAAAAGATAAATACAACAAAGGCGGTACCTTATCCTCTACTATGCTTCCTTCAATCTGCATTTTTGTAATAACCCTGCTTCCATGCCTTAAGGTTTCCAAATCAATATAATTCTGAATATATCTTATTTCTTTATGAATGCTTACTGTTGGTGCTTTCGCTTCATAAAGAATATACTCCATAATTTCAGATAGCTTTAACACTGTTTCTGGCGCTTTTGACGATTTTTCTAATGTTAAAGCATATAAACTATTTAACGTATTAAAAAAAAAGTGAGGTTGAATTTGAGCTTTTAAAAACTCCAACTCTGTTTTTAACTGGATTGCTTTTAATGCTTCATTTTTATCCTTTTCGTAAATCCAATCTACTGTTAACTTAATAGCTGTTGCTAATGCCACTACATAAAGCTCTCCTATAGTAACTGCTATAAAATGATTTATAATAAACGCTTGTTGGCCTCCTACTGCTTCCGTCCATATATTTTTAGTTACCAAAACATAATTTAACCCTGTTCTTATAACATATAATAACAACAAAGAAATCAATAAATATATGATGTAAACACTGTATCTTTTCGTTAATAAATACCTAGGGATAAAATAGTATAAATTAACATACACTATAATTATATGCAATGGAAACTCGACTAAATTGGATTTGAATGAATACCAATAATTATCAAAATAGCTACCCCAACGAATAACATTAAAAGAAAAATATCCTATCCAAAACAACACATGGTATTTCCTTCTTATAGTGGCTTCCGTGTACTTAAGAAAATGTGTATTCAAGGGAATTTATTGGGAATTTTCGATGTTATTATTTTAATAGTGGGGAATTTAATATCTTTTTCCTTTGAAAGCAAGAAAAAACGGATCGTAATACTCATTCAAAAAATCTTCCTGTGGTTTACAGGAAGATTTTATTTTAAAACTATTTAGTCCTACAGTACACTGAATATCCTTATAGAATTCTATAAGACTAAAAGAGTCATAACGTTCATATAAACATTTTCTACCTATAATTCGGTAAAGAAAATTCAAAAGCACTTCCTTGATTTAAGTAACTTCTCACCTCAATCTTTGTTTTATGTAACTCCATTATTTTTTCAACAATAGCCAAGCCCAAACCAACTCCCTCTTTTTTATATTTAGTTTCCGTTTGAGCAAATCTTCTAAAAATAAGCTTTCTATTCTCTTTATTAATTCCTGAACCTGAATCCTTAATTCTAACTTTCACCTTATCGTTATCATTAAACAATATGATTCTTATCTTTCCTTTAGAAGGAGTAAATTTAATCGCATTATCCATAAGGTTTAGTATGGCTCTTTCAATGAGCATACTGTCTCCTTTTACTAACGGAATCAACCCCGCTGCTTCTACAAAAATTTTAATTTCTTTCTCCTTCGCCAACAAATCATAACGTTTTTTTATTCCATACACTAAATCTTCTATAGAAAAAGGAATTGTTTCTGGTTCTATTTGCTTAGCTTCTAACTTAGAATACTCAAAGAGCTGCGATACCAACTTCTTCAAATAATCAGTGCTCTTTTCTATAATTTGAATATATTGCTTCCTATCTAAAGAAGTTATCGTATTTTCTTTCATTTGAAGGGTTTCAATATAGCCTTGCATCGTTGTTAAAGGACTCCTTAAATCATGGCATATATTTGCTATCAGCTCTCTTCTTAAAGAATCTACCGCTTTCATTTCTTCTATGTTTTTAGAAATAATATTTGCCATATTATTGTATGTTACAGCTAAAATACTTAAGTCTGAAGTTTCTGCATTTTTTATTCGACAAGACAAATCTCCCTCACTAAAGCGATTGACGCAAAAAATGATTTTTCTTAAGTTCTTAGTTAAAAAACAAATACATAACCACCCTATAAAAAAAGAAAAAATCATTGTAAGAATTGCTATTTCTGTAATGATCATTAAAAAATAACAAGAAAAAAGAGACTCATTAATCTTTTCAAAAGTTTCTCCTTCTAAAACAATATAAACATAGCCTTTCCTTCCTTCTTTTTCAAAAGGGGCCGCCGAAAATATTTTCTTTTCTCCTTTATTTTTAGGGTCATCTCCTAAAATATAACCTCCTTCATTAATAAACTTTTTAATCGGTTGTAAGCTTACTTTTTTCAAAGGTTCAGAGCTATTCGAATGGTCCAATACAACAGAGTATAAAATTTCGCCTTTTTCACTCAATAAATATACTTCAATAGCTCTATTTACGGCCATCATATCATGCATTAAATCGTCAAAAAGAAGCTTATTTACCTTTCCATTTTTTAAAAATGGAGAATGGTACTTAAACTTTTCTTCTACTAAATGATTGGCCACATTTGCATTTAATTTTTGAGAGGTCTCATTATAAAACTTCTGGCTGAAATACAACGTTGTTGCTACGTATATTCCTCCCATTAAAACTATAATTAGCGAGAATGCCAATATAAGTTTTTTTATCAGCCTATCTGAAAGGGTTTTTGAAGATCTCATTAAATTTCTTCATTAAATTTATACCCTACTCCCCAACGCGTAATAATATATTTAGGCTTTGTAGTATCTGTCTCTATCTTTCCTCTTAATCTATTTATATGAGAATTAACAGTATGTTCATATCCCTCAAAATCATATCCCCAAATAATTTTTAATAAGTTTGCTCTATTATAATTCTTACCAGGATTAGAAGCCATTAAACTCAATAAATCAAATTCTTTAGGCGATAAATCTACATTTTCTCCATCTACAAGAACTTTCCTTTTATTCAAATCAATACTCAATCCTTGAAATTCTAAAAGCTCCTTTTTATCTTTTTGTTCTCCATCATTATTCATCTTTACCCTTCTCAGTATCGCTTTTACTCTTGATATAAATTCTCTAATACTAAAAGGTTTTGTTATATAATCATCTGCGCCTATTTCTAACCCTAATACTCTATCAATCTCTTCTACTCTGGCACTTAGCATTATAATGGGAGTGTTTAATTTAGCTCTTATTTTTTGGCATACTTCTACTCCATCCATTATAGGCATTGTTATATCCAATACTACTAAATCTGGCTTCTCACTAAATACTAATTCCAAGCCATCTTTACCATTATAGGCTTTACATATTTCAAACTCTAAATCTTTTAAATGAATTTCAAGCAATTTTACGATCTCTTTATCATCTTCTATGATTAATACTTTTTTCTTCATTTTACTTTATGGTTTTTGTTTTAGAATACCAAAAATAGATTTAATTTATTTTTCTATGCTCATGCCTCTTCTAATGACTTCCATAGATGTGATCTTATTTTGATTTTTTCGTGAACTTTTCGTGATACTATTTTAAGTGATTTGCCATATTAAACAAGACATTATTTATAGAACCCCTTCAAGGCTTCTATTTTTTATAGCTGTCTGTATTAAAAAGTATTTAACCCATTTAATATATTATATTATGGAAAAAGAATCAAGTGCTTATGGCATTTATCAAAACAATCAATTCTTTCCTTCCTTAGCTCCTTTTAGCTTTGATAAAAAGGAAATTAGTCATTTAACGCTTAAAGACCAGCTTTTATTTGAACAATATGGAAGCGGAATTAAATTAGCAACACCTTTCTTAAATGTATTAGACGCTTTTGAACATTGGCTTGAATTAATGCCAAATGCAATAGCTGCAGAACATTTGACTGAAAAAATCACCTACAAACAACTAGATGATAAAGCCACTATTTTGGCACTTATCTTAAAACAAAAAGGAGTAAAACCCGGTGATAAGGTTGGTTTATATGTTAGCAGGTCAATATCAATGCTCGTAGGAATTATTGCTACCTTAAAATTAGGTGCCTCTTATATTCCTCAAGATGCCAGAATCGTTCCTAAAAAAATGTTAGGGCAAATTAACGAAGTTTGCAACCTAAAAATCATCCTGTCTTTAGCTCCTTATGAGCAAAACATCCCTTCTTTTAACGGTGAGGAAGTTATTTTTATAGATAAAGAGTTAGAAAACCCTATTTATAAAAACTTATATGGGGATATAAAACTTATTAGGCATAAAAATACTGTTGAAAATCCTATTTGCTTTATTCTTTTTACTTCAGGAACTACTGGAACTCCAAACGGCGTAAAGGTTACACATAAAAACTTGTGTAATATCTTATACAATCCTTCTGGTAATTTAGGAATCCATCCAGGAACTAAAGTTTCTCAAATATTGAATATTTCATTTGATATGTCTGCTTGGGAAATATTAGGTTGCCTAGGGAATGGAGGAACACTACTCATCAGAGATAAAAGTATTAGTGAAACCGCTCAAAAAGCAAATGTCATCATTGCAACACCTTCCATACTTACTACTATTAATCCTGATGAATGTAAACATGTTACCTCAGTTGCCGTTGCTGGAGAGCCTTGCCCTACGGTTCTCGCTCATAAGTGGTCTCAAATATGTGATTTTTACAATTGTTGTGGCCCTACTGAAACCACAATAGTGAATACTATGAAAAAGTGCGATCCTAACATTACCGAACTTTCGATTGGTAAACCTACTCCCAATAATACCGTTTATATACTAGATGAGCATAAAAAACCCCTTCCTATTGGTGAAGTAGGAATTATGTGGGGAGGAGGCGACTGTGTTACCGAAGGGTATATCAATAATAATCTGCTAAATGATACGAGGTATGCTTATGACCCTTTTATCAATGATGGGAGTAAAATGTTTAATACAGGCGATTTAGGAAAGTGGAATGAAGAAGGAGAACTTGTTCACTTCGGACGTGTTGATGATCAAGTAAAAATCAAAGGATTTAGAGTAGAATTAGATGCTATTTCTAAAATTATTGAAAGGTTTGCTGAAGTTAAAAGAGCGGTTACTATCAAACATGAAAACATCTTAGTTGCCTTTTTAGGAGCAATGACTACAATAAATGAAATTAACCTAGCAGCTATAAAAAAAGCCATTGAAGAGGAACTCCCTTATTATTATCTGCCTAGCGAATTTATACTAGTAGATGAATTGCCTAAAACACCTAGAGGTAAAATAGATAAAAGAAAGTTAAGATATTCAATAAAGCATTTATAATATTATGGAAAACATTGTTCTACCACCACAAAAAAATTGGCTTTATAAACTCGGGAAACACCCTCGGTTAAAGCCCTACAATAGAGTATTTATTCTTATAATGGCTGTTAATCTGATTGTATTTACTTTTTCAGTAACAACATGGAATTGGTTTTCAAAAGACGGAATTGCGCTGAATGATATTTCCAATGCAATCTTATTTAATTTTGCTTTGGCCATCTTAATCAGACAACAATATGTAGTCAACTTACTTTTTAAAATTGCTACGAGTGCTCCTAAAAATTGGCCCTTAAGCATTCGTAGAATCTGCGCAAAAATATACCATTTTGGAGGCTTACATAGCGGTGGAGCTACAATGGGAACACTCTGGTATTTTATTTTCGTAGGTTCTTTATACTACCATTACAGTAATGGACTATCTGGCGTAAATACCTTTATCATCTCATTAACCAGTGGAGTACTTCTTTTGCTTGTTTTCATAATCATCATGGCTTTGCCTACTATTCGAGCAAAGTACCATAATAGTTTTGAAGTTACCCATAGAATTGGGGGTTGGTCGGCTTTGCTACTTTTTTGGGTACAAATGATAGCCTTTATTAAAGTGCAAAATCAAGGAGTTGACTTTGACTATATTGCTCTTTTTTCTTCTCTTAACTTCTGGATTCTAATAGCTTTAACAATAAGTGCCATTCTCCCTTGGCTTCGATTGAAGAAAGTTGATGTTCATATTTCAAAACCTTCTAATCATGTAGCACTTGCTGCTTTTGACTATGGAGTTACTCCTTTTGCAGGATCATCAACAGTAATTAGTCGAAACCCTTTATTTGAATGGCACGCTTTTGCTAATGTTCCTTCTCCTAATAAAGAAGGGTTTAGATTAACTATTTCAAGAGCTGGAGACTGGACTGGTAAATTCATTTCTGAAACTCCAAATAAAGTATGGGTCAAAGGAATTCCCACAGCAGGAGTAGGAAATGTTGATAAATTATTTAATAAAGTGGTTTGGATTGCTACAGGAAGTGGTATAGGTCCTTGTATTCCTCATTTACTATTAAACAAAACTCCTTCCTTACTCATTTGGGCTACAAGAACTCCCGAAAAAACCTACGGAAAAGAATTGATTGAAGAAATAAAGGAAGTGCAACCAAATGCTATCATCTGGAATACAGATACTCATGGAAAACCTGACTTAGTAAAATTGGCTTATAAAGCTTACAAAGATTTTGGAGCTGAAGCGGTTATCTGTATTTCTAATCAAAGTTTAACCAATAAGGTAGTCTATGGAATGGAAAGTAGAGGAATTCCTGCCTATGGAGCTATTTGGGATTCTTAAATCAAAACATGAACACATGAATATTTTATTTGAAAGGCAAGGTAGAGTACTTATTGCCGAATTAAATCGACCTAAAGTCAATGCATTGAATACTGAACTAATGCACGAACTAATTGAAGGACTCCAAAAATACGATCGAGATCCCACCATCGGGTGCTTTATTATAAAAGGGAATACCAAATTTTTTTCCGCTGGTGCTGATATTTTGGAAATGTCTACAAAAACTTATGAAGAAATGTTTAACGAAGATTACTTCGCTTATTGGGAATTGTTTTCAAGAATAAGAACTCCTAAAATAGCAGCAGTATCTGGCTATGCGTTTGGAGGTGGCTGTGAACTCGCTATGATGTGCGACTTCATTTATGCTTCTGATAAAGCTGTTTTTGGACAACCTGAAATTAAACTGGGAGTCATCCCTGGAATAGGAGGCTCTCAACGATTAACCAAATTAGTAGGGAAATCAAAGGCAATGGAAATCATATTAACAGGAAGAAGCGTTGGTGCCATTGAAGCTGAAAAGATTGGCTTGGTTTCAAAAGTTTTCAAGCAAGATACTTTCTGGAATCAAGTTCTAGAAAATGCAAATACCATTGCAAATTATTCAAAAACAGCTTCTATTACGGCTAAAGATGCTGTAAATCAAGCGTTGGAGTCTAGCTTAAAAGATGGAATCATTTACGAAAGAAAGATATTCCATGCATTATTTAATACTAAAGATCAAAAAGAAGGCATGAGTGCCTTTTTAGAAAAAAGAAACCCAAATTTTAATTTATAAAAAAAGAAATCATCATGAAAAAATTAATAATCATTGCATTGGTACTGGCATCTCAATTTATATATGCCCAAGAAGAAAAGAAAAAAGAAAAGAAAAAAACGTCATTTGCAATCATGCCAATACACAACAGCGTTGCTGGTTTTAATAATGTTTTTTTAGGCTCTATTGAATTAAAAAAGAATTTAAACCTAACCTTCTATAGTATCTTTTGGAACAATCCTACATTTGGAAACCTACAAACTGGTAGTGACTTATTCTTAGAAACAGGTGTTGGATTAGGCTTTACTGCCGCTAAAGGAAAGTGGTATATTAACCCAACCTTAGGATTTGGACATGGTAAGTTTCTATCAGGTGGAACGGAAACAAGGTTAGCAGAAGGAATCATTCCAAGCATCTTTACTGTTTATAACTCTGGAAGATTTGAGTTAGAAGCATATCTTGCCTACTATAAGAATATCAGAGATGAAGGCAACTCAAGAGATTTACTACTAAATTGGGTAATTCCTGGTGTAAAAGTAACTAATAACTTTTCTGCAGGAGCATTCTTTGAGCAATTCTCTCAGTTACAAACTGATAATAACTTAAACGAAAAGGAAATCTACCAATTTATGGGAGGATATCTAAAGTTTTCATTAAACAATGGAGTTTGGTTCAGATTGGCAGCTGGTCCTAATCTAGCTACTAGCTTAGGAACTTCTAAAGAGTTTTATAAAGTACAAGCCTTTATTCCCCTTTAAAATAATTTTAAATTAAAGTTCGAAAACCACAAAACTTATCTATATAAGCCTTTGTGGTTTTTTCTTGGTTATAAGAGTTCGATTTAAAATAGTTTTAAATAGGTATTTCTTAATATAAACATCCTTATTCATTCATTAAAAACAAATAGAATTATCTAATAAATTTATAGTATTCTTTAATCGAAAATAAGCTAGCATTTTTTTCTTCAAGATTATAGTAATACTACACCTAAAAAACTAATGAAAAAAGGAAACTATTTACTCCTTTCTAAGGGACTTCTATTTACTTTACTATTGCATAAAAGTTCCCTAAAAGAAATTCTTTTCTTTCTATTATGTGACAATGGCATAACTCTATAAAAGCTCCTAAGTCTTAAACAGCCTCCTAAGTCCCTTCTTTTTCTTTAGATATGCTTGTCAGTCCTATAAAAAGGGCTACCAGCCTTTAATATAATTCAAAGGAGTTAGCCTAGTTTAAAACTTAAAAAGCCCTTATATCTAGTATATTCCTTTTGGAAATAAATTCCATAAAAAAAGCTCTTAGTTTTTTAACTAAGAGCTTTAAAAGCAAGGCAACGACCTACTCTCCCACCTGTGGCAGTACCATCGGCGCTAATGGGCTTAACTTCTCTGTTCGGAATGGTAAGAGGTGAGCCCCATCGCTATAATCACCTTAAATCGTTCAGTATATTCCAACTGTAAAAGTTAACATATTAGTAAAAAAATATCCTAATCAAATCATTATAACGAGTCTATCCTCCCCTCACATGGAGGGGAAGACCATACATAAGCCTATGGGTTATTAGTACTACTCGGCTATGACATTACTGCCTTTACACCTATAGCCTATCAACGTTGTAATCTCCAACGACCCTTTAAAGAAATCTCATCTTGTAGTGGGTTTCGCGCTTATATGCTTTCAGCGCTTATCCCTTCCCGACGTAGCTACCCAGCAGTGCTCCTGGCGGAACAACTGGTACACTAGAGGTCAGTCCAACTCGGTCCTCTCGTACTAGAGTCAGATCTACGCAAATTTCTAACGCCCACAGCAGATAGAGACCGAACTGTCTCACGACGTTCTGAACCCAGCTCGCGTGCCACTTTAATGGGCGAACAGCCCAACCCTTGGGACCTTCTCCAGCCCCAGGATGTGACGAGCCGACATCGAGGTGCCAAACCCCCCCGTCGATGTGAGCTCTTGGGGGAGATCAGCCTGTTATCCCCGGAGTACCTTTTATCCTTTGAGCGATGGCCCTTCCATGCGGAACCACCGGATCACTATGCTCTACTTTCGTACCTGATCGACCTGTATGTCTCTCAGTCAAGCTCCCTTATGCCATTGCACTCTTCGCACGGTTACCAAGCGTGCTGAGGGAACCTTTAGAAGCCTCCGTTACTCTTTTGGAGGCGACCACCCCAGTCAAACTACCCACCAAGCACTGTCCTCATTGCTGAGTTAGAATCTAGATAAGCAAAGGGTGGTATTTCAACGATGACTCCACAACCCCTAGCGAGGCCGCTTCTTTGTCTCCCACCTATCCTACACATTACTTATCCAAACACAATACTAAGCTATAGTAAAGGTTCACGGGGTCTTTTCGTCCCGCTGCGGGTAATCGGCATCTTCACCGATACTACAATTTCACCGAGCTCATGGCTGAGACAGTGTCCAGATCGTTGCACCATTCGTGCAGGTCGGAACTTACCCGACAAGGAATTTCGCTACCTTAGGACCGTTATAGTTACGGCCGCCGTTTACTGGGGCTTCATTTCATTGCTTCGCAAATGCTAACAACTCCACTTAACCTTCCAGCACCGGGCAGGTGTCAGGCCTTATACATCATCTTTCAATTTAGCAAAGCCCTGTGTTTTTGATAAACAGTCGCCTGGACCTTTTCACTGCGGCCCTCATTACTGAGGGCGACCCTTCTCCCGAAGTTACGGGTCTATTTTGCCTAGTTCCTTAGCCATGAATCTCTCGAGCACCTTAGAATTCTCATCCCAACTACCTGTGTCGGTTTACGGTACGGGTTCTTATAATCTGAAGCTTAGAGGTTTTTCTTGGAAGCCCTTAGGCACACTATCAACGCATCCGAAGACTTGTTGTACTTTCACATCTCAGCTAGATCCACGGTTTTTCCTATGGGTCCAATACCTAAATGTTTCAACGAACTATTCCGTCAGTTCGCGGTGCTTTCATCACTCCGTCACCCCATCGCAATTATAACAAGTACAGGAATATTAACCTGTTGTCCATCGACTACTCCATTCGGATTCGCCTTAGGTCCCGACTAACCCTCAGCTGATTAGCATCGCTGAGGAAACCTTAGTCTTTCGGTGAGGGGGGTTCTCGCCCCCTTTATCGTTACTTATGCCTACATTTTCTTTTCTATACGCTCCACGCTATCTTACAATTATGCTTCTACGCATATAGAATGCTCCCCTACCACTTTATATATTATATAAAATCCATAGCTTCGGTAATATACTTATGCCCGATTATTATCCATGCAGAACCGCTCGACTAGTGAGCTGTTACGCACTCTTTAAATGAATGGCTGCTTCCAAGCCAACATCCTAGCTGTCTAAGCAGTTCCACCTCGTTTATTCAACTTAGTATATATTTGGGGACCTTAGCTGATGGTCTGGGTTCTTTCCCTCTCGGACATGGACCTTAGCACCCATGCCCTCACTGCTGAAAAACATTTTATAGCATTCGGAGTTTGTCAGGAATTGGTAGGCGGTGAAGCCCCCGCATCCAATCAGTAGCTCTACCTCTATAAAACTTTTATTCAACGCTGCACCTAAATGCATTTCGGGGAGTACGAGCTATTTCCGAGTTTGATTGGCCTTTCACCCCTACCCACAGGTCATCCAAAGACTTTTCAACGTCAACTGGTTCGGTCCTCCACTATGTGTTACCACAGCTTCAACCTGCCCATGGGTAGATCACTCGGTTTCGCGTCTACTACTACTAACTATGCGCCCTATTCAGACTCGCTTTCGCTTCGGCTCCGTATCTGAAATACTTAACCTTGCTAGAAACAGTAACTCGTAGGCTCATTATGCAAAAGGCACGCCGTCACACAGTTAATGTGCTCCGACCGCTTGTAGGCGTACGGTTTCAGGTTCTCTTTCACTCCCTTACTTAGGGTTCTTTTCACCTTTCCCTCACGGTACTAGTTCACTATCGGTCTCTCAGGAGTATTTAGCCTTACCGGATGGTCCCGGCAGATTCATACAGGATTACTCGTGTCCCGCACTACTCAGGATACCACTATAATTATTAATCTTACCTATACAGGACTATCACCTTCTTTGGTTAGTCTTTCCAAACTATTCTAATTCAATTAATAATCAATATTGTGGTCCTACAACCCCATTATTGCCGTAACAACAATGGTTTGGGCTAATCCGCGTTCGCTCGCCACTACTAACGGAATCACTTTTGTTTTCTCTTCCTCCGGTTACTTAGATGTTTCAGTTCACCGGGTTTACCCCTATTGCTAGGTGACATGTCTTCAACATGACGGGTTGCCCCATTCGGATATTTGCGGATCTTAAAATATGTGCTTCTCCCCGCAACTTTTCGCAGCTTATCACGTCCTTCATCGTCTCTGAGAGCCTAGGCATCCGCCATACGCCCTTATTTAGCTTATTGTTCTTTTGCTCTAGTGATTACACTAGAACGAGCTCTTTATATTTATTTATTTTTTTATAAAAATATCTTGTTAATCTTAAGATTAACACTCTATCTTGATTCTTTACGATATCATTTTACCAATATGTCAATGAACGTTTTCAGATTTACATCTGATTGTGGAGAATATCGGAGTCGAACCGATGACCTCTTGCGTGCAAGGCAAGCGCTCTAGCCAGCTGAGCTAATCCCCCATATGAAATTTAGATTATAAAATCCTCAATCTTGTAATGTTGAATCCTCTAACTTCCAGAATTTCCTTTTTTTTTCTAAGTCTTAATTTTGTAGTCTCGGGCAGACTCGAACTGCCGACCTCTACATTATCAGTGTAGCGCTCTAACCAGCTGAGCTACGAGACTGTCTAAGACAGCTTAAGCATATAAATACACTTAAATCATTCTCTTTTTTTTTAAGATCTTAGTCTATATTTTAAAATTAACAGCAAAGAGTAAAACTTCCTTTTGTAACTCACCATCTTTCTCTAGAAAGGAGGTGTTCCAGCCGCACCTTCCGGTACGGCTACCTTGTTACGACTTAGCCCTAGTTACCAGTTTTACCCTAGGCGGCTCCTTGCGGTGACCGACTTCAGGCACCCCCAGCTTCCATGGCTTGACGGGCGGTGTGTACAAGGCCCGGGAACGTATTCACCGGATCATGGCTGATATCCGATTACTAGCGATTCCAGCTTCACGGAGTCGAGTTGCAGACTCCGATCCGAACTGTGATATGGTTTGTAGATTCGCTCTCTGTTGCCAGATGGCTGCTCATTGTCCATACCATTGTAGCACGTGTGTAGCCCAGGACGTAAGGGCCGTGATGATTTGACGTCATCCCCACCTTCCTCGCGGTTTGCACCGGCAGTCTCGCTAGAGTCCTCAGCTTTACCTGCTAGCAACTAACAATAGGGGTTGCGCTCGTTATAGGACTTAACCTGACACCTCACGGCACGAGCTGACGACAACCATGCAGCACCTTGTGAAATGTCCGAAGAAAAAGCTATCTCTAGCCCTGTCATTCCACATTTAAGCCCTGGTAAGGTTCCTCGCGTATCATCGAATTAAACCACATGCTCCACCGCTTGTGCGGGCCCCCGTCAATTCCTTTGAGTTTCAATCTTGCGATCGTACTCCCCAGGTGGGACACTTATCACTTTCGCTTAGTCACTGAGACATTTCCCAACAACTAGTGTCCATCGTTTACGGCGTGGACTACCAGGGTATCTAATCCTGTTCGCTCCCCACGCTTTCGTCCATGAGCGTCAGTAAATACGTAGTAGACTGCCTTCGCAATCGGTATTCTATGTAATATCTATGCATTTCACCGCTACACTACATATTCTATCTACTTCCGTATTACTCAAGTCAACCAGTATCAAAGGCAGTTCCATAGTTAAGCTATGGGATTTCACCTCTGACTTAATCGACCGCCTGCGGACCCTTTAAACCCAATGATTCCGGATAACGCTCGGACCCTCCGTATTACCGCGGCTGCTGGCACGGAGTTAGCCGGTCCTTATTCTTACAGTACCGTCAAATACCTACTCGTAGGTACGTTTCTTCCTGTATAAAAGCAGTTTACAACCCATAGGGCAGTCTTCCTGCACGCGGCATGGCTGGGTCAGAGTTGCCTCCATTGCCCAATATTCCTCACTGCTGCCTCCCGTAGGAGTCTGGTCCGTGTCTCAGTACCAGTGTGGGGGATCTCCCTCTCAGGACCCCTACCTATCGTTGCCATGGTAAGCCGTTACCTTACCATCTAGCTAATAGGACGCATAGTCATCTTCTACCGATAAATCTTTAACTTTAAAACGATGCCATTCCAAAGTGTTATGAGGTATTAATCTTCATTTCTAAAGGCTATCCCTCTGTAGAAGGCAGATTCTATACGCGTTACGCACCCGTGCGCCGGTCGTCATCTGTAGCAAGCTACAATGTTACCCCTCGACTTGCATGTGTTAAGCCTGCCGCTAGCGTTCATCCTGAGCCAGGATCAAACTCTTCATTGTATAATCTTTAATATTATGAATGAATAAGTTTCAAAAGAATTACTTTATTATATAAAGTGGTTATTCTACTCTTTGTTTACGCTGTCAATTTCAATATTTTCAATGAACTTATTATTCTAATCTTTATGCAAACTAAAATAATCTCTTGTAGAAATGTTAGACTCGAACTAACTGATTTTTTTATTTAAAATCTTCCAAATTTCCTTGAACGTTACTCTCTTTTAGAAAGCGGTTGCAAATGTATAACCTTTTTTAAAACTGACAAACTTTTTTTTGAAAAAGTTTTTTTTTAAATTTTAAAAGCTAAAAAATCAACTCCTCGTTATTAAACAAGCGCAAATATAAAACTTTTAAATCTCTCGAAACAAACGTTTTTTAACTTTTATTTAAACATCTACAAACCCAATCTCTCAATGATCTTTGCTAACTTCGCTTATTTGCCCGTTAGCGGCTGCAAATATAGAAACTATTTATACAATAACAAGCCTTTTTTTGCCCTTTTTTATGCAATACAACGCAACTTCATAGAAAACAACACCTTATAGAAGCAAAGTTTTTTATTGCTTCAAAACTAACGAGGGCTAATACCCCTATTCAACCACCACTTTATTTCTATTTGCCTATAGTATTCTCTTAAAAAGAGCGTAAAATATCCTTATAAACAAAAAAAGACTGCCTTCTCAGACAGCCTATTCACAAAAATATTTCACAATAGCTACTCTAACTTTAATATAAATATCCCATTTTACCTTGTTGGAAATCGCGCATCGCCTCCATGATCTCCGTTTGAGTATTCATTACGTAAGGTCCATACTGGGCTATTTTCTCTTTAATAGGTTCTCCTGAAAGAATCAGTAAATTACTCTCTTCTTTTGCTTTTATTCGAATTGTATTTCCATCAAAATTAAATGAGATCATTTGATGTTCTCCTTTTTTCAACCTTCCTTCTCCGTTTATCAAAGCTTCCCCTTCTAAAAGGTACACTAATGAAGCATGATGAACTGGAATATCAATATCTACTTCTTCTGGCGCATTCGTTTTCAAAATAAATACGTTCACTTCTGTTTGAGTTTTTATCCTCCCTTCTATCCCCTGCTGCTTCCCTGCAACCACCTTTAACTTAAACGTTTTTTCCTCATTCTCAACAAATGGAATTTCCTCATTTTTTATGTGCTGATACCCCGCAGGAATCATTTTCTTTGTTGCTGGTAAATTTAGCCATAGTTGAATTCCCTCTAGCTCTCCTCCTTTTTTAATAAATGCTTTACTTGGTCCTTCTGAATGTATTATACCTCTTCCTGCTGTAATCCATTGAACATCTCCTTCTTTCACTAAAATTTCATTACCTAAAGAATCTCGATGTAATTGCTCCCCTTTAAAAAGCATTGTTATTGGTTCAAACCCTCGATGAGGATGAGCTCCTACATCAAAAGGATTGCTAAACTCACTAATTACATAAGGTCCATAATGGTGTAGTAATAAAAATGGATCTATATTTTCTATATGTTTATTTGGTAAGGGTTGCCTTAATTTTATAACTCCCATATTTACTAGCGGGCTCCCCACCTTATAATCTATTCCTTTTAAAACTTTGCTCATAATCCTTTATTTCTACAAATTAACCCCTAATTTTATCTAGCAAATTACTAAGTAATGCGCCTTCTTCTTCTGATAAGTTTTCTATAAAATCTAGTTTTAAATTAGTGTCTATAAGCTCCAGTAACGCTAACCCTTTCAAAGTAATACTAACATATATAATTCTCTTATCATGCTTTGCCCTTGTTCTTTCTATAAACTTTTTGCCATATAGTTTATCCATTAACCTAGTAGTATTGGGGGCCCTTTCAACCATTCTATCTTTTACAACTTGAACTTTAACAGCCTTCTCTGCTCCTCTTAAAATCCTTAATATATTATACTGCTGTGATGATATTCCGTAATCTTTAAAGAAATCGCTTTCTTTACTATTAATCCAATTAGCCGTATATTTAATATTGAGTAAGGCCTTTACTCTATTGTTCGGAAATTTAGATTTTATATCTTTTGAAATATCTCCCATAATCACATTATACTATACTGTAACAATCTGTTTCACATTCATTTTGCTTCAATTATAAAGATTTTTGTAATCTTGCTACTCCTTCTTTTAACTGCAACTTTAATGATTCATTGATTATTTCTCCATCTTTAAAATTTTCATTAAATTTCGGTAATGAAAAATCAGCTATGATATTTCCACCCATATGAGGAAATCCATTTTTTGCAATTGTCAATACAGAAGCTCCTCCTCTTCCTCCTGGTGAGGTTGCCATTAGAAGCATTGGGATATTACTCCAAAACTTTTGTTCAATGCGAGACATCCAATCAAAGATATTTTTAAATGCCACTGAAAAATTCCCATTGTGTTCTGCTAACGACAAAATGATTCCGTCTGATTCTCTTAACAATTGATAAAAAGCTTTCGCATTTTCTGGAATCCCATTGTCTGTTTCTTCATCAATTCCATAAATTGGCAATGTAAAATCATTTAGATCTAACATATTCGTTTTTATATCATCAGTATCTGATTCTATTAAATTAGAAGCATAAACGACTAATTGTTTATTTATCGAATTCTTACTATTACTTCCTGCAAAACTTATTATTTTTTTCATGACTTTGATGGATTTTCTATTTTATTGTTATGCAATACTTGGCAAATATACGAAAAATATATTCCATGGAATATATTTTACAAAAAGTTAGCTAATAGCTCGTATTCTACAATCAATTTAATATACTTTTATTCCTTATTTTTAGTATTATACATTCCTCAAAAGATGGATTAGGCTCACTTATATAAATCATTCTTGCATTCACTATTGTTGTACCATCTTTAATCATCATTACTACAAAACTTATTTTTTGATGTATTGTTCACAGTAAAAGACACCTCTACATTAAACTTCTGAATATAAACATTATCTCTAATTTTTTATCCATCTGGCACTACGTCTCCAAGTACATTTGTTAATAGATATCTAAATACACGATCGTGTACAAAATTAGATAATGAACTCCCACCTTTATAACAAGTTGTACAATTAACTTGCTTACTAACAAGGCTCTAATTTAAAAAAAAGCTACTAGTTTTACTCTCAGTAAATTTAACTTTTGCTTTTATAGTCATATTGGTATTATTTAAAGTAGATTCTAATAAGGTTCTCAATTTAGACTTTTGATGATGATAAGAAGAGTTCGGCAGGAGGTAGGTACTATGGATTTTAACGCTAGTCAGCTCTAAATATTTTTTTACATTAATAACATTTTACAAAACAAATCTAAAAGGGTACACTATTATGCCTTGGAGGAAGTTATGTAAATGGAGCGCATCGATTTGTCTTGCATTATGGTAAATAGCGTGGGGATTTAGTTTGCATGGAAGGAGTTTTGCCTATTTACTCCTGAAAACACAGGACTTACTACTAATACGATTTAAACTTTAAAATGCGTTATAAATATTTCTTTGTATCTATAATCAGCTACAATTGATTTTATAAGTTCATTGTCCATTTGATTTACAATTTGATATAACCATTGTTTTAATTCTGTCATATTTTGAAAATACTTATTTCTAAAACGATACTTGATATATTGCCATATTTGTTCACAGGGATTAAGTTCTGGTGTGTACGGAGGTATTCTCAAGAGAAAAATATTATCAGGCACATTAATATTTTTTGAGGAATGAAAAGCGGCATTATCTATAACTACAATTTTATATTCGTTAGGATTATGTAGAGAAAAAGCCGCTAAATAGGCTTCAAATATTTTTGAATCTACTCCATTAATTTCCCACACAAAACTATCTCCATTTATAGGAGAATAGCTACCCCACAGGTAAGTATTAGAAAATTTATGTTGGTAAGACACTACTGGTTTTAATCCTACTAACGATAGACATTTACCTACAAAGGTCTTCAGACCAAATCGAGATTCATCTTGAAAATATAAATTGACGCTATCAAATCTATTATTCTTATTTAGACTATCTCTAATCGAATTAAACCTATCAGGAAGTTTTAAAAAATTCAGCCGAAGCATCTTTATCTTTCTTAACGTTACTTTTTCTTGGAACTTTAAGAGTAGTACCTAATTTAGTTTTTAAGTATTTCCAAAGCCATTGATATTCAATCTTAACACCGTGATTTACTTCTAACCACTTTTGAACATCTTTATAACCATTGAATTGAACTCTTTCTTGGTTCAACAGATTCTGTAACTCCTTGTGAATAGCAGGAGTAATTATTTTTGAGGATCTATTACGTTTGTCTGGACTTAGGTAATAATCTATTCCTTTTTCTCTATATATCTTCAACCATCTATGAAGAGTACTATAATTGATAGAAAGGATACTAGCTATTGGACCTAATGTTTTATAACCTCCTGAGCTAATTAAAAACAAAACTTTAAGCTTTTGTGAACTCTTAAAATTGGTTACTTTTTGTTTGTACGATTCTAATGTGTCTAAATCTTCTCTAATACGGATTTGAGTCAGTCTTCCCATACCTTAAAGATAATAAATTTAACTTAAATTAAAGTTTAATTGGTATAATATTATTTTATTTTTCTAATCGGATTATATGTTTTCTATCAGAAACAAAAAACTCAACATTCACTGATGTTGAGTTTTTTATTCCTATCTTCCTCTATAAAAACTATCAATCAATACCTTGCTTAATAGAATCTATTTGCTCTTGAAGCTTCTTAATTTTATCAATTACTTCTTTCCTTTTAGATCTTATCTGTACAGTATCTATCCTAAATTTTTCAGTTTCTAAAGTTCCTACATCTTTCTTATTTTTAAAATAATTATTCGTTATTTCACTTTCTTTCCAAGCTTCTCCTAACTGGTCATAAACTCTCCTATTCCATTTGCTTGGGTGTTTTGCATCTATCCATACTACATCTCTATACTCACTATCTATCAATGCCAAATCTGGTGTTGCAGAACCATCAAAATTATTTGATCCTTCTCTTACTGCCGAAATAGTTCCTAAAAAAAACATTCGTTTTCTACCTGCTATATTTTTGATATACGGTCTGAATTCAACAGGTTTATTTACCGACCAATCAAATTCCTTACGAGATTCTATTACCTTTAAAGGCATTGCTGAAACCCCTGCATATCCCTGCTTTTTAGAAGCGTGATCATAATAATATAATTTATCTGTTCCATCTGCTGGGATAAAAACACTATAAGTTAAACTTGTTCGCTCATCTCCTATAGGCTCTAACCCAAACCAATGATACAATCCATTATAAGTAGCTAATTTTGTTTCTGAAAAGTTAAAATCAGTTACAAAGGGCTGTTGATTTTGATCATCAGATAGATTTGGAATTTTAACTGCCGTTTTCATATTCCAAGGCAAAGGGTCACTGAAACCTCCTATAAACTTTAATGACTCAGCTTGTAATTTAGACACCTTCTCTGATAATATATTTTGCCTTGTTAAATAGGGGTAATTTCCTATTTCTTCTGGAGCGATGTAAGTACCTCTCCCTATTAAAATTCGCTCTACATAATCTTTAAAATTATGCTTTCCATTTTCAATAACCATAACACCTCCGAAGCTAGGATAAGGAAACAAAAAACCTTTCCATTTAATTAAACTTACTACCTGCACCCACTCTCCTTTATCATTCTTCATATAAAACGTATCACTAGGCTCTAAGGTAAATAACTGAAAAAGATTAAATCGTTGCACTACTGCATTGTATGTGTTCCTACTAAACTTTAAGGATTCCCCTATTGAAAACGTAACAGAGATCCTATTCTCATTCGAAAATCTTGGAAATGGTGTTGTACTTGAAACAGAAAATACCTCTTCAATATCATCGCTAACTCCTTGCCAAACATATTTTTCTGTAGGTTGAATTGCCATCGTCCATTTATTAACTGAATCAACTCTAACCAAGTGAGGTAAAGATACATCTTTGGTTTCTCCTACTGATTCATTCGCCATTGAAAAAATATTACGCAAAGGTTGTATTCTCTCATTTTGCGTTAATGGTAATTCATTTATTTGAATTTTATTTAAATGATTAAAAACATTGTAAGTTTTCATATAATCATACATTTTAAAATGCCAACCAACTATATATAAAAAACTAATAAAGAATATACTACCTCCTAAAATTAATATTCTCTTTCCTAAATTTGATGTCTTTCTAAAATTTCTTATTCCTAAAATTAGCACTGTTATGCTTAACAGAAACATGAATATATATTTTCTAAAAAATAACAATAAAGGCTGATAATCATCTCTTAAAATAAATAAAGTTACCAATATTAAAAAAGATAATAATATCACCCTTCTCTTTTCTTTTCCTCCTTTTTGCCAATATTTTTTAATCATCCTGTTATATTTTTTTAATCTCTTCAATGGTTTTCTGTATAAAACCTCTTACATTAGCTGTACATCGCTCACTCTAAATTAAAATATTTTTATATTTTCTTTCCACTAATTTATGCCCTTACTTTCTACAATAACCCTTTGTCTTTTAGCCTTTCTCTGGCACTTTTTTCTTCTTTTTTAGAGCCTTCTTCTGTTTTCTTTTCTGAAATCGGAGTAATGTTTTCAGTCGTTAAGTTTTCTATAAACTCTTTTCCTTTTCCTATAGAATCCTCTACCATACCTTCTATCAATTCTGACTGTTCTTCTATTATTTCTGTTGATTTTATAATAAAACCCGCTACATAAGTTCCTATCACAGTACCTATAATCATAGAAATGAAAACAGATACTACCCCTATTGTTATTGGAATTATCAATTGAAGTATAACCGTTGCGATTAAAAAAAATGCGGTAACAAAGACTAATCGCAGTAAAAAAGTTTGCTGATACACAAATCCTTTACGATCTGTCAACCCCATCTGCAAATCTTTAGAGTTCAACATCTTATCCAAAAACCTATATCCCCTATTTCCTTTAGACTCTCTCCAATACAATAGTATTCCTAATAATATAGCTGCTATAAATACGATAAGTTCTGACGTCATGATTATATGTTTTTGTTAATTGTTGTAATTACCCAATTTTGCATAGACTCACTCCAATTCAAATACTTCTTATAAAACTGTTCTTTCTCATACCAATATAAGAACAATACATCATTTGGCGCTATGTTTACTAACAATTTCCAAACTAAATCTTGATCCTTAACACCTAATGAGCTATGCGGTTTATGGAGTGAAAAATATATTTCTCGATCAATGATATCGTGCATCTGAACTTTAGTATCTTTTTTTATCTTTTCTAAATACCTATCTACACTCATTACTTCTTTACGAGCTTCAATACTAATTTTATTCAAATAACTTTTAAATAGCATTTCATCTTCTAAAATAGTTTCTATCGGATGGCGAGTGTTTTTTAAATATTTTGAGAATAAAAATTTTTTAATTCTTTCATAACGCTTTAGAGTCATTTTTTCTTCTAAATCACATTCTATTATCAAGTGGTCACGTAACTTTTCTACCAGCTCTGCATGTGATATATGATACATCAAAACCTGATACTCTGTATCTTTAACAGCTTCTTTGTAAGCTTTTTCTTCTTCAAAAACTAAAATTGGATCTAAAAAATCACGCAACAAATAAATACCGCCAAACGCCTTTGTATAAAAAGAATCCGTTTTAAAAGTAATTTTTTCTAACGTTAAATCTCGATCTCTTAAATCTCCATATCTTTTTCCTGAATCCAATAATTGTTGGTGTATATTTTCATTTATAAAGTTATTTTCTTCATGAAAAGTTTCAATAAGCTTTAACTGTTCTTCTTTTGCTTGGTCCAAATCATCTATTAATCGAAAACAAATGGTAATATCTCTATATTTTAAAATATCCAATGGAGTATAAAAAACATCTATTTCCTGATCAAAATCCACACAAATTGCTGAATCACGCGTTATATCTTGAATTTTCTCTCCATAAGTTTTAAATACCAATTTCATCAAATCTTTATCAAAAGAGTGAAATGGATTATATACGGGGAGTCCTTTTTGAAGTGGCGTAACGATAATACAATGCGGATTCGCATCTCCATTATTTAAATAATAAGTACTTTTCTTTTCTTCTGCTACCTCTGGACTCCAACCAATTCCATCAATATAAAAAGAGGCTAATGTAGTTTCTGATAATCCTAACATCAACAAGCATTTATTATAGCGCTCTACCAGCTCTCCACTAATAAAAACCAATTCACCTCTATATAGGCTAGCTTTTTTTAATTTTTGCATTCAATTAAATTATTTATTTTGGCATATTGTAATAAAATTATTGTTTTAGCATCTTTAATTTCTCCTGTTGCAACCATACGCAATGCTTCTTCAAAAGGTATTTCCAGCACCTCTATATCTTCTGCCTCTGATACTAAACCTCCTCCTTTACTAACTTTCATATCATCCGTATATTCCCCTATAAAATAATATAACATTTCAGTAACTGAACCTGGAGAAGAATATAATTCTAAAATTTTTTCTACCTTCTTTATTCTATATCCTGTTTCTTCTTCCGTTTCTTTAATAATACAATCTTTTTCATTGTCTCCATCCAATGACCCCGCGCATGCTTCTATAAGATACCCTCTTTTATTTCCATTAATATAAGTTGGCATTCTAAACTGCTTTATCAAAACAACCGTTTTCTTTTTTTTATTATACAAAAGAATGACAGCTCCATTACCTCTATCATAACACTCTCTTGATTGAGTTACCCAAGTTTTGTCAGTTAATTGATAATCGAAAGTAAGCTTATTTAAAACATACCAATCATCTGATAAAAGCTCTTTTCTTATATTTTTAACCCTATTATTTTCCATTCTAAAGTAAGTCTTTTTTATATTAATTACGATACTAGTGTGTAAAATTAGCTTAGTTATAAAACTGTTCTTGCTAAAATTACTTACCCCTAAAGTATCTTTTATCAAAAATCGTTCAAATTAGTATTCTCTTATGTTAAATAAATTAAAACACATAATCTCTTCGTCTTTCTATAATTTAATTACTACCCTTTTAGCCTAGAAGTTTGATGGTAATTTATTAAACTTTCTTCAATAGTCAAATCCCATTCAGCTTCACAAATAGAGGAGATTCGATGTTTTTTTAATATTTGAAGCGCTTCTTCAATTTCCTTTAAAATGGTTTCATATACAGGAAACTTAATTCCATAAACTTTTTTGATTATCAAACTATTTGAATTCCAAGTATATTGCCTCTTATTTAACTTATATAACCTTTCAAAAAGAGCTCTTGAAATATATTGTTGTTCTTGCTTTGGGTTAAATAATATCATTATTTCAATCCATCTTTGGTGATCTAAAAGCTCTTTTTCACTTGAAATAATACAATAATAGTTATCAATATACCCTGACACACTAACGTTATTATTTTCAAAACCAGTTTCTATAAACTTAGTAAACAGTTGTTTTTTCAAAGCTCTTTTCCTATCTCTAAACCTTATGCTATCTCCATATTTATAATAATAGGTTCCTACCAAGATTGTTATTATTATAGCCAATGTAAACATAGAGACCAACATTTCTAACCTTTCTTCAGCCTTGTGATTTAAAAGAAAAACAGGAAACATCATTCCAATCGAAGTTCCAAAAACAGGAAGATAATATGCAATAAAATTAGCTTTCATTAGCTTTCGTACCCCTTGCTTTCAAATTCCTTTCTCGCTTTTAAATCAACTGTCAACTGATTTACTCTTTCAGCTACCTTTCTCTTAAAATCAGTATCAGCAATGGTTGCTACATTATCTAGATAACGCACAACTTCTTGTCTTCTTACTTCAGAAAAATTTAACCCTTTCATGTTTGATTTCATCAATTCTTGAAGCATATGAAACTTTGTTTTATAGTTTTGCTTAAAATAAAATTCTGGATTCTCAAACCAATCTTGTTCTAAATCAAAATCTGTTAACCTTAATGAAATAGCTGATTGAATATTACGCACATCTCTTGATGAGAAAAAAGGAAATATCTGTTGAATTTCTTTGTATAATGTTGCATAAAATAAGTGCTGATTTGTTTTATGTAGTTTTTCAGCCTTATCATAAGCATCTAAAACCCGTTGTTCTGTAGGCTTTTCTATAGTATTTAAAATATCTCCCATATTTTTTGCCAACCCTTGATCTTTTAAATATTTATAATCTGATGGACTTGCCATATTCACAAAATCGGGCATTGTTTTTTCCAACTTACGCCACCATAAATGATCTTGATCTAGAAAATCATGTGTTGTTCTTGCTCCATCTATCTTAAATCTTCCCTGTACGCGAGATATTACTGCTTTATCTAGCATCTCTGGTAAATTTGTAAACAACCCTATCGAGCTATTTCCATAATTTACAGCATAAGCACCCTCCGTATAACGTAGAAAAACTCCTATTACTTCTTTCACTCCGGCTGAAACCCCTTGAGTTGTTCGTTCTTGCAAGTTATTTTCTGCATCATCTATAGGTGCAAAAATTAACTTTGTAGGATCTTGCATTGGCTTCATCCATCCTACCATTTTTTCTGCTGAACCGCCTTGAAAAGTAGAAATCAATGTATCAGGCATCGGGTGAAATAAGAATGGAATCTGTAAATGATCGCAATGTTCTTTTAAACGAGTTGCTATAGCTGCTATCAACATACTTTTTCCTGTTCCAGGAATTCCATACCCCATAAAAACAGGCATAAAACCACCCAGCTCTTGAAAGGGATTCTTTTGTGTGTCGAAATCGTAACTTAACATTCTTTCTGTTAACCTTCTTGCAAAATGCTTTGCATCCCTATTTCCTACAATTTGCTCAAATTGAATCTTATTAAACACAACACTTTTAGCAGTTCCTGAAAAAACATTCTCCCACCCTGAAATTGTAAATTCACTATTTTCTAGTTTATAGGTTCTATCAAGTATGGTTTCTGTATATTCTAAGCTACTTTTTCTAAGTTGAATTTCATCTATTAAAGCTTCAAAATAAACGACTGTAAAATCAAGGACATCTTTATCTGACTTTATAATATCTGGGTGTCCTAAATATTTTTCGTAGTAAAACAGACTACAAGCAACTCCTTTTAATGGCGACAATAATGAAACTTCTGGAATTCCAGCAAACTTTTGCTTCATGACAGACAAATCATCTGATGCTTGCGGTTTTAAATCATATAAAATCTTATACGAACTCGCAAATAATTGAAATGCTGTTGCTGTTTGCATTTTGCTTTCAAATGCTCTTTTTCTACTTGAATCTAATGCTGAATTCCTTTCCACTAAACTTGACAATCCCGAAGCATCATAATAACTATCTTTGATCCAAATCCCTAAGGTATATCCTTCTTGAATTGCATATAATGTTTGATTCAAATATATAGGTATTGCAATAGCATCTGGCAGCAATCGTTTTTTTAAAGCTAATACCGTTTTTGATATAGAGGTTATTTCCAAGACTCCACTGCCATTATTAGCTCTTGATAAATACAATAAAATGGATTCATCTTTGGAGTTTTTATCTTTATTTCTTGCTCGTTGCCCTTGCTTCCATTGAATACTTTTTAAATACCCACTTGCTTCTTCTCGAAGTAGCGCTAGTTCATTTTGTTTTATTGGGAAAGTCGAATTCTGCTCCATAGTTTTTTATTTGTACTTGATTAATAGCATAATATAGCTATTTCTTTTATTTTTTTTTATAAGGGTTTATTAAGTTTGTGTTAGGCAAAGGAGTATTCTTTTTTAGGTATTTATTAAACCAACCTATTATATCCTTGAATTTTTCTTTTCTAAACTGAGAAATCCCATGGTTTCCTCCTTCGTAAATTTTTAAACGATATGGTATTTTATATTTCTGAAATTCTAGAGCCAATTCTAAACTCTGAGTTGCCCTCACATTCCAGTCTGCACTACCGTGTAATAAAAAGATAGGAACATTTTTTGGAAATTTATTTACCCATTTTATAGCAGAGCGCTTTGTTAACGCTGCTTCTTTATTTTTATAGTAATTAGGAATCAATTCTGCTAGGACTTTAGTTTCCATATTAGGCCGAGCTTGAATAGCCTTAAAGCTATTGGATACAGCACCTCCTATAACAGCTGTTTTTATTTTATTTGTTTGGGTTAATACTTTATAGGCCATCATTCCTCCTCTACTCCAACCCAATAAACCTATTTTGTCAGCAGCTACATTAGGTAGTTCTTTGACAACATCCAATAACGCTAAAACATCATTAACATCTTCTCCTCCAAATTGATCTTTTCCTTCACTATTTCCTCCTCCTCTATAATTACACCCTATTACTACATATCCTTTACTCGCTAGGTAAGAAAAATATGACACCACACCTATTCCTTTATTTTCTCGGCTTCTAAACAATCCTAAGGCATTAAAATTTCTATTTCCTCCTCTATTAAATACTATAACTGGGTACTTTTTTTTCTTTTTAGGAATTGCTGCAAAAGCTTCTATTTTTAACCCATTGCTTAAATACTTGATTTTAAAAATATCAATACTATCTAATCTTTTATAAGGTTTCTTAAATATTTTTTCTTTTTGATTTTTATATACCTTAACTGCATAATCACTCCAATTTACCTTTTCCTTCTCTATAATTTTAACTTCCTGCCCTCGTATGCTAAAAGTAACAAAATATAGTAGTAACAGGCATATATATCTATTCATTTTCATTTCATTTTGATATCCGCCATTTGGATTGGCGGTTTTGCTAAACTATTTAGCTTTTTAGGCACTTTATTATGTAGCATTTGTATGATACGGTGCGGCGCAAAAATATATTTCTGATAAGCTACTTCACCCCATTTTTGCATTATTTGTTTTGAAAAAAAACCACCTTCCTCAAAAGTATTTCCTGAAAAAACTTCATCTATTTTGAAAGATAATGCATATGATTCTAAAGATATTTCTTTTTTAGCGATTCCTTCTAAAATAGCATGAGTAATTTCGTTTTCATCTTTTGCAAAAATATTATGTAAAGGGCCTAAATCTATTCTTTTGATATGCTTTGGATGAATATCTGGCAACTTTTTATCAATATTGTATGCCATAGTATCTAATGGCATTTCCCTATCAGCACTTTCTTTCAATACTTGATACAGTAATTCTTTTCTTCTTTCTATCGATTTCCCTTTATATTCAAAATACATAAAACAGATATAAGGTCTGTTTTTACTGATATCATAAAAACTCCAACTTGTCAAAAAACTTCCATTACTTTTATTAGAAGCTTCTATTATTTTTCCTTGTACAAATCTGTTAAATATATAGTTTTGATTTACCGAAGAATAATAAATTATTGAAGCAGCCTGAAATAAACGATTTTTTCTTACGGGCTCTTTTTTTCGAAGCAATGTATTTAAAAATTCTTCTTTTAAGTTTTTTGCGTCTTGTAATTTCGTTAAATAGTCGTTACGCAACGCTAAATCATTATATAAATATCTAAATTCAAGGTAATTTGGAAATCCAGAATCCGTTAAATCTACTTTCATATTACTTTCTTCATCATACATATACTTGATACGCATCGCTTCTATTGAGTAAAGTAGTAAATCAGTATATTGTTTAAACAGTGTTATTTCTTGATGGTTACACAAACTATTTTGTTGTACCCTTACAATAAGTTCTTTCAAGATAAAATCCACCATCTTATGATAGAAAACATATTGCTCTTTAGAATTTAAAATTGCCGAATCTAAAGGTGTTACAATCATATTATTTTATATTTTCAATAAACAGTATTCATGATACAAATTTGAATACTGTTTATTGGAGATGGTATTTCTTTAAGATAGCATATCATCATTATCAGGAGCAGTCTTAACTGCTTCTTTTGGTTTTTCTTCAGAAGTTTTCTTATTACCCGCTGTTTTATAATAATCAGCAAAGAGCTCCTTCATATCAATACCATAACGATCTGCAAAATTCTTTTGAATATCTGTATCTTTTTCTCTGATTTCCTGCAACGCTTCTGCATAAGTACTATACACCCCTTTCATGACCTTTTCATGAACTGGTATATTATCCATCATTTCTTGACGCGCTCTTGCACTCGCTGTATGCATAGAAGCCAATGTTTGCCCTATATGCTCATCTGTTTTTACTCCTAAATGCTCCAAAATAGCAGCAAATTCCTGATCTGTCCTTGCTTTTAAAGCTACTACATAACCATCATAATACTTCAGCCTTTCCTCTGTATCTGACTTTAACTTTGCTCTATGCGTTTGTAAATTACTACGTAAAGAGGTCAATACTTTTATTGTTAAATTATGCTTATGTACAAAGCTATCTTTACTAGCTGCCAATGTAGTATATGCATTTTTAAGTCCCTCTAACTCTTCTACTTTTTGCTCTATAGTAGTCACTTTACCAACTACTTCTGCATAGGCTGCAGATTGCTTATCTACAATTTCCTCTAACGCTTGACGAGCTTGCTTTAACAACACGTATTCAGCTTCCAATTTATCTTCTACCTCTTTCTTTTTTTCTAAGGCTTTCGTATGGTTTTTCGTTGCTTCAACAATAGCTGTCTGTAACTTATCTTCTACTTCTTTTATTTCTACCTCACGAGTTTTTAAACGAGATACTGCGGCTTGAGATTTATACGATAACTCTCCCAGTAATGTTTCTATATCTGCGCTTTCAATACGTTCTTGAAACATTGCCTTAGCTTTATTATCCGCTCCATCTCTTGTTTTTTGCGCTTCCTTTAATTCTTCTCCAGCTCTTTTAATCTTACCTTTCCTTCCTAGGAGGTTATTCCACCATGTATCTGGTTTATTTTCTGCATCCTCTAACTCTATTTTAGCACGCTCTAGTGCTTTTTGAGCATTATCAATAATCTTTTGCTCTGCTGCATTTAATGTTGAAAACTTTTCAAAAATAATACCTACCTCATCTTGGTAATCTGTTAAATCTTTGATTGCATCTAAAAGTGTTGTTCTATCTTTCTCGGCCATATTCACAACATCATCTAGAGTTGCATTTAGTATCTTTTGGCGAGTTTCTGGATCTTCTTCTTGTGCTAATTTAGACTTCATTGTATCAATTGTCTTACCCCAATTGACATCTACCTTTTCTGTTTTTTCATTAGAATTAGTTTCTAATAAATCGAAATCATCAGACATGCTATTTTGTGTTTTTTTTAGTTGAACAATTTTTAGAGGAGCAATTTCGTTATTTTTTTTTATTAATAACATATTTTGCTCAAAATATATGTAACTCTTTTTCTTATTTTGTTACATCACACCGCTTCTTCTTCCTAAAAAAAGAAAACACCATTAAAGATTTTCTATTTTTTTATCTTAAGCCATCTAAAAAACAATACTTTTCTTCCATAAATAATGATGCCATTAAGGAGCTGTCATAAATTTAACACTTCTAAAAAGCTCCCTTGATAATGATCAAGGAAGCTACTTCACTACTAAAAATTTATAAAACAACTAATTATAAATTCTTTTCTATTAAAAAACATTCTTTAAAGCTAAACTAGAGCTTTCTTTACTTCCTGCTTACCTGTTTCAAATTGATTAGAAGTATTTTTCTCTCCTCCCGCTTTTAGTGCTTTATCTCCAGCAAAAAACACCTTATGATCATCTCCTAAATTTGAACCTGCCATTCGCTGATGCTTAACACATGAAACTCCTTTACGTATTTCTTGTCGTTGTACTCCTCTCACATAAGCTAACATACCTTCTTTTCCAAAATAGCCCTCTGTAAGATCATTCATATGAAGTGCTGTTGTATGGTAAGTAGGTAACGTGATTAAATGATGAAAGATCCCAGCTTCTCTTGCCCCATCTTCCTGAAAAGTTCGAATCTTCTCATCTGCTAATTTACACAGTTCAGATCCATCATATCTAGCATCCATTAAGTTATTCTTATCATACATCGAAACATCTTTCCCTTCTGCCTCCATCGCTTCATAAACTTGGTTACGAAAATTAAGTGTCCAATTAAACGAGGGTGAATTATTATATACCAATTTTGCATTTGGAATCACTTCTCTTACCCTGTTTACCATATGAGCGATTTGTCCTACGTGTGGTGTTGGAGTTTCAATCCACAACAAATCAGCTCCATTTTTAAGACTTGTAATACAATCTAGCACTACCCTATCTATATTAGAACCCTCCTTAAATTTATATAACCCATTTGCCAACCTCATAGGACGAACCAACTTCCCTTCCCTTTTTAATAATATATCACCTTCATTAGCTTCTTCAACACTCAATTCCTCTGTTTCTACAAATGCTAAATATCTTGACGCTAAATCACCCGATTCCTGACTAACAGGTAGTTTTTGAGTAAGTCCTGCCCCTTCAGAATCTGTTCTTGCTACAATAATTCCTTCTTCTATCCCTAATTCTAGGAAAGCATATCTAATTGCATTTAATTTAGCTATAAAATCTTCATGAGGTACCGTTACCTTACCGTCTTGATGCCCACATTGTTTAGCATCTGACACTTGATTTTCTATTTGAATAGCACAAGCTCCAGCTTCTATCATCTTTTTTGCTAGCAAATAAGTAGCTTCTTCATTTCCAAATCCAGCATCTATATCAGCTATAATAGGCACTATATGCGTCTCAAAATTATCTATTCGTTCTTGTACATCCTCCCCTTTTTCAAGTCTTCTAAATAAATCATTCAATTCAATAGCATCTGCTTGACGTAAAAAATCATAAATTTCTTTAATCAGAGCAGGAACTGCTGTTTTCTCATGCATAGATTGATCTGGTAATGGTCCAAATTCTGAGCGCAAGGCAGCCACCATCCATCCTGAAAGATACAAGTACCTCTTACTAGTTGTTTTATGATGCTTTTTAATAGCAATCATCTTTTGTTGAGCCACAAACCCATGCCAGCATCCTAATGATTGTGTATATTTTGAGGCATCTGCATCATAAGCAGCCATATCTTCTCTCATAATAGCTGCCGTATATTTAGCAATATCTAAGCCTGTTTTAAAACGATTTTGAACAATCATTTTAGCAGCATTTTCAGGAGTTATAGCATTCCAAGTATCCCCATATTTCTTTTTAAGAGATTTTACTATTTCTAACGCTGAATTATAACTTCCTTGAGCTAAATTTTTCATAAATTTGTTTTTTAATGAGTTATTTTATTATCGGATAACCTCCCCTTTAAAATGTTGCCGCATTTTTTAGGGGCTTTTTTATTTATTATATTATATCTCTTTATATATATTGGTATGCAGGCAATGTTAGAAACTCTACAAAATCTCTAGTTAGCACTAAGTCGTCAAAAATTTGAATAGCCTTATCAAACTCTCCCTCTTCATACTGAGAGTGTCCTACATATTTTTTTATCTGCGCTATTTCTTCTAACTTTAATTGTTCATACATTTCCATAGAAAAATTCGTACCTCCTTCTAGCTCAGCATTATTATGCAACCATTGCCATACTTGAGTTCTTGATATTTCTGCTGTAGCGGCATCTTCCATCAAATTATATATTGCCGCAGCACCATTTCCTCTCAACCATGATTCTATATACAAAATACCTACATTAATATTTTTACGAATCCCTTCCTCTGTTATGGTTCCTTTTGGCCATTCTACTAAATCTTCTTCGGTTACATTCACATCCTCTCTGGTAACATGAATTTGATTTTTTGTTTTCATATATTTATCAAAAACCTCTGTTGCCAATGCAACCATTCCTGGGTGAGCAACCCAAGTTCCGTCATGTCCATTTTTAACCTCTTGCTCCTTATCTTTTTTCACCTTAGCATAAGCCAATACGTTCGCTTCCTCATTGTTTTTTATTGGTATTTGCGCCGCCATTCCCCCCATAGCATGTACTTTTCTTTTATGGCAACGTTGGATTACCCGTAATGAATATGCCTTCATAAAGGGAGTTGTCATTGTCACCTGATCTCTATTAGGCACTAAAAAATCTGAATGGTTTCTAAATTTCTTGATATATGAAAAAATATAATCCCATCTTCCGCAATTTAGACCTGCCATATGCTCCTTTAGTTCATAGATAATTTCGTCTAATTGAAAACTAGCCGTAATGGTTTCAATCAATACCGTTGCTTTTATTGACTTTTGGGGGATATTCAAATAATCTTGCGAAAAAACAAACACATCATTCCACCAGCGAGCTTCTGTATAGTGTTCTAATTTTGGTAAATAGAAATAAGCTCCTGAACCTTTTTTTCTCAATGTTTTTATATTATGAAAAAAATACAGCCCAAAATCTACTAAAGATCCCGACATTTCAACACCTTCAACTAAAAAATGTTTTTCATTTAAATGCAACCCTCTTGGACGAACTAACAAAGTAGCTACTTTGTCATTTAATTGATAGGATTTATCCTTTTTTTCATTATAAAAAGAAATAGTTCCATTAACAGCATCTCTTAGATTCATTTGACCATTTAACTGATTTACAACCCCTGGAGAATTACTATCTTCAAAATCTGCCATAAATGTTTTAGCTCCAGAGTTCAATGCATTGATAACCATTTTTCTATCCACTGGACCTGTAATTTCAACCCTCCTATCTAGCAGATCTTCTGGCAATTCTGCACACACCCAATTCCCTTCACGAATATCTTTTGTTTCTATTGGAAAAGTAGGATATTTTCCTGTATCAAAAACATCCTGTTTTCGTTGTCGCTCCTCTAGCAACATCAATCGTTTATTATTAAACCTATCATGTAACTCTAATAGAAAAACCTTCGCTTCATCTGATAAAATCTCCCGATACCGATGCGATTCAAACCCCTTAAAATCAACTTCCTTTATACTATTTTTTTGTTCCATGATTATTTATTTTTTCAATTTTACATTACAATATTATAAAATATAATTGAACTCTACAAGCGAACGTTCGCTAAAATTAATAAAATATTATTTTTTATTAATTCGCTAATTTACATACCTTTGAATTACGAATATTTTAATTGATTATCTTGGAAGAAGAATATATCCGCTTAATTTTTGGACTCAAATTAAAACAAATACGAACTGAAAGAAAGCTTTCTCTCTTTGGCTTAGCTAAACTTACTGGTTTATCTAAATCGTATTTAAATGAAATTGAAAAAGGAAAAAAATACCCAAAAACCGATAAAATTGTACTTTTATCAGAAAACCTAGAAGTTCCTTATGACCACTTAGTTTCTTTGAAATTAGATAAAAACTTAGCTCCTATAGGAGAAATTTTACAATCAAAGATTCTTAAAGAAATTCCGTTAGACTTATTTGGCATTAAAGAAAATAACTTAATTGATATCATAGCAAATGCTCCTGCTAAGGTAAATGCTTTTATTAGCACTATTATTAAAATTTCTCAAAACTACAACTTAACAAGAGAAAGCTTTTTTTTGGCCGCTCTTCGCTCTTATCAAGAAGCGCATAATAATTATTTTGAAGAAATTGAAAATGAAGTCGAAAATTTTGCCAAATCATACCATATCGATTTAACCCAACCTATACTTTCTAAGGATTTAAAAGAAATACTAATAGAAGAATTTCATTACACAATTAACGATAAAGAGCTTTCCAAACACGAGAACTTATCAGAATTAAGAACTATTTTCATCCCCAAGAAAAACACCTTACTTATATATGACAAGATAAGTGAAGCTCAAAAAACGTTTATCTATGCTAAAGAACTAGCTTATAATTTTTTAAACATAAAAAACAGGCTATATACATTTCCTTGGGTTAAATTTGACAGTTTTGATCAGGTTTTAAACAACTTTATTGCTTCTTATTTTGCTGGCGCTCTGATCATTCCTAAAAATACTATCACAGAGCAACTAACAAATTTCTTTGCCTTAGATAATTGGAACCCTTTTGAATTACATAAAATAATCAAACACTATAATTGCTCGCACGAAACCTTCTACCAACGATTAACTAATATATTGCCTAAACACTTTAATATCAAAAATCTGTTTTTTTTGCGATTCACTCACAAAAAGAATTCTCCTTTATACAGATTAAACAAAGAACTCCACATTACTCAGCAACAGGCACCTCATGCAAATAGAAACAATGAGCACTACTGTAGAAGATGGATTTCTATAAAGACCATTCAAGATTTAGAAAATTCAAAAAACAACAAAGCTACTTTTGGGGTTCAAATCTCCTCTTATAAAAATCAGAAACACGAATACCTTGTGTTATCTTCTGCAACACCTGATCCTTTTAAAAAAGAAATTACTCGAAGTGTAAGCATCGGAATGCTATTATCTCCGCATTTAAAAAAGAAACTTCATTTTTTTAAAGAAGGGGTTTTTAACAAAAATACTGTAGGAGTCACTTGCGAAACATGCCCTGTTCAAAACTGCTTAGAGCGCGTTGCAGAACCCTGGAGGTTAGAACGTCAAAATCAACACTATGAGATTGAAAAGACCGTAGAAAATATCATTCTCTCATATCAATAAAACATACTTGAATTTTCTTATGATTTTCTTATTTTAGCACATCTAAACAAGACAACTTTATGGATATTAACTTCAACAAAAACGAAGATTACAATAGATTACTAGCTTCTGATTTACGCAAACGCTTTGCCAAAGTAACCTTAGGAGGCGGACAGAAACGTATTGACAAACATCACGAAAAAGGAAAAATGACTGCTCGTGAACGTATCGACTATTTGTTAGATGATAATGCTAAATCTATTGAGATTGGCGCTTTTGCTGGAGATGGAATGTATAAAGAACATGGCGGGTGCCCTTCTGGAGGAGTTGTTGTTAAAATTGGATACATACAAGGAAAACAATGCATCGTAGTTGCCAATGATGCTACTGTAAAAGCAGGTGCTTGGTTTCCTATTACTGGAAAAAAGAATTTACGCGCTCAAGAAATTTCTATTGAAAATAAATTACCCATTATTTACTTAGTAGATTCTGCTGGAGTTTATCTACCTATGCAAGATGAAATTTTTCCGGATAAAGAGCACTTTGGCCGTATTTTCAGAAATAATGCTATTATGAGCAGTATGGGAATCACTCAAATTTCTGCCGTAATGGGTAGCTGTGTTGCTGGTGGAGCATATTTACCTATTATGAGTGATGAGGCTTTAATTGTAGATAAAACAGCTAGTATTTTCTTGGCTGGCAGCTACTTAGTAAAAGCAGCAATTGGTGAAAGTATTGATAACGAAACACTAGGGGGTGCAACTACTCATTGCGAAATTTCAGGAGTGACAGACTACAAGGCTTGTGATGATAAAGATGCTCTTAATAAAATAAAAAATATCATTGATAAAATCGGCGACTATGATAAAGCTGGCTTTAGTAGAAAAAAGGCTTTCCCTCCAAAAGAAAAAGAAGAAGATATTTTCGGAATTTTACCAAAAGCTCGTAATGAGCAATATGATATGCTAGAAATCATCAAACGTTTGGTTGATAATTCTGAATTTGAACAATATAAAGAAGGCTATGGTAAAACAATTATCACCGGCTATGCCCGTATTGACGGCTGGGCTGTAGGAGTTGTGGCTAATCAAAGAAAATTAGTCAAAACTAGAAAAGGAGAAATGCAGTTTGGAGGCGTTATTTATAACGACAGTGCCGATAAAGCAACTCGTTTTATTGCTAATTGTAATCAAAAGAAAATTCCCTTAGTTTTCTTACAAGATGTTACTGGTTTTATGGTTGGTAGTAAATCTGAGCATGGAGGCATCATTAAAGACGGAGCTAAAATGGTAAATGCCGTAAGTAACTCTGTGGTTCCTAAATTTACCATTATTATAGGAAATTCTTATGGAGCCGGAAACTACGCTATGTGTGGAAAAGCTTATGACCCTAGATTAATTGCCGCATGGCCTAGCGCAGAACTAGCAGTAATGAGTGGAAATTCTGCTGCAAAGGTATTGCTGCAAATAGAAACGGCTTCTTTAAAGAAAAAAGGAGAAGAAATTACTCCCGAAAAAGAAGCACAACTTTTTGATCAAATAAAATCACGTTACGACAATCAAATATCGCCTTACTATGCAGCTTCCAGAATATGGACCGATGCTGTTATTAATCCTTTAGATACTAGAACTTGGATTTCTATGGGAATTGAAGCAGCAAATCATGCTCCAATAGAAAAACCTTTCAACTTAGGCGTTTTACAAGTTTAATATTTATCAATCCCCCTTAAAAACAGCATCATTCTATGAAAAAAGGAATTATCACAACAATCATTATCATCATACTTGGTTTTATAGCTTACCAAGCATATGTTTTTACTAGTACAAACGAAGACAACATCAACCCTATATATTTAATTCCTAAAGATGCTGTTTTTATTATAGATACTGAACGACCTATTGATACTTGGGATGAAATAAGTCATAGTACCATTTGGAAACACCTACAACAAAATTCTTATTTTAGAGGCGTTACCGAAAGTTTACATAATTTAGATCAGACTTTTAAAGAACAGCAACAGCTAATTCAATTTCTTGGTGAGCGAAATTTATTGATTTCTGTTCATGTTTATAAACCTAAAAAATATGGTTTATTTTATACCGTTGACCTACAAAAACTTTCAAAACTTGAATTTTTAAAAAATAATATTTCAAAACTAGCAGGAAATAACTTTAACGTTACTAAGCGTAAGTATCACAACCATGAGATTACCGAACTGTATGATAGAAAAAAAAGAGAGACTTTATATATTTCTTTTATAAAAAACCAGCTAATTGCCTCTTATACCCATATATTGGTTGAAAACGCAATTGATCAATATGCAGTACCTATTATTGGAAGAGATTTAAACTTTATTGAAATCAATCAAGAAGTTACTCGTGATGGATTTTTTAAACTTTTTATACAATATAAATACCTTAAAAATTACCTATCGTGCTTTTCTAACAAAATAAACTTAAAACCTTTAAATGTTATTCAAAACTCTTGGTTGTACTCTGGTTTCGATGTAGGTCTAAAGGAAAGTGTACTAATTCAAGCAGAAGGACACACTAATTTTAAACCTTCTTCCGATAGCTACCTTCAAGCATTACAAAAGTCAGGCAAAGGAGAAAGAACTATTGCCAACATTGCTCCTAAAAATACGGCCCTATATTTAAGCTTTGCTTTTGATAGCTTTAAAGATTTTCATGACAATTTCGAAGCTCTTAATGAGGAAAATCAAGAAAGCTTTGAAGCTTACACCAAACAAGTAACTGAGATTGAAGATCAATTGGACATTAATCTTAAAAAGCATGTTTTTAGCTGGATTGGCAATGAAATTGCAATACTCCACATTAATGATGCTATTTCAAAAAAGCAAAAAGATGTTGCTGCCGTTTTAAAAACAAATGATATTGATAAAGCCAAGGAAAATTTAAATTTTCTCCTTTCTCAAATCAAAGAAAAAACACCTTTAAAATTCAAACAAATAAATTATAAAAATTATGTCATTAACTTTTTAGATTTAAAGGGGTTCTTTAAGATTTTGGCAGGCAATTTATTTGAGAAAATGGAAAAGCCTTATTTCACTATTATTGATGATTGTGTTATTTTTAGTAATAGCCCTAACACCTTGAAAGAAATTATAAATACTAAAATTGCTAATTTTACACTTTCTTCTTCTAAAAATTATACTAGTTTTAACGATCAATTCAACCAAAAATCAAGTATGTTTCTTTATATAAATACTCCTTATATTTATGAAGATTTACTAAGTTTTACAGATAGGAAAACTCGTAATGAGCTCACCAAAAACAAAGATTACTTTATTTCTTTTTCTCAAATAGGTTTACAATTAACATCTGATGGCGGGCAATTCAAGAGTTATCTAGCATTGTTTCATGAAGATCCTAAGCTAGTAAACAAACAATTACTAGCGGATAAACAACTTCAAAAAGAACTCACTAAAATAAAAGGTATCTCAGAAACTACAGCTGAAGAAAATATTTTCACCCTTTCAGAAATATTCCCTACAGACTTAAGTGCCTCTTCCTATAAAAAGTATTATGATACAGGCGAGTTAAAATTCGAAGTAGAATTAAAAGATGGTCGCAAACACGGTGATTATACTTCTTACTACAAAAATGGAAAAGTTAAAGTTAACGGAAAATTTAAAAAAGGAAAACAAGTAGGTATTTGGAGAGCTTATTCTAAAGAAGATGGAAAACTTTTCTCAAAAAAAGACTTCTAACTTTCTCTACCTATTAAATCATAAAAAAATAGTTAAGCAATGTTTTTTATATTAGAAAAACATTGCTTTCTTTTATAAGTCTATCTAAAACATTCTTATTTTTATTCTATAAATTGAATAAACGAACAGGATTATCCCCAAACATTTCTTGTAAATAACCTTTGTTCTTTCTACATTTGCTCTATATCAAAATTAATACAAAAATGGGTAGAGCATTTGAATTTAGAAAAGCAAGAAAAATGAAACGCTGGTCAGCAATGGCAAAAACATTCACCAGAATTGGTAAGGATATTGTTATGGCTGTAAAAGAAGGAGGTCCTAATCCTGAAACCAACGCCCGTTTAAGAGCTGTTATTCAAAATGCAAAAGCGGCAAACATGCCTAAAGACAATGTTGAAAGAGCCATTAAAAAAGCATCTGATAAAGATACCGCAAATTATAAAGAAGTTTTGTTTGAAGGATATGCTCCTCACGGTATTGCTATTGTTGTAGAAACCGCTACCGATAATAATAATAGAACTGTAGCAAACGTGCGTGCTGCTTTTAATAAATGTAACGGTAACTTTGGCACCTCTGGTTCCGTTATTTTTATGTTTGATCACGCTTGCAACTTCAGAATTAAAGCAGAAGACTTAAAAGTAGATTTAGAAGAATTTGAGCTAGAAATGATTGAGTTTGATGTGGAAGAAGTTTTTGAGGATGAAGACGGTATCTTAATTTACGCTCCTTTTGAGCAATTCGGAGCTATTCAAAAATATCTAGAAGAAAACAATTTAGAAATTTTATCTTCTGGTTTTGAAAGAATTCCTACGACAACTAACAAATTAGAAGCTGAGCAACAAGCTGATGTAGAAAAATTACTAGAGCGCTTAGAAGAAGATGATGATGTGCAAAATGTATATCACTCTATGCTTGTAGAATAGAAAATAACATAGTTATGAACTCAACTCCCTTTACCTTTCACTAGCTAAAGGGTTTTTTATTTTTATTACAAATTATTACTTACCCAAATATTTCTCTATATCGCTTGTAATTCACTCCTTCTTTTCCTTTCCAAGCTCCCAAAGGCAATACGATATCAGAACGGTGAGAAGTTTTTAGTTTTTTACTCGCCTCGTTAATTTCCTTTACCGTTAAAAACTCATCATACTTAGATGCTACCAAATTATTCGGTAACACTCCACACTCTGATAATGTTAACAAAATACCATATCGCTTGTACCTATCCGTTTTAGGTAATAATTTACTTTTAGCAATTCTCTTTTCTAATCTCCCAGGCGTTTCATCAGGCATTGCATCTGCTACTACATCTAATAGTTTGACTAATCTAGTATCATCTTCCTCAGTAACTTTTGGCAAATCATACGTTAGGACCTCTTCCAATTCAATTAAATTATGAATAGGCATCTCATTCCATGAATGCCCCAAGTAATACGTATAAAGTTGTTCTGTTTTATCAATCGTTTTCTTTTTAGGCAATCCGCATATTTCACAAACTTCTTCTCCCTCAAATTCGTGTTTTACTAAGTTTTTAGTATAAATATAACTCATTAATGTTTGCCTTCCTCGCGGAAACTCTCCTGAAATACCTTTTAAAAACATAGCCTTAGCAAAGGCTAATGTTAATTTATTATTCTTTTTTAATCCTATTAATCTTTCTAAAGAGTCATCATGTTCAAAAACCTCAAAGTTATTTGGCAAAAAGCCACTGATTTTCAACAAATTCAGTGCTTCTCCATTTACCGAACTAGGAATTTTATGCTCATGCCTATCTAGTTCCGCATTATAAAATCCGTTTTCATGAAAATATATTTTCTTTAAAATAGACATTACTTTCTTATTCATTTCATTATCTCTTAAGTTAGCAACTAGAAGTTATCTTCTAAATTTTTAAACATTTTTTATAAAAGACAAGTACTTTCCCCTACTTTCTTTAACAGGAAGCCATACAAAGCTTAACTTCTTATCATTATCAGAGCGCTGTCTTTCCCACTACCCTCACAGTTCCAAGCATTAATCCCAAATAGGAATGATCCTTTCAAAATTTTATAAAAACAAAAAAGCTTCACTAATTAAAGTGAAGCTTTAAGTGAGCCCTGAAGGATTCGAACCTTCGACCGCCTCCTTAGAAGGGAGGTGCTCTATCCAGCTGAGCTAAGAGCCCGTAGTTTTTATGTTTCTACGAAAACAGTGTCGGGGTGGCAGGATTCGAACCTGCGACCTCCGCGTCCCAAACGCGGCGCGATAACCGGGCTACGCTACACCCCGAAGGTTATCTTTTTTTTTGCGGAGAGACAGGGACTCGAACCCTGGCGACAGTTACCCGTCGACAGATTAGCAATCTGCTCCATTACCACTCTGGCACCTCTCCTTTGCAACTTTTGGTTTGATTTCTCACATCTCAAATTGCGAGTGCAAATATATAACCACAAAAGGGATTACACAACTTTTTTTTGAACTTTTTTTAAACTTTTTTTTCGTAATTAAGCTATCATTCTGGATACTCGACTCTTAGGTGATAGATATTCATTAATTTTTTTTTGATCACTTTTTTAATCAACTCTATTTCTCTAAATGTTATATCCGAATTTACGAATTGAGCTTCTGATTTTTGCTTCTCTATGATTTTATTAATTAAGTTGTCTATGGATTGCGCCGTTGGATTTTTTAAACTTTTAGAAGCAGCCTCTGCTGCATCACACATCATTAAAATAGCTGTCTCTTTTGAGAAAGGAATAGGTCCTTGGTACTGAAATTTTTTAGGATCTACTTCTTCTCCTGGGTTTTCTTCTTGCTCTTTCTTATAAAAATAATAGACCAAACTTGTTCCATGATGAGTTCTTATAAAATCTATAATTCTATCTGGTAACTTATACTTTTTTGCTAATTCAATTCCCTTAATAACGTGATCTAAGATAATGCGAGCGCTATCTTTTGCTGAAAGATCATTATGAGGATTTACTCCTGTAGATTGGTTTTCTGTAAAATACATAGGATTTAAAATTTTTCCTATATCATGATACAATGCTCCAGTACGAACTAGCATAGAGTTTGCTCCTATTTCATTGGCTGCCGCTTCTGCTAAATTTGCTACTTGCATAGAATGCTGAAATGTTCCTGGTGCTTTCTCATTTAACTCTCTTAGCAATCTAGAATTGGTATTAGACAATTCTAATAAGGTTACATCAGACATCAATCCGAATACCTTCTCATAAAAATAAATAAAAAATACGGATAAAAATGAGAGTAAACCATTCGCTGCAAATAGCACAAAATAAGTAAAGTTAATTTGTGATGCATTTCCTTCTTTAATAATAGAAAAAGCAAAATAAGTTAACATATATATTAATGTTACTTGCCCTATAGATATGAATAAATTTGCTCTTCTATACAATTCTGATACTGTTAAAATAGTAACAATTCCTGCTATAATATGCAAATAAATAAACTCAAAGCTATTAGGTACTATAAATCCTAATAACAATACTGTGAGTACATGAGCAAACAATCCTAAACGAGCATCAAAAAACGCCTTTAAAATAATTGGTAAAATGCTCAGCGGTACAATGTATAAATAAGATGCATTGTATTTTACTACCATCGTTTGTATTAATATCATTAAAAATATATTAAAGAAAATGAACGTAACTTTATTATTATCTTCAAAGATCTCTTTACGATATTTCTCTAAAAAAAGCAATAACATTAATAACGCTAAGGAAACTAAAATAGCATACCCAAAAACAATCCAATTATAATTTGCTTCTGTCCAAACTTTTGACTCAGACTCTTTCTTTAGAGAATTTAAGATGTTTAATTTTCTTCCTTCAACAATATCCCCTTTCAAAATAATAAGCTCTCCATCGGAAACCTTTCCTTTGGTGTATGAAATATTACCCAATGCTTCATTAAGCCCTCTTTCTGTGTAACTACTATCAAATGATACGTTAGGCTTTAGTATTTCTGAAAGAATATTCAATAGTTGATTTTGCCCGTATGCATACGGAGTATCTCCTAAATTGTCTGTTATAATTTTAAAAACCCCTTTGGTACTCAGTAATTTTTTATAAGATATATCTTCTACCTCGTTCTTTTTCCTAAGTGCAACAATATCTGATATATTATTAATTTTTTGCTGGCTTGCCACATCTAAAAATCCATGATCGTACACTTTATCAATAATAATAGTTCCTTTTTCTGTAAGCTTATTCCATTCTTTTAAAGATAATTCATCATTCAATTTAATTAATTGTACTCGATCTTTAAATGTTTCCTTTACTTCTTTAAAAACATCTAGGTCATACTCAAAAAATTGTTTTATATTTTCTTTGATTTCTTTTTTTTCTAAATCAATTTCTTCGCTTGTTTTTTGAATTGCAAAATCAAAAGTAGCATATAAATTATCATATTGCCAGGGTTTCCCTTTGTTAAAATCATACTTGAACTGCCCCCCTTTTGGCAATAGATATACAATAGAAATGGCCGTTACTAAAAACAATAATCCCTTATAAACAATTGTATTGTTTTTATATATTTTATTAATAAAATTATTCATTGAAAAGCTCTTAAAAAGACAAACTTACTCTAAAAAGGGGCGGTAACAAAAAATGAATTTATTTATTCCTGAAAAAAGGTTATTTTCGCAATGTAAAATTCAGAGTAACAACATAACTAATGAACAAAATGAAGGAAGTCGTTATCGTATCAGTCTCAAGAACACCTATTGGAAGCTTTTTAGGAAGTTTATCTACAATACCTGCACCAAAATTAGGTGCTATTGCTATAAAAGGAGCTTTAGATAAAATAAATTTAATCCCAGAAATGGTTGAAGAAGTTTTTATGGGGAATGTTGTTTCTGCTGGATTGGGACAAGCTCCCGCGCGTCAAGCGGCTATCTTTGCTGGAATACCTAATTCTGTACCATGTACTACCGTTAATAAAGTGTGTGCTTCTGGTATGAAATCTATCATGTTAGCTGCGCAGACTATAGCTTTAGGAGATGCCGATGTTGTAGTTGCTGGAGGAATGGAGAATATGAGTATGATTCCACATTACCAACATGCTAGGACTGCTACTAAATTTGGTCCAGTAAAAATGGAAGATGGATTACAAAAAGATGGATTGGTAGATGTTTATGAGCAAGTTGCTATGGGGGTATGTGCAGATGAATGTGCTGTTGAACACGAATTTTCTAGAGAAGATCAAGATGCTTTTGCTATCGAATCTTATAATCGTTCTGCAAAAGCTTGGAGCGAAGGTAAATTTAACGACGAAATAGTGCCTGTAGAAATTCCTCAAAGAAGAGGAGCTCCTATTATTTTTTCTGAAGATGAAGAATATAAAAACGTAAAAATGGAAAAAATCCCTGCTTTACGCCCTGCTTTTACCAAAGAAGGTACTGTTACCGCTGCAAATGCCTCTACAATCAATGATGGAGGAGCTGCATTAGTTCTAATGTCTGCTGAAAAAGCAAAAGAACTAGGCATCCAACCTCTAGCCAAGATTAAAGGGTATGCAGATGCTGCTCATGAACCTAAATGGTTTACAACAGCTCCTGCAAAAGCACTCCCTAAAGCGTTGGCTAAGGCTAATATAACTATAGACGATGTTGATTATTTTGAATTGAACGAAGCCTTTTCTATTGTAGGATTAGCAAATATGAAAATCTTAGGTTTAGCAGCTGATAAAGTAAATGTCAATGGAGGTGCCGTTTCTTTAGGACATCCATTAGGTGTATCTGGGGCGAGAATTGTCATTGCCTTAACTTCTATCTTAAAACAAAATAATGCTAAAATTGGTGCTGCTGGTATTTGTAATGGAGGCGGTGGAGCTAGTGCTATAGTTATTGAGAAAATTTAATCTAACATTTTATAATTTACAATTTTTATATGCGCTACGGCATTTGTAATTTAAGTATTGTTCCACTTCGTATAGCACCTACTGATACTTCAGAAATGGTTAGTCAAGTACTATTTGGCGAGCACTTTAAAATTATAGAGCAAGAAGACAAATGGAGTAAAATTTGTTTAGCTTTTGATAATTACGAAGGCTATATTGATCGTAAACAATACGAAGAAATTACAGAGGAAGTTTTCAATACTTTATCTGATAACAAGCAATACTATTCTGGTGAATTAATCGATTTTATTACAGATAACAACAACCATTTAACCACGATACCTATTGGAGCAACCCTTCCTTTCTTTAATGGAAGTAATTTCAAAATAAACAAACATATTTTTTCATATGATGGAAAGAGTTTATCTGAAAAACTCCCCAAATCAGCTATCATTGAAAAGGCTTTCTTGTTTTTAAATACTCCTTATTTATGGGGAGGAAAAACCCCGTTTGGCATCGATTGTTCTGGTTTTACACAAACCGTTTATAAACTTTGCGGCTACTATTTACTTCGTGATGCCAAACAGCAAGCAGCTCAAGGAAATGTACTAAGTTTTATAGAAGAAAGTGAACCTGGTGATTTAGCTTTTTTTGACAATGACGAAGGTATTATTACTCATGTAGGAATTATTATGAGCGATTATAACATCATTCATGCACATGGTAAAGTGCGTATTGACAAACTAGATCATAGTGGTATTTATAATATAGATACCCATAAACACACTCATAAGCTCCGAGTCATAAAAAAAATAATACCCTAATAAAAAAGCGGAAATATTAATTAATATTTCCGCTTTTTTATTGCTACAAATAAACTTTTTATTATTTCATTGACTGGTAGATTTCTCTATATTTTTTAGCCTTATCTGAAACCTCTAAAACTTCATATAAATTCATCAATGTTTTTACCGTATCAATACTTCTCTTTAAACTATCTGCTTTTTCTAAATACGGCAAAGCTTCTTTATATACCTCTTTTTGTTGTAATGCCAACGCATCGTACTTCTTAAAATTTGATAAGTTTTTATTCATTTCTTCAACAATAGCTTTGTCTTTTTCTAAAGTAGCCACTGCTAAATTCATATAAGCATCTGAATACTCAGGGTTTAATTCAATCGCTTTCTTATAATAATCCTTTGCTTCCTTTACTCTACCTTGGTTATAGTTAGTAACTCCCAAGTTATAATATAAAGTAGGATTATTTGGATCCATTTTTACAGCTTCTTCCATTAATTTTCCAAACTTATCCATTTGTTTTAACTGAATATACATATCAGCCTCGTTTAATAATAAGTTTAAATCTTTAGGATTTGCTTTACGAGCTTCAACCAATGCTGCTATTGCTTCATCTGTTTTTCCTTGTTCTTTTAAAATTAAAGCAATATTTTTTACGATTGTTGCATGCTTAGATTCAGTAGTTTTATTTTCTGGCTTTATATATTGACCAGTTTTTACCATTAAATCTCTTTGCGTCTTAGAACCTAAATTTTCAACCTTTCCTGTCACTTTATTAGTTGCTAAATACTCAACAGCAATCCCCGTATATCCTTTTTCTTTTAACTCTTTATAATATTCTAAAGCTTTATCATAATCTTTTGCTTGCGATGCAGAAATAGCAGCATTGAAAGCAAAAGCTGTGTCTGTTGGACTTAGTAAGTAGGTTAAATAAAAATTCTCAGCAGCATTTTTATAATCCTTATCGTTATTATACAGTCCTATTGCTTTTTGAGAAACTTCTTGAATCATCTCGTTCAACATAGGAGCTGCTTCCTTAGTATATTTTGCTTTTCCTGATTTTTTTTCGAAAGCCATTAAATCATTAAATGCTTTAGCTGCTTCTTTATAATCTTTTTTTCCTGCAAAAGCTTTACCTCTTAAATAGTAATACTTTGCTTGGTACTTAGCATCTGCCTCACCTATTGAACTTTTTAATGACTCAATTACTGTAATAGCTCCTGCAAAATCTTTATTTCTTATTGATTTATCAGCTGTTTTCAACTCTGATTTCTGCGCCATCAATCCTATTGACATGAATCCTAAAGAAAGTGTTAAGATTTGTTTTTTCATCTTGATTTGATATTTAATTTGGATAATTTTTAATGTTTTATGTTAATTCATTTGAATTATTTTCAATTTCTATGCCATTTTCCTCATCCTCTTCTTCATGCATTACTTTAGCTACTGCAGCAATACTATCAGTTTTTTTAATATTAATCAAACGCACTCCTTGAGTTGCACGTCCCATAACACGTAAATCCTCTACTGCTAACCTTATAGTTAAACCTGATTTATTAATAATCATTAGATCATTAGAATCATCAACATTTTTGATTGCTACTAGCTCTCCTGTCTTTTCTGAAATATTTAGTGTTTTAACACCTTTCCCTCCCCTATTCGTTATTCTATAATCTTCTAGTTTAGAGCGTTTTCCATATCCTTTTTCTGAAACAACAAGAATATTACTTTCCATATCATTTACAGCAACCATACCAATTACTTCATCTTCATCATGTTGTAATGTTATTCCTCTTACACCAGAAGCAGTCCTTCCCATCGGCCTAGTTTTAGCTTCTTCAAAACGGATAGCTTTTCCTGATTTTAAAGCTAACATTACTTGGCTATCTCCTGTAGTTAGTTTTGCTTCAAGCAATTCATCATCCTCCTTTATCGTTATTGCGTTAATACCATTAGTTCTTGGTCTAGAATATTGCTCTAAAGGTGTTTTCTTTACCTGACCTCTCTTTGTCGCCATAATCACATAATGGCTATTCACATAAGCTTCATCCTTTAAATCTTGAGTTACCAAAAATGCTTTTACCTTATCATCTTGCTCAATATTTATTAAGTTTTGAATAGCCCTTCCTTTCGCATTCTTTCCTCCTTCTGGAATTTCATATACGCGCATCCAAAATACTTTTCCTTTTTGGGTAAAGAACATCATATATTGATGATTCGTTCCAACAAATAAATGTTCTAAGAAATCTTCATTTCTTGTAGCAACTCCTTTTTGTCCACGTCCTCCTCTATTTTGAACTTTATATTCATCAAGATTCGTACGTTTTAAATACCCTGCATTAGAAATAGTTACCACCACCTTAGAATCTGGTATCATATCTTCAATACGCATATCTCCTCCCGCATAGTGGATTTCAGAGCGGCGCTCGTCACCATATTTATCTCTAATGTGTACTAATTCATCTGTGATAATTTGATAACGTCTAGGTTCATTTGCTAGAATATCCTTTAAATCAGTAATCGTTTCCATGATTTCATCATACTCAGCACGTAGTTTATCTTGTTCCAGTCCTGTCAACTGACGCAAACGCATTTCAACAATAGCTCTTGCTTGTATTTCGGTCAATTCAAAACGTTCTACTAATTTTTCACGTGCTTCATCTGCATTCTTTGATCCACGGATAATTGCTATTACTTCATCAATATTATCTGAAGCAATAATTAGTCCTTCTAAAATATGAGCTCTTGCTTCTGCTTTCTTTAGTTCAAATTCTGTTCTACGCACTATTACTTCATGGCGATGCTCTACGAAATGATGAATTAATTCTTTTAAATTTAACTGCTCTGGACGCCCATTTACCAGTGCAATATTATTAACACTAAATGATGTTTGAAGCTGTGTATATTTAAATAATTTATTTAAAACAATATTAGGAATAGCATCTCGCTTTAATATGTAAACAATACGCATTCCTTTTCTATCCGACTCATCGCGAATATTAGCTATTCCTTCTATTTTTTTATCATTCACTAATTCGGCAGTCTTTTTAATCATCTCTGCTTTATTAACTTGATAAGGAATTTCAGTTACCACAATACACTCACGTCCTTTTACCTCTTCAATAGTAGCTTTGGCACGCATTACTATACGGCCACGACCTGTATGAAATGCATCACGTACTCCATCATACCCATAAATAATTCCACCGGTAGGAAAATCAGGAGCTTTAACATGCTGCATCAACTCGTCTATTTCGATATCTCTATTTTCTATATAAGCTATCGTTCCATTCACTACCTCTGTTAAATTATGAGGTGCCATATTTGTTGCCATTCCCACAGCAATTCCTGAAGCGCCATTTACTAGCAAGTTAGGAATACGTGTTGGTAATACAGTAGGCTCCTGTAAAGTATCATCAAAATTTAACTTATGATCTACTGTTTCTTTTTCTATATCAGCTAACATTTCCTCTGAGATCTTTTGCATTCTTACCTCAGTATAACGCATCGCTGCAGGACTATCACCATCAACAGAACCAAAGTTTCCTTGTCCATCAACCATCATATAGCGAACACTCCAATCTTGTGCCATACGTACCATAGAATCATATACAGATGTATCTCCATGGGGATGATACTTACCTAATACTTCTCCTACAACTCTTGCTGATTTTTTATATGCTCCTGTTGCTTTAATTCCTAATTCATGCATTCCGAATAAAACTCTTCTATGTACAGGTTTTAAACCATCCCTTACATCTGGTAGTGCCCTCGATACAATTACCGACATCGAATAATCGATGTACGCAGATTTCATTTGTTCCTCAATGTTAATCGGAATCAACTTCTCTCCGTCTGCCATATATTACTTTTATTATTAATTACTATTTTGTTTTGTTTAAAAAAGTCATTCCTAGAATTATACCCTTCCTAAAAATCACTTTCATTTCGCTTTAAAAAAAATATTTTTTTTAAAACAAGGCAAGATACAATAAACCGATTTTTTTACAAAGGCTTTCATCTTATCTTTTATTGTGAGTTATTAACATTTTAACTTAGTTTTTAACAGCTTTATAACACTTATAAATCGCATTGTTTTTTTAATTATTTTTCCGTCAGAATGGCAATACTCAACGATTGGCACTCTTTTTGTAATTCTTTATAAAAATTTTCTACTAACTTTACACAAGATAGAATTCAAATATATGGACGATAATTTTTCACCAAAAGTTAGAGATGTTATTACTTTTAGTAAAGAAGAAGCTCTTCGTTTAGGGCATGACTTTATTGGTACCGAACATCTTTTATTAGGACTGATTAGAAAAGGCGAAGGAAAAGCTATTGAGATATTAACAACCTTTGATGTTAATTTAGGATTAGTGCGCAAAAAAATCGAGCAATTAAATCCTGCTACTCCTTCAATTCACACAGATAGGAAAAGAAGTTTGCATTTAACAAGACAAGCTGAAAAAGCCCTAAAAACCACCTTTTTGGAGGCAAAGCTATACCAAAGCGAAGCTATTGACACAGCACATCTACTGCTGTGTATCCTTCGTAATGAAAATGACCCAACAACAAAGCTTTTACACAAATATGATGTAAATTATGACGATGCAAAAGCTTTGTATAAACAACTACATATGGAAGACAATGACCTACCCATTACCCCCATCTCTGAAACCCCATCAGATGATGGTTTTTCTAACGAGAAATCAAACCCGTTTGGACAACAATCTCAAAAAGGAAAAACTTCTAAAAAATCCAAGACTCCCGTTCTTGATAATTTTGGGCGTGACTTAACCGCTCTTGCCGAAACAGGAAAACTGGATCCTGTTGTAGGACGTTTGGAAGAAATAGAACGTGTTTCTCAAATTTTGAGCAGACGAAAAAAGAACAACCCGATGTTAATTGGTGAACCTGGCGTTGGTAAATCGGCCATTGCTGAAGGCCTCGCTTTACGCATTGTTAACAGAAAGGTTTCTAGAATTTTATTTGACAAACGCATCGTTTCTTTAGATTTAGCAAGCTTAGTTGCTGGTACGAAATATCGCGGACAGTTCGAGGAGCGAATGAAAGCCTTGATGAATGAGCTTGAAAAAAATGATGACATCATTCTTTTTATTGATGAAATACACACTATTGTAGGTGCCGGCGGTGCCACTGGATCTTTAGATGCTTCTAATATGTTAAAACCTGCATTAGCGCGTGGAGAAATACAATGTATTGGAGCAACTACACTTGATGAGTTTAGGACAAACATAGAAAAGGATGGTGCTTTAGAACGCCGTTTCCAAAAGGTAATCGTTGACCCTACTAGTGTCGAAGAAACTATTCAGATTTTACATAATATAAAAGGAAAATACGAAGAGCACCATCATGTTGACTTTACCGATGAAGCAATTGAAGCTTGTGTAAAACTCACGAATAGATACATGACTGACAGATACTTACCTGACAAAGCCATTGATGCACTAGATGAGGCTGGGTCTAGAATCCATATCACTAATATTGTTGTTCCTCAACAGGTATTAGAGCTTGAAAATGAGCTTGAAAAGATCCGTGAGCGAAAAACAAAGGCGGTTAACGGCCAAAAGTATGAAGAAGCAGCAAAATTACGTGATGACGAAAAAAATATGGAAGCCGCTCTTGATTCTGCCCAAAAACAATGGGAAGAAGATTCTAAATTAAATAGAGAAATTGTTACCGAAGACAATGTAGCAGAGGTAGTTTCTATGATGACCGGAATCCCTGTTAATAGAGTTGCTCAAGCCGAAAGTAACCGTCTAGCTGATTTACCTGATATGATTAAAGGTAAAGTGATTGGCCAAGATGAAGCGGTTACCAAAGTTGTCAAAGCTATTCAAAGAAATAGAGTAGGATTAAAAGATCCTAACAAACCCATTGGTTCTTTTATTTTCTTAGGTTCTACAGGGGTAGGAAAAACACAACTTGCTAAAGTACTCGCGAAACAATTATTTGATTCGGAAGAATCTTTGATTAGGATCGATATGAGCGAATATATGGAAAAATTCGCAATATCTCGTTTAATTGGAGCACCTCCTGGGTATGTGGGTTATGAAGAAGGAGGACAATTAACTGAAAAAGTTCGTAGAAAACCTTACTCCGTGGTCCTTTTAGATGAAATAGAGAAAGCGCATCCTGATGTATTCAATATGATGCTTCAAATATTAGATGACGGATTTATCACGGATAGCTTAGGTAGAAAAATTGACTTCAGAAATACAATTATTATCATGACCTCGAACATTGGAGCTCGAAAGCTAAAAGACTTCGGTTCAGGTGTCGGGTTTGGTACTAGTTCTAAAAAAGAACAAGCAGACCAACATGCTAAAAGCATCATTGAAGGCGCTCTAAAAAAATCTTTTGCTCCTGAATTCTTGAATAGAATAGATGATGTCATTATTTTCAATTCTCTGGAAAGGGAAGATATCCATAAAATTATTGACATTGAGCTGGATAAACTTTTACATCGTATCAGCGATCTTGGTTATGCTTTAAATCTGAGTGAAAAAGCCAAAGACTATATTGCTGACAAAGGTTTTGACAAACAATATGGAGCGAGACCTTTAAAGCGTGCTATACAAAAGTATATCGAGGACGCTTTGGCCGAGGAAATTGTAAGTTCTAAATTAGATGAAGGGGATACTATTTTTATGGATTTAGATGAAGGAAATAATCAATTAACTATACAAATAACTAAAGGAGAAAAACCTCAAGAAACCCGAACAGAAATTGACTAAGAAAAAATCCCGAGCTATTCAAAATTAGCTCGGGATTTTTTCTTCAAATTCTATAAAACTACCACCTCCCTATTGTAGTCAGATATGATTTATTTGGATATCTTTGCCATTTATTACTACAATAAACAATGTTTCAAAAAATACCTAACTATACGAAATACATTTTCAGTAATGTGTTTTTCTTATTTCTATACATTTTTCTTTTTAGAATTATTTTTTATTTCTTTTTTGCAAAACTAGAAGATGCTTCTACCCAAGAAATCAGCAATGCATTCCTGTTGGGTGCTCGATTTGACCTAAAGCTAGCCGTCCTAATTATTCTACCCCTAGCTTTCCTTATTTTTATTATTAACTATCGCTTCTTTAAACATTCTTTTTATGAAAAAGCAAGCAATATATACCTTACACTAGCTTATATAACCATTACATTATTTTATGTTTTCGATTTTGGATACTACGATTATTTAGACATACGCTTGGATGCTTCCAGCTTAAGGTTTCTAAGCAACTTTAAAATATCTTCTCAAGTTTTATTGGAAAGCTACCCTGTATTCAAAGGACTATTCCTTCTTGCTTTGCTAAGTTTTGCTTTCTATAAATTTTCTCAATGGATTTATAAAAAGTTTTCAAATCATCATGAAAGCAACTCCCAAAAAGCAAAAGCCTTCTTTATTATAATTCCTTTATTATTACTAGCTTTTGGTATTTACAACAGTATTACACATTACCCTTTACGTTGGAGTCAGGCTTTCTTTTCTAAAAATAATCACGTAAACCAATTTTCTTTAAATCCTATTTTATACTTTTTTGATAGTTTTAAGTTTAGAAGTGAAAGTTTCGATTTAAATAAAACAAAGCAATTTTACCCTGTAATTGCAAAACAATTAAACCTACCTAAAGACACCCTTTTATTTGAGCGTAAATTCTTAAAGAAGTCAGAAATACAAACACAACCTAATATTGTTATTGTAATGCTTGAATCTGTTGGAGTAGTCCCTATGAGCTATTACAACAACCCTATTCTAACCACCCCAAAAATGGATAGCATCATTAAAAAAAGTATCAATTTTAGTAATTTTTTCGTTCATAAGGCAGGAACTGCTGGGAGCGTATTTGCTAGTATTACTGGGTTGCCTGATATCGATGGAGTTAGAACTGCTTCTAGAAATCCGATGATTATCGATCAACGCATTATTTTCGATCAATTTAACAATTACGAGAAGCTTTACTTCTTAGGAGGAAGCGCTAATTGGGCTAATATTAGAGGGGTATTCCAATCAAACATAACTAATTTAAAGATATTTGAAGAAGGTAGTTACGCAACAGAAAATCGCGCCGACGTATGGGGTATTGATGATTACGAATTGTTTAAGGAATCTAACAAAGAATTGGAGAAGATACACAAAAAAGGAAAACCTTTTATTGCTTATATCCAAACAGCCACTAACCATATGCCATTTACAGTTCCTGAAAAAAAAGAAACATTCACCCCACTTAGCAATAAAGACATTAGTAGTAAAGAATTAAAGAAAGCTGGGTTTGATGGTATTGAAAGATTGAATGCTTTGCGCTATTTAGATTTCAATGTTGCTAAATTCTTAACAAGGGCACAGCAGTCAGGATACTACGATAATACTATATTTTTATTTTTCGGAGACCACAATACCTCCATGAGAAAGACAAATTCTTTTGCCAAAGAGTTTGACTTCGACAACATACAATTGCATCATGTACCTTTTTTCATACACGCTCCTAAATATTTGAAACCACAAACTATTTCAAGATATACTAAATTAGTAGATATTATGCCTACAGCAGCTGGATTAGCTAATATTAATTACACCAACTACACACTAGGTTCTAATGTATTAGACAGTACCAGTATGAACGGCTCTTTTGCTTTTTTATATAAAAGTATAAAGGGTGAACCTGGAGTAGCTATTTTAAAAGACAGCTTATATTATACCAAAGCCACTGTTAGCAATACCACTAGTTTGTACAACTTAAACAGTAAAAGTTTCATTGACATAAAGCAGAAACACCCTATAATAGCACAACAACTGGATAGCCTCATTAATGGCTTTTACCACGGCACTAAATATTTGTATTATAATAATAAAAAAACTAAATAGTTTTTAGTTTTTTATCAATAAGAAATAATGCTACTTTATAGAAAATAACCCCTATTAACAAACCATTAATTGCTCCACAAAAAATATCAACTGGAAAATGAACCCCTAAGTATATTCTACTATAAGCAAATATCAATGGAAAAAAAACTAAAAATTTAATTTTCGCATACCTCTTTTTTAATAATAATATAATAAATACACTAAAAGCCGTAGAGGTTGTGGCATGGCCAGAAGTAAAACTAAAACTTTGTGGGTTTATTAGTTTAGGACGCAATAAATGATTAATAGTAATATCATTATTAGGTCTCAAACGCTCAAAAACCCCTCTTATAAAATTCGTGTATTGATCAGAAAATGCTACCATTATTATTAACACTAATAAAAGCATTCCTCCCTTTTTCCAGCCAAAAGCTTTAAATATAAGATATATTATAAAAGCAAACAATGGAATCCAGTTAAACTGATTGGTTATAAACAACCAAAAAGCATCCCATTGCTCACTTCCTAAGTTATTTAGATAAATTAATAACTCTCGATCTCTTTGTAATAAATTTTCTATCAAAATTATTTCCCTACTTTTAATATTTCTATCTCAAAAATAAGATCTGAGCTTGGAGGTATTGGTCCTGCTCCTCTTTTACCATACCCTAAATAATCTGGTATAAATAAACGAGCTTTCTCTCCTTCTCTCATCATTTTAACTCCCTCTTTCCAACCTGCAATCATTCCCATTGCATCAATAGTAAAAGTAAATGGAGCTCCTTTATCAATTGTTGAATCTATCTTCTTTCCTTCAGCTGTATATAATGTATAGTTTACCGTTGTTGCCTGTGCTGGATTCACTTTTTTACCTTTTCCTTCTTGAATTTGTAAGAATCGTAAACCTGAATCTGTTTTCGTAGCCTTAGATATTCCCATTTTCTCCTGAAATTTCTTTTTCAACTCCTCCAACTTCTTTTGTCTTTCTTTCTCTTTTTCTTCTACATTTAACAACTCTTCTTCAAAAACTTTAGCAGCATCAAATTTCTTTGCTTCTTTACCTATTCTTATAATATGGATATGTTCTATTCTATCATTTTGCTGAATACTATCAACCACCATTTGCCCTGATGTAACCTTTCCAAAAATAGAATGTTTACCATCTAACCAAGGAGTAGCTTTGTGTGTAATAAAAAACTGACTCGAGTTTGTTTTAGGCCCAGAATTTGCCATTGACAATACCCCTGGAGCATCATGTTTATACAATAACCTACCTATGGAATCACTAGGAAACTCATCTGCAAATGCATATCCTGCATTTCCTCTACCTGTTCCTAAAGGATCTCCTCCCTGAATCATAAAATCTTTGATAACTCTATGAAACTTAGTTCCGTCATAAAACTTGGTACCTTTTAGCGAATCGGTCATTTTCGGATGTGTTCCTTCTGCTAAAGACACAAAATTAGCTACAGTCATAGGAACATCTTTTGCGTATAGTTTTAATAAAATGTCGCCTCTACTGGTTTTAACATCTGCATAAATTCCATTGTCTAAATCTGGATATTTAGCCGCCTTACATGCAGAAAATAAGATGGCAAAAACGATAAGGGTTTTTAAATACTTCATAATAAATAGTATATAGTAATTGGTTAACTAAAAAAACGAGTTCAAAAAATGAACTCGTTTTTTATTTTTTCTTAATAGAATTATTTTACTTCCAATAACTCCACTTCAAAGACTAATGCTGAAAATGGCTTGATTTTTTCTCCTCTCTTCTGCGCTCCATATGCCAACTCTTGAGGAATAAAAAATTTGTATTTTGATCCTGGTTTCATTAACTGTAAACCTTCTGTCCAACCTTTAATTACTTGGCCTACTCCAAATTCTGCTGGTTGTTTTCTTTCTACAGAGCTATCAAATACTTGACCATCTATGGTTGTTCCATGGTAATGAACCTTTACTCTTGAATTTGCCTTAGGTGTTTCTCCTTTACCTTCTTTTAAAACAACATACTGCAATCCACTATCGGTTGTTATTACCCCTTCCTTAGCTTTGTTCTCAGCTAAAAACTTTTCATTTTCTTTTTTATAATCTCCGAACTCTTTTTCAGCTTTGACAGCAGCCTCTTCTTGTTGCTTCTTAAATTTTTCTTCTTGTTGCTTTCTAAAGTATCCACTTATTACTTTACTAAGATCTTTTCCTTCTATCAGTAGGTTTGTAGAATCAATACCGCTCTTGTATCCTTGAATTAATAATTCTGAATTTAATTCATTAAAGTTCGTCTTTAATTTATTAGCCATATCCAAACCAATTGCATAACTTACGGAATCTATTTCATTAGTTAAAGATTTCTTGGTTACTGCACCTTCTTTCCCGCAAGACACCACAGCTAATGCTAAGGCAACACCTGCTAATACTTTAGTTACTTTCATTTTTTTATATTTGATTTTATATCTATTAACGTTACTGTACTTTTTATCGTTTTGTTCATTCCTATTCTATTTTCATCCCCTACTACACCAAAAGCTCTATAAGAAGGAATCACAAATGTAATGGTTTCTCCTTTTTTCATCAACTTTATTCCATCTTGTAATGCAGGAATAAAATCTTCCTTATCTATTTTATACTCTTTCTCTCCTAATTCTTCTTCTGAATAAATAACTTCATTGTCCAAGCCTTTTATATTATACCTGATTATTACTACATCTTCAGGTTTTGGCTTCGGCGCTTCTTCTATTTTTTTAACATTATAAGTGTACCAAAAACCGCTCGCTGATTTCTGATAATTCTCTAGCGTATCTTTTTCTATTTCTTTTTTTATGATCCTATTTTCGAACTTAACAAGTCGCTTTTTTTGCTCAATAACTTCTTTATAAAAGTTAGTAGTCGTATGTTTTTTAGGTCTTCTTGCTACTGATTCTTGGCAGGAGCAAACAAAAAAGCTTATTAGTATGCCACTTAATAATATATTAAACCTCATAAGACATTTCTAATTCTCGTTGGTATTTCGGCAATAGCTCCTCAAAACGATGAACCGTTTCTTCCATTGACATTTCAGATCTACCTCCTGCTGCATTATCATGCCCTCCTCCGTCAAAATGATTACGTGCAAATTTATTTACTGAAAACACCCCTTTAGATCGGAAAGATATTTTTATTATTTTTTGCTCTTCATCTTCAATAAAAATAGCTGCAAATACAATTCCTTTTATAGACAACGCATAGTTTACAACTCCTTCTGTATCTCCTTTTTCATAACCAAATCGTTTTTTCTCTTCTTCTGTTAAAGTTATAAAAGCCGTTTTATACTCTTGCTTAATTTGCAAATTACTCAATGATTGCCCTAATAACAGTAGCCTTCCATATGAATTTGAATCATATACATTGCTATGAATACGATCATTTTTTGCTCCTTTATCTATTAAGTCAGCTATAATTTTATGCGTTTTACTAGTTGTTGAACGGAAACGAAAAGATCCTGTATCTGTCATAATACCTGTATATAAACAAGTAGCGATACCTTCATCTATCAAATTCACATCATCATTCATTTCAATAAAATTATACACCATCTGACATGTTGATGACATACTAGGATCTGAGTACATATATTTAAACTCATCTGGTTGTTGATGGTGATCTATCAATGCAAAATCATGCTCATATTTTTTTAATTTCCCTTCCATATCGCTCCCCACTCTATGCAATGCATTGAAATCTAACAAAAAAACAATATCTGATTTTGCTATTGCTTTTACACTCTGACTATTTTGACGATCAAATCTCTTTACGGTTTCTGATCCAGGTAACCAATGTAAAAAGTCGGGGTACTCATTAGGCATTACCACAGAAGTTGTATGCCCTTTCTTATTTAAATAGTGCATTAACCCTAGGGTTGCTCCAACAGCATCTCCATCTGGGTTTCTATGGCCAATGACAACTATACTCTTAGGTGTTGCTAAAAATAATTTTAGCGCATCTATGTGTTTTAAAATCATAAGTGACAAAGATACAATTCTTTTAAAAAAGAATGGTATATTTGCCGCGATTTTAAAAAACGAAAAAATTTTTATAATGGCAACAAATAGAACTTTTACAATGATTAAACCAGATGCTGTTGAAAACGGACATACTGGAGCAATCTTAGAAAAAATTAATGCTGCAGGGTTTAGAATTGTAGCAATGAAAAAAACTCAAATGACTAAAAGAGATGCTGAAACTTTTTATGCAATTCATAGTGAGCGTCCTTTCTTTGGTGAATTAGTTGAGTTCATGACTCGTGGTCCAATTATTGCCGCTATTTTAGAAAAAGACAATGCTGTTGAAGATTTCAGAACTTTAATTGGCGCTACAAACCCAGCAGAAGCTGCAGAAGGAACTATCCGTAAAATGTTTGCTACTTCTATAGGTGAAAATGCTGTTCATGGTTCTGATTCTGATGAGAATGCTGCTATTGAAGGTGCTTTCCATTTTTCAGGAAGAGAAATGTTTTAGTCTCAAAATTTAATACACAAAAAAGCTCGCTATCTTAGATGGCGAGCTTTTTGTTTTTAACTTATTTTTTTATCTCTACTCTCTGTAAACATTCACTTTCAAACTTCCATTTTAATAAAATTATTATCTTTGATAAAAACTAAGCTATATAAATTGCTATTTCCCTTCTTTTCTAATTATTTAAGAACTTAGTTTTAACTATTTTAAAATTTTATAAAAGCACCTAAAAATCTAAAGTTATGTTAGAAAGATTATTATTTAAACACTTAACTAAAAAAGGAATTACTGCATATTTCATTGGTACCCTAACCTTATTCGCTATTTTAGCTTACTACTTACTGGCAATCATAGGGTACTCTTTAGAAGAGGGTAGAACTCCTTTTTTTATTGGTATTGTTATTTTAAATATACTATGGGCTGGAATTTGCCTTGTTTTTTGGAAAAAACCAACAAAAGAAACCAAATAAGACACATCTTCCCTTTAAAAACGCTCCTTCTTATTTTCAATCATATGTAAATAATATACGAACCACTAATTTATCAAATATGAAAAAAACATTCACCTTACTTTTTTTTCTTTTACTAGGAAAATTAACTGCTCAAATAGCACTTCCTAAAACAATTTCTAATGAAGAAAAAATCTATGGTTTGTCTAAATTTTGGAGCGAAGTAAATTACAATTTTGTCTATTTAAATAGAATTGACAAACAACGATGGGATAAACATTACCAAACATTACTCTCAGAAGTTCAAACTACTGAAAATGATTACGAATATTATCGTTTACTTCAAAAATTTTGCGCTGAATTAAAAGATGGCCATACAAATGTTTGGTTACCAAAAAATATTAGGCAACTTATTTTAAATGCTGAATTTGGTGATTATCGGTTTTATTTAAAAAATATTGATGGAAAAGCTGTGATTTCTAAAATCAATCTAAGTAAAAAAGAAGAAATCCCCATTGGTAGTGAAATCATCGAAATCAATGGCATCCCTACTCAAAAATACCTCAATATTCATGTAAAACCTTACATCGCTACTTCAACTTCTCATATCCTAGAAAACACTGCTGTTTCAGAACTGCTAAAAGCACCCATAGGCACTACTTATCTATTAAAAATTAAAAAACCTAATCAAGAAACTATTACTCTTCGCCTTTCACTAAAAAAGACTCTCGAAGAAAAAACCTACCCTCCTTCTAAGAAAAAAGCAGTAGTAGATTTCAAATGTCTAGAAAACCAAATTGCATATCTTGGACTTAACGATTTCAGCGACCCGAAAACCAGCTCTATTTTTATCAAAAAATTACCAGAAATAAGGCAAGCTAAAAAATTAATTATTGATCTAAGAAATAATTTTGGAGGGAATACAGATATCGGTACTTCTGTTTTAAAATATCTTACTTACGACAACCAACTACAAAGCTCAAAATCATCTAGTAGGTTACACATACCAACTTTTAAAGCTTGGGGACTTATTTATAACCTAAAAGCTAAAGATACTCTTCAAGGCTCTGGAGAAAACAGGAAAATGATCCGCCAAGCTTATTTGACAACTCAAAATAGCTTTTTCCATGAGTTTCCTTATGCAACGATAGAAAATCATCTTAAAAAATCAGAACGTATTGTTATCCCTATTGCCATTTTAATAGGAAATTATACTGCCTCAGCTGCAGAAGATTTTCTTATTGCAGCTAACAATCAAAAACATATAACAACCATAGGAGAACCTACATATGGGAGTACTGGGCAACCTATGCTATTTAACTTACCAGGAGGTGCAACTGCAAGAATCTGCACCAAAAAAGACACCTTTCCTAATGGGCAAGAATTTGTAGGTTTTGGTATTCAACCTGACATATTCGTAAAGAAATCTTATCAAGACTACCTAAATAATACTGACCCTGTACTACAAAAGGCTATCCAATATCTTAACAAAGGTAAATAATAATCTATAAAATAAGGCGCGAGTTGAATAACTCGCACCTTATTTTATTACTTAGCAATCAATTCTCTACCATAAAAAATTATTACAATTCTTTTAGTCAATTGAATTTAGAAAACAACTTGACTACGCCAACATTAACCGTTTTATCAATTCTTCTCCCATCTCTTCATTCATCATTTTTATAATCTTATCCTTGCCATAATTTAACTCTTCTCTTAATACAGAAGAAGACAAACGAACTATTAATGTTTTATTTTGCAACTGAACACTTGTCGTATAAGAAGCCACACCAGCTCCCATTAGTTTTTCCCAAGCTTCCTCAATATGTATTTTTTGCATTCCTTTACCCAAATTATTCTCTTTGATAAAGGCTTCCATTAAATCTTTAATAATATTCGATTCATTCTCTCTTTTTGCCACTTGATTTACTTTATAGTTTAAATATTTGATATTTCTTATTGCTCTGTTTCAATACATTTTCTGTTCGATCAAAATGAGTGTCCGTTACAAAAATTTGTCCAAACTCATCATTATTTACTAAATTAATTATATGAGAAACTCTATGTTCGTCTAGTTTATCAAAAATATCATCAAGCAATAAAATAGGAACTACTTTAGATTGCTTCTTTATAAACTCAAATTGTGCCAACTTTAAAGCTATTAAATACGATTTTTGCTGCCCTTGAGATCCAAATTTTTTAATCGGATACCCATCTATCTCAAAACTTAAATCATCTTTATGAATCCCTGACGAAGTATATTGCAACACCTTATCTTTCTCTAAACTCTGAAGTAGTAAATTTTCCAAATTCCTATCGTGCATTTGGCTCTTATACGTCAGATTTACGCTTTCTTTTTCTCCTGATACAATTTGATGCTTCTCATTAAAAATAGGAACAAAATCTACTAAAAATTCTTTTCTCTTTTCATAAATTTTTGTACCATACTCTACTAATTGCTCATCATATACCTTTAAGTTCAAAGCATCAAAAGTTCTATTTGCTGCAAAATACTTTAGCAGTGCATTTCGCTGACTCACAACTTTATTATAAGAAAGCAAACTATTCAAATAGCTCTTATCTTGCTGAGAAATAACCCCATCTATAAATTTTCTACGAGTACTACTACCTTCTACAATTAGATCTCTATCTGCTGGAGAAATAATCACCAAAGGCAATTGCCCTATATGTTCTGAAAATTTATCATAAACTTTTCCATTTCGTTTTAATATTTTCTTTTGCCCTTTTTTTAAGCTGCATAAAATTTTTTCTTGACGATCATTCAATAAGTAATCCCCTTCTATTACAAAAAAAAACTCCCCATGTTTTATGTTTTGACCAGCAATTGCGTTAAAATAACTTTTAGCAAAGGATAAATAATAAATAGCATCTAAAACATTCGTTTTACCAACACCATTGCTTCCTACAAAGCAGTTTATCTTTTCCTGAAACTCAAATGACTGAGAGCTGATATTCTTAAAATTGACTAGTGAGATTTTTTGTAAATACATATACTTTCTAAGCTGCAAAAAACGGATCGCAAATTATTGAAAATTTACGAATTATACGCTTTTAAAATCCAATTAAAAAAACTATTTTTGCCGCTACTAATTTTTAATCAATTATGGCAACATACAAGAAAAGAGGATATAAACCTAAGAAAGAAAAGGTTGTACAAGAAGATATAGAAGAAACATTTGATGAAACACAAAGCACAACAGCTGAGGTATTTAATACATTAGATGATACTGCTAATAAATCTGAACAATGGATTGAAAAAAATAGTAAATATTTATTTTTTGGGTTGATTGCCGTAGCAGGCGCTATATTAATTTCTTTAGCCTACACTAAATTTGTTGCGGAACCTTCAGAAAGAGAAGCTTCTAACGAATTAGCTTATCCTAGAAATTATTTTGACCAAGCTACTACTTCCGCAGGAGTTGCTGCAGATTCATTATTAAACTTAGGTTTAAACGGATACGGTGGTAAATATGGTTTTATAGATATTGCTAGTAAATTTAACGGTACCAAAGCTGGAAATTTGGCAAACTATTATGCGGGTATTTCTTATTTAAAAATGAAAAAATACGAGCAAGCTATTGAGTATTTAAGTAACTTTAGTTCTGATGATGAACTATTGGGGCCTACTGCTTTGGGAGCTATCGGTGATGCTTTTGCTGATATCAACCAATTGGATGATGCTTTAAGTTACTATGAAAAAGCTGCTCACAAGAAAATAAACAACTATACAACTCCTTTATTCTTGTTTAAAGCAGGACAAATAGCAATGACTTTAAAGGAATATCGTAAAGCAGACAAGTTATTCACAGAAATAAAAGATGATTTTTCTAAATCTAATCAAGGTAGAGATATAGAAAAATATATCAACAGTGCTAAATACGCAAAGTAAGCTTTTTTAAGCCGCTGAATAAGATTACTAAAAATTAAATATGGCTACAACAAATTTATCTTATTATGATAAAGCAACAATCCCAAATGCGAAACCTTTTCGATTTGGGATTGTTGTTTCTGAATGGAATCCAGAAATTACAAAAAACCTAAAACAAGGTGCTATTGACACCCTAATTGATTGCGGTACGAACACTGAAAACATCATTACTTGGGAAGTTCCTGGTAGTTTTGAACTAGTGTATGGCTGTAAAAAAATGATAGAAACTCAAAAAGTTGACGCTATCGTTGCTATTGGAAACGTTATTCAGGGAGAAACCAAACACTTCGATTTTGTTTGCGAAGGGGTAACTCAGGGTATCGTTGATCTGAATATCAAATACGACGTTCCTGTTATCTTTTGCGTTTTAACAGACAATACAAAACAGCAATCTCTTGATCGTTCTGGCGGAAAGCTAGGGAATAAAGGAATTGAATGTGCTGTAGCAGCTATTAAAATGGCAGCTATTAAAAATCAAGAGAAAAAGATTAGTACGCTAGGTTTCTAAAAGCTTTTAAAAAAGATTTAGTAGAATACTTTTAAACAATTCTTGACCACTTCTCCTTATTTCAGTAACTTTGAGCTTCTTGTTCTTTTATTTATGTTAAAATAACAAGAAGCAACTATGACTATTTCCTATGGGATTCATTAAAAGAGAAAATAAAAAATTTGAATATAAACCTCGCTATTACAAGGGAGAAGGAAATCCGTATGAGTTCAAACACAAGTTTGATGCATACAGAACTTCTGTTGGTAAAAGCAAAGGATTAAAAGGAAAATTTGTTGCAGCAATTGATGAGTTTAAAAGTTCAAAAAACGGAGGTTTTAATTCAACTATCGTGATCATAGCAGCAATTTTATGTTTAATTTTTCTGTTTATAATTGATTTTGATCTCTCTATATTTTTATCAAAAAATTAATGTCAGACATTATACAACTCCTTCCTGACCACGTTGCAAATCAAATTGCCGCTGGTGAAGTCGTTCAACGTCCTGCCTCTGTGGTAAAGGAACTATTAGAAAATGCAATTGACGCAGGTGCCAATTCCATTAAATTATTATTAAAAGATGCTGGAAAAACATTGATTCAAGTTATTGATAATGGAAAAGGAATGAGCCCAACAGACGCTCGATTATCTTTTGAACGTCATGCTACTTCCAAAATAAAAGAAGCACAAGATTTATTCAATCTAAACACTAAAGGCTTTCGAGGAGAAGCATTGGCTTCTATTGCTGCTATTGCGCATGTAACATTAAAAACTAAGCAAGAACACGAAGAACTTGGTACACAAATAAAAATAGAAGGTAGCAACATCATTTCACAAGATGTAGTTTCTACCGCTAAAGGTACTAGCATTGCTGTTAAAAATTTATTTTATAACATTCCAGCAAGACGAAATTTTTTAAAGTCTGACACCATAGAAACTCGTCATATTATAGACGAGTTCCAAAGAGTTGCTTTAGCACATCCCGATATTTCTTTCTTACTACATCATAATAATAATGAAGTATATCATTTAAAAGAAAGTAATTTACGAAAACGTATTGTAGCTATTTTTGGTGCTAAAATGAATGAAAGATTAGTTCCTATAAATGAAAATACTGATATCATAACAATTAACGGTTTTGTTGCAAAACCTGAATTTGCCAAGAAAAAACGTGGAGAACAATTTTTCTTTGTCAATAATCGTTTTATCAAAAGTTCTTACTTAAATCATGCCGTTGTAAATGCTTTTGAAGGATTGCTTGAACACAATGCGCATCCTTCTTATTTTTTATATTTAACTGTTCCTCCTGAAAGCATTGATATTAATATTCATCCAACTAAAACAGAAATAAAATTTGACAATGAAAAGGCTTTATACGCTATTTTACGAGCTACTGTAAAACATAGTTTAGGACAATATAGCGTTGCTCCTGTTTTAGATTTTAATAGAGATGCTACCTTGGATACTCCTTATGACTTTAAGGAGAAAAAAAGTGTTTCGATTCCTAAAATCACAGTAGATCCTAATTTTAATCCGTTTAACAATGAGCCGACGGCTCCAATTTCAACGAATACTAGTAGCAGTAGTCATGTAAATAAACCAAATAGTTCTTCTAAGAAAAACTACCAGCAAGAATATAAAAAAGATGCGGGAAATTGGGAAGCTTTGTACACAAGCTCCATGCCTTTTGAAATACCGAAACAAGAAGAGCTGTTTGAGTCTCAGCAAGAAACACAAACAGGAAAAACATTTCAAATTCAAAAAAAATACTTGTTAAGTTCTATTAAATCAGGAGTTGTTTTAATCAACCAATCTCTAGCACACCAACGTGTTTTATATGAAGATTTTTTAGAAAGTATTACCGTAAAAGAAGCTAGTAGCCAGCAATTATTATTTCCTGTAAGCATTTCTTTTTCTTCTTCAGATATTGAAATGATTTATAGTATCAAATCTGACTTAGAAAGTGCTGGTTTTGGTTTTGAAGAATTTACTATGGATAGCGTTGTTGTAAAAGGAATTCCTACTTCTATTACCGAAAGCCAGATTACTTTAATTTTGGAACAATTGTTAGATGATATGAAATTAGAAGTACCTGATACTAGTTTTAGTCATTTTGATGTTATGGCAAAATCATTTGCTAAATCATTAGCTATCAAAACAGGAACTGATTTAAATACTAAGGAACAAGAAAATTTAGTAAATGATTTATTTTCTTGTAAAGAACCTTCTATTTCTCCTTTTGGGAAACCTACATTTAAAACACTAACATTAAACGAAATAGATACTATTTTTAATAATTAAAAAATAACCGATGCCTAAGTTAACTGAAGCCATAAAACATTTAATTATTATCAACGCCATTTTATTTATAGCTCCTCAGCTACTAAATATGGATTTGACCAATATTTTTGCTTTGCATTTTCCTAAAAATAATCATTTTGGAATTTGGCAATATATTACGCATATGTTTATGCATGGTAGTTTTGCTCATATTTTATTTAATATGTATGCTCTTTGGGCTTTTGGAACTCCCTTAGAACATATGTGGGGACGCAATAAATTCTTGTTTTTTTACTTTTCGGCAGGCATTGGCGCCGGACTCATTTATTCTGCTGTAAATTACTACCAGTTTCATACAATCTATGAACAGCTTGTAGGATTCAACCTTTCTGCTAGCGACATTCAAAACATACTAGACTCTGGCCGTTATAATGACCAAATCATCTCACTTCCTAGAGAAAAAATGAGCGAATTTTACAGCTTATACCATACCCCTGCCGTTGGTGCCTCTGGAGCTGTTTATGGGGTACTCGTTGCCTTTGGAATGGCATTCCCTAATGCTAAATTAGCATTGATTTTTCTACCAATTCCAATTGCAGCAAAATATTTTATCCCCTTAATGATTTTAGGAGATTTATTTTTTGGTGTCACCAAGTATTCTATTGGTAATGTAGCTCATTTCGCACATATTGGGGGAGCTATTATTGGATTTATAATTGCTTGGTATTGGAAAAAAAATCAATTTAGAATGCTATAAAATCCTAGCTATTTAATTCCTTAGTAATATTTTAAGATGACCTTCTTTCAAAACATTCAATATCGTTTTAAAAATGCCAATATCGTAGAAAAATTAATCTATATAAATATTGTTATTTTCTTATTGGTCTTTTTATCAAATACGTTTGGCTTTCTATTTGAGTTGAAGCAAAATTTTCTTGTAAAATGGCTTTCATTACCAGCTAGTTTTAATGGCTTTTTAACCAAACCTTGGACACTTATATCTTATGGATTTTTACACGTTGATTTTATTCATATCTTATTTAATTTAATAGCCTTATTCTATATTGGAAATTTATTTTTAGAGTATTTCACACCTAAGCAGCTGATTAATTTTTATGTATTTGGAACAGTATTCGGCGGACTTATATTTTTATTGAGTTATAATTATTTTCCTGCTTTACTAAAAAATAATAGTACTAGTGTTTTACTAGGTGCATCAGCTGGGATTTCAGCTATTTTTATTGGAATTGCAACCTACATACCTAATTATCAATTAAAAATACGCTTTATAGGCTATGTTCATTTGTGGAAACTAGCTGCTATTTGGATCGCTTTAGATATTATTCAAATACCGATGGGAAATGCTGGCGGGCATTTAGCTCATATTGGCGGGGCATGCTTTGGCTTTTTATATGTCAGCCAAGCTAGCAACACTTCTATTGATATTTTTTCTCCTTTAAAAAATTTCTTTCAAAAGAAAGAAAAGCCTTTAAAAACCGTTTATAAATCAAAGACAGCTACTAAAAAAGCAACTACTAAAAATGAAAATCAACAACAAATAGATGCTATTTTAGATAAAATTAGTAAGTCTGGCTATGATACGCTGACTAAAGCTGAAAAGGACTTTTTATTTCGTCAAGGCAAAAATTAAATGAAAAAACTATCATTAGTTAATAAACTCTTATTCTTTATAAATTCGATCATAGCAGCCACACTACTATTTTCTTATCTATTGCCATTTGTTTCTCCAAAAACAATCCCTGCTTTTGCTGTATTTAGCTTACTAGTTCCGGTTCTTATTATTATAAACCTTATTTTTTGCATTTATTGGTTGCTTAAATTCAAAAAACAATTTATACTCTCGGGGTTAATATTAGCCATTGGGTGGTCTTTTTGCCCTCCTTTTTATAAATTTTCTAACAAAGAAATCTTACTCAATGACGATGTGAAAGTTATGAGTTATAATGTGCGAATGTTCAATCATTATAAATGGAGCGAAGATCCCACAATTGCTCAAAAAACATTCGATTTTATTACTGAAAAGGAGCCTGATATCTTAACTATACAAGAATTCTATTTATCTCGTAAAATTAGTTTCAAATACCCTTACAAATACATCAAAACAAAGTCTAAAACTAATAAATTTGGACTGGCAATCTATTCTAAATATAAAATCATCAACTCGGGGTCTTTAAATTTTAAAAAAAGTGCTAATAACGCCATTTTTGTTGATCTCTTAAAAGGGAAGGACACTATTAGAGTTTACAATCTTCATCTGGAATCGTTAAAAATTAATCCTAATAAACAGCATTTTGGAGAAAAAAATTCAGAAAAATTATTCAAACGACTTGAAGCTGGTTTTTTAAAACAAGCAGATCAGACAGCCCAGTTTCTTTCGCATCAAAAGCAGTTTAAAGGAAAAAAAATTATTTGTGGCGATTTTAATAATACCGCCTATTCTTGGGTATATAAACAAATAGCCGCCAATAAAAAAGATGCTTTTACAGAAGCTGGAAATGGCCTTGGAAAATCATTTAACTATCCATTTCCTATGCGTATTGATTTTATTTTAACAGATACTTCTATAACAGTAAATCACTTTAAAATATATCCTGTAAAATACTCTGATCACTTCCCTATTTTAGCTCGTTTAAATTGGAAGTAATACGTATATTATAAGTGTATTTGCAATGGCATCCTTTCTTTATAAGTAATAAAATATTAAAAATGAACTGAATGAGTGTTCTTTATTTCTCCAATAACAAAAGTACTATGGGCACTTCCTATATTGGCTATAATACCAAGTCTATTTAAAACAAACTCTTGATAATCTCTCATATTCTTTACCCTTACCTTCAATAAAAAATCATAATCTCCTGAAATGTTATAGCATTCTGTTATTTCTGGTAGTAATTGAATGTCTTTTACAAATTTATTTCCTATATGTTTTGTATGCTCTTTTAAAGTAACGCTACAAAAAACAATTAATCCTTTGTCTAATTTCTCTGCATCTAAAACGGCTATATACTTTTTTATAACTCCCAATTGCTCTAACTTCTTTACTCTTTCAAAAACTGGAGAAGATGATAAATTCACTTTTGCAGCAAGGTGTTTGGTAGTAATATTAGAATTGTGCTGAAGAATTCTAAGTATTTTTTTATCTACCTCGTCAAGATCGTCTATTAAAGGTGCAGGATATTTTTCTGTCATTGTTCTAATTTTTATTTTAAAAAGTAAAAATCACTAAAAAAAATCACTAAAAAAAAGTAAAAAAACCGAAATAAAACCTTTTAAAGGGATTTAGATCTATACATCATAGATTTGTACCAAAAATATAACTTAAAAAATCTATCATGAAAACTTATATTCTAGGATTTCCGCGAATTGGAAAAAAAAGAGAGCTAAAAAAGGCATTAGAATCTTACTGGAAAGGGCAAACAACTACTGAAGCCCTTCTTGCTACCGCCAAACAAATAAGAAAAGAAAACTGGCTCTTACAACAAAAGAATGGCATTGATTTTATTCCTTCTAATGATTTCTCTTTATACGATCAAATGCTTGATACTTGTTTAATGCTTGGATGTATTCCCGATCGATTTGAAGGAATCAAGAAAAATAAAAGCGAGCTTGATTTATACTTTGCTATGGCACGCGGATACCAAAGTAAAGAAGAAGACGTAATTGCTATGGAAATTACCAAATGGTTTAATACAAATTACCATTATATTGTTCCTGAGTTTAAAAAGAATCAGACATTTAACTTTTTTTCTAAAAAAGTCATCTCAGCATATAAAGAGGCTAAGGAGCTCGGTATTGAAACCAAACCTACTTTAATTGGTCCATTAACCTTTCTTCATTTAGGTAAATCCAAAGAAGCAAATTTTGATAAAATTTCATTATTAGACAATCTTTTAAGTACTTACCTATCAGTCATCAATGAACTTACCAAAGAAGGAGCTAGTATTATACAATTTGACGAGCCTTGTTTAGCACTATCAATAACCACTGAAGAAAGACAAGCTCTAAAAAAAATATATACAACAATAGCACAAGCATTTCCTAGTTTAAAAATTGCTCTTGCTAGCTATTTTAATCACTATGGTGAAAATTTAGAAGCTGTTTTAAATCTTCCTGTAAGTATCATCCATCTTGATTTAATAGAGGCTCCTTCTTTATTAGAAGATATTCTTAAGAAAAAACCGCTATCAAATAAGGTTATTTTTTCTCTTGGTCTTATTGATGGTAGAAATGTATGGAAGAATAATTTTGAGGATTCTTTATCTTTTATTGAAACTGCAAAAAAACAACTTCCTCTTGAGAATATATGGATTTCAACTTCTTGTTCTTTATTACATTCTCCCTACGATCTTGACTTAGAGCGCGAAAATAATCATATTTCTACTGACATTATGAAATGGTTGGCCTTTGCCAAGCAAAAAATTGTAGAACTTTCAAACTTAAAGAAAATTGTACTCAACAATGATACCGCTCTTTTAGAGGAAAACAAACAAGCTCATATTGAGAAAAAAAACTCTACAAAAATCCATAACCTTGAGGTAAAAGAGCGAATAAAAGCACCTTTTTATATCGAAAGAAAAAGCAGTTTTCCTTCACGAAAAAAATTACAACGAGCATCTTTAAAACTTCCTCTATTTCCTACTACTACAATAGGGTCTTTTCCGCAAACAAAAAGTGTTAGAAAATGGAGAGCTGAATATAGAAAGCAATTACTTTCTAAAGAGAAATATGAAACTTTGTTAAAAAACGAGATAAAAAAGGCTATTTCTTTTCAAGAAAAAATTGACCTTGATGTCTTAGTCCATGGAGAATTCGAAAGAAACGATATGGTTGAATATTTTGGTGAACAACTAAACGGTTTTACTTTTACAAACTTCGGGTGGGTACAAAGCTATGGCTCTCGCTGTGTAAAACCTCCTATTATTTTTGGAGATGTTTCTCGTTCAAAACCCATGACTGTAAAATGGACCGAATTTGCGCAATCACTTACTAAAAAACCAGTGAAGGGAATGCTTACAGGGCCTGTTACTATTTTACAATGGTCTTTTGTTAGAAATGATCAATCCTTGCATACCACTTGCAAACAGATAGCCTTAGCCATAAGAGATGAAGTGATTGATTTGGAAAAAGCTGGAATTAAGGTTATACAAATAGATGAACCTGCTATAAGAGAAGGGCTTCCTCTTAAAAAAGCTGATTGGAATACTTATTTAAAATGGGCTATTGAATGTTTTAAAATAGCTGCATCAGGAGTTCAAGATAGCACTCAAATACATACGCATATGTGCTACTCTGAATTTAATGATATTATTGAGCATATTGCCAATATGGATGCTGATGTAATTACTATTGAAACCTCTCGATCTCATATGGAGCTACTAGATGCTTTTGTAAAATTCAAATACCCAAATGAAATTGGACCAGGAGTTTATGACATTCATTCCCCTAGGGTTCCTTGTTCAACAGAAATTGAAACATTATTACATAAAGCATTAGAAGTTTTACCTCATGAAAACGTTTGGGTAAATCCTGACTGCGGGTTAAAAACAAGGAGTTGGACGGAAACGGAGCTTGCTCTAAAGGAATTGGTTAAGGTTTCTAAAAAATTAAGAAATACCATTACTTGCACGGCAAAATAGTTATTATCTGCATCATACAAAAAACAACTCTTTAGCATTCTGAACTCAAAATCAGTTTTCTAAAGAGTTATTCTTTTTAACCCGTTTTAGATTTAGTAAATCAATTGGATTTATTCCTACCCCTTCTACATTTTTACGCGTAAATCGGATCACTTCATCGTAGTATAAAGGAATTACGGGAGCTTCTTGTATAAGAATACTATCCATTTGTTGGTATAAACGGTAGCGCTTTTCTTCGTTTACTTCCTTGATTGACTTTTCGTATAACGCGTCATACATTGTATGCTTAAAATGGGTATAATTAGGTCCATTAGGAGTAAAATTTTTGCTATAAAACAAAGACACATAATTCTCTGCATCAGGATAATCTGCTATCCAACTCGCTCTAAAAACAGGAAGTTTTCCATTTGCTTTTCCTTGACGTAATGTAGAAGGCGGAATAACATCTACCTTCACCTCTAATCCTATTTTTTGCAGCTCTCGTTGCATATATTCACAAATATCCAAATAACTACTATTGGTTGTTATTACTATTTTAGGATTTGAATCTCCTGTTTGTTGCCTATACCTTTTAACAAGCTCTTTTGCTTTTTGAGGTTGGTAAGTGTACCCCTTTTGATGATTAAAAGAAGGAAGCCCTTGAGGAATGAATCCGTTTATTGCTGGAGTTCCGATACCATTTCGTAAAAATTTAACCATTTTTTTACGATCAAAACCATAATTAATAGCTTGCCTGATTAGTTTTGACTGCGTTGGTACCGTTTTGTCTCCCTCTAAATAAATCCCCAAATATTCCGTATTCAAATACGCCCCTGTTTGCATATTTACCAAAGCTTTGTATTTACTTTTCAAACTTCCATCCGTATTTAAAATATCATCTTTATAAGAAGCGTCTAAGCTTTTCATAAAGTCTATATTTCCTTGAATAAATTGTAAAAACTCACTTTGTTTATCTGGCAAGAAACTAATTGCAATCGCTTCCATATAAGGCAACTTATTTCCTTGAGAATCCTTTTCATGGTATTCTAAATTTTTACGCAATACCAATTTGGTATTCTCTACCCATAATTTAAATTGAAACGGTCCTGTTCCAATAGGATTTGCACGAAATTGATCTCCAAAATAGCTAATTGCTTCCTTAGGAACCACGGAGCAATACTTCATTGCTAACAACCCTAAAAATGGCGGAAAAGGCTGCTTTAATTGGATCGAAAAAACGGAATCATTTTCTGCTTTAAAACTACTTACATTCTGCAATACCCAACCTCCAGGAGAAGCTACCTTTTTATCTAGTAACCTTTTAAATGAATAGTCAAAGTCTTCTGCTTTTACCAATCTTGTTGAATCTTTTCCAAATAACACATGCTTATGAAACTGTATTCCTTTTTTTAATGTAAAAGAATAATGCTTCCCATTTTCAGAAATTGTCCAACTTTTAGCTATATCCGGTTGTATATGCAAACTATCATCTAATTGCACCAATCCATTAAATAATTGATTTACCGCCCAAATATTACGTTGATCTTTTGCAAAAGCAGGATCTAAAGAGGTTATATTAGCATGCTCATTATACCGAAAAACCATATTTTCATTGCGTTCTGGCTTCTTTGTTATACAAGAAAAAAAGAAAAAACTCAATAATAACAACTTGATAAATAGCACTCCACTATCTTTTCTATTTTTTAAAAAAAACATAAAAACAATCCATCTAGATAACTTAATAAAAGAAACGAACAACCTCACCTTTACTCTTTTTCTGTAAGTAATTTTACCGATTTTATTTCAAGAACATCTATCACATCGTCGTGCTTTTTATGAAGCCCTTGTCGCAAAATTTTACTTTTTCGGGCCACTAACGTTGCCATTACTGGAACATATGGCGCTTTTTCATTCTTTGTTTTTTCTTGATATAATTTTGTTAAGCTTCCTTCTTTCAAATCATTTACCCAATATACTTTTGATGATCCTAAAGGTTCAAAAACAGCTACTTCCTCACCAATCGTAAGGTATCCTTTGATAGGAGTTTTTGAGAAGAGAACCTCTTTATCAGACATTTTCATTAATTCATACCTATTTGCTAGGCTTGAAGTGTCCTTTTTTCCTTTTTTATTCAAAAGGAACAACCTACTTTCTCCAACTTGATACATAAGAGTATCTTTTTTAGAATTTAAAATAATACGCCCCCCATCTTTTGTAAAATAAAAAGTGCCTTCATCATTAAAATACCCTTGCTCTGACCCTACGTAAAAATCTGATTTTACATATGTTTTATCGGTTTTAAGTTTTACTGTACTAAGAATTCCAGGGCAGCTCGCACAAGGCAATAATCCCTTATAAACCCCATTCCAATCCAATGCAAGTTCAGCTGTATGCTCCTCTACTGCTTCTATTGCTGGTTTTTTGTACTCTTTTGCATTATTCTCCTCCTTTTTATTTTTACAACTTGATAAAGCAAAAGCTATTAGTATTAAAATATATATGTTTTTCATTACTCTAAAATTAAACGATGATAACTTGTTATTTCTTTTTGCCAAAGTTCGCTAATTTTATTCAAAAGCCACCTATAAAACAATATGCTTAATTTGTTCGTACTCATTTTCTATAAATTCATTTTTTTAATTAGTATCCTTCCTAATTTACTAAACAAAACCAAAACCTTAGAAATTTCACTTTTACCCTATCTTTTTTGAAGCGTATGGTAATTACTTTGGATGAAAAAAGGATAAAAACAGCACTGAAAAACAGCTTTTTTTGGCAAAATGGAAAGGTTTAAACGAGTTCATTATTTAGAATATTGTAAATTTGCCAATTCAAACTAATTTAAAAGGGTTTGAAATAAATATGATGTACGAACATACTGAATTTTTGGAAGTTTTTTAATTAATTCTCCTCTTTTTCAATAATGTAATTTTAGAATGAATACAGATAAAAAAGTAGCTTTTTACACATTAGGTTGCAAGTTAAACTTCTCAGAAACCTCTACCATTGCAAGAAACTTTGTAAATGAAGGATTTGAGCGTGTTGCGTTTGAAGAAAAAGCTGATGTATATGTAATTAATACCTGCTCAGTAACGGACAATGCTGATAAACGATTTAAATCTATTGTAAAGTCAGCTTTACAAAAGAATGATGATGCTTTTGTAATTGGAGTAGGTTGCTATGCGCAATTAAAACCAGAAGAATTAGCGGCTGTTGACGGTGTTGACTTGGTATTAGGAGCTACTGAAAAATTTAATGTCACAAGTTATATCAATGATTTAACCAAAAATGATATTGGTGAGGTACATTCTTGTGAAATTGAAGAAGCTGATTTTTATGTAGGTTCTTATTCTATTGGCGATAGAACTCGTGCTTTTTTAAAAGTGCAAGATGGATGTGATTATAAATGCACTTATTGTACCATACCATTAGCCCGCGGCATTTCTAGAAGTGATACATTGAGCAATGTATTGAAAAATGCCAAAGAAATTTCTACCAAAGGAATTAAAGAAATTGTTTTAACAGGAGTTAATATTGGTGATTACGGTAAAGGGGAATTTGGAAATAAAAAACATGAGCATACATTTTTAGAGCTTGTAAAAGAACTTGATAAAATTGATGGCATCCACCGATTACGCATTTCATCCATAGAACCGAACTTATTAAAAGATGAAACTATTGATTTTGTTTCCAAATCAACTGCTTTTGTTCCTCACTTCCATATCCCTTTACAGTCTGGAAGCGATACTTTATTAAAAAAAATGAAACGTCGTTATTTACGTAAAGTATATACAAATAGGGTTCATAAAATCAAAGAAGTAATGTCTGATGCTTGTATTGGTGTAGATGTTATTGTTGGCTTTCCTGGTGAAACAGATGAGCTATTCTTAGAAACTTATAACTACTTAAGTGAAATGGATATTTCTTATTTACATGTTTTCACATACTCTGAAAGACCTAATACAGAAGCTATTGAAATGGAAGGGGTTGTTCCTAAAAAGGTTAGAGCAAAACGCAGTAAAATGCTACGAGGTCTTTCGGTAAAAAAGAGAAGAGCTTTTTATGAAAGTCAACTAGGTAATACTTTAACTGTGCTATTTGAAAGCGAAAACAAAGAAGGATATATCCATGGTTTTACAGAAAATTATGTAAAAGTAAAAACGCCTTGGAATCCTGCGCTTATAAATACATTGCATACGGTAACCTTAACTAAAATTGATGAAGACGGTATTGTTCGCTTTAATTTTGTAAAAAACACGGCAATTGCTTAATTTGGCATATAATTTGAAAAACATATTACTTACCCCTTTTTTAAACAATAATCTTATGAAACACATTACTTTTTTAACCCTTCTTATCATTTCTTTCAGTTGTGTTTCCTCTAAGAAAACTACAACAGAAGAGCGTAATATGAATAATAATATCACTACAACAAAAATTATCAGAGGTGAGCTCATTGCCGTTGTAAAAAATCCTAAGAAAATGGATGAAGCCAAACAATTAATTACCAATAGTGGTTTAATTTGGGATTCACTTCTTTCTGATCAAGAAGATTTAGCAATTGTGTTGATTAAAGTACCAGTAGAAAAACATGACTTTTGGATAACGCGCTTGATACAGTCAAATACTTTTTTAAGTGTTGAATCCAATGCTCCAATGCTCGCTAAAAATATTATCGAAAAAGCTAAAAACACGCTAATCAGCCTTCAAAAGTTACCTTGCTATGGAAAATGCCCTACTTACAACCTAACTATTTATAACGATGGAAAAGCGGTTTATAATGGTCTTGAAAATGTAGCTATAAAAGGAGAGAAAACATTTCAATTAACAACAAAACAGCTTAAAGAACTTACTAAGAAAATTACTCAAAAACCGTTTACTAGTTACCAAGATAGTTATGACAATCCTCGTATTGCTGATTTATCAACTACCCTTATTTCACATGGAGGAAAACAAATTCAAGTTCGTTTATGGAACGAGGTTCCTGATGATTTAGTAGCTATTTATGAATATTTAGAAATGATCGCATTAGATAAAAAAATGTATGAATAACTCCAATAAAATTCCAGTTTATTGCGTTCCTGGTTTAGCAGCCAATTCAAAAATTTTTGAATTTATTTCTTTACCTAAAGATACATTTGAAATGTATTATTTAGAATGGCTCATTCCGTTACATATAGAAGAAACTCTCAGTGATTATGCGCTACGCATGTGCGCGCTTATTCAACATGAAAACCCTATTTTGATAGGAGTTTCTTTTGGAGGAATTTTAGTGCAAGAAATGAGTAAACTTATAAAAACTCAAAAAGTCATTATTATTTCTAGCATAAAGAATAATCAAGAATTCCCTAAACAATTAAAACTTATAAAATCTACAGGAGCTTATAAATTATTCCCCACTAAAATAGTAGCACATATAGAAGATTATGAAAAATATTTTTTGGGTGGTTTTTTAAAAAAGAGAGCTGAAATGTATAAAATTTACCTTTCTGTTAGAGATCCTCTTTATTTACATTGGTCTATTTACAATGTGCTACATTGGAATCAGAAAGAATCCTTGCCCAACATCATACATATTCACGGAACAAACGATCATGTTTTCCCTTTAAAATATATTAATAATGCTATAGAAATAGAAAAAGGAACCCATGCTATGATTTTAATAAAAGCCAAAAACATTTCTAAAATTATTCAAGAGGCTTTAACTTGTTAATCAAACTTCCTTTTTTTATTTTTAGTAACTCTAATTTTTTTCTGTTATGAGCAAAACACTTGCACGCCTTTTATCATTAGTCTCTTTTTTAGCAATTGCTTTTTTATTTACGAATGCTATGGGTATTTCCAACATTCAACTTATAAAAAATGTTAGCGATAAATATGAAATAAGAGCCGTTAAAATACCTACTTATTTAGAATTAGCTAGTGAAAGAGTTCCTATAGAGCGAGCAAATATTAAGGAACGTATAGATCGGGAATTACTCGTAAATACCTATTGGCAATCAAATGGATTGCTAATGATAAAACGCTCTTATAAATATTTTCCTATTATTGAACCTTTATTAGCAAAGTATGGATTGCCAGATGATTTCAAGTATTTATGCGTAGCAGAAAGTGGTTTACAAAACAACAGATCTCCTGCTGGTGCCGCTGGCTTCTGGCATTTTTTAAAGCAAACAGGAAGAGAGTACGGTTTGGAAGTTAATAAAAATGTTGACGAACGCTACCATTTAGAAAAAGCTACCAAAGTAGCTGCGGCATATTTAAAAAGAGCAAAAGAAAAATTTGGTTCTTGGACATTGGCAGCAGCGGCATATAATGCAGGTAGTGGGCGTATTTCTCAACGTTTAAAAGAACAAAAGGTTAATGATTATTATGATTTATTATTAAATGACGAAACTTCTCGCTATGTTTTTAGAATACTGGCTTTAAAAGAAATTTTAACCAACCCTGAAAAATATGGCTTTGTTTACGATCAAGAAGACTTGTATCGTCCTACTAAAACCTATACGGTTAAAATTGATACTGCTATTACAGATATTGCTTCTTTTGCTAATAAGTTTGGCGTTACATATAAGCAATTAAAATTAGTGAACCCCTGGTTACGAGAAACCAAGTTAAATAATAAATCGAGAAAAGTATATCAAATTAAAATTCCTATTATATAATAGGATTTTTTTTACCTATTAAAATTTCAAGTTACCTTAAAAGAAAGTAAACCTATCTTTTTTATTCCAACCATAAGCATTGAAACGCATCCTTTATTTTAGTTATTTCAACGAATAAATGACATTATACAGTCCGTATAACTCGGCCTACTATACCTGATTCTAACTGTACCTTTATACCATGTGGATGACTGGGTGATTTTGTTAAAATTTTACCCACAACTCCCCTCGTGAGCTCCCCTGTTCTTTGATGCTGCTTTTGAACTATTTGAACCTCTTTTCCTATTTTTATATTTTTTCTATATTTTCCGTCACTCATTTTATACTCTTTTGCTTGGTATTAGGCTACAAGGAAAAAAAATTCACTAACCTAAGTTATAAAAAATAAGAAAGCCCATCAAAATTTGATAGGCTTTTCTCATTAAAAAATTAAATAGTAATATTATATTATAATACTCTTACGTTTACCGCGTTTAATCCTTTTTTTCCTTCTTGTAAATCAAATTCAACTGCATCGTTCTCACGAACCTCATCTACTAAACCTGACACGTGTACAAAATGTTCTTTGTTTGTTCCTTCTTCTGTTATAAATCCGAATCCTTTTGATTCATTGAAGAATTTTACTGTACCTTTATTCATTATAAAAAATTATGTGCTGCCAATTTAATTATTAACAACGTTTATTGCTGCGAAGGTAACCTATTTTTTCTTAGTATTCCGTAATTTATTAGCTTTCTTTTATATATATGTTTATGGTTCCTTTAAACAGAAACAAAAGTTTTCTTATTTCTAATAAATAAAAAGAAAACAAACAAGTTTATACTAAAAACGTCTATTTACAATTGCAAATAGACGTTTTTCAAGCTTTTCAGAAAATATTTTTTTATTAATTGAATTCTGTATTCATTTTTAAGTAATCTAAAAACTCTCTTTTAGTTTCCTTGTCTTTAAATTTACCTCCAAATTCAGCAGTTACCGTACTACTTTCAATATCTTTGATTCCTCTTGAATTAACACATAAATGCTTTGCGTCTATAACACAAGCAACATCTTCTGTACCTAATGCTTCTTGCATAGCTTGTACTACTTGCATGGTTAATCGTTCTTGCACCTGAGGTCTTTTAGAAAAGTACTCTACAATTCTATTCATTTTTGACAATCCTATTACTTTTCCATTAGAAATATAAGCTACGTGAGCTCTTCCTACAATAGGTAATAAATGGTGTTCACACGTGGAGTAAACTACAATATTTTTCTCCACTAACATTTCTCCATAATTATAGTTATTGTCAAAAGTAGATGCTTTAGGCTTGTTTTCAGGATTCAATCCCATAAAAATTTCATTAACAAAAGCCTTTGCAACTCTTCTTGGAGTTCCTTTCATGCTATCATCTGTTAAATCCATACCAAGCGTTTCTAAAATATCTTTTACAGATTCTTGGATTTTTTCTATCTTTTCCGAGTCAGAAATATCAAAAGCATCAGGTCGTAAAGGCGTTTTAGCCGATGTACTCACATGGTTCTCTCCTATTTCGTCTATTCTTTCGTCATTCATTTTGTTGTTGTTCACTTCAAACATTTCTTTCTTATTATTAAGGCACAAATTTACAACATTGTTATTAATTTACTGCACTATATTTATCAATTCGCTTAAGGAACAAGTTGTTTGCTCTCCTTTTAGCATATTTTTAAGTGTATAAACTTCGTTTTCTATTTTAGATACAACAAATTCAATTTCTCTATTAGTTACATATTTCCATTGTTTTTTTTGTTGTTTATTACTCGTTCCTACATCAGGATATAATTCACTTTTAATCCCCTTTGCTCTTAATTCTTTTATTGCTTTTAACTGTGGCATATTCATTTCTGAATCAAAATTCAAAAACAATACTTTGGGCTTTGGTAATTTCACAGCGTTAAACAAATCTAATTCTTCCAGTACTAAATAAATACGATCCAGTCCGAAAGAAATTCCAACCCCACTAACATCTTTCAACCCAAAAATTCCTGTCAAATCATCATAGCGTCCACCACCACCAATAGATCCCATTTTTACTTCTTTAGGTGCCGCTACTTCATAAATAGCTCCTGTATAATAATTTAATCCTCTTGCTAAAGTTACCTCTACTTCTAAAGAAGCAGAAGTCAACCCTAATGTTGCAATTGAATTTATTACAAACTCTAATTCAGCCACTCCTTTCAGCCCTTCTTCAGAGTTTGCTAACATTTCTTTTAAAGAAGCTAGCTTGTTCCAATTAGATCCAGAAAAATGGAATAGCGGACTTACTTTTTCTATAGCTTCTGGGGCTATCCCCTTAGCCAACATTTCATTTACTACACCTTCTTCTCCTATTTTATCTAACTTATCTAAAGCTACTGTAAAATCTATAAGTTTGTCTTTTGCTCCAATAACTTCTGAAATACCCGATAGTATTTTTCTGTTATTAATTTTGATAGTCGTTCCTGTCAAACCTAACTTACTAAAAACGGCATCATATAATTGTACAAACTCTACTTCTTGCAATAATGATTTGCTACCTACCACATCTGCATCACATTGGTAAAACTCTCTAAAGCGTCCTTTTTGCGGACGATCAGCTCTCCAAACAGGTTGTATTTGATAACGCTTAAAAGGAAAAGAAATTTCATTTTGATGTTGTACTACATACCTAGCAAAAGGCACTGTTAAGTCATAACGCAATGCTTTTTCTGAAATTTTAGAAATAATTTTTGTACTTTCCTTTGCTTTCAAAAGGCTTTCATCTACTTTTTTTAAATAATCTCCAGAATTTAAAATTTTAAAAATTAACCGATCACCTTCTTCTCCATATTTTCCCATTAATGTAGCGGAATTTTCAAAACTCGGTGTTTCTATAGGTTGAAATCCAAAAGTTTCAAAAGCACTTCGAATCGTATTAAATATATAATTGCGTTTTGCTACTTCTGTTGATGAAAAATCTCTTGTTCCTTTTGGGATACTTGGTTTCATAATACTGTTTGTGTTTCATCTCTTTAAATAGCTTGTATGCTTTTTATGGCACACCAATTCCATTTAAAGAAAAAATTCTACTTAAGCAGGCAAATATCAACATTTTTGATGTAAATATTATCTAGAAAATACTCTTTTATTTTTTTGCTTTAATCTATAAATAGCGGCATTTAACTCAAAGCCTAATAAGAGTATGATTGCATTTAACCATACAAATAGCATCAATATTAATAATGTTCCTATAGAACCATATAATTGGTTATAGGTAGCAAACTTTAATACATAAATACCAAATAAGTAAAAGGTAAATAATGACAATACTGCTGTTAGAATAGCTCCTGGCGAAAAAAACTTTACATCTTTTCCTTGTTTTGTTCCATATCTAAATAACATGGATACGATGGTAAAGTTCATTAATAAAAACAAAAAACCTCTTCCCCAATAAAATAAATTCAAATCGCCAGTATTGAGCCACCCGTGCTCGTCTATTTTTGCTAGCGCTATTTGATAAAAAATAACCAATGCTACAGTTACTACTAAGAACAATGCCATTAGTAAAGAAACCGCCAACGATATAAAATAGGCTTTAAAAACATTTCTAAATTCTTTGACATGGTACGAATATTCAAAACCTCCAAAAATAGCATTCACGCCATTAGTCATTAAAAAAATAGACGCTAAAAATCCGAAGGATAATAACCCTCCATATTGATTATTAATAATATCATTTAATACTGAATCTACTGCTGAAAAGGTTTTTGGGGGTAATATTTCTGAAATGAAAGTAATTAAGCCTTCTTGAAATCCTGCTATTGGAATGTACGGTATTAAGGTTAATACAAATAACATAAATGGAAAAATTGCCATAAAAAAGCTGTATGCAATTCCTCCAGCTCTTGTTGTTAATGCTCCTTTTACAATGCCTAAAATGTACATTTCTATGACATCGTATAAAGACATTCCTTCCAATCCTGGAATTTTTATTTTTTTCCCTATTTTCATAAACCAGCTTAATACTGGCACTTTAGCTAAGTTATCTTCTATTCTCTTTGTCATTTTTTTTATATTCAAGATACTCTTTTATCAATGAACGCAATCATGTAAAGCATCTTTTAGACTTCTAAGGAACGTTTTTTCTACAAATTTACTACAATTTTATATCTATCTAACAAACCTATCAATCCTTCTTTTGAAAACTTGGCTCCTTTTAAAAAGTTTTTTTCTGGATCAATACTATAATTCATGGCTGTTTTAAAATCCGCTTTTTCGATATTTGTTTGGTAAAATACCGCTTTCTCTAACGTAGTATTATCAAAAACGGCATTTACTAAATTAGTTTCTGTAAAATCTACAGCCTGTAAATTACAGTTTATAAACTTTGTATGGGGTATTTTTAATTGGTAAAAGGAGGCATAGTTAAGCGCGCAGTTTTTAAAACTAAATTGCAATAAAAAAGGATCGCATTTATCAAACTTCACCCCTATCATTTTACAATTGATAAAAGCAACATCTTTAAAAGCTGTGTGATGTATTATGGTATTGCTAAAATTACAATTTATAAATTCACATGTTATAAACTGAATATTAGATGCATGTATATTTTCAAAATTACAACACTCAAAGGAACAGTTGTCATAAGTTCCTTTTTCGATTTTTGTTTTGGTAAAATCTATTTTTGTAAATGATGTATCATCAAAATAAGCTTCCATAGTAAAATAATAAGGGGCAAAATTATCGGTTCTCTTATTGCAATCCTCTAGCTTTTAACATAGGAGTTGTTTGCGGATTTCTACCTGCAAAAATTTTATACATTTCAGCATAATCCATTGTGTTTCCTTTGGAAAGGATTTCTTCTCTAAATTTTTGTCCGTTTTTACGCGTTAATAAACCATTATTTTTAAACCAATCGTAAGCATCATGACTCAACATTTCTGTCCATAAATACGAATAATACCCTGCTGCATATCCTCCGCTAAAAATATGCGCAAAGTAAGTGGAACGATACCTTGGAGGTACTTCGTTTATTTTTAGGTTCATTTTTTGCAATGCTGTTTCTTCAAACTTATCGATATCTGTTATTTTAGTAGCTACTGAAACTGTATGCCATTGCATATCTAAATTAGATGAACAAAGGTTTTCTATGATAGCGTAACCTTGATTAAAAGTTCCTGCTTCTTTTATTTTTTTCAATAAGCTATCAGGAATCACTTCTCCTGTTTTATAATGCAATGCATAATTATGCAGCACTTCTGGATGCATTGCCCAATTTTCATTAAATTGAGAAGGAAATTCTACAAAATCTCTTGCTGTGCTAGTTCCTGAAATAGAAGCATATTTTTGATTTCCAAACAATCCGTGCAAGGCATGTCCAAACTCATGAAACATGGTTGCTACTTCATCAAAACTAATTAATGCAGGGGCTCCTTTAGCTGGTTTAGAAGAGTTACATACATTATATATCACAGGTTTTTGCTTGCGCAATTTAGATTGCTTTACCAATGCATCCATCCAAGCACCTCCTCGTTTACTATCTCTTGCAAAAAAATCTCCATAAAACAATCCTAACTGATCTCCATTTTCTTCAAACAACTCATATACCATAACATCTGGATGATAGGTGGGAATATCTGTACGTTTTTTAAAGGTAATTCCGTACAACTTATTTGCTGCATAAAATACTCCTTTTTCTAAAACTGTTGTTACTTCAAAATATGGTTTTACTTCTTCTTCATTTAAATTATACTTTGATTTTCGAACCTTTTCGGCATAATGATTCCAATCATATGGTGTTAGCTTAAAGTTTTTTCCATTTTTATGAATTTCTTCTTGAATTTCTTTTACTTCTGATGCTACTTTATTTAAAGAACCTGGTATTAAGTTTTTCAACATTTCAAAAACCTTTTCAGGTGTTGTTGCCATAGTGCCTTGTAAACTCCAAGCTGCATAATTGTCAAATCCTAAAATTTGCGCTTTCTTAGCCCTCAATAGCACCATTTTCTTTACAAGTTCACGAGTATCATATACTCCTGTATCGGTTCTATGAATAGATTTTTCAAATAGTTGCTTGCGTAATGTTCTATTTTCTAATGACTGCAATATGGGTTGCTGCGTCGTATTTATCAATTGAATTTCATAAGCATCTTCTTTTTTCAACGCGGCTATCTTTTCTTCAGAAATTCCTTTTAAAGCTTCTTTGCTCAATACTTTAATTCCTCCTTTTTTACTTGCTTCTAATAATTTTTTTCCAAAATCATTAGACAAGCTAGCTAACTGCGAATTGATTTCTTTTAATGCTTCTTTTTGGTTTTCAGCTAAATTAGCTCCTGCTTTTACAAACTTTTTATAATATTCTTTTACTAAATGTGCCGATTCTTTGTCTAATTGCAACGTTGCAAGTTGTTCGTAAACCTCTTTAACTTTTTTGAACAGAGCGGTATTCAAATAAATATTATCTGAATGTTTGGATAATTTTGGCGCTAATTCTTTTTGATTTGCTTTTATCGTATCATTGGTATGAGCACTTGCTATTACTGAAAAAACCGATTGTACATTGTCTAAAGTTTTACTACTTTCTTCTAAAGCTAATATGGTATTTTCAAAAGTTGGTTGATCTTTATTCTCTATAATTTGAGTAATTTTTTCATTTTGAAATTTCATTCCCTCTAAAATCGCGGGCATAAAATGCTCATTTTTTATTTTTGAAAAATCAGGTGCTCCATAAGCAAGCTTACTTTTTACTAACAACGGATTTTCTATTGTATTTGCTACCATTTCTTTTTTTACTTCTTTGGTATTATTACAGGCTATTGCAACCAACAAAATTCCTGCTACTACTATGTTTTTTTTCATCTGTATCTAAATTATGTATCCTTCTTAAAAGTTTTGCTAAGCCACTATATATTCATGTTATTCTACTGCTTTTAAACTTAAGTCTAAATTATGAACAGAATGCGTTAAGGCTCCTGATGAAATAAAATCTACGCCACATTCAGCATATTTACGAATTGTTTTTTCATTGATTCCTCCGGAAGATTCTGTCAAACAAGCATCTCCTATTAAAGCCACTGCTTTTTTAGTATCCTCATAATTAAAATTATCTATTAAAATTCTATACACTCCGTCATTTAATAAAATTTCTTTGATTTCTTCTAAGCTTCTTGCTTCTACAATAATTTTAATATCTAATTTTTTTGCTGCTAAATATTTTTTTGTTTTGGTGATTGCAGCTGTTATCCCCCCCGCAAAATCAATATGATTATCCTTAATCATTACCATATCATATAAAGCAAACCTATGATTTTCTCCTCCTCCTATTTTTACGGCCCATTTTTCTAGAGCTCGAATTCCAGGCGTTGTTTTACGGGTATCTAGTACTTTTGTTTGGGTACCTTTTAAAAGGTTTGCAAAGAAATTTGTTTTTGTTGCAATAGCACTCATGCGTTGCATGGCATTCAACACTAAACGTTCTGCTTGTAAAATAGACTGTGATTTTCCGGAAACATAAAAAACAACATCTCCATAAGCTACTTTTTCTCCATCATGTATGAAGGTTTCTACCTTTAAAGTCGGATCTACATATGCAAAAACCATTTTAGCAAACTCAACACCTGCTATAATTCCTTCATCCTTTACTAACAATTTTGCTTTTCCTTCTGCTGTTTCAGGAATACAAGATAATGAAGTGTGGTCTCCTTCTCCAATATCTTCTCGTATTGCATTTGCTATTATTAACGCTAATTCTTTATTAAATTGCTCTTTTGATATCATATTTTTTGTATTCTGATGTAAAAGTACTAATTCGTAACTCATAATTCATAATTTTGCCTTATGAAAATTAAACTACTGGCTATTGGTAAAACCGATGACAAAAACCTAATTCAATTAATTGATACGTATCAAAAACGCCTGAAACATTATATTAAATTTGAATTGGAAATTATTCCTGATATTAAAAACGCTAAAAATCTTAGTAGCCCTCAACAACGAGAAAAGGAAGGGGAATTGATTCTTTCAAAAATTCAAAATACAGATCAATTGGTACTACTGGATGATAAAGGAAAAGATTTTACTTCTATAGGGTTTTCTGAATATCTTCAAAAAAAAATGAACTCAGGTATCAAGCAATTGGTATTGGTCATTGGAGGTCCTTATGGTTTTTCAGATGCTGTATATAAAAAAGCTACTGGAAAAATTTCTCTTTCTAGAATGACATTTTCTCATCAAATGATTCGTCTTTTTATTGTTGAACAACTTTATCGGGGCTTTACCATTCTTAAAAATGAACCCTACCATCATGAATAAGCCTTATAAGTTTTATTTATTTTTAAATTTTATTTTATAGTAAAAAAGACCTACTTTTGTCGCCCCTAAAAAATACTAAGATCAATATGAAAACATTAAAACTTTTAATAACCCCTGTTTTTTTCATGTTTTTTGTCAGTCTTCAGCAAACTTTCGCTCAAAATGACATCAAATCCCTAAAAACAAAAATAAAAAGTAAAGAAAACCAAATTAGTGTTAATGAAGAAATTCTAATGAGTGGTATTAAAACACTAAAACGTGTAAAAGCTAATTTAGAGGATTTTAAAACTAGTAGAAAAGCTACCAAAGAAAATATTGATAGGAAAGAAAAAATTGTTGCTAATATACAAAACAGGCTTAGTAAATTAAATGTTCAAATTGAGGATCAAAAAAAGCAATTGGCTTCTTTTAAAAGAAAATTGAACAAAAAGAATAAGCGAAATCCTGCTCCTATTGAAACTCCAGCAAAAGAAGTAGTTGAAACTACTGATAGTAGCAATGCTTTACCGACTACTATTGATGATGATAAAAAAGGGCTAGCTTTGCGTAAACAACAACTGCAAGCTGCTCAAAAAAAGCTTGAAGAAGAGCGAAAAGCAAAAGAAATTGCTTACTTAAAACAACAAGAAGCGTTGCGTTTAGAAGCCGAAAAACTAAAGCAATTACACAATGAAATTAAAGCAGAAGAACAATCTATCATTAAAGAAAAAAGTACTTTAATTAGTGATTATGAAGATGATATTAGTATTAATGAAGAAATTTTAGTAAGTGCTAAAGAAGGATTGGCTAAAATGGAAGCTAAATTGGAGGAAGCTAAAAAAGATCCTACTGCTTCTAAAGAAAGTATTTCTCGTAAAGAAACAATTGTTCTTAAAATTAAAAAGCGTTTGGAAAAAATTCAAAGCGATATTGATGCTAAAAAAGCAGAACTAGCAAAATTAAAGTCTTAAGTAATTTTTACTTGATATGACATAAGAAAGCGAAATTTAGCAATGCTAAATTTCGCTTTCTTATGTGAATTTGTTTTTTATTTATATATGGGAAAGCCAATATTTATGAGCCATGGTCAATATTTGGATCGCAATGCTTCACCTATACAAATGAGGAGTACAAATTTACCTTTTTTTAGAATTGACAAAAAGGAATTATTAAATATATATATACCTAATGTACCTATTATTAAGGAATACAAACTAAATTTAACGACAGATCCTATTTTTAGTCAATCAAACATCAAGAGTATTTATTCTATGGGAATTAATTTTCTTAGAAATAAATTAGGCAGTCAAGACGATGAATTTATCGTAACCTATCAAAAAACACCTCAAGAACTTGAAATGATTTACATAGGTAATAGATATAAAAAATACGGAGATCATGAATTGAAAAAGTACTTTTATAAAGAATGGAATGCAGTAGCGAGTTATAAATTAACGGAAAAGTCTAGTTCTTGGAAATCAAATTTTAATTTAAGTCCCGCTCCTTATATTTTTCCTAATTTTATAGATTACAAAGTAGATATTTATGGATTAGCACATAGAGGAAATGAATGGCAAGGAAAAAGATTAATCGTAAAATAATATATATATGAAAAATTTAATTTTTATTATGATTTGTTTGTTTATTACAAACTTATATTCACAAGAAAAAAAAAGAAAGAGTACCCCTTTTCATACAGTTGACTTAAGTTTTTCAATACCCAATCAAACAAGATACGATTCCTCTTTATTAGATCCTAATGGAGCATATCTTCGAGATTACGATATTGAACTACGTAAAGCAGCAACCTATGGAGTTACCTATACCTACAATTACCCTCTTTTAAATAGACTTTATTTAGGTGTAGTAGGAGGATATTCAAATCATATAAGTCCTAAAATATCAAATATCAAACTAGGTGGAATTTTAAGGTATAAATTTATTGATGCTCTCAATCCAGCAAACTTTTATTTACTAGTAGCACGTAACATATCTTTAAATGAATATTTTAAAAATGGATTTGGAAATATTAGAGTAGGAATGTCCTTTTCTGTTTTAGATAAGAAAAATTATAATTTAATGTTAGGTGGTTTTTGGGATTATAGTAGTGGCGAAACTAAGAAGCCTATTATCGATCCAAATGAAGGTAAGGGATTTATTTTTTTAAAATCTTACGGTATAAGTTTTGGCGTGCAATTTTAAATTCAAAATGTCTAGCTTGTATTTTAAATAAAAAAAAAGCATACACCTATATTAAAAAGATATAAGTAAAAAAGGCTAATCATCTAAAAAGATGAAAAGCCTTTTAATTGTAATTAATTGAATACATAACCTAAAATTTAGACATGATCCTTTCACAGATATACAGAAATAAAAGTTTTTGAAAGGAACTGGGAAACCTTTTTTAAAAATACTTATCAATTCTAAAAGTAAACGATAAATCCCAATAAAAGCTAATAATGTAAGCTTACACTTGTACAAACTTTTACCCCAATTTCTTGTACAAACTTTTTTACCCACTTCAAAAAACTTGTACAAAATTTTACCCCAATTTCTTGTACAAACTTTTTTACTCACTTCAAAAAACTTGTACAAACTTTTACCCCAATTTCTTGTACAAACTTTTTTACCCACTTCAAAAAACTTGTACAAACTTTTACCCCAATTTCTTGTACAAACTTTTTTACTCACTTCAAAAAACTTGTACAAAAAGAAACTCAAAATCAATTGATTACAACTTAAAACGGCAATAACAGTGACTTTTTTTTTATAAATGAGCTACTCTCCTATTTTTTATGTAGAAAAAAAACAATCATTATAGGTTCATTTTATAAAGAAAGGCTACGCCCTATTAACAGCTAAAAAAGCATTACATTTGCTGTTGTAAATTTCCATATACAATGAAACTTGTTTTTGCTACTAATAATGTAAATAAACTTATTGAAGTTCAAAAAATGCTTCCTAGTACTATTCAATTACTAAGTTTAAAGGATATTGGTTGCTTTGATGATATTGAAGAAACAGCTACTACTTTGGAGGGCAATGCTACCATTAAAGCGAATTATATTACTCGTAAATTTGGTTACAATTGCTTTGCTGATGATACAGGCTTAGAGGTGGAAAGCTTGCAAGGTGCTCCTGGAGTATATTCTGCTAGATATGCTGGAAAAGAAAATAATGCAGAAAAAAACATTCAAAAACTTTTAACAGCTTTACAAGGCCAGCCTAATAGAAATGCACAATTTAGAACCGCTATTTGTTTAAACTTAAATGGTGAGCAGTTTTTGTTTGAGGGAACTTGTAAAGGTTTTATTACTATTGAAAAACAAGGAAACAACGGTTTTGGATATGATCCTGTATTTCAACCTGAAAACTTTGATGTGTCTTTTGCAGAAATGACTCCTGAAGAAAAAAATAGTATTTCCCATAGAGGGCTAGCAATTCATCAATTAATTACTTTTTTAAAATCTATTGGCTAATTGAATTCAACAAAGAAATATACAAAGCGCTTTATGCTTTTATCCATTTTATTGGTGTTTCTTTTTTTTTCTAACATTAGTATAGGCTCCGTATCCATTCCACTAAACGATATTTTTAATACTTTGTTAGGTAAAATGGCTTCTAAAGAAAGTTGGCAAACCATTGTGTTGCATTATAGGTTGCCAAAATCTATTACTGCTATTTTGGTAGGTTCAGGACTTTCTATTAGTGGTTTATTGATGCAAACTTTATTTAAAAACCCATTGGCGGGTCCTTTTGTCCTAGGTATTTCTTCTGGAGCTAGTTTAGGAGTAGCTTTACTCATTTTAGGAGGGCACTTTCTAGGAGGCATCTACGTAACATTTGCTCTTGCTAATTGGTCAGTTGCCATTGCCGCTAGCTTAGGCTCTTTTTTGGTTTTAGCAACTATTATTATACTAGCCCGTACAATTAGAAATACCATGTCTATTTTAATTATAGGCTTAATGTTTGGTAGTGTAACTGCTGCAATTATTAGTGTATTAACTTATTTTAGTGAAGCAGCACAAATTCAACAATATCTATTTTGGAGTTTTGGTAGCTTGGGCAACTTAACTTGGAAACAATTAATCGTTTTTGGAGCTATTTACCTAGTAGCTATGCTTTGTACTTGCTATATTGTAAAACCGTTAAACAGCCTTTTACTTGGGGAAAATTATGCCAAAAGCTTGGGGATTGACATACAAAAAAATAGAATCATGATATTACTTATTACGAGTTTATTAACAGGAGTTATTACTGCTTTTGCTGGACCTATAGCTTTTATAGGCTTGGCAGTTCCTCATATTGCTAAAATGGTATTTGCTACTTCCAATCATAAAATACTACTTCCTGCTACTGCTATTATAGGCGCTATTGTTTTATTAATTTGCGATGGTATTGCACAACTCCCTACGAGTGAATTTACATTACCTATCAATGCCATTACCTCTTTATTTGGAGCTCCAATGGTTATTTGGCTGTTGGTTAGAAAAAGAAAAATATTTGTATAAGAATATGAAAAAGTTAGCTTTTTTTAGCTAATTTTCTCTTTTAAAAATAAAAAACAATCAAAACACAAGATAACATTCTTCATACAACGCAACTTTCTATTGGCTACCGTTCTAAAAAAAAAGAGCAAACCATTGTTTCAAATATCAATGTATCTTTTAAAAAAGGAACTTTTATTGCACTATTAGGAAAAAACGGTATTGGAAAATCTACCTTATTACGTACGCTTGCCAATGTTCAAGCGCCTCTTAAAGGAAGTATTTATTTGAATAACCAAGCCATTTCAACCTATACCCCTCAACAATTAGCTACTTGTATGAGCTTGGTACTTACTGAGCATTTGCCTGAAAGTCAACTAACGGTTTTTGAGCTCGTTGCACTTGGACGCCAACCTTATACAAATTGGATAGATCAATTAACTAAAGAAGATGTTCTTAAAATTTATTGGGCTATTGAGCAAACAGAAATAACACATTTAAAAAACAAGCGTTTTTATGAATTGAGTGACGGGCAGTTACAACGTGTTCTTATTGCGCGCGCATTAGCGCAGGATACCGAAATTATTATTTTAGACGAACCTACCGCGCATTTAGATATTCATCATACTTTTAACGTTTTTTCTCTTTTAAAGAAACTTATTAAAACAACTCAAAAAACAATTATCATTTCTACCCATGAGGTAAATTTAGCCATACAACTGGCTGATGAATTTGTTTTATTAACTGAAAATAACGTGTTTAATGGCAATGCTGATACTTTAATTGCGCAAAATGTCTTTGACGAATTATTCCCTAAAGAACTGATTGCATTTAACAAAACCTTAAAACAATTCATGATTCAAAAAGCCTAAGTTTGTTAGCCTCCTAGTTTTTATTACTTTTGGGAGCAAATCAACGTACGTAAAAGACTAACAATTAATGAAAAAAATACTTTATATAGCTAGTGCTTTGGCTTTTGTGGCTTGTGGATCAAGTAAAGAAGTGTTAAACGAAACTCCTAAAGATACGGATTATGCTAAAAAATATGCTGAAACGATCACTGCTAAAGATTTAGGCAAACATTTATTTGTATATGCTTCTGATGAATTTGAAGGTAGAGATACTGGATCGCCTGGACAAAAAAAAGCCGTTGCTTACTTGAAAGATTTTTATAGTAGCCAAGAAATTCCTTCTCCTTTAGGAAAAAACACCTATTTTCAAAAAGTTCCTGCTGCTTTTTTAAGCAATAACCAACGCGGAATTCCTTTAAAAGATTCTGAAAATGTAATTGCTTATATTAAAGGAAGTGAAAAACCAAATGAAGTAATTATCATTTCTGCTCATTTAGATCATGAAGGTATTAAAGATGGAAAAATTTATAACGGTGCTGATGATGATGGCTCTGGAACAGTAGCTATTTTAGAAATTGCGCAAGCTTTTAAACAGGCCGCCAAAGCAGGAAAAAGACCTAAACGTTCTGTTGTTTTCTTACATGTTACTGGAGAGGAAAAAGGATTGCTAGGGTCTAAATACTATACAGAAAATCCTATTTTTCCTTTGGCCAATACAGTAGCTAACTTAAATATTGATATGGTAGGAAGGGTAGATGAACTTCATAAAGAGACGCCTAACTATGTGTATTTAATTGGTTCGGATAAGTTAAGTACAACGCTACACAATATTTCTGAAGAAATGAACAAAAAGTATATGCATATTAACTTAGATTATACTTATAATGATGAAAATGATCCTAATCGTTTTTATTACCGTTCTGATCATTATAATTTTGCGAAACACAACATTCCTATCATTTTTTATTTTAATGGAGTTCACGAAGACTATCACCAACCGTCTGACACTCCTGATAAAATTGATTATGATTTATTAGAAAATAGAACTCGCTTAGTTTTTTATACTGCTTGGGAACTCGCTAATAGAAATGAGCGTATCATAGCTGATAAAGTGAAATAAAACGACATACTACGAACTTTTTAAATAAGAACCTCGCCATATTGCGAGGTTTTTCTTTTTGTCATATCTTTATTTTCTAAATTAATCTTATAAAAAAATGTCCTCTTCAAAAAAAATTCCCTTCACATTCCTTTCCAAATTATCCTTTTCCTTACTAATGGATACATCAGAAAAAACAGCTTTTCTAATGAAAAAAAACATCTATATAGCCAGTGCATTACTACTTGCGGCTTGCGGCACTAATAAAGATACCTTAACTTATACACTAACCAACTCAGATGGTGCTAAAAAATATGCCGAAACTATTACTGCAAAAGAACTAAAAACAAATTTGTTAGCATATCATGCTGATGGTATTAAGCAAAAGAAAAGCATTGCTTTTTTAAAAAATAATTATACAAAGCAAGGAGTTACTGCTCCTTTAAGCAATAGTAATTATCTTCAAAGAGTTAGTCGCCAACGCAAAGAGCAACCGCAAGATGCTAAAAATGTAATTGCTTACATTAAAGGAAGTGAAAAACCCAATGAAACAATTCTGATTTCTACACATTTAAATCATGGCAACTCCAAAGAAGTTGATGCCGATCATTCGGGTACTGCTTCTCTTTTAGAAATTGCAAAAGCATTTAAAAAAGCGGAGAGAGCAGGGATACGCCCTAAAAGATCCATTGCTTTTTTACACCTTACGGGAAGTGAAAAAGGAACACTTGGTTCTGAATATTATATTAAAAATCCTGTTTTCCCTCTCCAAAGCATTGTGGCTAATTTAGATATTGATATGATTGGTAGTGTTGATGCTTACCATAAAAACAATCCTAATTATGTATATGTAACGGGTTCTGACAGGTTAAGTACTGAATTGCACCGTATTTCTGAAATGATTAATAAGAAGTTTACCAACATTCAATTAGATTATTCGTACAGTCATCAATATGATACAGATAGTTTTTATGCCCAATCACATCATGCAAATTTTGTTAAACATAAAATACCTGTTATTTCTTACTTTAATGGTACTGAAGAAACAACGCGTACTCCTATTAATTATGACTTGCTAAAAAATAGAACTCGTTTAATTTTTTATACTGCTTGGGAGTTGGCTAACAAAGCCAATCGCCTTATTATTGACAATGCTGTTTATAACCAAGCTTACCAAGAAAATTACCAAAGAGATGGCATTATAGACATCATTAACAAGGCTCGTAATTCTTATGTGTTAGTAGATCCTTTTCAAAAAAATGTAGCTGCTTCTGTTGCTGCTATCAAAGCGAGAGGAAACGAAGTAGGTGCTTATATAAATATTGGCGCTGGAGAAACGTATAGAGATGATTTTAACGCTATGAAACCTTTTTTAGTGAAAAAAGTTTGGAGCGAATGGGATGGTGAGTATTTTGTAAATACCACTACTACAGGTATTGTTGATTTAATGAAAGCGCGTATAGATAAAGTTGCTGCTTGGGGGTGTGACTGGGTAGAGTTTGATAATATGGATTGGTTTTATGATGATGAATCAAGAGCTACTTATGGCTTTAAAGTTACTAAAGAAGAAGGGGTGGCTTACTACCAAGAGCTTTGTGACTATGTACATGAAAAAGGCATGAAGTGCATGGCTAAAAATACTGTTGAAAATGCTTCTAATTTTGATGGTGTGCTTTATGAATCTTATAAAAAGAATATGAATTGGTGGGATGAAGCTGGAACGCAACGCTTTTTAGATGCGGGTAAGGTAGTTATCATCAATCATTACAACGAAAAAAAATGTGAAAATGCCTATTTAAAATATAAAAGCATCTATAAAGGGAATATTTCTTTTATTTGTGAAGATGCGAAACTAGAAAAATACGTGCACTTTAATAAATAATAGGCACTACTCTACAAAATGTGTAAGTTCAAAATATCAGGATTAGGTTATTTATAGTCTAATCCTGTTTTCAGATATAGCTAAAAATTGATGTAATATTATGCTCCAATTTATTAGGTAGTCCAATCCATATTACTACCATCCTCCAACACGTTCTCGTTCTGTTTGTTGCGCTGGTGTTGCTTCTGGTGTAGGAATATTACTACCATATAATGGTTTGGGAAAACCTAGTTTTTTTCTACGCTCAAAATCTCGCTCTCGATACGCATCAAAAGCCGTACCTGGAGGTAAAGGACGATTTTTATCCATATACCATACATAAAAACTCCAATCTTTATAAGGTTCACTTCCATAAAAAGTATATAACAATGTAAACCTTCTAGGATTAAACGTATTTACAAATTTTAAGTATTCACTATCTACATAATCATCAACACCTCCTGTTACTGTAATGACTGCATGCAGCTCTTTAAACCTTCCTTTTAAAGGCTTTCGAAAATAACTATCAGGATAGGTTACCATACCTGTCAATCTATTTAACTCAAATATTTTATAGTTTTTATTCGCATACAATCCGTAAATCATCCAAAACAAACCGCCTAATATTAAAAGGATAAACAGCAGGATATAATATTTATCATTTTCAGGCAACTCGGTATCACCTGGCATAAACAACCCTATAACACCAAAGGCTACAGCTCCAATACCCCAATACAGGTTTGATGTTAAAAAAATACGGTGTGACTCAAAAAATATCTGATCATCAGCTTGTTTTAGCATCCCTTCTTCTCCTATCTTGCTAATAAAGTCTTTGTCATATACTGTAGGGTATTCTAATATTCTATGTGGTTGTTTCATTCTTAGTCAATATAATATGCCATTTTTTATTTTACCTTCACTGTATTCTTCGTCTTATATTAGTTATTTCAAATAGCAATCCATATTACTACCATCCTCCAATACGTTCTCGTTCTGCTTGTTGCGCTGGTGTTGCTTCTGGTGTAGGAATATTACTACCATATAATGGTTTGGGAAAACCTAGTTTTTTTCTACGCTCAAAATCTCGCTCTCGATACGCATCAAAGATCTCACCTGGAGGTAAAGGACGATTTTTATCCATATACCATACATAAAAACTCCAATCTTTATAAGGTTCACTTCCATAAAAAGTATATAACAATGTAAACCTTCTAGGATTAAACGTATTTACAAATTTTAAGTATTCACTATCTACATAATCATCAACACCTCCTGTTACTGTAATGACTGCATGCAGCTCTTTAAACCTTCCTTTTAAAGGCTTTCGAAAATAACTATCAGGGTAGGTTACCATACCTGTCAATCTATTTAACTCAAATATTTTATAGTTTTTATTCGCATACAATGCATAAAACATCCAAAACAAACCGCCTAGGATTAAAAGGATAAGCAACAGAATATAATATTTATCATTTTCAGGCAACTCGGTATCACCTGGCATAAACAACCCTATAACACCAAAGGCTACAGCTCCAATACCCCAATACAGGTTTGATGTTAATAAAAAAGCAAATGATCTAAAAAAAACCTTATCATCAGCATGGTCTGAAAGCTCTCCGTTTTTTTCATAAACTGTAAAGTCTTTGTCATATACTGTAGGGTATTCTAATATTCTATGTGGTTGCTTCATTCTTAGTCAATATAATATGCCATTTTTTATTTTACCTTCACTGTATTCTTCGTCTTATATTAGTTATTTCAAATAGCAATCCATATTACTACCATCCTCCAATACGTTCTCGTTCTGCTTGTTGCGCTGGTGTTGCTTCTGGTGTAGGAATATTACTACCATATAATGGTTTGGGAAAACCTAGTTTTTTTCTACGCTCAAAATCTCGCTCTCGATACGCATCAAAGATCTCACCTGGAGGTAAAGGACGATTTTTATCCATATACCATACATAAAAACTCCAATCTTTATAAGGTTCACTTCCATAAAAAGTATATAACAATGTAAACCTTCTAGGATTAAACGTATTTACAAATTTTAAGTATTCACTATCTACATAATCATCAACACCTCCTGTTACTGTAATGACTGCATGCAGCTCTTTAAACCTTCCTTTTAAAGGCTTTCGAAAATAACTATCAGGGTAGGTTACCATACCTGTCAATCTATTTAACTCAAATATTTTATAATTTTTATTTGCATACAATCCGTAAAACATCCAAAACAAGCCGCCTAATATTAAAAGGATAGGTAAAATTCTTTGCTGGTTATTTTCTGTTGAAGCTATCAACCATACACCAACTACAATACCTCCAATACCCCAATACAGGTTTGATGTTAATAAAAAAGCAAATGATCTAAAAAAAAACTTATCATCAGCATAATTTAAGAATTTTCCTTTTTTTTCACAAACTATAAAGTCTTTGTCATATACTGTAGGGTATTCTAATATTCTATGTGGTTGTTTCATTCTTAGTCAATATAATAGTTATTTCAAATAGCAATCCATATTACTACCATCCTCCAATACGTTCTCGTTCTGCTTGTTGCGCTGGTGTTGCTTCTGGTGTAGGAATATTACTACCATATAATGGTTTGGGAAAACCTAGTTTTTTTCTACGCTCAAAATCTCGCTCTCGATACGCATCAAAAGCCGTACCTGGAGGTAAAGGACGATTTTTATCCATATACCATACATAAAAACTCCAATCTTTATAAGGTTCACTTCCATAAAAAGTATATAGCAATGTAAACCTTCTAGGATTAAACGTATTTACAAATTTTAAGTATTCACTATCTACATAACCATCAATATTTCCTGTTACTGTAATGACTGCATGCAGCTCTTTAAACCTTCCTTTTAAAGGCTTTCGAAAATAACTATCAGGATAGGTTACCATACCTGTCAATCTATTTAACTCAAATATTTTATAGTTTTTATTTGCATACAATCCGTAAATCATCCAAAACAAACCGCCTAATATTAAAAGGATAGGTAAAATTCTTTGCTGGTTATTTTCTGTTGAAGCTATCAACCATACACCAACTACAATACCCCCAATACCCCAATACAGGTTTGATGTTAAAAAAATACGGTGTGACTCAAAAAATATCTGATCATCAGCTTGTTTTAGCATCCCTTCTTCTCCTATCTTGCTAATAAAGTCTTTGTCATATACTGTAGGGTATTCTAATATTCTATGTGGTTGTTTCATTGTTAATTGATATAATAAGATTGTAATTTTGATATACTTTTTTCTGAAATAATTTTAGGTTTTCGCAAAGCTTCCTCTTTTGGCATGTTTACTAATTTTACATTTGTAACACCAATTCTTTGCCCATACCTATGAGCAGAAAAAACACTTTGCATTAAATTCGTATTGGTATTTATTTTATTATGGGTTTGAGCATGCCCAAAAATATAGCGAGGTTCCGTATGAAAGCTTGTAGGAATATACTCTCCATCTGCTACCTTAATTCTACATATAAATAACACTTCTCCTTTAGGATATTCTTCAAGATTGAATATAAAATCATTAGGCAAACCAAAACTTATTTGGCAATTAGGGGTTAGCTCCTCATTATTAAAATAATTCTTTTGAGGTGCTTCATATATAAATGTTGTTATAGCTATACGCCCGTTCGGACGCAATGCTGCTTTTGTATTTATGCCATAAGGATAGTACCAAGCTTTTATAGCTAACTGATCTAAATCATTAATTTTTTGTGCAGAATAAATGGATGCTTTAAAACGATGGGTAATGGCATTATATTTATAAAATCCCTTGTGATAATCTATATATTCATGAGATGCTGGCTCTACAATGACAATACTTGGTACTAAAATATCTAAAAGAGCAGTATAGGCTTTTTCAAAGTTAGTATAAGTTTTAAACTCATCGGATTGCACAGAGCCAAACCAAGGATTGTTCATGGTTTTAGCAGGATTAACAACCAAACGTGATATGTACTCTTGTGACGTTTCATGTGCACTAGGTATTGCGGCAAAATCACTTAAAGGGTAGTTTTTAAAATAAGCTTCTAGTTCCGAATCTTTAAAATACTTAGCTGCCAAATAATAACACCCTACCAAAGCACCTCCTAATAAGGCAGCAGGCCAAAACCCTAAGCCAAATACCGCTGCACTACCACTAACGAGCATGCTTATATCTGCAAATAAAAAAGTAGCTCCAATGCCCGATGCCATTGCATAAATAGTAGCTGCATCATTGTCACGCAATGAAAAACTTAAATAACTGTCTCTTGACGCGGTAAATACAGTAATCGCAGAACTAATTATTTTAAGAGCACCTACATTTCGTGTAAAATTTCTCACCCTTCCCAAAACAACATCACTACCTAGCCCTCTTTTAATCAAATATTTATCATATAATTTCATTTCTTTAATAAGCGTTCCTGTTGCCGCTCCTAGCTTTACACTAGCAAAAGCGAACTCTTCTTGCTTCTTATAAGATAAATCTTTAGAAAGATTTTTCACTGCTTTTCCCCATACATAAGCTTCTATCATCAATACTACCCCAGCAAAAGCATTCGATTTCAGAAATTTTTCAACTTCACTTTTAAACCGTTTAGGCAGGTTGCCTTTCAAGTTTACTTCCAGCTTACCATCTTTTACCAATTGGTCAGCATTTTTCCTAGTCATTTTTTCATACTCCAAATGCCAATGTTGTTTATATTTTTTCAGAGTGGCAGGTTTCCCGTTTATTTCATACGTTAGTTTTTTTCCGTTTATTTCTGTTTCAAAATTTTCTAAGGCTTTAAATTTAAAGACCGCTTTCCTCGTTTTTTTATCTCTAAAATAACTCACCTTACCCGTTATAGGCATTTCTTTTTGCTTTAATACGGTAAAAGCTCCTACATAGGTTTCATGATTGGCATAAGCTTTAAATATTTTTTCTATTTGCTTAATTGTCTTTTTAGTTAAACTAAGCTTATTAATATCTTGTATGTCAATTGAAATATCCAATATTTTAGTACTTTTCTTAAAATATTCTGGATTTTTGTTATATAATGTTTCATTTATTTTTTTGTACCATTCGTCATGTACAAGTTGGTATTCCTTGTTTAAATCTAAATGCCTATCGTACATGTTTGGGTATTGCCCCAAAACAATAAAATGTTCTGCTACCAAACCTTTCGCGTCTTCAATATCATCTGCAATACCGCTAAAACAGTACTCTAAAGCATCCTGATAATAGTCTGATTTCATAAAGTTTCCTAAATCATCTCTATAGCTATTAATCACACTCTTTTGAGCTAGTCGTTCTTTCTTTCCTAATATCTTCTCTAGTTTTTTCTTGCTTGCTCCCCCGTGTTCTATAAAGGCACCCAAAATTCCTGCTGTATATACATTAGCAACTTTATCTTTTGTAGTATTGATTGTTTTTTCACCATACTTATCGGTATTCTCATGAGTATTGTACACAAAATCATACGAAAGTTGCGCCAAACGAAATAAATATAGTATTTGCTTTGTTGTTTTATTGTCATCAATCGTAACTTTTTTTCCTTGCAGTAACAATTTAAATACCTCCTTTAAAGATTTACCTGTTTGTAAACTCGTTATTATGGCTTGCAACCGTATAATTTCTCTATCAATACCTAAACAAATTTCATCTGCTAAGGTTGTAGGATCATGAAAAGTAATAAACATATCTTCCAATGTTTCATTAGCTTCGCCATTTTTTTTAGCTTTCTGATCTTGCGCTCTTTCAGTAATAAAAATGTCATTTAAATTATCTTGTAATATACTAGCAAAAGGATGTCTGTTAGGAAAAGTGGCTTTTACTTGATGAAAAGGCAATAGCATTGCGTTTTCTTCTGCTTGGTATTCCTTTGAAAAACCATTGCATTCAATAAGCTGCATTCTTTCCTTTTTTTCATTACTAGCATTTATTTCATTAAAATATTTTCGTGACCATTGTACAGGTGAAAAAGCGACTCTTAGTTTCTTCCCTTTTTCTACCATTTTATAACTTATTTTTTCACTTTGCTTTTTCCTTATATCTAAATATTCCCCTGTTTTTTTATCTTTAGAATACTCCCATAAAATATGAGATAACATACCGCATTTATCTACTGCTAATTCATAATACTCCTCTGGGTCTTCATCATTTATTAAGTAAATATATCCTTCACACAATGCCGTTCGTGTAAGGCTAAAGTTTTTTAATTGAGGAAGTCCATATTCCTTAAATTTTTCTTTTTTATATACAACTTCCTCCAACGCTATCGTTTGCTTAACTTCTTTTGTATCCTTATTATAAACAATAACATCTTCTGTTGCTTTATTCAATAAAAGTATTTCGGCAGTATCTTCCTTTGCTATGACTGCTTTTTCTACTTCTACGTCTATTTCATCTTCTACTGGCGTTGCTTTATCTAATAAACCATATCTAAAAAAATGCAACCGAATACCTTCTCCTTCAACTGTTATTTTAGGAGATTCATGACAAATAACCTCTTCTTGATTACAGGTAAACGAGTATTCAGCAATTTTTAAATCTTTTTCATATGATTTTCTTTGTAACTTTTCAAGCTTTTTGTTTCCCATTTTCTTTTATATACTAGCTTTTTAATTTTATACATTGAATGATTTCAACTTTTTGTTTTGAAGCAAAAATTTAGGATTTTTTGCCCTAATCAAGTCTTTTTCGGGTAACATAGCCTTAGCTACGTTCTGATAAAAGATTAAAATTAGGGAAAAATAAGCCCCATTTGCAGGCATCAGAAAAAATTTAAATCACTTCGTTATCATCTTCTTCTATTTCCCAAATGACATCTACCTTTTTATCATGAACTACTCCTGTTACTTCTTCTAAAACAGTGTTTACAATGTTTCTCGTTCCTTCTTCATCCATTTCTTTTTTATGACGAGATACGGTAAGTGTAACCGTTTCTCCTTCTGCAAAATTTACTGTAGATGCCCTAAGTGTTACTTTCCTTAATACTTTAGATTTTTTAATTATCTTTTCTTCTTTTATCCACCTTAAATTATAAACCCGTTTATCTCCTTCAATATTTTCTGTTTTTTGGCGTATTTTTTTTTGATTTGCAATGGCTTTATTAGCATTGCCTAATATTCTATTTGCAAATGTAATTTTGGGAAAAGGTATTTCTTTTATAGGCATTATTGTAGTAGGTGAAGCTCCCTTACTACCTATTATAATATTTGAAGACCCAGAAACAACCACACCTCCATGTGCTGTCATATCTCCTACACAAGCTATTAGTTTTCAGTTAATTAATACGGTTGGATTTCCTTGTACTATAGTATCTGATGATCCTACGCAAGTACATAAGCTTCCCATAGTTGCTACTGGTTTGTCATTAAATAAAACGTTAGATTCTCCTTGAATTACTGGACCTCCTACATGGGGTATTGTTCCGCTACACATAGGACATATATGATTACTCCCTACTATTGCCGCTGGTTTTCCTTCCATAACTTTTTTTCTTTTTAGTGTGCATGAATCATACTTTTCTATTTGCTTGGATAATCATTTAGAATTCCAAACTATAAGTGCTTTTCAAAGATACACTTTTTCTTAAAGTTTACTACAAGAACAACTCGTTTGATTCCTCGTTTTTTTAAGCCCTATGGAGCATCGTTATTCTTTATGCCCACTTGTATATTGAATTCCATTCGTTTTTTGGTATGCAACATGAATGCAATATAAACAACTGTAACCCAGAAACCGACAACACTCTTATATACAACACATTAAAAACCAACGACTACTTTTTTGGAATATCTTGATATTATAAGAACACCTAGCGCTTTTAGGTATAAAAAAACAGCTATGTATTGGCTTTTCAACTCCTACCCTAAAGTAAAGGGGGTAAAAAATTGGTTGCCAAACAGTGTGAGATCGAACTGGCGTTGCATAATGACATAACTCCATAAAAAAAGGCAGTATCCTAATAAGAATACTGCCTTTTTTTGTTGGTAAATAACATTTATTATAAATCAATTTCTTTTAATGCTTTTATGTTATTTCTTTCTAAAAAGGCATCAATAGTTTCAAAATGTTCTATAACACGTTGTTCTTTAAATTCAAATACTTTTTGCGACAATCCTCGTAAAAAATCTCTGTCATGAGATACTAAAATCAACGTACCATCAAAATTTAATAAAGCTTCTTTAATTACCTCTTTTGATCGTAAATCTAAATGATTCGTAGGCTCATCTAAAATCAATAAGTTTACAGGTTCTAACAAAAGTTTTACCATTGCCAAACGCGTTCTTTCTCCTCCTGATAATACTTTTACCTTCTTTTCCAAATCATCTCCACTAAACATAAATCGCCCCAAAATATTTTTTATCTGGGTTCTAATATCTCCTTCTGCAATTTCATCTACTGTTTGAAATATGGTTAATTCTGGATCTAATAGCGAGGCTTGGTTTTGTGCAAAATATCCTACTTTAGCATTGTGCCCTAACCCACACGTTCCTTCAAAATCTATGGCGCCCATAATGGCTTTTATCATGGTAGATTTCCCTTCTCCATTTCTTCCTACAAAGGACACTTTTTCACCCCTAGCAATTGCAAAACTAGCTTCTTTAAAAACAGTTAAATTGCCATATTTTTTAGTAAGGTTATCCACTCTTACAGGATAGTCTCCGGATCTTGGTGAAGGTGGAAATCGTAATTTTAAAGAAGAAGTATCTACTTCATCTATTTCAATTGGCACTAATTTTTCAAGCATACGCTCTCTAGAAGCTACTTGATTTGTTTTAGAATAGGTGCCTTTAAAACGTTCTATAAAAGCTTTATTATCTGCTATTATTTTTTGTTGCTCTTGATATGCTTTTAATTGATGCGCTCTGCGCTCTTTTCTTAACTCTAAATAATGAGAATAGGTGGCTTTATAATCATGAATAGTTCCCATGGTTACCTCAATGGTTCTATTTGTAATTGTATCAATAAACGCTTTATCATGAGAAATTACAACTACTGCCTTTGCTTTATGCAGTAAAAAGTTTTCTAACCAAATTACCGATTCAATATCTACATGATTTGTTGGCTCATCTAGCAAAATTAAATCGGGTTTTTGTAATAAAATTTTAGCCAACTCAATACGCATCCGCCATCCTCCACTAAAGGAGGATGTGGGACGATCAAAATCATCTTGCTTAAACCCGAGTCCTTTTAAAGCTTTTTCAACCTCTGCATCATAATTTACCTCTTCCAAAGCATAGTAACGCTCTCCTAAATCAGCAACACGTTCAATAATTTTCATGTATGCATCCGATTCATAATCTGTTCGAGTTTCTAACTCCTTATTCAATGCATCCATTTCGGCTTTCATATCAAAAACTCCTTGAAATGCCTTCGCTGCCTCTTCTCTTACCGTAACTGCATCTTCCATTAATAAATGCTGGGGTAAATAGGCTATTACTGCTTCTTTAGGAACTCTTACTCCTCCTTTGGTTGGTTTAGAAACTCCTGCTATAATTTTCATCATAGTAGATTTTCCTGCCCCATTTTTCCCCATGAGTGCTATCTTATCATTTTCGTTAATTACAAATGAAACATCACTAAACAATGTATGTCCGCTAAATGCTACTTCTAATTGATCTACAGTAATCATGTTTATTAATTTTTGAGGAGCGAAAATATTGAAATTGTTCCAATAAAGTCTTCTTTTTTGCACTGCTGTTCAAATTCGCTACAACTTTTAAGTATCTTGTTAAAAAGACGCGTTATCTCTTTTATACTACATTGCTTTTCATAAAATGAGCCATCGTGTTTTAATGCAAAATTCGAAATAGCAACTCTTTTAAGATATCCGCTTGGGGCATTCCATTGGCACCTACTCCTTTGCTTTTTACATCAGCTTCTCTTAAAAGGGCTATAATTTGTGATACTTTTCGCATAGGGTAATTATTAGCTGCGGTTACATAATCACCTACAAAATAAGGATTCACTCCTAAATTTTTGGCTACTGAAGCTTTTGATTTGTCTTTTAATCCGTGATACATTAATAACTGAGTAAAAAAACTATTTAATAATGATATGGTCATTACTAACGGATTGTTTTTAGGGTTTTGAGCAAAGTAATTAATAATTCTATTGGCTTTTAATACGTCTTTTTGCCCTACTGATTTTCGTAACTCAAAATTATTAAAGTCTTTTGATATGCCTATATTTTCTTCAATATGTACTGGATTAATAATGGTTGCTGCTGGTAAAACTGAAATAAGTTTTTCTAATTCATTGTTAATTTTACTTAAATCGGTTCCTAAAAACTCTACCAACATTTGCGCTGCTTTGGGCTCTATTTGGTATTTTTTAGCTCCGAGAACTTTACGAATCCAATCGGAAACTTGATTTTCGTATAATTTTTTACTCTCAAAAACTACTCCGTTTTTAGCAATTGCTTTATATACTTTTTTTCGCTTGTCTAGTTTTTTGTATTTATAGTTAAGAACTAAAACCGTGGTAGCTTGCGGATTTTCAGCATAGCTTTCTAGTTTATCAATAGTACGACTTAAATCTTGTGCTTCTTTAACAATTAATACTTGCTTTTCAGCCATCATTGGGTAACGCTTTGCGGAAGCTACTATTTCTTCTATAGATACATCTCTACCATACATTACTACTTGGTTGAATCCTTTTTCTGACGCTTCTAAAATATGTGTTTCTATATAGGTGGAAATTTTATCAATGTAGTAAGGTTCTTCTCCCATTAAAAAGTAAATGGGTTTTACGATTCCGTTTTTAAGATCATTTACAATATGTTCTGCCTCGTTCATGTATTTTTATATGCTATTTCGCTATCGTTTTATTGGTTCTTTTCTTTATGAGAACTCTTTTTTATACCTTTGAAAAATGCAGCAATTGAATCTTCCTGAGTATTTTTTCAAGCTCAAAAGTAACGAAAAACACACGTTTATCTTTGATAGAATTCGAAAAAAATATGTAGTCTTAACGCCTGAAGAGTGGGTACGTCAACATTTTGTTGAATTTCTTATTCATGAAAAAAAGTATCCTATTTCTTTAATTGCATTAGAAAAGCAATTGGTTATAAATAACCGTAAAAAAAGGAGTGATATTTTAATTTTTTCACCCAATGGAATGCCTCATATTGTTGTAGAATGTAAAGCGCCTCATATTAAAATAACGCAAGATACTTTTGACCAAATTGCTCGATATAATTTGGCTTTAAAAGCTCATTATTTAATTGTTACTAATGGATTGGAGCATTATTTTTGCCAAATGGATGCGGTTCATGAATCGTATCTTTTTTTAAAGGAGATTCCTAATTATAATTCGTCTTCTTTTAGCGACTCAACTCATTATTAAATACTTACTTTTATATTTTTGAAAACAGCTATTGTCATATTAAATTGGAATGGTAAAGAGTTATTGGAACAATTTTTACCCTCTGTTATTAAATACAGCGCTCAACTTGCTGATATTTATGTAGCGGATAATGCTTCTTCTGATAATTCTATTGCTTATATACAGCGCCATTTTCCTAGCATTAAAATTATACAGAATACCGTAAATGGAGGTTATGCTAAAGGGTATAATGATGCGCTACAACACGTAGATGCTAGTATTTATTGCTTGCTAAATTCGGATATTGAGGTTACTGAAAATTGGTTACCGCCTGTTATTAATGTGTTTCAACAAGAAAAAAATACAGCTATTATTCAACCCAAATTGCTAGATTTTAAACAAAAAACAATGTTTGAATATGCTGGTGCTGCTGGTGGTTTTATTGATGCTTTTGGGTATCCTTATTGCCGAGGTCGTATTTTTAATGATGTAGAAACCGACTTGCAGCAGTTTGATGATACTGCGGCTATTTTTTGGGCATCAGGTGCTTGTTTTTTTATTCGATCAGAGGTGTTTCATGAATTGCAGGGATTTGATGAAGATTATTTTGCGCATCAAGAAGAAATTGACCTTTGTTGGCGTGCTAAAAATAAAGGTTTTGATATTATGTATGTAGGAGGGGCTACGGTATATCATGTAGGGGGGCTACTTTAGAGGAAACGAATCCGCAAAAAACATTTCTAAATTTTAGAAATAGCTTGTTTAATATTCTTAAAAATGTGCCTGCGCCATTCTTTTTACTGATTCTTTTTGCGCGCTTGATTTTGGATGGAATTGCTGGTCTAAAATTTCTTTTAAGCGGAAAACCTATGCATACTTGGGCTATTGTAAGAGGGCATTTTAGTTTTTATAAAAACTTTTTTAAAATGATAAACAAACGGAAATCACTTGCAAAAACTTTTAACTATAATTTACATACTTCTATTATTTGGCAGTATTTTGTTTTGGGAAGAAAAAAGTTTAACGATTTAAAATAATAGTTATAGGCTTATTTAATGGAGTAAGGTATTGCCTCTTAATCATGTTTTTTGGTCGATTAGTAATTGGCTGTGGCTTACAAATTGTATAGGTGTGAAACTATCGGAATTGAATTTAACCCCGATAGTGTTTTATTTATTGAAGTGTTTTTTGTGTAACATAGCCTTTAAAATTAAGGTGGCATAAGCATCATTTATAGGCTTTAGAAAAGTTTAATTAAACCACTTCATTGAGTTCTATACTCCTATTTCCTTTTATTTTATCTAAAAAATTTGCTTCTGAATACGGTAATAAATCTTTTGCTACTCCTAATACACTTATAATATCATACTCACTACAATGGGGTATATCAAAATTACACATGCCTTCCATAGCACTTTGGCTTACATTTATAATGGCTCCTATAAGCTCTATTAACTCGGCATAACTACCTACTTTCATTTTTACTTCTGATACTTCCTTATTATATTCTTCTAAAGGTGTTAAGGTTTTTAAATACATTGTTTTTAATACTTGAATCTCTTCTAAGTTCATACTTTTAAATTTTAGGGATTATATAATTTTTATTATAACGCAATGCCTCCGCGGCTTTTATTGCGTTGTTGTTATTTATAATTGCTCTATAAAAAAATGATGCTTCGCTATTTTTTACGCTTTCTTTTAAAAAACGCTGTATTTCATATCCGTAAAGGCTTATTTATGGCTGGCTATTTTTTTTATCATTTCTAACATTTCTTCTCTTTTTTCTGGCTTGGTGTTTTTAAAGGTAAATTTTAATAAGTTCATTAATACATCAAGAAGATTCTCTTCTTCCCTTTTAGAAAACCTCATAAGGTAAAATACCACAGCTAAAATAATTAATGAGCTAAATAGAGTTACTAATAAATATTGCATTAGACTATAATCTTCAAACTTTTGAAATATCCAAAACGTGACAAATAACTTAGTTGATAAATAAGAAACCACTATCAATTGTGATCCAAAATAAACCAAAGAATTATTCTTTTTGGGCACATATCGAATAATTAAAAAAAAAGCAAATACAGAAATAAAAATATCAGCTACATTTCTACCAAACCTCTCTAAAAAATAATGCTTACTATCAAAACTAAACACTCTCTGATTTTCAATTTCCTTTTCCCTCTTATTGAAAGCCTCTTTTTTAATTTTATTAACTCTTATATAATCCCTATACTCCATGGTTCCTTTTGACATATTTTTCAACTGAGTTAAGGAAATAGAGTTCCTTTTCTTAGCTAGCTGAAAGTTTTTGTCTGCCTTTTTATAGGACTCAGTAAAAGGGTCAACAGCTCTATAAGATAAAGATAATACAACCAATAAAATTGGTATTAATATGTAAAACACAAGGTTTTTAGTCCTCCTCCATCGTCTCTTCCTTAATTCCATCCCCAAGATCTGTGGTTGAATCTCCTTTATTAACCCCAAATAGTTCTTGTTTTTCATCTAATGTTTTTATGGTTTCTTCAGTAGTATCCGTACATGATACCATTCCCACAAATAATAATGCTGCTAACGTTTTTAAAAAAGTATTCATTTTTAGTATTTTAAAATTAAAACACTAAAATACAATTTTAAAAAGGCTTATTACTTGTTCATTTTGCTTACGCTTAATAATAATTGTGTTTTGTATTTTGCTGCCAATACTGCTAGCTGTATGTTGTCTTTTACATTTAATTTTTGTCGAATTCGTTGGGTATAACTACGAAAAGCGCTGCTACTTATATGCATTTTACTACTAATTTCATTGGGTGTAAATCCTTTTAGCAGCCATACCATAAGCCTTGCTTCTTTGGGCGATAATATGTCTGTTATTAAATACTGTTCTCCTATTTCTAACTGCTTGTCTATAACAGCATCTCTAACCGATTCTGAAAAGTATTTTTTTCCATTAAAAACGGCTTTAATAGCTGCTACAATACATGGTACGGACTCTTCTTTTAAAATATAGCCTTTGGCGCCTAATGCCATTGCTTCTTGTATTACAGCAACATCATAATAACTGGTTACTACAATTGTTTTTATATGGCTGTTTTTTTCTGATAACTGCTTTAGTGCCTCTAACCCGTTAAAGCAAGGAATAGATAGGTCTAAAATTAATACATCGGAAGCATTTTTGCTTAACCACTCTACCACCCCAACCCCATCAGAAGAGGCTCCTACAACCGTTATTCCATGGGCTTTTAAGAGTGCTTTATACCCTTCAATAACTACTGGATAATCATCTACTAAATAAACTTTCATTGTACTTGTTTTTAGTAACTATGGCAAAGTTATACAAAGCAATTGAGCTTGATTGTGGACGTTTGTCCAGACATAAAAAAAATACTGTTTTTAGCATGGTGGTTGCTATTGGCTACCTCAAAAAATTGGCTACTGAATAGGGTAATAGCTTATTTGCCAACCCCAATACTCTTACAATAGCTCACTGATTACAGCAAACTGCTGCCTTATGATACCAATTGTTTGCTCAACATAGCAAACAGTATTTTTTTACCACAGCAATAGGTTAGCTATTTTTAGCTATTTTTTTAATCATTTCTAACATTTCTTCTCTTTTTTCTGGCTTGGTGTTTTTAAAGGTAAATCTCAATAAGTTCATTAACACATCGAGAAGATTATCTTCTTCTCTTTTAGAAAATCTTATAAGATAAAATACCACAACTAAAATAATTAATGAGCTAAATAGAGTTACTAATAAATATTGCATTAGACTATAATCTTCAAAATTTTGAAATATCCAAAATGTAACAAATAACTTAGTTGATAAATAAGAAACTACTATCAATTGTGATCCAAAATAAACTAAAGAATTATTCTTTTTAGGCACGTACCTAACAATTAAAAAAAAAGCAAATATAGAAATAAAAATATCAGCTACATTTCTACCGAGTCTCTCTAAAAAATAATGCTTACTATCAAAACCAAATACTTTCTGGTTTTCAACTTCTCTTTTTCTCTTATTGAAAGCCTCTTTTTTTATCTTATGAGCTCTTATATAGTCTTCATAAACTTTAGTTC